>CANQOT010000041.1 GCA_947625555.1 uncultured Clostridia bacterium | reverse complement strand
CGGGAGAGTGCGTATGAAAACATAAGCTCCGAAATAAGGAAAAACGACAAGAGAAAAGTCGTTAAAACAGGCGGCAGTATGGCAAAATAGGGCTGTTTTTCGTGAACTGGAATAATGAGTTCAACAACGCTTGGAACAACAACAACGACGGTGGCGCCCTGCGTCTAAGGTCAAAAGAAAAAGTGAATACCGCCATGCTGCTGCTCTGCCCCTTGGCGAAAAGAAGAGTCGAAAGAGGGTCGGGTGAGTAGTGAAATATCGAAAGCCCGATAAGACAGCAAAGAAAGGATGAAAACCTACAAAAACCTCTACAAAAATTTGCTCGACAAAGAGCATATCAAAACCGTGCTTTTGACGGCTTCGGCACACAAAAAGTACCGTGATCGCGTCCGCAAAAAGATCGACAAAATGGCGGGTGTGATTTACGATGCTCTGGAAGCGAGGACCGCGCCGATGTATCCCGTGGAAAAGCGCATAGTCCACGACAGGAAGAAAGACCGCGAAATTACGATCGCGCGGTTTTTCCCGAATAAGGCGTTCGACTATCTCTTGGTAGATCAGCTCAAGCCGATCATCAGCAAATCCATGTACCATTGGTGCGTGGGGAACGTCAAAGGGCGAGGGCTTGACGTGGGCCTCGGCTTTTGCAGACGAGCCGTGCAGAGATACAAATACTGCCTGCAGCTCGACATTAAGAAGTTCTACGATCGCATCGACAAAGCGATCCTTTTCAGGCAGGTAGCGAGGAAAGTGGCGGATCGGGACTTCATGGATTTCTACAGGCAGGTGATCGGGAATCGCGGCCGCGGGCTTCCGCTGGGCTTGAATTCCTCGCAATGGCTCTCGAACTTTTACTTACAGGAGTTCGACTACTACGTCAAGCAGGAGCTTCACGCGCCCGCATACGTCCGATACGTTGATAACCTGTGGATCTTTGCGAATAACAAACGGAAGCTCCACTTCTATCGCAAGCAGATCACGAAGTACCTCTCGGAGAGGCTGCACCTGTCGCTCAAAGAGACCTACCAGCTTTTGAACCTCGAAAAGGGCGATGAGATCGAGGTGCTTGGGTATAAGGTTTCACGGGGCTTCACGCGGCTGAATAAGCCCGTCCTGTACAAGGTCACACGGCTCTACCATCGCATGAAAAAGCGGCTGTCGCTCCGCCGGGCGCGATCAATCGTGTCCCTTATGGGGTGGCTTAAACGCACGACAAATTACAGGAGATACCTCGCTCGGCGGCTCGTCGCACCGACGAAAATAAAGCTCAAACAAATCAAGGATACGATAGGGAGGGCGAAGCGACGTGCGGAGCATTGGCGAAGTAGTAGACGGACGGTTTGTGGAGGCGCTTCTTGACGAGATGCAAAAGATCGGCGTCGAGCGAAAATCCGTCCACGCCATCTTCATCGAGGGGAGCGCGCTCTACCTCGAGCATCCGAACGACATAGACTTCAAGATCATCGTGGGCTGGTACAACCCAAAGGCGGAGATCGGGAAGCCCTTCCGCGTCATGGATTGCAGCGTGGAATGCACCTACTACACCCTTGAGGAGTGGAACCGCGTGGATCAGTCCCGTAGGATCTTTTATTACGTCACCGAAAGCCCCGATATGATCCTCGTCTACGGGACGGATGAGGGCTTCAAGCGTTTCGATGTGATAGAGGACCGAGACCTCGCAAAAAAGGTCCTCGGCTTCTACGACAAATACCTTTTCAACGCGCCGCCAGAAAGGATGCGCGCAAGGGGTGGCGAGGAGGAATACAGAATGCCGCAAAAGCGGCTGTGGAATTTTCTGCTTTTCGCCTACAAGATCATGAACGGCTCGCACGAATTGTCACGAGAGCAGATGCGCGCCGTGCAGGATGCGCACGATCTCAAGGCTTCGATTGAGGATTATCGCACACTTTTCGAGGAGCTGAGACGAAAGGAGGGAACCGCATGACGGTCGGTCAAGTTTTCACAATAATATGCAGCGTGGTCGCGCTGATCGCTTCCATCATAGCAATCGTGACCTTTTTCGTCAACCGAGGAAAGGACCGCTACAAAGCCGGTTCAGACGATGGCGGGATAAAGGGCGATATCAAATACATGAGAAACAGCTTCGATGATCTCCGCCTCGACGTCAAGGAAATCGCCCGAAAGCAGGATCAGCAGGGCGAGCGCTTGACGCGCGTCGAGGAAAGCGTAAAGTCCGCGCATAAGCGGATCGACGGTATAGAGGAGCGCATCGGCGGGCAGGAAACTCGGTAAGGAAGTACGGCGAGGATGGTGATAGGAGGCAGTGAGAAGTGGCAGCGGCAGAAATCATCAGCATCGTGCTGGGCGTTTTGACGGTCGCGGCGTGCTTCGTGGGGTATTACTTCTACGTTCGCGCCAAGATCACAAAAGCGGCCGCGGGGGCGGTTGACGTCGCGGAGAACGAGGACAAGAGCGGTCAGGAAAAAATGCAGATCGCGGTCGATCAGCTCTGCGCTCTGATCCCCGTTTTCCTGAAGCCGATCCTGACACGGGCAGTCGTGCAGGGGATCGTTCAGGCGGCGTTCGACAAGATCGAGGCATACGCCAAAAAGCAAGTCGCCAAAAAGCAGGCGACCGAGTAACAGAGAAAGAGCCG
>CANQOT010000040.1 GCA_947625555.1 uncultured Clostridia bacterium | reverse complement strand
ACGGTGACATACGTCTCGCCGTAGTCTCTTGCGGTGATGTTGCCGTTTTGGTCTACGGTGGCGATGTCCTCATCCACCACGGAATAGCTCAGCCCGCGGTTCTCCGCCTTGAGCGGCAGGATATTCACCTCGAGCTTCTCCGTCGGCGGCTCCGCCTCGTCCTCCATGACGAGCACGAGCGCCCCGTTCCCTACAAACTCTACCTGTTCCACGTAGATATGCGTCACGAGGCTCATGATGGCTCCGCTCACGAGCATGATGGCAAGCAGGAGCAGCGGAAGCAGAATGATGGTTGACGTCATTAGTTTTTTCATAACTCTTTCTCCCTTCTTTATACTTCGATCTTCCGATATTTCTTATTGGCAGTACAGAAGAACACGACAACGTTGATGAGCATATACACGGCGGCGACTGCCCCCGCACCCATATACGCAAACATCGCTCCGTTCTCCTCATACACTCTCGGCAGGATGATGCACCCCGCACCGATGATCGCCGCAAGCACGAGGCCTATCAGCAGCATATAGGTGATATTGATCTCCTCCGCTTCCCCGTTCGCCTTCGGCTTTAAGTTCGGGTTGGCGAGGTTCATGTTGATGCCGTTGAATACTAACCCCGCCGCGAGCACGAACTGCGTCCCGATCAGCACCCACATCTCTCGGTAGGTCAAGAAATCCAATGCGACGAGCACGATGGTGCTGATGGCAAGCGCCACCGCACTCACGACGATATTCAGAAGCCCTTTAATGAACAGTTGCTTCCTGTATCCTACGGGAACTAACTTCGTGATATAGAATGTCTTGCCCTCTACGCTGAGGACGGTCGCGGTGAAGGAGCATATCATTGCCATGAACACGGCGACGACGAGCATAGAGGCGCCGAAGTTGATGCCGCTGCCGATATACCCTTCCCCTACCATCGTCACGAGCCTGTTGCAGAAGAATACCATCACGGGCGTAGAGATGGCTACGCCCAAGTAGAAATACGAATACGTCTTGGTGCGCACGATCTCGCGGAAGGTATAGCGGAGGATGGCGTGGCCGCTGCCGTAGCCGTCTATCCGCGAGTATCTTCCCTGTCTGCCCGTGGTGCCGCTGTCCAACGCCTTGTTCCGAAGCTCGGTGCAGACCGCACTTGCGAGGAATACCCCGCAGCCCGTCAGCCATGCGCCTCCGCCGAGTACCACCGCAAGCCCTATCCAGAACTTATCGAAGAAGATGATGTTGCCGAGGTAATACGCGGGGTTATAGTAGCTATCCAATGCCTTTAAGATGCTCTCCCATATCTCCAAGGTCCCCTCTTCCCAATTCCTGTGCAGGAAGAACTGTGCGAGTTCGTTGAGGAGGAAGTAGTAGAGGAAGAATGCCCCTATAAGGCAGAGCACGAAGAGCACGAGCCGCACCGCTCCGTGCCTTGCGAGAAACTCCATGAAGTACACCGCGGGGATCGCGATGAAGATGGAGAGGGCAAACGGGATGAGCGGCATGAAGAGCGCACCCAATACCGTCCCTATGATGTACACCACCGAGAGACACTGTACCGTAAACCCGAATACCAACATCACGGGAAGCACGAAGATCACCGAATAGATGGTGAGATCGATATAGTTTAAGATGAGATAGCCCGCGAAGAGCTTGAAGGGGCTTAAAGGAAAGCGGGCGGTGATGAGCATATCTCCCGGGCGGTACAGCCTGTTTACCTGCATGCCCGTGGCCACGATGGTAAGCGCCGCCATGATGAGGGTGAGGTAGAGCTCGGAGAGCGGCTTCGCCTTTACCCCGATGCTCGCGCGCAATACATAAGTAAGAACTGCCACCAACGCAAGGGCAATAAGCACTGCAAGGAGCGCCGCTATCGCCGTCATAATGGCGCTCGCCTTGTTGTTGTTCCTGTTGTACCCCCACTTCAGTTTCAGCTGTAAACGGATAAACTCACCCATCGCGCCGCACCTCGTTGAGCTCCGTATAGTACTTGTTCAAATTGAAGCCCTTGTCTACGCGCAGGTCTACCACGTTCGCCACTTCCCCGCTCTTGATGAATACCACCTTGTCACAGGTATGCCGTACCACTTCTAAGTTATGGGAGGAGAATAATACGGAATGCGTTTCATCCGCATAGCCCCTGATATATCCGCACAGGAGCGACATCGTCTGGTGGTCTAACCCTACCATGGGCTCATCCAGGATCCACAGCTTGGGCCTGTGAACGAGGGACCCTAAGATACAGATCTTCTGCCGCATGCCGTGGGAGTACCCTGCTATTTGCGTATCCAACGCTCTCGTAATTTCAAACCGTGCGGCAAACTCCGTCGTCATATACCGCTTCTGGGCCTTGGTGGCGCCGTATAAACTTCCGATATAGTTGATATACTCCCTGCCCGTGAGCTTCTCATACACCGAGTGGTCGTCCGGGACATACCCTACGAGCCGCTTCGCCTCTTCGGGCTGCTTGGAGATATCATACCCGCATACCTTGATGGTGCCCTCCGTAAACGGCAACACCCCGATGATGCTCTTGATGATGGTGGATTTGCCTGCACCGTTGCTCCCTACAAGGCCCACCACTTCCCCCGCCTTTACGTCGAAGTTGATGTGATGCGCCGAATAGTTGGGGTTGTTCCTGTACTTCTTCGAAAAATCGTTTACTTCCAATATCTCACTCATATGCTTCTCTTTTACGGCTTCTTCTACGCCGCTTTCTTCTGCCTCCTCGGTCCTTCTTTTTCTCTGCCGAAATCTACGTAGATTTATCTAATCTATGTACTTATTATGAAAGATTTGTGAATAAAACGTTGCCTCAACGTGAAAAAACTTTATGAAAACCCCCTCCATTCCGTTGACTTTATCCATGGAAACCGCTATAATACTTAGGAAATGTACATAGATTAGATAATTCTATGTACATC
>CANQOT010000039.1 GCA_947625555.1 uncultured Clostridia bacterium | reverse complement strand
GAGCAGACAAGGGCGGCCGCCGAGGATCTGCGCGAGCAGTCCGAACAGGGACGCGACGAGGCGGAAATCGCCAGAGCGGCGGCAGAACAGGAGAGATCCGAAGCGGAAGCCGTCCGTGAGCAGGGCGAGGAAACCCGCGTAGACGCCGAAAGCGGGCGCGCAGAAGCCGAGAAAATGCGTTCGTCCGCCGAAGAGGAGCGCAAGACATCGGAGAGCGATCGGGTAGCGGCCGAAGCGCAGAGGGAAAAGACCGAAACGGCTCGTGCGGCCGCTGAAGAAAAGAGGACCGCAGCAGAACAAGATCGTGCGGTCGCGGAGGGAAAGCGCGAGGTCGCAGAGACGCAAAGAGCGACCGATGAAAGCAAGCGCGTGGCCGCGGAAGAAAAGAGAGCCGAAGCAGAAATTCTCCGGGCGCAGTCGGAGCTTACGCGCCAGCTTGCCGAGGATCAGCGTTCGGCAGCCGAAACCGCAAGACTGACCTCTGAGGCAGAGCGGGCGGCGGCCGAGCAGATGCGGGCATATTCGGAGGGCGAAAGATCGGCGGCTGAAAGCGCACGTTCCGAAGCCGAGAGGCAAAGAGATGCCGCGGAGCAGGCGAGAGCGGTCGCGGAGGGAAAGCGCGAGGTCGCGGAGGAGAAGCGGATCTACAATATGCCGCACATCGACTCTAATGGGAATTGGTGGATCGGTGATACGGATACGAAAGTTCCCGCGCAAGGACCGCAAGGCGAACCCGGAACGGGTGTCGTGCTGTCGGATCAGCGTCCCACGAAAGGCCCTGTACTTTGGATCGACACATCTGGGATGCAACCGGTTCAGCCCTCCGAAGAGGGAACCGCAATCGTTTTGGATTTAGGAGGTGAAGAGGATGTAGAGGGGGCAGAAGTAGTATTCAACCTCGAGGGAAAAGCGCGTCCTGTAAAGAACGCGGAATTTGAACCAGCCGAACCCGGCAGCGACATTGCAAAAATCAATATTTCAAAGTAAAAAAAGGGAGATCAAAGAAAAATGGCAACAGACATCCAAAAAGCAATTTTGCAGGCAAAAATCGAGGGCATCCTCAAAAAGATCATCGTCAAAACGAACGCGGATAACGTCATGTACGACGACTCCACGACCCTCACCGCAAAGCTCGCCGAGATCCTTGCAAGCCTCGACAAAAAGGCGGAGGCAAGCGCGGTTACTACCGAGATCCAGCAGAAGATCGATGCGGCAGTCAATGGCCTTATCGACGGCGCCCCCGATACCTACAACACCCTCAAAGAGATCGCGGACTACATCTCGCAGCACGAGGAGGCAAAGGAGGCCCTTCAAAAAGCCATCGGAGACAAACTCGACAAAACGACGTTCCAGACTTTCCAGAATTCGGTGGAGAAGCTCGGCGCCCTTGCCGGGAAAGACAAGGTGGCCGAATCCGATCTCGATGCGGAGCTTGCGGAGAAAGTCAACGCAGCGTCGGAGGGGAGCCACTCGCACGCAAACAAGTCCGTCCTCGATGGCATCACCGGAGAAAAGGTGACCTCGTGGGATGGGGCTGCCGAAAAGGCGCATGAACACGAAAACTCGTCTACCCTTGATGAGATCACCGGAGAAAAGGTGACCTCGTGGGATGACGCAGCCAGCAAGGCACACGAACACGAGAACTCCGATGTCCTCGATGAGATCACCCGCGAGAAGCTCACCGCGCTCGAGGGAAAGTCGAAGATCTACTTTTCCAAAGAGCAGCCCGAGGATCTCAAGGAAGGGGATCTGTGGTTTCAACTGATCGACGAAGAATAAAGAACGCGAACGTGGAGGGGCAGCAACCTCGCCGCCCCTCTAAAAAATAAGGAGGATCAAAAATGCCGAACGAATTTATAACATCGGAAACGAAGAGCTTGCTCAGGTTTATCGATGCAAATGGCAATGAAGTCATTGTCTACCCCATCACGCGAGCAGAGCTGATCGCGGGACTGACCGAATGGTCCGAAAGCGAGGGGAATACCCCGAACTGGGCGAACGTATTGGGCAAGCCCGAGGTGCTGGACGGCAAAGACGGGGCAACGTGGTATGAGGGGACAGCGGCTCCTGCCGAGTCAACAGGCAAGGAGGGGGACTTCTACCTCAACACCGCAAATGGCGACGTTTACAAAAGAACGGCGAACGGGTGGGGGAGTCCGCTCGGCAACTTGACCGGACCGCAGGGAAAACCGGGCGCAGACGGTGCGCCGGGCGAAGATGGCGCTCCGGGAAAAAACGGATCGGATGGCGCACCCGGCAAAGATGGCCAGAACGGGAAAGACGGTCGCGGCATCGCATCGGCCGAGATCAATGGCGAGAAAAAGCTCATTCTCCATTACACCGATGAAACGCAGGATGATCTCGGCGTAGTGGTCGGAGCGGACGGGAAAGACGGCGCAGCAGGAAAAGATGGTACGCCCGGAACTCCCGGCAGAGATGGCCAGAACGGCGTAAATGGCGCAGACGGGAAGAACGGTACAACGTTCACCCCCCATGTAAGCGCGGAGGGCGTTCTGACGTGGACGAACGATGGGAGCCTCCCCAACCCCGATCCCGTAACCATCAAAGGCGCCGATGGCGCAAACGGCAAGGACGGCGCTCCCGGATCTCCCGGACAGAACGGCGAGAACGGTGCGCCCGGGAAAGACGGAAAAGACGGTACGACCTTCACGCCGTCCGTGAGCGAGGACGGCGACCTGTCATGGTCGAACGATGGCGAAAAGCAGAATCCGCCTACCGTGAACATAAAAGGGAAAGACGGCAAGGACGGCGCTCCCGGAACTCCGGGCAAAAACGGCGAGAACGGTGCGCCCGGCGCAAACGGGAAAGACGGCCGCGGTATTGCATCCGCAGAGATCAACGGCGAAAACAAACTCATCATTCACTACACCGACGAGACGCAGGACGATCTCGGCGTAGTGGTCGGCGCAGATGGCGCTCCCGGAACTCCGGGCAAAAACGGCGAGAACGGTGCGCCCGGCGCAAACGGAAAAGACGGCGCCGCGGGGAAAGATGGTGCAACGTGGTATAGCGGAGCCACCGCGCCCAGCGGCTCGACAGGGCAAAA
>CANQOT010000038.1 GCA_947625555.1 uncultured Clostridia bacterium | reverse complement strand
GAGGCAAAGCCTCGCCGCGCCGTTGGACTTGATGAGATTCGGCGTGTATTGCTTCCCGAAAGCGCGAGCGAAGAACTCCGTTCCGAACTGCAAAAGCACAATGTTCCGTTCGAGTTGTACAAAGACGGGGAAAGCAGGGCGGATATTATATCGAGAATGGACGATGTGAAGTTCTCTCGCAAGGATAGTGAAGGGAGAACGCTGACGGAGGGACAGGTCAACTACTTCCAGGACGGCGGTATTCTCGACGATGACGGCAATCTGCTTGTCCTTTATCGGAGCGCAGACGGCGGACGTACCATTTGGAACGGAAGAGAGGGCAGCTCGTGGGCGCAGGGCGTATATACGACCGACTCCTATGAAGTTGCAAGCGCATTTTCCCTTGACACAAGGGGCAAGTCGGGCGGCGTGATTTCCCTCTATGCGAGGGCGGAGAATCCGTTTGTCATCGACGCGCAGGGTAATAACTATATGGATATTCCCTTCTCGGAAGATACTCCCGATTGGCTTCGGGAAAAGTACGAACTCGCGGGCAGTCTCGACGCAGACAATCTTCCCGTCGAGCTTTTCTCGCATGGGTACGATGCGGTCGTCATAAAGAACGTTCGAGAGGGCGTGGGCGGCGAACCCGCGACCGATGTCGTTCTCAAAAACTCCAATCAGATCAAGCTCATTTCCAATGAGAATCCGTCGACCGATCCCGATATTCGGTATGCTCGGAAGGGCGGCGATTACTTCTACGAGCTGACGGACGGGCAAATCAAGAAGATGCTCGCCGACCATACCAAGTTTAAGGTGTACAGCAAGGTCGAGGCGGAACAGGTCATCAACGACATTTTGAGCAACTACATGACGTTCGGGGACAAGTACGGCGTACTTCGCGGCAAGGCAAAGTCCGAAGTTATCGAGATGCTTTGGCGCGGGCTGAACACCGCCGACGGCGGGCGGCAGATGAAAGTCGCGCTCGACATCGCCGAGTACATCATTCAGAACTCCGCCGTCGAGAGCCTTTGGGGAGATGAGGATATGCAGGCATACGTCGACATCATCGACGCGCTCAAACCGTACCTTCATTCTCTCGACCTCAACGGCATCAAGGGTGAGATAAGGTATCGTTACGACAAGGACAACAGCGCATACCTTCTTTGGGGCAAGCCGAGAGGCGAAAAGGGCATCGGTCCGGATCAGCTTGCGCTTATACTCGAAAATAGTGGTATTCACATCGACGCTATCAATGAGGCGGATATTTTCTTCGAGATAGATTCCGCCTATCGGAACGCCGTGCAAGCGTTGAAGAAGAAGGCAAAGGAGATGCTGACGGACGCGCTTTCCTCGTCGGATCGCAGGCAGATGAAGCAGGACATCGCAAGGGAAGTCCTTCGGAGCTTCGACACGAAAGGCAAGCCGTCGAAACTCGCGGCTATCGTCGAGAAGTATCGCAAGCAGGCTCTCGTTTGGAAAGAAAAGTACCTCGAAGAGCGGAGCAAAAACAGGCTTCTCAACCGCATTCTCGACAAGACGCAGAAACTCAAAGACATCAAACTTGGGACGTTCCTCAACGCCTCGCAGTTCAAGAGCGACGTATTCAAAGGCTCGATTGAGAAGCTCGCCAACATCAAGTATCGCGGCAACCTCTCCGACGCGGCGACAAGGAAGATTCTCGGCGGTCTCCGCGAATGGTATGTGGAGACGAACCCGCTTCTCGAAGGGGTTTATGACAACGACATCGCGGCTCTTTTGGAGATCATCTCGTCGAGGGAGGGAAAACTTTCCGTCGATGAACTCCGCGCTCTCGAAAACGTCGTCGACCACTTCAAGCACATCATCGAGACCTACAACAAGGTCTATCGGAACGGTGCGTATGTGGAGGCGCAACCTATCGCGGAGGGGTACATCAAGACGCTCCGAGCGAATAAGGGCGTACAGGTCGGGTGGTTCGCCCGTCTCACCGAGAAGATTTTCAACAACAGCAGAGCGTCGTATTTGCAGACCTTCGCAGACCCGATGACGGTCGCCCGCCGCATGGATATGTACGAGGACGGCTTCTATACCGAGATGCTCGCCACTTTGCGGGAGGGGGCGGTCAATGCGGGCATCGAGGAAATGGAGATGCGCGCTCCGATTGAAGATTTCCTCAAAACTCACAAGAAGTATTTGAAGGAACTCGGAAAGAGGACGGTGGGCTACGGCGGGCAGACCATTCCGGCGGCGCAGGCGATTTCTCTCTACATGACGCTCAACCGCGAACAGGCTCTCCGCGGTCTTATGGAGTCGGGCTTCACCTACGAGACGGAGGACGGACAAGTCCGTCTCAATGGGATCGCTCCGGGCGAAGAGCTGACTATCGAAGAGATGAAGGTGCGGGCGAAGGAAGTCCAGGACGAGCTGTTCAAGCAGTTCACGGAAGCCGATAAGGAGTACATCACTATCGCGGATCACATCTTCAACGAAGTCGCAAAAGAGGCGAAGCGTCGGACGGACATCGCAAGGCGGGGCTACTCGAACGCGCTCGACAGCTACTATTTCCCGATAAGGAGAGCCTTCATCGCGCACAGCGTCGACACGAGTACCTTCATCGACGAGATGAACAGGGTGAGTAATGCGTCGTTCAACAAGGACACCGTGCAGGGCGCGAAGAACGAGCTTTACATCGAGCCGATTGATAGAGTCCTCGACAGGCACATTCACGCCGTCGCGCAGTACGCGAACCTCGCCCTTGCAATCGACGAGTACAACAAAATCTACAACCTCGACATCGGGGACAACCCGAACAAGCCGACAAGCGTCAAGACGGAGAGCGTCGACGTGTGGAAGCGCGGGGACGAGTACTTCAAAAAACTCATCAGCGATATACAAGGCATTCCGACCTCGAAGGGGGCGGGGCGCAAGATCATGGGGTATATCCGCGGAAGTTATGCGAAGTTCCAACTCGGCGCAAACCCCAAAGTGTGGGTAACGCAGCTTTCCTCGCTCGCCGCCGCAGGGAGCATTCTCGACGTGTCGTCTATCACGCGGGGCATCGGCATGAGAGTGAGCGACGCGGAAGTCGACCAATACTGCCCGCTCGCAAAACTCCGCAACAACGAGAACACCGTCGCAATGGCGCAGGGCATCATTGAGAAGGTCGACAAGGTAAGCGGCGTATTGATGACTCCTATCGGGAAGGTCGACCGCTTTGTCGTTAAGCGACTGTTCGGTGCTTGCCAAGTCCAGGTAGAGAAGAACGGCGGCGCAAAAATCGGGACAGAGGAAAACAAAGTCAAGGCGGGCGAACTTCTCAAAAGGGTCATTCTCGAAACGCAACAGAACGCCCTCGCAACGGAGCGGTCGGCGGCGATGCGCTCGGACAACGAACTCATGAAAACAATCACGATGTTCTCGTCCGATGCGATGAAGGTCGTCGGCAGGGTCATCGACTCTATCGGAGAGGTCGCTGTCCTCCGTGCGAAGCTGAAAGTGGAAACGGACGCAGGGGTGAGAGAGAAGCTCTCGGCGCGGCTGAAAACCGCAAACCGCAAGGCGCGGAAGTCGGTCGCATCTCTCGTCGCGTCGGCGGCGTTCATGGCTCTCATCGCGCAGGCGTTCCGTTGGCTCTACAACAAGGACGACGAGGACGAAAGCGTTGCGGAGACAATGACGGTCGACTTCATCGGAAACCTCTTCGGCGGGCTTCCTCTCATCAAGGACATCTACGCTCGCTTCATGGAGGGGTACGACCTCGACAACTACGCATACTCGGCTATCAACGAACTCTTCGACAGCGCGGAGAACGTGTTCAACCTCATCGGCGACATGGCATCGGGCAACATGGACTCGAAGGACATCGCCGCCGCCGTGAAAAAACTCTTCTTTGCGGCGGGGCAAATGTTCGGCATACCGACCCGCAATATCTATAATATCGTGTACGGGTTGATTAAGCGCATCAGTCCCTCTACGGCGTATGGCATCGACAATATGCTCTACGACAAAAACTATCGCGCCGACCTCAACTCCGCAATCGAGAGAGGGGACGACGCGATGATCGGGACTATCGTCGGCATCATGCTCGACGAGAACATCGGAGAAGTTACAAACTCGACCGCTCGGAAGGAACTCGACAGGCTCGTCAAGGCGGGGTACGATGTTATCCCTCGTTCGGTCGGAAAAACTATCACCTACGACGGCGAAGAGACGGCGTTGTCCTCCCGCCAAGTCGGAGAGTTCAAGCAAGTCTATTCTGTGGCAAATAAAGCACTTGCAAGTCTCGTAGGACTGTCTCAATACCAAGAGGCAGATGACGATGTGAAGGCGAAAGCTGTGAACTTCATCTACAATACCTACTACAACCTCGCGGTGGAAGATTTTGTCGGGGTGGAGCTTGAAAGCAAGAACACGCTCTTCGCGGAGGCAATCGACATCGAGAAGCTCGCAATCATTATCGCAATGGCGCGGTCTATTGTCGCCGATACCGACAAGAGGGGGAACGCAATCAGCGGAAGCCGTAAGACGAAGATCCAAGCATACATCAACTCCCTCCGATTGACGGCGGCGCAGAAGTACATGATCATGGGCTACCTCGGATATACCAACTCGAAGGGGGAGGCGCAAGTGAACGCCTACATCAACCGGCTCCCGCTCGGCAAGAACGAAAAAGCGCAACTACTCAAATATAGCGGCTACGCGGCATAAAGAAAGGGACAGCGATTATTCGCTGTCCTTTCCTTTTGGTGAAGCACCTATCCTCACAATCAGCGCGACGAAGTTTTTCGTTACGAAAAGTTCGGATATTGTGCCTTTGGTGGA
>CANQOT010000037.1 GCA_947625555.1 uncultured Clostridia bacterium | reverse complement strand
AACGCATCATCCTGAGCCTGTCGAAGGATCCCGCGCCATTCAACGCATCATCCTGAGCCTGTCGAAGGATCCCGCGCCATTCAACGCATCATCCTGAGCCTGTCGAAGGATCCCGCGCGCCATTCAACGCATCATCTTGAGCCTGTCGAAGGGTACCGCGCGCCATTCAATGCGTCATCCTGAGGAAGCGAAGCGACCGAAGGATCCCGAAGTACGCAGTCCGAATCCTCATTCCGAGCGAAGCGAGTGAATCTTGGCCGCCCCCTTTTAAGGTGTGGCTCTGCCGGCAGGCGGTGGTAGGGGTTGGCCTTGCCGCGCGGGCGGGTTCAATATTGTTTGTTTTCATCTCAACATCGCTGACCTATGCAGACACAATCAAGCATTGCGCATCGATCAAAAACTTTTTTCCCGAAAAAAAAGAAATTGTTCGGAAAACGGTTGCAATTTGAGCGTTTTTCATGTAAAATAGAAATGCTTGCAGAGATGTCTGAGAGGCTTAAGGAGCGCGATTGGAAATCGCGTGATGGTGGTGAATCATCCGGAGGTTCGAATCCTCTTCTCTGCGCCAAAATAAGCGGGACGGAAAAATCCGTCCCGCTTATTTTGTGGTGAACGAAATCAGAAGAGGATTCGAGGGTGGAGGCGCGAGCGGGAGCGAGCGGTTTGCGGACGAATTGTGGGGAACCAGATAAGCACGCCGCAAACTGAACAGCACGGTGTGCTGTTCACCGGGGCGCGCCGCCAAAGGCGCGAATCCTCTTCTCTGCGCCATGAAGGACGCCCGAATGGGCGTCTTTTTTCATGGCGCAGAGAAGAGAGAAAGAAAGTCCGTGAGGTTCGCCCCGTCCGCGGTTTCTATTGATTATCGAAGGGCGGCACGAGCGTTCCGTTTCAGTAATTGTAAAAAGATAAAGTCATAACGCGAAGTAATCCTCTTCTCTGCGCCAAAATGATTGATTTTCAAAAATCCCTTGTTTTTTCAAGAAAAATCAATAAAAAACGGCAAAAATTCATTATTTCGATAAAAATCTAAATAATATTTTTTAAGTAAAGTTCTCGAAAAATAATTTATAAAATTTTTCAATCATGACATATTCTGTCATATTTGTTCTTTTATCTTATAGATGTAAAATTGGTTTATTGATTGACAAGTAGGGGGCGTTATGATAAAATAAAAAAATCCTTCCCGATACGGGAAGGGATTCGCCAATGCGACATACGGTTAGAATAGATTTTTATTTGAACTCTGTCTTGTTGTTTTGTATTTTCATTCTACCACACGAAAAAATCAAAGTCAAGTACCTCGGAGGAACTTTATGAAAAAATTTTATCTTGGACTGGATATCGGTACTGATTCCGTCGGTATCGCTTGCAGCGACGAGCAGTATCAGCTATTGCGAGCAAAGGGGAAGGACCTTTGGGCGGTTCGCCTTTTCGACGAGGCGAACGACGCAAAACAACGCAGGACCTTTCGTACCGCGCGTAGAAGGATCGCACGCAGGAAGGAGCGGATCTTGCTCTTGCAGGAGATATTTGCTCCCTTCGTCGGCGATGAGACCTTCTTTCTCCGTCTGAAAAACAGCGCATTCTATGAGGAAGATAAGGCGGAGGGGCTGCCCCGTCTAACACTCTTTGCGGACGCAAACTATACCGATAAGCAATTTTACGCAGAATATCCCACCATCTTTCATCTGCGTCAATCGCTCCTTGAAAAGGGCGCCAAAGATATCCGTCTCTACTATCTCGCCCTGCATCACATAATCAAATACCGCGGGCACTTCCTCTTTGAGGGGGAAGCCCTGAGCGGTGCCCGCGATCTCTCCGTCCTCTTTGGGGAATTCAACGCTGTCTCCGAAGAATTCTTCGAGGAGTCTGTGCGCCTTGATCCCGCCCTTGCGGATAAATTTATGGAGATCGCGCTCGGGAATGCCCGCATGAACGATAAAAAGCGTGAGATGCAGGCTCTCCTCGGGGCGGCGCCCGTCATGAAGGAGATCGCGGTATTTCTTCTCGGCGGAAAGGGCAAGCCCTCTGTCCTTGTCGAGGACTGCGAGGAGAAGAGTTTTTCGCTCGATATCCCCGATGAAGAATTCGAAGCCATGGCAGAGACGCTCGGCGACGCCTTCCCGCTCTTCGAGAGCATGCGGAAGATCTTCCGTTTCGTGCGCTTCCAAAAGATCCTGAATGGACGGGAGACATTTTCCCAATCCATGATAGATATCTACGACAAGCATAGGTCCGACCTTCACCGTCTCAAAACACTTCTTGCCGGATACTATCCCCATGAACTCTATGTGAAAGTATTCAAGAGCACGCAAGAAGTGAACAACTACGTCAATTATATCGGTTATACCAAACCGAACAAAAAGAAGATCAACGTCAAAAAATGCAAGACGTACGATGATTTTTCCAAGTGGTTGCAAAAGGAACTTTCCGAAGCGCCCGCATCGGAGGAGGGCCGCGCGCTTTGGGAGGAAGTGGTAGCCGAATTGAAGGATGGAACTTTCCTGCCCAAGATCCTCAATGCGGATTGCGGCGTCGTCCCGCACCAGATCAATTTGAGCGAACTCGACTTGATCCTCACCAATCTTTGCCGCGACTTTCCGGCATTCGGCGAAAAGGACTGCGACGGCCTCACACCCGCCCAAAAGATCCGCTCCGTGTTCCTCTTCCGCATTCCGTATTTTGTCGGCCCCTTAAATCGGCATGGGCAGAACAGCTGGATCATCCGAAAAGAGGAGGGGCGCATCCTGCCTTGGAATTTCGAGGAAAAGGTCGATCTCGAGAAAAGCAACGAGGGCTTTATCCGCCGCATGACGGGAACGTGCAGCTATCTTTCCCATGAAGATGTTTTGCCGAAATATTCGATATATTATCAGGCTTTTGACGTTCTCAACCAGCTCAACAAGCTGCGCATCAACGGTGAGCCTATTTCCGTCGCGCTCAAACAGGAACTCTTTCACAGCCTCTTCCTTACCGATCCCCGCGTCACGGACAGGAAGATCGTCACCTACCTAAAAACGCATGGCTATGTTTCGGGCGACGGGCAGGTCATTCTCACGGGTAAGGACGGGGACTTCAAGGCGGGCATGCGTTCGTATATCCGCCTGAAAGAAAAACTCGGCGCCCTCGTCGATGAACGTCCCGAGATCTGCGAAGATATCATCCTTTGGCACACCCTGTGTACCGATAAGGGCATGGTGGAAAGCTATCTGCTCAAAAAGTACGCCGATATCCCCGCCGTCAAAGAGAACATCAAGTGGATCAAGGGGCTCACGCTTTTCAAGGATTTCGGCCGCCTTTCGAAGAGATTCCTCTGCGGGATAAGCGGCGGGGAGGATCCCGCAACGCAACAGCCCTATACCATCCTCGGCGAACTCTATCGCACCAACTTTAATCTCAATGAACTTCTCTTCGGGGAGAAGTATTCCTTCCGCGAAGCCATCCGCGCGGAGAACGGTTCGGGGGAAAATAAGGTCGACTATCACGACGTCGAGGCGCTCTACGTCGCTCCGCAGGTCCGCCGTGGCATCTGGCAAGCCCTTGAAATGGTGGATGAATACGTCGCCGCACTCGGCCGCACACCCGATAAGATCTTCGTTGAGGTGACGCGGGAAAACGATCCCAAGAAAAAGAATGTACGCACCGTTTCGCGCAGGGAACAGCTTCTTGCTCTCCTTGGGACCGTCAAGGATATCCAAAAGCTCAAAGAGGAACTCGGCAAAAAGTCGGATAGCGATCTGAGGCAAGAGCGCCTCTACCTCTATTTCCGTCAGCTGGGCAGATGTATGTACACTGGGCAGAAGATCGACCTCGCACGGCTCAATACCGATCTCTATGACGTCGACCACATCCTTCCCCGGTCGCTCGTCAAAGACGACAGTCTCGAGAACAAGGTGCTCGTCCTTCGCACCAAGAATAAGGAGAAGTCGGACGTCTATCCGCTTCCTATGGGCTTTACCGATCAAAAGCCTTTTTGGAAGGTCCTGCACGAAAAGAAACTCATTGGCGATAAGAAATGGGCGAGCCTCACGCGCACGGAGCCTTTGACGGAAAAAGACTTCGAGGATTTTGTCAACCGCCAACTTGTCTATACCAATCAGATGGCAAAGGCGGTCGCCGAACTCCTTTCCCGCAAGTTCGAAAAAGATGGCACGAAGATCGTTTTCAGCAAGGCGGGGCGCGTCTCCGATTTCCTTCAGAAGTTCGATTTCGTGAAGTGCCGCGACACAAACGATCTGCACCATGCCCGCGATGCGTACCTCAATATCGTCGTCGGCAACGTCTATGATACCCGTTTTTCGAGCCTTAGAGATATGTTCTACCGCAGGGGTTCGGATGGCTCGCAACGGGAGATCAAGCTCGATACGCTCTTTACCTACGACGTCGCGGGCGCGTGGGACAAGATGACCTCTCTTGCGCTCGTCCGCAAAACGATGGGCAAAACGAGCATGGCTATCACGCGGTACACTTTTGTGAACGGTGGGGAATTTTACGACCAAACGGTGTATTCCAAAGGCGACAGCGGCATCGGTGCGCCGCGGAAGGGGAAGGGCCCGCTCTCCGACCCCCAAAAATACGGCGGATATAAAAAGCTCAACACGGCGTATTTTGCCGTCGTTCTCTCCAAGGACAAGAAGGGGAATGCGGTCAAGACGATCGAGGCGATCCCCGTCCTCATCGACTATAAAACGAAGGGCGACAGGGCGGCAGTCCTTTCTTATCTTCGTGAGACATGCGGACTTGTCGAGCCCCGGCTTCTCATCCCCCGCTTGCGCATGAAGTCCCTCGTCAAGATCAACGGGACACCTGCTTATCTTGCGGGCATCACGGGGTCGAGGATTGTTTTGCATAACGCCGTGGAATGGTTCACCGACCAAAAGACGGACGCCTATGTCAAGGCGCTCGGCAAATTACTTGAAGATGATCGTATGGGCAAATACCGCGCAGAAGAACGAATGCAGGAGATGTTCATCATGCACACCAACCGTTTCGGCGAAGTAAAGCAGACCATCGACCGCGCGCAGAACGAGGCGCTCTACGACGCCATGCTCCGCCAGCTCGAAAAACCCGTCTACGGCGGGATCTCGGGTGCAGTGTTTTTTGGCGACAAAGTCAAAGGGTTGCGGGAGAAATTTCTTACACTCACCGTCCTCGATCAGGCAAAAGTTCTCATGCAAATTGCGAAGTTTTTGAAATGTAATGCGGAAAGTTCCGACCTCTCTCTTGTCGGGGCGAAAAAGAGTTGCGGGAACTTACGCATCAACCAAAACATCACCGAAGTTGATTTTCGCGTCGTGCATCAATCCGCCTGCGGGCTGGACGTCCGCGAGCGTAAGGTCTGAGCGTGGGTTTCCGAATCGTCGCAGAAATTATACGGAGCAAATTCTTGAAAATTTCGGAGAATTGTTGTATAATAAATCTACTTACAAAACGGCCGCTCCGCCAATGCGCACCTCATGCCCCGATTTGAGTTTTGAGAGCCTTGTCGTTTTGTAAGTAGGTAAAACCCTCTAAAATAATTATTTGCGGGCGGGCTTGTTTGAGAGTCTTGTTGTTATGTAAGTGGATGAAACGTTAAATGCAGAAGCGGTAGACTTGATTTCGTTTGAGAGCCTTGTTGTTTTGTAAGTAGGTAAAACGCACCGTCTGCGAGTGGGACGAATACGTGAGTTTGAGAGCC
>CANQOT010000036.1 GCA_947625555.1 uncultured Clostridia bacterium | reverse complement strand
GTAGGTAAAACGCACCGTCTGCGAGTGGGACGAATACGTGAGTTTGAGAGCCTTGTTGTTTTGTAAGTAGGTAAAACGCACCGTCTGCGAGTGGGACGAATACGTGAGTTTGAGAGCCTTGTTGTTTTGTAAGTAGGTAAAACCTTTTGTCTCGGTCACGTCAAGCCACGCCTGTTTGAGAGCCTTGTTGTTTTGTAAGCAGGTAAAACGCGCACATTACCTTTTGCCCCGCCTCGCCGGTTTGAGAGCCTGGTTGTTTTGTTTGGAAGTAAATCCCTTGTTTTTTCAAAAAAATCAATAAAAAACGGCAAAAATTCATTATTTCGATTTTTATCGAAATAATGAATTTTGCTGTCTGTACGCAGGGTCTCGGTTTCTATGGGGGATATTTCGAAGAGGGCGCCGCATTTTTTACGGCCTGCCTTTGACTTTGGCGCAAAAAGGCGTATAATAGAATCGAAAGGAGGCCGAGGAATGGAAAAGTGCTATCTTGCGATCGATCTGAAATCGTTCTATGCCTCGGTCGAATGTGCCGAGAGGGGACTCGACGCCCTCACGACGCACCTTGTCGTGGCCGATTCCTCCCGCACGGAGAAAACGATCTGTCTTGCCGTTTCGCCCGCCTTGAAGAGCTACGGCGTACCGGGGCGGGCGCGTCTGTTCGAGGCGGTGGAGATCGTGGACGCAATCAACAAGGCGCGTCTGAAACGTGCTCCCGGGCACAAGTTCACGGGGAAGTCTCACGACGAAGAGGAGCTCGCTGCCGATCGTTCCCTCGCCCTCGATTATGTGATCGCCCGTCCCCGCATGGGCCTCTACATGGCGTACAGCCAAAAGATCTATTCCATCTATCTGAAATACGTAGCGGCAGAGGATATCCACGCCTATTCCATCGATGAAGTTTTCATGGACGTCACCGACTATCTTGCGGCGTACGGGCTCACCCCGCACGAGCTCGCCATGAAGATCATTCGCGATGTTCTCGCGCAGACGGGTATCACGGCGACGGCGGGTATCGGGACCAATCTCTACCTCGCGAAAGTTGCGATGGACATCGTGGCAAAGCGTATCCCCGCGGACAAAGACGGCGTGCGCATTGCCGAACTCAATGAGGCGAGCTATCGCGAAAAGCTCTGGTCGCACCGTCCTCTCACCGATTTTTGGCGGGTCGGAAGGGGATATTGCGAGAAGCTCGAAGCAAACGATCTCCACACGATGGGGGACGTCGCCCGCTGTTCCCTGTATAACGAGGACCTTCTGTACCGCCTCTTCGGGGTGAACGCAGAGCTCCTCATCGACCATGCGTGGGGGTGGGAGCCGTGCACCATCGCCGAGATCAAGGCTTACCGGCCGCGGGAGAACAGTTTGAGCTCGGGACAGGTATTGAAAAGCGCCTATACCTTCGAAATGGGCAAGCTCGTTGTACGCGAGATGACCGATCTCCTGGTGCTCGATCTGGTGGAAAAGGGGCTTAAAACCGATCAGATGGTGCTCACGGTGGGCTACGATATCGACAACGTTAAGATCCCGTCCATCAGGAACAGCTACCATGGCGAGATCGTCGCCGATCACTACGGGCGCGCCGTTCCGAAACCCGCCCACGGGTCTCAAAACCTCGGCGGCTACACCTCGTCTACACGAAAGATCACACAGGCCGTCATGGAGCTCTACGACCGTATCGTCGACAAGGATCTCCTCGTGCGGAGAATGTACGTCGTCGCCAATCACATCAAAAACGAGGGTACCATGTCCGAGAGTGAGCCTCCAAAACAGCTCGATCTCTTCACGGACTACGGTGCGCTCGAGCGGGAGAAGGCAGAGGCGGAAGAGCGGGAAGCGCGCGAGCACAGCGTGCAGGAGGCCGTCATCTCCATTCACAAAAAATTCGGCAAGAATGCCCTCGTCAAGGGGATGGATTTGGAAGAGGGCGCCACGACGATCGAGCGCAACGGACAGATCGGCGGCCATAATAAGTGAGGGTATCATGAAGGAAAGGGACGATTACAGCGATATCATCAAGATGCCGCATCCGACATCCAAAAAGCACCCGCGCATGTCATCCTACGACCGCGCGGCGCAGTTCTCGCCCTTTGCGGCCCTCAAAGGGTACGACGAGGGGCTCTGCGAGACGGCGCGCTTCACGCGCGAGCGCATTATTTTGGATGAAGAGAACAAGGCGGCGATCAACGAAAAGCTCCTCCTGCTCAAAGAGGAGGAGCATGAACACCCGCAGGTGCGCGTGACTTATTTTTTGCCCGACGCGCGCAAGGCGGGCGGCGAGTATGTGACGGCGGAGGGGGAGTTGAAACGCCTCGACGCCTACCGCCAAAAGTTGATCCTGCCCGAAAATGAGATCCCCATCGAGGAGATATTCTCCATCGAAATTTTATAAAAACAGCCGTCCTGCGGGACGGCTGTTTGCAAACAAAGCGCTCACTTTAAGTAGTTCTTGAAAAATTCCTCGATCTTGTCGAAGGGGATGGCGTTCTTCCCGCCGCCGTCGTAGAGGTCGGTATGCACCGCGCCGGGGATGATGAGCAGCTCCTTATTATCGCCTTTGAGCTTTTTGAAGGCGTCCTCGGAGAAATAGCGGGAGTGCGCCTTTTCACCGTGTATAAGGAGCACGGCGCTCTCGATCTCGCCCGCATAGGCGAGGATGGGCATGTTCATAAAGGAGAGGGAAGAAGTCGTATTCCACCCCAAATTGGAGTTCAGACTGCGGACATGGTACCCCCGTTTTGTCTTGTAGTAGTCATAATAGTCCTTCACGAAGAAGGGAGCGTCTGCGGGCAGGGGGTCGACGACGCCGCCCGCACGCAGGTAGATTCCGTTTTGATAATCGAGCGTCCTTTGGGCGTTCAAAGCCTGTTTTTTGGCATGGCGCGCTTCCTCGGAATCCTCGCTGTCGAAGTAGCCGTTTGCGTTGACGCGCGTCATATCGTACATCGTGGAGGTGACGGTCGCCTTAATGCGCGTATCCATCGCCGCGGCGTTTATCGCCATTCCGCCCCAACCGCAGATGCCGAGGATGCCGATCTTTTCGGGGTCCGCCCGCCCGTCGCAGGAGAGGAGATCGACCGCCGCAGAGAAGTCCTCGGTATTGATATCGGGGGAGGCAACGTAGCGGGGCAAGCCGCCGCTTTCGCCCGTAAACGAAGGGTCGAAGGCGACTGTCAGGAAGCCGCGCTCCGCAAGGGTCTGCGCATAGAGCCCCGAGGCCTGCTCTTTCACGGCGCCGAAGGGGCCGCATACCGCAATGGCGGGGAGCTTTCCCGCGGCATTTTTCGGAACGTACATATCTGCGGCGAGTTCTATCCCGTAGCGATTGTGGAAGGTGACCTTCGAATGTTCCACCTTATCGCTCTGCGGGAAGGTCTTATCCCATCTTTCTTCCAAATTCAAAGTCTGCATACTGTCTCCTTTTTCTCTATTATAGCACGGAGGGGACAAAAAAGCAATAGCTCATCACGGGACAAAAAAATTATATCGAAGCCGAAGGAAATTTTGTGAAGGGGGCCAGTATGCGAAGGCCGCGCTTCATTCAAAATGACGGCGTTGCCCATATCCATGTCCGAGGTCAGCCGCTCAAATCTCTTCTGAACTGCTCCATGATCTTGCTCTCGATGCGTGAGATCTGCACCTGCGAAACGCCGATTGCCTTTGCGACTTCGCTCTGCGTCATGTCGCGGAAATAGCGCAAAAAGACGATCTTTTTTTCCCGTTCGGGCAGTTTTTGAATGGCCGCTTTCAGTACCATGCTGTCGATCATCTCTTCCTGTCCGTCTTTGGCGGGGAGTTTTTCGGCAAGCGTCGTCGCCTTATCGTCCTTATAATCGGTCTGTTCGTAGATGGAGACGGGCATGCGCGTGGAACCCAGCGTGAGCACGACGTCGCCCTCTTCCATGGAGAAGGCCTCGGCGAGTTCCTTGACGGTGGGCTGGCGGCCGTGCGCGATGGCGTAGTTTTCGATATAACGGTTGAGGTCCCGCGCCGTCTTTTTCATGGCGCGCGAGACCTTCACGCTCCCGTCGTCGCGCAAAAACCGCTTGATCTCTCCCGCGATCATGGGGACGGCATAGGTGGAGAACCGCACGCCGAAGCTCTCGTCGAACCCCGCGATCGCCTTCAAAAAGCCGAGCGAGGCGAGCTGGAAGAGGTCGTCATATTCCACCCCCTTCCCCAAATACCGCCTTATGATGCTCTTCAAAAGGGAGGTGTTATGGGTGATGAGAAGCTCCTTTGCCTCGCCGTCGCCCGCCTTGGCACGCCGAAGCAGCGCGAGCGTTTCCGCTTCACCCAGCATCCCTTTCCGCCTTCTGCCCGAAGTCTTTGCTCATGCGCACCTTGGTGCCCGCGCCCTCTTCGGATTCCACGGAAAAGTCCGTCATGAACGTCTGCATAATGGTGAACCCCATGCCCGAACGCTCCTCACCCGGGAGGGTCGTGAAGAAGGGTTGGAGGGCCCGTTCGAGGTCATGGATGCCCCGTCCTTCGTCTACCACTTCCACATCCAGCCTGCCGCCATCCGTGCGGCAGCGCACCGTGATCCAGCCTTCCTCCCCGCGGTAGCCGTGCACGATGCAGTTCGTCACGGCCTCCGAGACGGCGGTTTTCACGTCGGAGAGCTCCGAAAGAGAGGGGTTCAGGGGAAGCGCAAATGCAGCGACAGCGTTGCGCGCAAAGATTTCGTTCTCCGACTTCGCGGGGAATTTCAGGATCATCTCGTTCATGATCGTCCTCCTAAATTTTGGGCATCAGCGAATAGAGGCCGCTGATCGTTAAGATCTTGTCCGTGTTTGCCTCGGGACTTTCGAGATACATGCCCATCCCGTATTTTTTGAGACGCTTGTACCTGCCGATGAGAAAGCCGATGCCCGTCGAATCCATAAAGCGCAGCCCCGCGAGGTTGAATACGGCGCGCGAGAGCCCCGCGTTCTCGTCGATGAGTTGATCGGCGGCTTCGCGGAGCGATGTCACGGAATGTTCGTCGAGTTCGCCCGAGAGATAGATATAGAGATTGTCGCCCCTGCGGCTCGATTGCAGCTTCATCCCTGTTTCCTCCTTTGGATCGCATTCTTCGTAAATTGTAGCACGGCGCGAAAAGCGGGTTTTCGCGGACTGTGTAGGATTAAAGGGAATAAGCGCGAAAAAAATTTATGAAAAAGCGAGAAAAAATACTTGACATTTACCGCCGATTATAATAAGATAAATAAGCGTTGCGGTTGAGCCGCACAAGATCGCGGGCCTTTAGCGCAGTGGTTAGAGCAGTCGGCTCATAACCGATCGGTCCGCGGTTCGAATCCGTGAAGGCCCACCAGAGCGGCGCAGGGCGGCATTTCCCGCCCTCGCCAAAAAGCATTTCCGGAACGCAAAATGGCCCAATAGCTCAGTTGGTTAGAGCGCCAGCCTGTCACGTTGGAGGTCGACGGTTCGAGCCCGTTTTGGGTCGCCAGAAAAGGGGAGCCTCATTCCGAGGAATGAGGCTCCTGCCTTAAAGGGCATACGGCTTGGTAGCTCAGTTGGTAGAGCGGAGGACTGAAAATCCTTATGTCGGCGGTTCGATTCCACCCCAAGCCACCACCCTTCTGCGGCACATTTCGGATGCGTCCGCAGTAGCCTTCCCCAAACCAAAGGGGGCCCCTTGAAAAGAGGACGATTTTTGAGGGGAATACCTTTGCTGGTGTAGCTCAATCGGCAGAGCAGCTGATTTGTAATCAGCAGGTTGCAGGTTCAATTCCCGTCACCAGCTCCACCGAAAGCGCACAAAATTTCATATAAATGGGAAGATTCCAGAGCGGCCAAATGGATCAGACTGTAAATCTGACGTCTCCGACTTCGGTGGTTCGAATCCAC
>CANQOT010000035.1 GCA_947625555.1 uncultured Clostridia bacterium | reverse complement strand
TGACGCAGTTTGAATAGGTCGTATTCTATCTCTCCGCGCTTGGATTCCATCGTATCGACCGTGCAGTATAGGTCTGCCACATGAAGTGGGCATTTCTTCTCGCTCCGCTCAAAGTCTATGCCGATTTCATTGGTCTGTGGGCAACCCTTCAGCCATTGAACGATCACTTTGTAGAACTCATCCACGGTGCAATCATCTCTCATCGGAAGCCTTGTTGACTGAATTCTCATAATCTTTCCTCCTTAACTTTATCGTGAAGTATACCGTAAGCGGTTGGTCAAGTCTACCGAAAACGGTCTGCAAACCAAAAGAAAACTCGAAAATTCTTCTTTTTTATTATATTAACCCTGTTCTGCGAAAGGCCAATCGCCATTCCTTTGCCTCTCTAACCCATTATCGCATCCTTAATTTTAATGCGACACAAAGAAATCTGGCAATAAAATGCCAGATTTCTCAAATAATTCGCCTAAGTTATGACTATGTTGCTTGATTTAGCAGCCCCAGTTGTTACCAGGCGGGGAGTCGAAATCACAGTTGCAGCCGCCGCCAGGGGTATCGAAACCACAAACATCATTGTAGCAACCGCAAACGCCGTGATCTTCACAAGTGACCATCGTTGCATCCCTTATGATTTCCATCCTAAACCTCCTTTCATGTTTATTTGCTAATCGAATATGCGCTACGCACATAATCGCATGCATCCGCAATCACCTTGTCAAGAGAAAATTCACAGCTGTATGAATCTGCCACCCGAACATTCGGACACCCGCCCATACAAAGCGGGAGCAAAATGCATTCACAGCATTTGTCGGCAATTGGCATTGTGATATATTTTACAAAAAAATCATTAAAATCAATACCTCTGAGAACACTGCCGATTTCTCTATTCTTATTTCCAAAGTCATGCTCGCATTTGTATAGCTCACCATGGGGACCAATGCAAAAACTATTCAATGTATATTGATTGCACCATACTTTCTTGGGTGACCATGCATGTGGCGGTTTTTGGATAAAATCAGCAAACTCCTTTTCAAAATGTTCGAACTCATGCAATTCAAATATATCGCAATTACATTGCTTCCCTCTTACCCTTCCCAAATAGAAGTGTATGCCACCCACATATCTCTTATCTTTTTTAATTTCCTCAACCAATAATTTGGCATCACCCATGTTGTCTTTTGTAACATTAATACGTAAATCGACACGGGCTTTTATTCCATGTTCGCTTATATATTGTAACAATGCAAAGACATTGCCTTTTACTCGTTCGTAAGCCCCCAAGGGCGGTTTTTTAAATTTACAATAATTTTCTTCTCGACCATCAAATGTAATTTGAAAACCACGAACATTTAGTGGTCCCAAAAGCTCTTCGATCCTCCGACAATCCAATAAATATCCGTTAGTGACTATTTCCGAATCATAATAGATGTTTTTTGCGCCGCACAGCGTTTGCAGTTTGGAAGTAAGCGGTCTCATTACGGTATCGAATGCAAGTAAAGGTTCACCTCCAAACCATATTATTTTTAATTTTTTTATTAGCTGATTACTCTCAATCAGACTCGATATGAATCGTTCTACTTGATTGCACGTTTCAAGAGACATGCATGAATTATCCGTGTTATTGCCTTCTTCGAAACAATAAACGCATCTATAGTTGCATGCCATTGTAGGAGCAATAATAATAGTTAAAACATTGAAGTTGATCTGAAATGCGGCAATTCTGTGCGAGATCAAAAGCTCATTCACTTCATTTTTGCTGTCGTGTACAATAATCCCCTGCCGTAAAAGATCAGCTACGAGCGGCTCAACCTCTTCGCTTGAAAAATCTCTTCGCGCTATTGATTCATATATCTTGTTTTCAAGCTTTACAATTGCACCACTTTTTGAATTGTAGATATAAGAAAACCCTACGTCTCCTATCGGCAGCTTTATGTTATATTTTGAAACCTTATACATTGTTTTCCCAAAAGTAAATACTATTGCTTATCAGTAATTATCTCTGCTACAACCATCATAAGAGCATGAATCACACGGACGATCATATCCACACGTATATGAATCCCTCGAACAATTGTCGGACGAACAGTAGTCGTTTGAACAGTAGTCGTAATCACAGTTCACTAGTCTTTCCACCTGAAGCGCATCTTTGATAATTTCCATGAGACATTCTCCTTTATTCAATTATAGCATTCTTTTGCGGTATTGTCAATATCTCCTCAAAGATTCATAATTCAACCCAATTTAATTATTTTTTGATATAGCACAGTCTTATCTTCCGTTAAGTCCCCGTCCATGTGATAGTGTCCAAAATACCAATGCCCATAGCGGACCGTGTCCTCAAACAGCGACAACATCCGATTTTCGGGGAATGTTTCCATTTTGACACCCCGCTCGCGGAGCGGAGGATACCAGAGTGCCTTTTCATCGCAGGAATGTGTGACGATATAATCCACCGCATTGTTGTACCGCTTAAGATTGGCAATGCCCTCGTCGAGTTCTTCATAGGTGGGCAATTCTTGAGCCCACCAGCTTATCCCCTCTATGCGCAAATATTTGTCGATGCTGGTCGCACCGCCGAACGTGAAAAAGGTCTTCCCCCCGATTTCAAATACCTGCCCACGCATCAAGTGAATGATGTCCGGGCTGATTTTATGCACCTTCCCTCCGTTCCAGATTTCCACAGGATAGGCATTGAGCATGTCAAAGTTCTCATGATTGCCGTCCACGAACAGCGTGGTAAACGGCAAATGGGCATACATGGAGAGTGTCGTCTCCAACCCTCGCTCACTCCATACGCCGCCGAAATCCCCCGCGATGATGACATAGTCCTTCTTCGTAAGCTCTGGGTGCGCATCTGCGAAATACAGTAGCTTCACAAAATCATTTTGGCCGTGTGTATCGCCTGTGATATAAATCATACCGTTTCCGTCCTTTTGGATAGATAGAGACAGTTCGTTTCAAATCCGTATTTTTCATAGAGCCGCCTTGCGCCCGTGTTGGGTGCGAACACTTCGAGCTGCGTATAGGCACATTCACACTCCGCAAAATATTTTTCAGCGGCGGCGAGAAGTGCGCCTCCTATCCCCTTCCCGCGCTCTTTTTCGGTCACGACCAAATCGCTGATGAAGCCGATCTTCGGACAGGATGTGGTGATATCCTGTTCTCCACCTCCTTGAAAAATCTTGCAAACGACAAGACCTATCACGCTCTCTGTGCCTTGCGCCAAAAGCATCTTTCCTTCGTGTTTCTCGATCTCGCCCATGAGATAAGCGAAGTAGTCCTCGCGATAGTTTTCTTTCAGGACGATGACACCCCTATCGTCCAAGGACGCAAGATGTGTTTGAAGTTCAACGAGCAGATCCTTAACTCGCTCCGCATGGGCTTCCTCGTATTCAACCACATCTATGCCTTGGGGGATGGTGAGGGTTCGCACTTGCTTTGGGGCATTTCTCTGCCTTTCGAAAAAATCGATGAGGTCATTATCGTTGAGTTTTTTCTGTCCAATGCGGTTGAGATCCCAGGTGGTTTTATAATAATCCGCCCACTCTGCATTGTTGAAATACAATCTGTCCCCGTTTTTCATGTAAATCACGACATACGGTTCAAGAACTTCCTCTTCCCGCCGAAAGCGAATTGCCATAAAATCCTCTGCGGTATAGGTTGTTCTGCACAATCTTCCATCGCGTAGGACGATATGAAAATATCCATCCAAAAAGAACATTTCCCCATCTTCGCCCTCGTCTTCACCGACTTCACCCAAATAACATTCGAATGCATTTTCGATGCATGTGCGTAATTTATCTGTGATTTCTCTTTCTGTCATGTTATATCCCCCGTTCATTAGCGGTTTCTCTTGTGCCTCATTGCTTCAAATCGCACAGCTCAATTCCAAGTACGCCGTATCGACGCTCTTGTTCTGCTGAGTAATATTGATACATGCAATTGACCGCATCTGCGGGGAGCATGCCCGCAAACCCCGCCTTCGCAAGCATATTGGGCATCTCAAACAGCTCCGCGAATGTCGGCGCACGATGAAGGGTCTTCACCCGCGCACGGATCCATTCCGACCGATCCTTGCGGTAAAACATAATGATGTCGCCCTCGTGGATCTCACGGCGCTTTTCATCATACAGCCGTATCTCCACCGTCTTTCCCCCGCTCCGTATCTGTTCAAACGGCAAATCCGCAAGGTGCATTTCAACGGCATCCTTCACGCGAACATTGTTCTGCTCGATGAAAGCGAAAAAGTCCTCGAATTGTTTATGGTAGGCGGTTGCGAACTGCTCTTCGTCTTCCCGCATCAATCCCGCAGACGCCTCGATTCCTTTTTTGTATTTCTTTTTCATCTCAATGTCCTCCTCGCTATTATAGCATGCTTTTGATTAAACTTGCAAGGCGTATCTATTTCTTTTTCCGCCTTTCCAGCAAATTGTAATATTCCTCGAATACATCGAGTGCCGCAAGTTCATTTGTTTCGATTCTGAGATATGGCGGCCCTTGGGGCGGTTCTTCCACATAAAAAACCATTGCTTCGTCATCGGCAACCCCCTCCATCGGGGTAATGGGTTTCAAGACGCAGTACAGTTTCCCATTGTATGGAATGACCGCCACCTGCTCGAAAAGGATATCGTGACCATATTCATCCCCAAGACGGATCGGATCACGGTTGTCTGCATCGAGCAAAACGTCGATAATGGTTTCCATAGAGTGCCTCCTGATCAATCAAGCGGTCCATATTTTTTGATGAACTGTTTTTTCGTTATGAGTATTTGGCGGCCCTTCGATCTATCAAACGGAGAGACGTATCCCATGCTTTCCATCCATTCGATGATTTTCCCCGCATGGTTGTATCCAATACAGCATTTCCGTTGCACAAGGGAAATAGAGGCCTCGCCTGCTTGGATCACGATTGCCAAAGCCTTAATATAGAACGGGTCAACCGGGTACTCTTCCAAGTCTTTGTTTGAAGCGTTCGAGGCGGTCTTCTTGGCGGTACGCTTGATATATTTCTTGGCCTCTTCATCGAACTTTGCCTCATACATCTTCTTGGTTGCCGCAACAGCCGCAATCAATGTCTCATGTGGGATATATGCACCCTGGATGCGTTCACACCGAAAATCGGATTCGCTTCGCATGAGCAGATCGCCAAGTCCCAACAGCTTTTCCGCACCGCTCTCATCGAGAATAGCACGCGAATCAATTTCTTGGATCACGCGGAACGCAATTCGAGTGGGCAGGTTTGCCCTTAATACACCTGTAACGACGTCTGCAGTCGGTCGCTGGGTAGCGAGAACAAGGTGGATTCCTGCCGCACGTGCTTTTTGTGCCAAGCGTTGCACGGTTTCCTCAATGTCCCGCTTGGCTACCGAGATAAAATCCGCATATTCATCCACGATGATGACAATGCGCGGAAGTTTCGTCTCATCCCCTTCGCGCACCGCATTGTATTCGTCAAGGTTTCGTACCGTGTCCCCTTCCGCAGTCTTTCTTTCAAAGAGTTGATACCTGCGCTCCATTTCTTTATTTGCCCAACGAAGCGTCCGAACCATTTGCTCCGCCTCTGTGACGATTTGACCCGTGAGAAGATGCGGCATCCCCCTGTAGTGCGCAAACTCCGTTTTTTTTGCGTCGCATAAGATGAGCCGAACCTCATCGGGAGAATATCGTGTGATAAAGCTGTAAATCATCGTATGGAGAAGCGTGGTTTTTCCCGAACAGCACGATCCCCCAATCAAAATATGTTTGAGCCGTGCAATATCACCATAAACAAACTCCCCATCAACGTTCTTCCCAATGCCGAAGAAGAGCGCACCCGACTTGTCCCATCTTTCATTTTCGCTGCGTATGAATTCCACCGCTTGAACTTTCTCACGATCGGATACGATACGCGGCACTTCAACGCAGATTCGTCCGCTCGATGTGTCGGCGTACACTCTCACCCCATCTCTTTGTCCAAGGCGCATGGCAAGCTCCGCATCTCTCTTCGCGACAGCGGAGATGGGGACATTGCTCGGAACAACAAGCTCAAACCGCATCACCGTTGCGCCTGTGGTGACTTTGGCAACTTCTGCATTGATATGGAAGCCCGCCAACGTCTCCGTGATGATGTCCGCATTCCCCTCCACCTCTTGGGCGAGGATTTCCTTGCTGATTGGCTTTTTGTCCTCGTTCACGATTGCAGAGACATCCTCCTTCTTCTCTGCGCTGTCGACTTCCCCATCGTCTTGCTTTTTCCCAATGTCAAGGAGAAAATCACGACTTTCCTCATAGTCTTCATCGGACATCCTCGCAAACTCCTTCACGGCTCGCGCATAGATGATGATGTCATCGATGTTTTCGCCGTCCTTCACGCTTTGATAACGCTCACGCATGCGCAGGATCAGCTCGCCGCGATCCATATCGGGATTTGCAGTCAAAAACTCTTTCGTGGCATCCCAAATTCTGCGATCCTCCTTTTCGTATTCAATGCAAGCGGCGATGTCATCTTCATCAATCGTGACGATTCGCTCCATTGCGGCAAAAAGTTGCATCATGCATGTGACTGTATTCTCCGGGGATTCGACTTTGATTCGAAGCTCATCTCCGACCACGCCGATACCATAGCGATCCACAATAAAGCCGATTTGTTCATCGATTCCCTCATCGTCGAACGACACGCGCTTGTCGAGCGAAAGAAGGGCGAGTTCATCGTCCGACAGATAGACCCCGTCGTCACGAACCAGGATCTTAAAGCGAATTGCCGTCTCGCCAATTTCAAGCCCTTCGGGGATGAGATAATGTTCCCCTTCCGATTCGACAACAGACACACCATCGCCCAACGCTTGAGAGATGGCATACACTACTGGCGGAGTCTCATCGTTCGAGTCACCTTCTTCATCCTCGGAGTTATCG
>CANQOT010000034.1 GCA_947625555.1 uncultured Clostridia bacterium | reverse complement strand
TGGTGGACCTGCGGAGAGTTGAACTCCGGTCTTACAAGGTTCAAACGCGGACACTACACGTTTAGTCCGTGGTCGGTCTCGCCCAAATCAAGTCCGCGGACAAACTCCTATTCGGGCATACCTCCGAAATTCATCGCACGACGGGGGAGGTCCGCCGCCCTGCAACGTTCCCTACTCGATAACGCCCTCTCCGCGGCCGTAGGCCTCCGCGGGAGGACGGGGCTTAAAGTTTAAGCCGCAAGCGCAAGGCGACGAGCCGAAGCTCTCCGCGCGGTTGCGCGTCTGCTGGATTTTTCGTCAGCATTTAAGATTTTTTCCGTTTTTACGGAGCCGAGCCTCCGACGTGCGTCCGACGAGATCCGCTTGCAATCGAATCCGTAACAGGCCCATGGGTTTCGTCTCTCTTATTTTATAATCGCAATTTGACTTTGTCAACCGCCTGCAACTGTAAAATTTTTGCCAACTGCAAAATTTCGGCGAAGGGGTTGACTTCTTTTCGGCTTGCGTGTATCATATGATTGTATTTGTCAGAGGAGAAAACAGATGTATTGCAGATATTGCGGAAAGTTGATCGACGACGGGGCGGCCTTCTGCCCCCATTGCGGATCGCGGCTTGCGGAGTACGCGGGCGGCTCCTTCCAAACGCCCCATCAAGCCCCTGCGCCCCAAGATACGCAACAAACGAAAACGCCCTCGACCCTCGCGACCGTCGCCTACGTCTTTATGATCATCTACACGGTTCTCTCGGGATTTTTCCTCATCCCTCTCGCGTGGACGCTCCCCATGACGTTGACTTTTAAGAACAAGATCGATAAGGGGCTCCCCGTCGGCGTGGGCTTTAAGGTATGCACCCTTCTCTTTGTAAGTATGATCGCGGGCATTCTGATGCTCTGCGACGACCAAACCCCATAAAAATTTTGATGAGAAAAGAACGCCTTCGGGCGTTCTTTTTTTGTTTGGAATGATGATCGCGTCAATTCAGCACGACGTCTTTGAGGCTCTCGTACTTCTTCATGGCCGCGGCGCGGATCTCCTCGAAGTTGAGGCGGCGTTCGAACGCCTCGTCCACGAGCTTCTTCGCGAGGAAGATGACGTCGGAGGAATAGCGCAAGTTTTTGATCTCGGAGAGGAACTTCCCGCTCTGGCGGGTGCCTAAAAAGTCGCCGCTGCCGCGGAGCTCCAAGTCCTTTTCGGCGAGTTTGAACCCATCGGACGTGCTCCTCAAAATATTCAGCCGCTCAGCCGCGACCTCGCTGTCCGACCCCGTGAGGAGGAAGCAATAGCTCTTTTCGCTCCCCCTCCCCACGCGGCCGCGGAGCTGGTGGAGCTGGGAGAGGCCGAACCGCTCGGCATTGTAGATGACCATGACGGTCGCATCGGGCACGTCTACGCCCACTTCGATGACCGTCGTAGAGACGAGCGCATCGTATTCTTTGCGCTTGAACGCGGACATGGTACCCGCCTTTTCTCTCTCCTTCATACGGCCGTGCAGGAGCGCAAAGCGCACGGTGGGCAAGCTCTTTTGCAATCTCTCGTAGAGTTCGGTCGCCGCCGTCGCCTGCCCTTCGTCGTCCTCGATCTTGGGACAGACAAAGTAGGCCTGCCTGCCCTTCTTGATCTCGTTGCGGATCCAGACGAGCATATCCTCGTACTTCCTCTCGGGGATCACGGAAGTCGCTACCTCCTGCCGCGCGGCGGGCTTATCGGGAATGGTCGTCACGTCGAGGTCGCCGTAGAAGATGAGCGAGAGGGTGCGCGGGATGGGCGTCGCCGACATGACGAGCACATCGGGCCCCTCCCCCTTTTCGCCGAGGGCATTGCGCTGGGCGACGCCGAAACGGTGCTGTTCGTCGCAGACGCAGAAGGCGAGCTCCTTGAAGCGCACATCCCCCTGCAAAACGGCGTGCGTGCCGCAGAGGATATCCACCTCCCCCGCCGCGAGTTTCTCCTTGATCTCCCGCTTTTCCTTGGGCGTGGAAGCGCCCGCAAGGTACCCTACGCGGTAGTCGGGAAAGATCTTTTTGAGTAGTTCGAAGTTTTGGGCGGCGAGCACCTCGGTGGGCGAGAGGTAGACGGCTTGGAACCCGCTCTTCACCGCCATAAAGATGCCCGTGAGCGCGACGGCCGTCTTGCCGCTGCCGACGTCCCCTTGGAGGAGCCTGTTCATGCGGACGGGGCCCGTGAGGTCGTCGTAGATCGCCCGCACCGCCCCCTGCTGCCCGCGCGTGAAGGTGAAGGGAAAGCGCTTTTCGAAGTCGGCCACTTCCCGCTCGGAGGCGGTATATCGCCGCAGCCTTGCCTCCCCCTTATCCCCCTTGATGAGCTTGAAGGCGGCAATGAGGGTGAAGTACTCTTCGAGGGCGATGCGCTCGGCCGCCGCCTTCATTTCGGAGGCGGAATTGGGGGCATGGATGGCACGGAAGGCCTCGGCAAGGGGCGCGAGCTTGTACTTTTTGCGCAGTTCCTCGGGTACAATGGAATGGAAGGTCTCGGCATAGAGGGCGCGCGCGACCGCGTCCCGCACCACCCACTGTTCGACGCCCGCCTTTAAGGGATAGACGGGCACGAGGCCCTTGAGCTTCTTGCTCTCGTCGAGCCGCTCGAAAGTGGGATTGATGAGGGAGATGCGGTCGTAATAATTCTGCACCCTGCCATAGAAAAGGTACTCCCCCGGTTTGAGTTTGGGGGCGATATAGGGCATGTTGAACCAGACGGCGGTAAAGTTATCCCGTCCCTGTTCCAAAAGGGCGCGCACGATCTTCGTCCTGCCCTTGGTGCGCAGGGGTTCGACAAAGACGAGGGTACAGGCGACGAGCGCCATATCCCCGTGGACGGCCTCGCGGATGGAGACGCGGTTGGTCATATCGAGATAGGTCCGCGGGAAATAGCGGACGAGCTCTTCCGTATCCGTGATGCCCAGCCGCGCGAACTCCTTGGCCCGCGCCGTGCTGATGCCCTTGATGGACGTTAAATTCATAGATGCCGACCTCCGCGGTAACAAAAAGAGCGGTTGCCCGCTCTGTATGAGGTTCTCTTGTATGCTTATTCGAGCGACACGAGGTAGTAATAGACGGGCTGGCCGCCGTTGTGGAAGTCCACTTCGCAATCGGGAAAGGCCTCCTGCACCTTGGCGGTGAGCGCTTCGGCATCGGCCTCGTCGACGTCCTGCCCATAATAGAGGGAAATGACCTCGTGCGTATCCTCTTTGAGCTTATCGATGAGGGTGAGGACGGTCGTCTCGATATTGTCGCTCTTGGCGAGGATCTTCTTATCGTCGAGCCCGATGATATCCCCCTCCTTGATGGAGAAGCCGTTGACCTTGGTCGTACGGACGGCGTGCGTCACGCTGCCCGCCTTCACGTTGTCGATCTCGTGGATCATGTTGGTCTTGTTCTCCTCGGCGGAAACATCGGGGGAGAAGGCGAGCGCCGCGGCAAAGCCCTGCGGGATATTCTTGGTGGGAATGACGTGGATGGTGCGGTTTTCGACGAGCGCCTTGGCCTGTTCCGCCGCAAGAATGATGTTCTTGTTGTTGGGGAAAACAAAGACGTTTTCCGCATTGATCTTCTGCACGGCGTTCGCGATATCGTCGGCGGAAGGGTTCATCGTCTGCCCGCCCTCGATGACGCGGTCGACGAAGAGATCCTTGAAGATCTCCGAAATGCCCTCGCCCGCGCAGATGGCGAGCATGCCTTGGTCCTTCTTCTCGGCGGCGATCTTCGCTTTGAGCGCCCTGTTCTGTTCGAGCATGTTCTCGATCTTGGGGCGGTCGAGTTCGCCCAGTTCGAGCGCGAAGCTCAACGCCACGCCGGGCTGGTTGGTATGGACGTGCACCTTTACGAGTTCCAGATCGCCGATACAGATGACGCAATCGCCGATGTTCATCAGCTTTTCGCGCAGCTTATCGATATCCGCAAGCGTCGTCGAGGGTTTTAGGTTGATGATGAAAAATTCGGTGCAATAGGCGAATTGGATATCGCCGAGCTCCATGTTGATGATATCCGAATTATCACCGAAATCGACGTCGGCCGCATTCTGCGCGACCGCCTCCGTCTGCACGTCGGCCGCCACTTCCTCCCCCATGAGGGCGGAAAGGAAGCCGCGCATGATCGTCATGAGCCCGACGCCGCCCGAATCGACGACGCCCGCCTTCTTCAAAACGGGAAGCATCTCCGGGGTCTTGGCGAGGGCCCTGTCGCCCTCCGCGATGACGGCGGGAAGAAATTCTTCGAAGTCGCGCATCTTGCCCGCATTCTTTGCCGCATATTCCGACATAAAACGCGCAACGGTGAGAATGGTGCCCTCTTTGGGAATGGAGACGGCGCCGTAGGCGACCTTGGTGCCCGCTTCCATGGCCTTGGCAAACGTCTTGGTATCGATCTCGGGCTTCTGCGAGCGGAGCACGGAGCAAATGCCGCGGAAGATCTGCGACAAAATGACGCCCGAGTTCCCCCGCGCGCCTTTGAGCGCCCCTTTCGAGACGAGGTCGCACACCTGTGCAAAATCCAGCGAGGCGGAGGAGAGGAGCTCCTTCACCGCGGATTGCATCGTGAGCGACATATTGGTGCCTGTATCGCCATCCGGGACGGGGAAAACGTTCAACGCGTCTACCTTCGCCCTGTTCTGTTCAAGCTGTTTCGCGCCCGACAGCACCATTTTGCGGAAGAGCGCGCAGTTTATCGTTTTTTGCATGAATGATTCTCCGTTTAGATAGAGAATGCGGAGGATAAGTAAAAAATCAAAGTTTGAGCCCCACGACATTCACATTCACGGTATCCACGATCATGCCCGTGAAATGCTCCACCTTGTACTTGATGGCTTCCTTCAAGGATTCGGCCACCGCCTCGATGGAGACGCCGTACTTGATGAGTACGGAAATGTCGATAAAAATCCGGTTCCCGGACGTGACGACCTTCACGCCCTTGCCTCCCGCATCCTTTTTGAGGAGTTCGGCGAGCGTCTCGGAAAAACGGCGCGCGACAGTATCTACGATGCCGTAACATTCCACCGCAGCTTGCGACGCGACCTTGGCGATCGCCAAGTCGGAGATTGAAATTTTACCGTATGCGTTGCTTGTGCTGACCGACATAAAGCTCCCTTTCCTCTCTCCATATTGTACCCTATCATATGAAAATTTGCAAGCAATATCGGGAAAAATTTCGATCTTCCGAAAAAAAATACATAAATCCCCCCGTTTTTTATTGCTTTTTCCTCTGCAAAATGGTATGATGAATGCGGTGTGCGAAAGAGGACTTTCGCGCGCGGAAAAAGAAATTCCCCTTGGGAGGTAAAGATATGTCGAGAGTATGCACTATTTGCGGAAAGGGTCAGACGGCGGGCAACAACGTCAGCCACTCCCATCGTAAGACAAAGAGGACGTTCTCTGCGAACGTGCAGAAGGTGACCTATACGAAGGACGGAAAGGTGACGAGCGGCTATGTGTGCACCCGCTGCCTGAAAAGCGACAAAGTGGAACGCGTTTGAGCTTTGCCGCGGTTTTTCGCGAAAAAGTTGAAAACGGAAGCCAAAACGGCTTCCGTTTTTTTTGTGCCGGAATATCTTCGCCTGCTCCCGCGCGGCCCTTCCCCCCCTCGGCATTTTCGCCCCCGTCAAGGCGCCGAGTTCAATTTTGGCGCTTTCGACAATGTCGGGGCGCCGAGTTCAATTTTGGCGCTTTCTCTCGTATTTGCGCTTGGTGGATTCTCCGCCGCGGAGATGGCGCTCCTTCAAGTTCTTTTCGAGAACATCCTTTACGGCGGCAGCGAGCGCGGGATCGAGAAGGGGCAGCCGCTCCGTCATATCCTTATGCACGGTGGATTTGCTCGTGCCGAAGCGGGCGGCGCAGGCGCGTACCGTGGCGCCCGTCTCCGCGATATACTTCCCGCATCGTATGACCCGCTCCCCGATCTCCTCCCACATAAAAACTCCCCCTTTCGACAAAAAACTACTCTATTCTATGTCGAAAGAGGGCGGAATTAGAACGATCTTGCCGCTTACGCCTTAATTTTAACTTTTCGAGGGCAAAGAAGCAGCCCTTTATTTAAGGACTGTCCATTCATATTTCATGCTCCACGGGAACACCTGAATTTATAGTCGATACAAAAAAATATTGGTAGGTTTACGTCTCCTTACTATCCTCAAGGTCTTTTAATGATTTACCTTTTTGTGTTTTCCATTCCGTTCTGCCGTTGGCATTTCTCCCCATCACAATCGCCGCCGCAAGAGAAGGACTTGTAAATATGTAATCTCTTACGAAAGTGTGATTAGCATCAATGATATTATCGCGAATTAATTTTTCACGCAATTTAACTAAACTTGGAGAAATACTTACCGAAACAGGATCTGCAATTACAGAGCCTTTCAAGACAGCGAATCCATCTGAAACACTTACGCCTCTCCCCGATGCTCCTCTCGCCGCTTTTATGAAGAAATATCTTTCATCGGGATGCTTGGCTCTCAAGTGTTCATCGACGCTGTCAAATACTTTATAACCTAATGAATTGACTAAAAGTTTCGATGTCTCTATAAACTCTTCTAACATGGCAAGATCAAATTCCGCCACTGAGGAACGCGTCGGAACTGTAGCATTCATTACTTTGGCACGTCCCGCCTTTATGACAATTTCATAAAACTGATTTTCGAGATATTTTACATGTGCTTTGTTTAATAGGTTGTCCTTGCTGATGACAACGATGCAATCATTCCAATAATTTTCGTCTTGTAAATGCTGTTTCAGGCGAGTAAGGATCTTTTCCGCTTCACCAATGTAAATCGTATCGTTATTTTCCTCATCTTTGCCAAATAAAAAATAAATGCCCGTGTTTTCCGCATCACTGCGATCGGAAAATTTTGCAAGTTCACTTCTTGAAATCTTATAAACCCTACCGTTCCAATTGGACATCTCGCACATAATCCGTCCATTGGGATTCCCGTCGAAAATTAGCATCTGAATCGTTTTATTAAAATTTTTCATATGTACTCCATTAAATTCATTATAGAACGATTGGGCATTTCCGTCAAGTTTTTTCTAATTTTTACAAGAGAAAATCGATCATCCTATTTGCGCTCTCTTCCTGCGCAAATGTGCCGAAGGTCATCAGCGCAAATTCGCTGTTGCCCATGCTTATCATGTTCGCCGTCAGAAACTGCGTCTCGATACCGAGAGATTTCAGCTTGCGGATATTTTGAAGAAGATCGACCGTGTTCCGCGCAAAGCGGGAAATGGCTTGCGCAGAAATTCCTTGCGGTTCTTGATCTTTGTCCCCGAAATCCCCTCAACCATCGGCATACAGGCGCACGAGGGTGTTCCCCGTGCGCTGCGTGTATTCCGAAAAGAATTTTTTCTGCGTCTCCAAGCTGTTGAGTTGATCTTGCTTGTCCGTCGAAACCCTGCAATATGCCGTGATATTCATTTTTTCCTCCGTACTTCGATTGGTTTTGAATCGTTCTCTTCCTCGGAAGCGAGCGCTTCATCCTTCAAGCCGTCCTCTACTTTTTTCTTGTTCGCTTCCACACAAATGAGGAGCAGTTCCTTGACCAGTTTTTCGGGAGTAGCCGTGACATGAAACCGATAATTCAGTTTTGGCTTGTCCACCCGCCGTCCTCCCAATCTTTTGGTATAATTTATGACGTTGGTTCGACAAAAATCACCCCCGAAGGACGCTCCCTCCTCATTTTTCGATAACTCTTGACAATTTGTTTCCCTTTGTTCCAAAGCACCTTATTCGGGCAGAGTCGGCTCAAATCGCCGCGCCCTTATAGCTCCGAATACTATGTTCTCTTTCCATCGCATTTCCTCCTTTTCGTCGCGGCGAAGTCTTTGTGCCCGCCGCTCATTTTCATTTCGCGGCTGTTATTTTCGACTTGCCGCTCCTCTTCCCCAAAAATCTTTGCTACGCAAATCTTTTTCTGGAACCCTATATTTTTTACTCGGTTTTCTTCATCGCCTCCAATTCAGAAGGGAAGAAGTCGTCATAACCGTCCATAATCTTTCGCTCGGTAAGATTATGTTCGGCGGCATCGTCCAACAAAGCCTTATAACCCGCTTCTATCAGTTGGACTTTGGTATAGCCGTACTTTTCGAGAAAAGCGTTTATTTGTTCCGCTTTCTCGCGGGGGACACTCGTTCCCCAAGTGGCGTTTTTCGCTTTTCTTTCCGCTTTGTGTTTCTCCTCATAACGTTTGTCCTTGATCGCTCTCGGTTTCTTTTCCATAATTACCTCCGTAAAATATATAAATCGTATTCATACGACACATATATTTTACACTAACTCAACCGAAGAGTCAAGGGTTTGCGCAAAAAATTTTCTAACG
>CANQOT010000033.1 GCA_947625555.1 uncultured Clostridia bacterium | reverse complement strand
AAGGCACTTCGACGGACTTATCTTCGGCTACGCCGTCAATGTGTTCGTAATAGCAGTTATCATCACCTTTGTAGATAAAACCTTCGACGTATTTTTTGCCGAGTTTAGCTTTCTTTTCGGCGCGAATTTTTTCAAGCAGATCACTCGCCGGCTCGTCGGTCGGTTCCTGCGGTACGAGTTTCCCTTGTATGGCAAGATCGAGTACGCGCTTTTTCAAGTCGTCGTACAGTTTTTCCAACTCGGCTTGATTATCGTCAATCGTGTCTATGTAGGCAAATAATTCTTCTACGCGCTTTACAATCCGTTCCTGCTCCGCAAGCGGCGGGAGCCCGAAAAGAATTGAATGTATAAATTTATTGTTTACTGTCGGCAAGGCAGTTCCTTTATAGTGTTGACAAAAATCTATTGTGGAAAATAGTATGAAGGTCCAATCAAAATTTAACAATCCACTTGGAGTAAATACACCTGTATTGAGGTCGACGACAGAATCCGTGATTAAAATTCGTTTTTTGTTTGTTAAAACGGCGCCACCATTTTTGGGGAATACAATCGAATTTTTATGAAAGATTTTCAAAGGTTTGTGCCTTAAATAACTTTGAGTATGAATCAAATATTTTTCGTTTCCTTTCGTATTCATATCGGCAACTTTGAAATACGGAATAATGCCATTAGAATCTGTTAACTCTGTTTTTTCGGGGGTAAAGCCACCGCTCAATTCTCCAATATCCGAAAGCCGTATGTATTCCCAACCGGCGGGTAAATCAAAGCCGATTTCGTCGGTAATGTCCTTGACTTCGCTCCCAATCTTCTCATAATGGCGATTATCATCACCCTTGAAAATGACGGGATCGCTTTTATCTTTCTTGATTTTGCCTTCTTTTATAAGGCGCTGTTTTTCGGCGCGAATCCTTTCCAGCAAAACGGAAGCCGGCTCGTCATCGGGGTTTTGCGGGACGAGCTTGCCTTGAATCGCCAGCTGTAAAATTTTCTGTTTTAATGCTTTGGTATCAATCATTGTTCGTCCCCGTCGATAAGTTCACGCAAGCGCGCGACCGCGTTGGCAATATTTTGCGACTTTTCTTCGATCTCGTCGAGAATTTCCGAAAGGGTTCTTTCGTCTTTCTCCGCAAAATCGATCCACTTAAAGTCGAGGTCTTTTCTCTTGGCGATCTCCGCCGCCGTAAATTTGCGCCAACGACCGTTCGGATTGGTTTCCTTGTCGTACGTCTCTTTTCTGTCCTGCATATGACCGGAGCAATAGCAAGCAACGAAATCATCAAGGTCCTCGCGCTTTAACGGCTTGGTAGCGAGGGTATGTTTGATGCCCGTTTTATAGTCGTAAACCCAAATATCCTCGGTGGGCTTTCCTTTTTCAAAAAACAGGACGTTTGTGGAAATATTGGCATAGAACAGTCCCGCCGTAAGGCGCAAAATCGTATGCAAATTGAAGTCTTTCATCAACTTCTTGCGGACAGCCGTAGCGTCTTTGCCGTCGCTTAAAACGCTATCCGGCAAGACGACCGCAACTCTGCCGCCCGTTTTTACAATGGACATGATATGCTGCAAAAAATTCAGCTGGTTGTCGGAAGTCTTTATAAACGTCTCTCTTACGACGGACACTTCGCCGCTGCCTTGCGGTCTTGTCCCGAACGGAGGATTGGCGAGAACGACGTCATACATTCTGTCCGAAGTATCCAAAAGGGAATCCTGACAGACGATAGGACTGCCTTTTATACCGATGTCGTGCAAATACAAATTCATAGAAGCAAGCGTTACGACAAGAGGGGTATTGTCCGCGCCGAAGAACGCCTTGTTGCGCAAGAAATCGAGTTTTGCGATCTCGTTGCTCTGCTTCTTCATATGCTCGTAGGCAACGAGCAGGAAGCCGCCCGTTCCGCAGGCGGGATCGGCGACCGTTTCCATGATTTTCGGATCGATAACGTCGACCATCGCTTTTATCAAAGCGCGCGGCGTAAAATATTGCCCTGCGCCGCTTTTCTTATCTTTGCCGTTTTTTTCGAGGATCGATTCGTAAATAGCGCCCTTGACGTCGCCTTCGAGCATATACCAATTTTCGCCCGATACCATGTCGATCACCTTTTTCAGGTGTACGGGCGTTTGTATCTTATTTGACGCTTTGGTAAAGATCGTGCCGATCAGTCCCGATTCGTTCGAGAGTTTGTCAAGCGTTTTTTCGTATTGCTTGATGAGGTCGGTCCCGCTCAACGCTATCAAATCGCGCCACTTATATCCTTGCGGAATCGAACTCGACAAGCCGTATGTTTCGCGCTCGTCATCCATTTTCAAAAACAATATGTACGTCAGCTGAGTGATATAGTCGGTAAAGCCGACGCCCGCCGCTGCCAGCACATTTGCAATATCGCTCACTTTTTTTACGAGAGCCTGTTCGCTTTTCACTTGTTTTTCGGTTTCCATTTTTATGCCGCCTTCAAGATAAATTTAGACATTGTTTGTATTTCTCGGTTAAGCGTTTCCGCGCCTAACGCCATCATACCTTGCCGCCACAAATCGGGATAGTATTCGTTTAACTCCATAAGCGTTATTGCGCCCTCACCGACCACGAAATCCGCTATTTGACGCATTAGGGTTTTTTGATCTTCCGTAAGTTGCCGTTGCGCCTGTCCGCAGTACAGATTGAAGCGTTGCGCATAGCCGGTGTAAAGGCTCGTAAGGGTAGCCGTCTTATGATACGCGTATCTGACGAGCTGGATCAAGTGTGTAAGCGCGCGGACATTTTGCTTGATGTCAAAATCGTCCACATAACCGTTATCGTCAAGCAATTTATAGTTCGTCCAAAGGTTATACGGGGTAAAGGCACGATTTTCGGAAAGCAGTTTGTCGCTCAAATCCATCAACATGGAATGCGTGATCAGCGTATCTTCCGAATTGTAAATGATCCGCAAGGCTTCGATTTTATCCTTATTCTCTCGGAGATATTTTTCAAAGGATTTCGTGAACTCCCGCGCAGTCTCTTTCGTAAAGTCGGCGCGTATGACCTCGTCGGGGTCCTCGATGACGGTATAATAACCGCGTTGCATTTCAAGCAGGGCTTTCCGGGCCGGGATATTATCGATCAGGCATGCGATAAGCGACATTCTTGCGGCGTTTTCGTGCGAAGCGTCGACAAATGGCGGAAGTTCCTTTTTTTGTATTGCATCGTTGATTTCGCTCGCAAGCGTGCGAGGAGCGAAGCCGAATTCTGAAATGAACTTGGTTAGATGATACCCATGCAGAGCGTTATCCTCGTAGCGGCGATGGAGCGTCGCGCAATAATCGCGCAATAACTCCAAATTGTCATCGCAAACGTCGCCGTGCGAAAGACGCTCCAAAAGGTGTTCCAAACTCAATGTGCGCTCTTTGGACTTCGACGACTCGCGCGACGGAATATTCTTTTCGTGTTCGGTAACGCCTACCGCATCGACAATGTAATAACAACCCTTTGTTTGTGCGTTCGGGGTAACTTCGCGTAATTTGTCCTCGCCGATATACCTGCAAGCGCGCCCCTTCATTTGCGTGTATAAAACGTCGGAATTTACGTCGCGCATGAACAGGACGACTTCCAACGGTTTTACGTCTGTACCCGTTGCGACGAGCGTAACCGTAACGGCGACGCGGAAGTCCTTTTCCGTCCGAAAATCTCTTATCAGAGCATTGGAATCGCCCGCCGAGTATGTGATTTTCTTCACGAAATTTTCGGGCAAGCAATCGCCGTCAAACTTCTCTTTGAATACTTTTTTGACGATCTCAACGATCGTATCCGCGTGGTTGTCGTCTTTGGCGAAAATCAGAGTTTTGGGGATATAACTCCAATTTTCGGCGTCATTTGTTTCCGAAAAACGTTCGGGATAAAGTTTTGTGTAAATCGAATCGCGGTATTCCCGCAGAACCGTTTCGATTTGGCTGGTATTGACAATCGAGCGATCCAGCGCGTTCGGCGAATACTCAATCGTATGCGGGGAAGGATATGTAACGCTTTCGTCGGTTCTTCTCGTTACTTCCGTTACATTGTCGCCTTCGTTGATCGTTCCGCCGTGAATGCTCTTTTTCGTGATAATACGAAAGATCCGTTGCGGTACATTGACGCCATCGACGACGGAATCGTCGTAGGAATAATTTTCTATGATATTTTTATCGAAGTAAGCGACGGCTTCGTCGGTGGGAGTGGCGGTTAAACCGAGTACCTTTGCTTTATTGAAATAATCGAGTACGGCTTTCCAACGTCCGTAAATGGAACGGTGGCATTCGTCTACAATGATAAATTGGAAGTAATCAGGCGGCAACTTCAAATCATCGCCGAGCGATACGACTTCTTTGCTGTGTTTTTCCTTCTCTTCCTGATCCTTCTCGTCCTCGGCATCCTCGTCGACTTCGCTCAATTCCTGTCCCGTCAGTACGGCATAAAGTTTCTGAATAGTAGATATGACGATATTTCCTTTGATGTCATCTTCTTTTCTCAAACGCGTTATGTCATACAATTCTTCTAACTTCTGTCCTGTTTCCGTTCTGTTAAACGATTTGAATTCGGTTTGCGCTTGATTTGCAAGGTTGTTGCGGTCCGCCAAAAACAGGATTCGTTTTGTGGACGGCGTGTACTCCAAAAAGCGATACGACGCAAGGCACGCAAGATACGTTTTGCCGGAGCCTGTCGCAAGCACGGCGAGGGCTTTCTTTTTTCCGTCTTTGAACGACGCTTCCAAATTGACTTCCGCATGGTATTGACAATCGCGTAATCCTTTTCTTTCAATCGTAGGAAGTGCACCCAAGTCGGAAGATTTTCCAATCATGCGAAGCATTTCCTTCGGCGTGTGCATTCGTTCGATTTCTTGATACTCGCTGTCGGTGTCAAGCATATTTTTGAAAAGTATTTTTTCGCCGTTCGCAAGATAAACAAGTGGGACTTTGTTTTCGTCCAGCCAAAACCCATACCAACTTTGCGGGGTAACGGTATAGTTTTCCGCTTGTTGCGCTACCAATTCGTCAAGATCGCGCTCAGCGCGTTTGGCTTCAACCACCGCTATCGCTTTATTGTCGATAAAGAGCAGATAATCGCTTTCCTTGCGCCCCAACATGGACGCTTCGGTAACTGCCGACGGGTTTTTACGGTTGTACTCAAATCGCGTAACGACTTCCCAACCGGCACCGACAAGCTGTTCATCGATTTTTACCCTTGCTTGTTCTTCGGGTAACATCTATTTTACTCCTGTTTTTGTTCTCATAATTTCGTGTTATCGGAAGTTGACGCACAAAAAAATTTTCAGTATTTCACTTTGAAATAATCAAGCCAAGTCTTGAATTTGTCCTGCGCGGCAAGGCAGGTGTCGCGCAAATATCCGCGCTCGTTTTTCCATTCCTTCAAGCCGCGGTAGTAGAATAGTTTCAGCTCCTCGTCGATAATGAACGGCACAATATTGTATTTCAAACACTCCTTAAAGAGGAGCAGCCGCCCGATTCTACCGTTGCCGTCCTGAAAGGGATGGATACACTCAAAACGGTAATGAAAATCCAACAGATCGTCGAAGGACTTTTCTTTGTTTGAGTTGTATTCAAAGAGCAATTCCTTCATCTTTTCGGCAACTTCTTTGGGACTTGCCGTGTACATATCCCCGACGGTGTTGGGGAGCTTTTTGTAATCGCCGACCATGAACCATGATTGCCGCGCGTCGGTCGTGCCGTTTTTCAGCGTGCGGTGCAGTTCCTTGATAAAAGCCTCCGTAATCGGCCTTTTCGCGTTTTCTATCACGAGGTCGATACACTTGAAATGGTTCGCCGTTTCGACAATATCATCCACCTTGACGGAGCCGCTTTCGATTCCAATCGTGTTCGTTTCAAAAATGTACCGCGTCTGGTCGTGGGTAAGGTGGCTACCCTCGATATGATTGGAATTGTAGGTCAGTTCTATCTGGACTATATGGTAAATTCCGCCCGAAAGTTTCGCATTTTTTTCGGCGGTCAGCACTTCCAAAAGGGTGGTGGGAGCGGTCGATTTTTTATTGATCCGATCGGGCTTTTGTGCATCTTCGGGAATGTTCCACGTCTTTCCCGTTAGAAAAGCACCGTCGATTTTTCCGAGCGCACAATAATTCCGAACGCTCCGTTCGGACAAATTCCACTTCTTCGCCGTTTCGGTTACGGAAAGATATTTCATTCAAAATCACCTCATAATAAGTATAGCACAAAATCGGCAAGAAAGCAAGAGTTATCGGCTCTGATTTTTATTATTTTTGCCGTTATCGGTAATCGCCATTACAATTTATATACCCGACGGTCTCATCTACAAAATCTCTACAAAACTTATCGGCAAAAGCGAATTTCCGAAGCAAGGGCAACAATCGGCAAAAATCGTTAAACGGCGATAAAAAAGGCTCAAAACCGCGTTTTGTGCGGGTTTTAAGCCTGAAATTCGGGAATCAAGTATCAACAATGATAGATAACCGTCGGTACCGATAAACACGGTACGGGGACTAGAAAACCGTTGATGGACAACTAGCAAAATTTGTGCCCTTCTATATCCATTTTGAAAAGGTTTTCGAGAATATTTTGGTAAAATTCAAGAATCCCTTTGAAAAATGCTTTAGATTATGATATAATATCATTAAAAATAAATACAAGCGAGAAATTTATGACCATCTTCGATATTTTAAGGAACAGTGCCTACAAAACCGAACAATTCAGTCAAGAAAGCATTGACAGATTGAATAACAGGATCGTCGTTAAGACTGATAAAAAGGGAAAGGCCTGTGCGACGGTGGATTGTCTCGTCCGAAAAAAGTCAATCGTATTAAAACCCGAAGAGGTCGTTCGGCAACTTTTCATTGATAAACTCTTGAATGAATACGGCTATCCTACCTCGCGGATGCAACTCGAATATCCCGTTTATTTCGGACGGGAAAAAAAGCGGGCGGATATCGTTATTATGAATGAAGATCATCAAGAATCCGCATATATTATCATTGAATTAAAAAAACCAAAGTTAAGGGAAGGCAAGGAACAGTTAAAGAGTTATTGCAACAGTACGGGCGCGCCGATTGCAGTTTGGTGCAACGGAGAGCAAATTGCCTATTATTATCGTAAAGACCCTAATTATTTTGAGGATATACGCGATATCCCCTCTGCCTTTCAAACACTTACAGATGTCACATCCGAGCGCTGGACGATTGAGGATTTGAAGAAAAACGACGTCCTGCGTAAAGACAAGATCTCGCTCAAAGATAAGATTAAAGATTTAGAAGACGAAGTTCTCGCCAATGCCGGCGTGGATGTTTTTGAAGAGTGCTTCAAGCTGATTTTTGCGAAATTGTATGACGAGTTCATGGGTGAACGCATGCCCTCGCGCTACCTTGAGTTTACGACCGCGGGACATACGGAATACCAGCTCAAAGATATCGTTCAAAATTTGTTGGATAGAGCAAATGAGAAATGGAAAGGCGTTTTTGATGAAAATGCTAAAATAAACCTTTCCCCTTCGCATCTATCTATTTGTGTTGCCTCTCTACAAAGCGCAAAGCTTTTCAAAAGCAATCTCGAAGTAATTGACGATGCCTTTGAATATCTGATGAGCAAATCGAGCAAGGGCGAAAAGGGACAATTCTTCACGCCTCGGTATGTCATTGAGATGTGCGTTCGTATGCTCAATCCACAAAATGATGAAAAGATGATAGATACTGCTTGCGGCAGCAGCGGTTTTCCCGTACATACTATCTATTATGTTTGGAAAAATATGGCCGAGGCCGAAGGTAAGACCCTTGATGAAGTCATCAATGAACTTGACAAAAAACCTGAATATACCGACTATGCCCAAAATAATATCTTCGCGATCGACTTCGACGAAAAAGCCGTCCGCGTTGCGCGCACGCTTAATCTGATTGCCGGCGATGGACATACAAATGTATTGCATCTCAATACACTTGATTACGATCGTTGGAAAGAAACCGTTGATCAAGAAGATTGGCGTCATAAATATTATGAGGGCTTTGATCGGTTATTGCGTTTACGGAGAGATATGATTTGATGAGTTTTTGAAATAGTCGACCGCATGTATCTTAGCGCGGTGAGAGAAGTGGGCGCAGAAGGGAGAATATGAAGAATGAATTCTCCCCTATCTTTATTGGCGTTGACTTTTTTCGGCAGGTCGGGTACAATATCATAAAAGAATATGAAAAAGCCGACTTCCGATTACATGGCCGTCATTGAACTTCATGGCGGCGATATCCTCCTCTCGGATGGAATGCAGTCCGAAAAACAGTTCATGCAGCATGGGACGACTTCCACCTTTTCGCACTCCCTCGCCGTGACGGTCATGTGCCTTCGCATCGCCGCCGCCCTGCGCCTGAAAACGCATGAGCGCGAACTCGTCCGGGGCGCTCTTCTGCATGATTACTGCCTTTACGATTGGCATGAGCCGCACAAGGGTCTGCATGCTTTTTCCCACCCCAAGGCGGCGTTGGAAAATGCGCGGCGCGATTTTGAAGTGGGCAAGATCGAGCAAAACATGATCTTATCGCACATGTGGCCGTTGGGGAAACTCCCCCGTTGCCGTGAGAGCTTTATTTTATGCCTCGCCGATAAGCTATGCGCCGTCCGCGAGACCTTCCGCCGAAAGAAAAAAGAACAGTAAGCAAATGCGGGGCTTGAATGCCCCGCATTGTTTTGTTTGGGAATTAGAAAATACGGACTGCGTATAAGGGGATTCACTCGCTACGCTCGGAATGACGGGTTGCGGACTGCGTATGAGGGGATTCACTCGCTACGCTCGGAATGACGCGGGCGCGGACTGCGTATAAGGGGATTCACTCGCTACGCTCGGAATGACGCGGGTGCGGACTGCGTATTGTAAGATTCACTCACCGCCTGCGGCG
>CANQOT010000032.1 GCA_947625555.1 uncultured Clostridia bacterium | reverse complement strand
TTCCCGATATGTCCGAAAGCGGTTTTGTAATAGACGAAGTCATTTTGAAAGCATTGCAATCGGACGGAGAAGTATGGACGAATTTTCAAAAATTCCCCGATCTATACAAAAGAGTTCGGGTTGATACTATTCAAATTAAGAAAAAGATACCAGCTCTATTTCAAAGCCGATTGGAAAAATTCATTTGCAACACTCGGCGGGGCATTATGTATGGCGAATGGAATGACGGCGGACGGTTGCTATAAGCTAAATGTCAACAAGAAGAGATACCACACAGTAAATAGCAAAAACTCTCGGATGAATTTATCCGAGAGTTTTTGTCATCGCTTGAAAGCACAATTCTAAAAATTTTGTTTTTGTTCCCTATGGGAAGTGCGCTTTATGGCAGACACGTTGGAGAATCCCAAGCGCCCGTTCGTGGGTATTTTGGGCGGCGCAAAGGTTGCGGATAAGCTGAATGCGATTTCAAATCTCCTTGAAAAATGCGATACGCTTATTATAGGCGGCGGCATGGCATATACCTTCCTCAAAGCAAAGGGCTATGAAATCGGTACTTCGCTTTTGGACGAGGAAAAAATAGATTACTGCAAGGAAATGATTGAAAAGGCGGAAAAACTCGGCAAAGAGCTTGTTTTGCCCGTTGATACGGTTGTTACTTCCTCCTTCCCCGAGCCCATTGACGCGCCCATAGAGGTTGAAACGGTTGACAGCGACAAAATCCCCGCAGACAAGATGGGTATGGATATAGGCGAAAAGACCCGCGCCCTCTATGCAAGCAAGATTGCAAACGCAAAGTCGGTTGTGTGGAACGGACCTATGGGCGTATTTGAAAACCCCATACTTGCAAAGGGCACCGTTGCCGTTGCCCAGGCGCTTGCGGACGTTTACGGCAAGTGCACCACCATTATCGGCGGCGGAGATTCCGCGGCGGCTATACAGCAGCTGGGCTTTGCGGATAAAGTTACGCATATCTCCACCGGCGGCGGCGCATCCCTTGAATTGTTCGAGGGCAAGGTGCTTCCCGGTATCGCGTGCCTCAACGAGAAGAAATAAAAAGCTCCCGCCAAGCGCGGATATACTTCGCATAGCATTGTTGCCTTTGCGTTTTTGCTCAGTCATTTACGTTTAAGTAAACTCCTTTCGCAAAAGCCGCAGGCGCCTCGTTCTGCTCGTATCTGCGCGCTTGCTGACTTCGTAAGTTCAGAGGGGTTACTGCTTGCAACATTAATTATTTTTGAAAAGGTTTACAACATATAAGGCGGCGGGCGCAAAATTTGCGCCCGCCGCTAAAAGTTTAATGCCGATTAGGTTTGTTAAGAGATTGATTTTGGAAGATTGTTGTGATATAATATTTCGGAAAAAATATTTAGGAGAGTATTATGAGCAGAAAACCCTTTATTGCGGGCAACTGGAAAATGAATATGACTGCGGCGAGCGGCGCAAAACTTATCGAGGACTTGAAGCCGCTTGTGAAGGACGCGAACTGCGACGTGGCGTTGTGCGTTCCCGCCATTCTTATCCCCGAAATGGTGAAAGCCGCGGCGGGCAGCAATATCAAAATTGGCGCGGAAAACGTACACTGGGCGCCCTCGGGCGCGTACACGGGCGAGATTTCCGCCGAGATGCTTAAAGAGTACGGCGTGGAATACGTGATTATAGGTCACAGCGAAAGGCGGCAATACTTCGGCGAGACGGACGAGAGCGTGAATATGCGCCTGCACGCCGCCTTAAAGGCGGGGCTTACACCCATTGTGTGCGTGGGCGAGATGCTTGCAGAGCGCGAGGCCGGAAAAACCGAGGCGGTGCTTGACAGGCAGCTTTCCGTAGGCTTGGGCGGCATTGAAGATATAACAAAGGTTGTTATTGCATACGAGCCGGTGTGGGCAATAGGCACGGGCAAAACGGCAACCGACGAACAGGCGCAGGAGACGATTGCGCATATAAGAAAGAAAATAGGCGAGCTGTTCTGCCCCAAGTGTGCGCAAAAGGTGATTATTCAATACGGCGGCTCCATGAACGCCAAAAACTGCAAGGGGCTTATGGCTCAGCCCGACATTGACGGCGGACTTATAGGCGGCGCTTCGCTTAAACTCGATTTTGCAACGATTGTAAATTATGATAAATAAAAGGTTCACAAAAATACCAAGCAAGCCGTGCTTGGTATTTTTCGTGATTTTTAGGACTACTCGTCCTCTGCCTGCGATTTTAAGGGCCCACGATCATATAATCGCAGGCATTCACCCCGCTCAGGCGCAGGTGTGCGCAAATGCGGTCTTGCGGCGCAAAAGCGTGGTTTGCTTGCGCCGTAACAATCCCCTCAGTCTGCTACGCAGACAGCTCCCCTTGCTAAGGGGAGCCTTTTTTGGACTGCTCCTTTTAGGGGGGACCTATGTGGGGTGTTAATAATAGTGCGAGCGGCGCACCGAATGGCGCGCCGCTCGCTTAAATTATAAAATATCAAGTTTTGTCATTAACCTTATCAAACAAAGAATATGGATAAGGGTTAGTTCCATATACACGGTCCGCATAACTAAAAGCTGTTATGTCTTGGAGAGAAGATTGATATTCTTCCAAATTTCCGTAATCTACTTCAGCAGGTTCAATCAAATAATGTACATTATTATAGATTTGCACTTGTGCGAAAATGGACGGTAATAATTTTATTTTGCCACATTTTGTGGCATATTTATTTGAAACATCTGCAGCTCGTACAGAAATTTCAATTTCATTTTTGTTAAATACGTAAATATCCATATCAATTTTGTAATATTTGTTAAAGTTTATATTTTTAGAACTTGAATATTGTTCAATCATATCATCATATGACTTTACGGCAATGTTTATTTGATTTACTATCTCGGGCGTTTTTTGGTTGTCCAACTCCTGAATATATAAAAATAACTAATGACTTAAAACCAATTCCATATAAATTTTTACGGGAACATAGTCATAACGTGGACGCTTATTTAGACGGCACTTTAAACGCCTTTGCAAGCAGTTATATTTATGACAACGACCATAACCATATTTATGTTTCGGTCAAGCCGCCGTTGTTATCGGAGCCGCCGGAGGAGCTGCCCCCACCGCTGCTTTGGTTGCCCGAAATAGTCAAACCTTGGCAGTTTGGAGAACAGGCGGTGCGCGGTCAAGCTGAACGCGCGGTCGCAACAGCTTTTTATTGCGCTCGAATTGGAACTTGACAGACTTATAAAACAATACGGCATTAAAGACAGCCGCCCGAATGAGAAATTTTTGAAAGCAGTACAAAAAGCGGCGGCATCCAAAGAAATGACCGTCGCAGAATACCGTGATAAAATTCTGTTCCCCCACAGCAAGGAACGCTATCGCCCGCTACAAAAAGTTCGTAAAGAAGCACCCCGAAGCAAAAGGAACACCGAAACCGCCGACGAAAGACAACCGCTCTATGCTTCCGACAAAGAACTTCGTGAATAGAAAGCGGTAGCGTTGCTTGATTTACAGGGCTATTTTATGGTATAATTAAAGCTATAAACAGGAATTCAGCCCTTCTTTTCGTAGAGTGGCTAAACTCTACGGAGCGTGGGAGTATTCAGACGCAATTTTATGCTACAATAGCGGCATAAGGAGGTCCGCTTTATGGATCAAGTCAAAATCGGGCAAACAGGTACTTCTGATCCAAGCACCGCAAATTTACTTGCATTGGCGAATCCATATGGCGTGTCGGCAGAAGAATTATTGAAAAACATAATTACGACATCATAAGATAAATTTCAATTTAGCGGAGCAAGATGAAAAAATGGAAATAAATAATTTGCTCGATGCGAAAAACAGGGACGAATTTCGGACATGGCTTGAAGATAACCACACAACAAAAAGCGAGGGTTGGGCAATCGTAAAGCGCAGCGGACCACGGCGGGCCGGCATATAAAATATTGTTGACAAATAAATACATTTGTATTACTATAATATTGTAAAAAGTGTACCTTAACGTATCCGCGGCGGTGGATATGCGGTATAATCTATCCAAGAGGTTGTTATGAAAAGAAAAATATTTGCCGTGGCTATTTCGGTATTGCTGGCAATATGCTGCGCGTTTGCGTTTGGCGCGTGCGGCGCGCTGACGCCCGGGAGCCAGATAGGGCCTTCACAATCGGAAGAACCCAATGCCCCAGAAAAAGAAGAAGATAAAAAGCCCGAGGAGGGCGGTCAAAAGCCCGACGAGAGCGAAAAAGAGCCTGACGAAGGTGGCGAGGAGCCCGGCGGGGACGAAAAAGAGCCCGGCGGGGACGAAAAAGAGCCTGGCGAGGGCGGCGAGGAGCCCGGCGGGGACGAAAAAGAGCCCGGCGGGGACGAAAAAGAGCCCGACGACGGGCTGGAATATACCGAATACGGTCCGCGGGCATATGCGGTTACGGGCTGTAAATCGCAGGCCGCCCATATCGACGTACCCGCGACGCATAACGGCAAGCCCGTGACGCTTATAGATAGCCACGCGTTTGAAAACTGCACAAATCTTGAGAGCATTGCGCTGCCCGCAAGCGTAGAAACAGTATATCCGCCCGCGTTTAACGGCTGTACAAATCTGGCAAGCGTTACCGTGGACGACGGCAACCCCTACCTTTCGGATAAGGACGGATGTTTGTACGATAAGGAACAGACAAAGCTTGTGTACGTGCCGCAGGCCACGAAGGGCGCGTTTACCATACCCGATAACGTAACTTCGATTGGCTGGGGCGCCTTTACCGAGTGCGGGATAACCTCATTAACCATACCCGCAAGCGTCAATTATGTGGGAACGGACGCGTTCGACTGCCAAAATATAACCGACGTATATATTGCAGATTTAGAGGCCTGGTGCGGCGTGGAGCTGCAGGTAGTAGAATTGGGCGGCGCACATAAATTCAATCCCTGCACCTCTCCCTTTATAAACGTGCAAAACCTGTACATAGACGGCGAAAAGGTCGCCGAGCTGGAAATACCGCAGGAAGTTACCAAATTGAGCGGCTACGCCTTTTACGGGTTGGGGTGCATAAGCAGCGTAACCATACCCGATACCGTTACCGAAATAGGCGAATGTATATTTGCGGAATGTGACGGGCTGGAGAGCATTACCATACCCTTTGTGGGGCTTGGCGATTGGCATACTGAATTTTATTATCTTTTCGGCGAAACTGCCGCAGTGCCCAAATCGCTTAAATCCGTCACCGTTCTGGGCGGAAAAATATCCTCATATGCCTTTTCAAATTGCTCGGGCATACAAAATATTACCATATGCGGCGGGGTGACTGCCGTAGGGCAAAATGCCTTTTTGGGATGCACGGGGCTGGAACGCGTTGATACAACCGATTTGGCAGCCTGGTGCAACATAGATTTTTACGGTGAGGAAAGCAACCCCCTCTACTACGCGCACAACCTGTACTATAACGGCGCGCCCGTTACAGACCTTGACCTGACGGGAACGACGTCGGTAGGCCGCGTTGCATTTATCGGCTGCGAAAGTATTGAAAGCGTTACTTTGGGCAGCGGGGAGACAGATATAAGCTACAAGGCGTTTGACGGGTGCACAAACATAAAGACCCTGACTATGCCCGCCGCATATGTGGAAGACTTCCCTTTGGACAATGTGCAGACGGTAAACTTTATAGGCAGCGGGAATTTAAGTACCAACGCTTTGTACGACTCCGAAAGCCTTAAAGCGATTACGATAGGCGACGAAATAACAAGTATAGGCTACGGCGTGTTCAGAAACTGTTCAAACCTTGAAAGCGTTACCATAGGCGACGGTTTAAAGGAGATAGCCTCATCGGCGTTCGCCTATTGCTCTTCCCTTAAACGCGTTGACGTGAGCAGTTTAAACGTATGGTGCAATATTAATTTTAATGATGGCAGTAACCCCGTAAGCAAGGCGCACTGCCTGTACGTGGACGGCGTATCGCTTACAAATCTTGAACTGCCGCAGGACATTGGGGCGATAAACAGCTACGCCTTTGAAGGTTTGGAAAGCCTTGAAAGCGCAACGGTAGACGGAAACGTTTTGTCCATAGGGGAATATGCGTTCATCGGATGCACCAACCTTGAAAGTCTTACGATAGGCGGCAACGTTAAGACAATAGGTAATTCCATAATATATCAATGCGACAATTTGAAAAGTTTAACCGTGCCGTTTGTGGAAGAAAGAATGTACAAATTCTGGAGCAGGACAGACGTGAGCAGTAGTAAGCCCGAAACATTGGCGTCGTTAACCATATTGGGCGGGGAAATACCCGAGAACGCATTTGAATTTTGCACGGGCGTACAGAAGATTATTCTGGGCGACGGCGTAACCATTATAAACAGAAACGCCTTTAAAGACTGTACGGACATACAGGACCTTGATTTGGGCGACGGCGTAAGCAGTTTGCCGTATACGGCGTTCAGCGGATGTACCGGACTTAAAAATTTAACCATCGGGAAAAATCTGGCCGAAGTGGGAGACGCATTTGTGGACTGCACTGCGCTTGAGCGCGTTGAGGTAACCGACCTTGCCGCCTGGTGCAACATAGATTTTTATGATTATACAAGTAACCCCCTTAACATAGCGCACAACCTGTACTATGACGGCGCGCCCGTTACAAACCTTGTAATACCGCAGGGCGTGGAAACTATAAAAAAATACGTCTTCGCTGGCTGCGAAAGCATTGAAAGCCTGTCGCTGTGCGATGTGAATACCGTGGGAGAAAGTGCGTTTAGAAACTGTACGGGGCTTGAAAAAGTTACATTCCCCGCAAGCGTATCGGAAGTTAAATCAAGCGCGTTTGACGGGTGCACGGCGCTGGCGGGCGTTTATACGGACGACTTGGCGGCTTGGTGCAACATAGATTATACGTATGACGGCGATAACCCCCTTAATTTGGCGCATACCCTGTACTATGACGGCGCGCCCGTTACAAACCTTGTAATACCGCAGAACGTGGATGAGATAAAAAATTACGCCTTCCAGGGCTGCGAAAGCATTGAAAGCGTTAAAACGGGCGCAACTACTATAGGCGAAAGAGCTTTTTCCAAATGTACGGGCATAAATACGCTTACGCTGGACGTGGGCGTGGAAGTTATAGGCAACAGAGCTTTTGAATACTGCTCCGGGCTCGGCGAGGTAATTTTACCCGACGGCGTCACAACAGTAGGCCACGGGGCCTATATGGAATGCGGCAATCTGACTAAATTAATAATACCCGACAGCGTGACCAACATGGAAGATGATATAGTCTATAGCTGCAATAAACTTGCCGAATTGAAATTGCCGTATATGACGAAAAATATGCGGATAACAGATCTTTTTGGCGTCATTATGGACGCGTCCTATATCAAAGCGCCTCTGACTAGCGTGACCGTATCGAGAGGGGAAATCGGCTCGGCGGCCTTTATGAACTCCAAAACATTGCAGGAGATAATTTTGGGAGACGGCGTAACAACCATTGGGGAGTCGGCGTTTAAGGACTGCATAGGGCTTAAACGCGTAACCATGGGCAACGGCATTACCACTGTGGGTAGCGGAACTGCCGGTTACGGTACTTACGCCTACGCTTCATTCAGAGGCTGTACGGCTTTGGAATACGTATATATAAACGACCTTAACCACTGGTGCAATATAGATTTTTACAGCGCGTCGGATAACCCCCTCTATTATGCGCACGTATTGTGCCTGGACGGAGAGGCCGTTACCACGCTGGAAAACCAGATAGACGAAACCGAAAAGATAAACGATTATGCATTTATAAACTGCACAAGCCTTTTGAGTTTGATAATTCCCGACGTGACATACATAGGTTACAGCGCGTTTAAGGGCTGTACCAACGTGGAAGCGGCGACATTGCCGTTTATAGGCCAGGACGGGCAATATGTAAACGACTTTGCGACGGATAAAAACTCATTTAACTATATTTTCGGCAACCCGCAGCTCGGGAATACGGAAGGCTTACCCATATCCCTTAAAACGGTAGCCATAAGGGGCGGGCAAACAATTACGTCCTATGCATTTAATAATTGCGGGTACATACAAAACCTGGATATAGCTTTGGAAGTATCTACAATATCTTTAGGCGCGTTCCACGGGTGCTCAAATTTGGTAAGTTTGACTTTACCGAGCTCCTTTGGCACTTTTGAAAAAATATTCGCAGACTCAACCGGCCACGGCGATGTGCCCGAATCGCTTAAAAAAGTAACCATTTGGGACAACGGGGCGGAGCTTATTTACAAGGGCTTACAGAACTGCGAACACATAGAAAGCGTAACTTTGTGCAACATTAAAACCATACCGAACGATATGTTCAGCGGCTGTACCGCTCTTAAAACAATAGATATGGGCACAATGGTAAACAAAATTAGCTACAATGCGTTCTACGGCTGCACAAGCCTTGTAAACGTGGTTGTTTGCGACGCCGTGACCTCGATTGGCAGCAGCGCATTCTACAATTGTACCGCGCTTGAAAGCGTACGGCTGGGCATTAATTTAAAGACCGTCAACTCGGCCGCATTCGGAAATTGCACAAGCCTGCAAACAATACATTACAAGGGCTCGTACTCGGGCTGGCTGGGGATACATAAAGACTCCTCCTGGAATGTTGATACGGGGGATTACGTAATTGCCTGCACGGATAAATCCGTAAAAAAGGACGGCACCGTAATATCTTAAAGCGCATAAATAAACATCCACCCGCATATGAAGTGGACCCCAAAAGTTGGACAAAAATTTAATTAAATGAATTGCGAATGAGTCCGGTATTGCACCGGGCTCATTCCATTTAGTTTGAGGGATATCCTCTCGTTATTGTAGTAGGCAATGTATTCCTCTAGACAGTGGATGAATTCATCCACTGTCTGAAACTTTTCGCCATAAAACATCTCTACCTTTAATCGTCCGAAAAAATTATCCATCGCACCGTTATCCATACAGTTCCCCTTGCGAGACATACTTTGGATAATATTGTGCTCTTTCAGTTGCCTTTGGTAACTATCATGTTGGTATTGCCACCCTTGATCCGAGTGGAAGAGAGGACGTGCTTTCTTCGGCAGTTTCTCAAATAGTCCTTTGAGCATTTCTCTTATTTGTTCCATGTTCGGACTCTTCGAGATAGAATAGGCAATGATCTCCCTGTTGTATAAGTCCATGACCGGAGAAAGATATACTTTTTCATCCGCGACATTGAAGATAATCACACAACAAAAAGCGAGTGTTGGGCAATTGTAAAGCGCGGCAGACCGCTGGGCGGCGACGTTTTTTGGTATGTGGATGCTGTTGAGGAAGCATTGTGTTTCGGTTGGATAGACAGTACGACCAAAAAATTGTCAAACGGCATTACGGCTCAAAAATTTGCGCCGCGCAAAAAAGGGAGTTTGTGGTCGGAACTCAACAAAGAGCGATGCCGCAGAATGGAAAGGCTCGGCAAAATGACGGATGCGGGGCGCGCCGTTCTTCCCGATATGTCGGAAAGCGGTTTTGTAATAGACGAAGTCATTTTGAAAGCATTGCAATCGGACGGAGAAGTATGGGCGAATTTTCAAAAATTCCCCGATCTATACAAAAGAGTTCGAATTGATACCATTCAAATCAAGAAGAAGATACCCGCTCTATTTCAAAGTCGGTTGGAAAAATTCATTTGCAATACTCGGCGGGGCATTATGTATGGCGAATGGAATGACGGCGGTAGGTTGCTATAAGCTAAATGTCAATAAGAAGAGATACCACACAGTAAAATAGCAAAAACTCTCTGACGAATTTATCCGAGAGTTTTTGCCATCGCTTGAAAGCACAATTCTAAAAATTTTGTTTTTGTTCCCTATGGGAAGTGCGCTTT
>CANQOT010000031.1 GCA_947625555.1 uncultured Clostridia bacterium | reverse complement strand
GCGCTCCGCCTCATCACGCCCAAGAAACTTTCCTTGGAGGAAGCGCTCGAATACATCGGCGATGACGAGCTTTTGGAAATCACGCCGAAGAATGTGCGCATCCGCAAGCGGATCCTCGATGGGGAACTGCGTGCCAAGGCCCGTGCCAAGGCGAAGTTAGGACAAAATGAATAGTACTATGTCACGCATAATACTCAATTAGACCCCGCATATGCGGGGTTTTTCATATCGTTTTTTCTTCGAGAGGTGAACCGCATAAAAGGGGATAGACGCGCATAGGAATGAACTATGCAGGAAGTCAAGCAAAGTGTTCTCACCATCGAGCAGCAGCAAAAACTCACGATGACGGGCGTCTCCTCCGTCGATTCATTTTCCGAGAGCGCGATCTCGCTCACCGTGAATGGAAAGCGCGTTCAGATCGCCGGGGCAAGGCTCAAAGTCCTTGCCTTTTCGGAGGGAACGGGCAATTTTGCCGCAAGCGGCGAGGTGTATTCTGTCAAATTCGGCGGGGCAAAGGGCTCTTCCATCAAAAAACTCTTCCAATAAGCGGTATGCAGGAGCAAATCTTTTGCTTTCTCGTCTTTGCTCTGGCGGGGATCGCGGGCGGTTTTTTGTATGATGCCGTCTCTCTCGTCCGCGTGCCGTTCAGACAGCCGTGGGTGCGCTATGTTGCGGACTTTGTCTTTTGCGCGCTCTTTGCGGCGGGAGCCCTTCTTTTTTCCGTTCATATGGGGTTTCCTACCTTTCGTGCCTACATGTTCATCGCGTGTATGCTCGGATTTTTGCTATATTACAAAAGTTTTCATAAAATAGTTGCAATTTTTGTTGAAAAGATGTATAATGGTTACAAAGGAAGGACAAAGAGGGAAAGGCATATATGTCGAAAAGGCTCACGATGCCGGAGGAAAAGTCAAAGAGGATCGCCGTAGGCGCAACAGTCGGCGGCGTGGTTCTCCTTATCGTTCTTGTCGTGATCATCGTCGTCCAGATCGTTCAGATAGGCGTTCGGCGCCGTACGCTCAACGAGATCAAGAGATCGGAGGAAGAGCTGCAACAGGCGATCGACGACGGCGAGCACGATCTTGAATGGTACGAATCGTGGTTCGGCAGATACAGTGCCGCCCTCAAGCAGGATTATCACTTCCCCGACTAATATGACCGCAATTTTGGATATCGGTTCTAATTCCGTTCGTCTCATGCTTTGGGCGGACGGAAAAACTTTTTTTAAGAAGATTCGGACGACGCGTCTCGGCGAGGGGGTGCAAGCGGGCTATCTTTCCGAAGTTGCGATGGGGCGGACGATCGGAGCGATAAGCTCTCTTTGTACGGAGGCGCGAGGATACGGTGCGAAGATCTATGCCTTTGCGACGGCTGCGGTGCGTTCTTCGAAGAACGGAGGGGAATTTTGCGCCCGCGTCAAGGCGCAATGCGGCCTTGATGTAGACGTCGTATCGGGCGAAGAGGAGGCCGCGCTCGGCCTTATGGGAGCGCTTTCCCCCGAGCGTTCGGGCGGGATCATTGACGTCGGCGGGGCGAGCACGGAAGTTTGCTACAAAAGGACGGGCGAGATCGTTTCCCGCGTGAGCCTTCCCGTCGGCTGTGTGAAGCTCTACGATCGCTGTCTCGATCGCCGCGAGGAATTGGCGTCCGCCATCGACGAAGTACTCAATCAGCTCGATGGCGTCGCACCCTGCGGCGAGACGTTTGCCGTGGGAGGGACGGCTTCCACGCTTGCTTCCGTGAAGTTGGGACTTTCCGCTTACGATGGGGCGGCCCTGCAAGATCTGCCTCTTCCCATCAATTGGATGCGGGAGACGGCGGAAAGGCTGCTCTCGCTCACCGCAGAGGAACGGGCGGCTGTGCCCGGGATGGACAAGTCCCGCGCGGATATCATTGCGGGCGGGGCCTTTCTTCTCGTAAAGGTCATGGAAAAATTGCACCTTTCCCAAATCAAATTTTCAGATCGGGATAATTTAGAAGGATATCTCCACGCGAGGGGGCTCGGATGAGCGGAAGGGCAAAGCGCATTCTCTATGCGTTCATCACCATATTCGGGTACTTGGCTGCGCTCGCTGCGGCGATTTTGGCATGGTACTTTTCTACGCCGAGAAATTGGCTTGTCCTCGTCGTCTTTGGCGTCTTTTACGCCCTCCTTCCCCTGAATGTCCTCATCCACGAACTCGGGCACATCGCATTCGGTGCGGTCTGCGGCATGAAGTTCGTCTCCGTAAAGATCGGTCGCATCTGCTTCTTCCGCAGAGATAACAAGCTCAAATGCCGCTTTTCAGTTTTAGGGAACACGGCGGGGGAGTGTGCACTCTTCCCGAAGTCGGAAAAGGGTGTTCGCGGTCGTTTCCTTGCGGCGACGCTGGGCGGCGCGCTCTTCAATTTTGCCTATGCGATCGTATTCGTCTTACTCTATTTCTTCGTCCCGCACCATCCCGCGCTCCTCTTCTTTGAGATGTTCGCCCCGCTCTCCCTTTTAGAGGGGATCGCGGCGCTCATTCCCGTCGAACTTACCGCGGGAAAGACGGACGGGCTGGTCGCATGGGGGCTCGCGAAGAGACGCCCCGAGGAAGAGGTCGCGCTCCGCGTTCTGGAAGCGCAGGGAACGCTCTATCGGCACGATTTTTCTGCGATCCCGCCGGCGGTTTTATTCGATACGCCCGTCGTACGCGAGGATCTGCCCGCATGGCATGCGCTTTTGCTCCTCCGCGTGCAATATCTTCTCTGGGAAAGCAGGGAGGACGAGGCGCGGGCTATTCTTGCGAGGGCAGACGAAAACGAGGAGATCGCAGACGAAGAACGCGAGCAATTCGCCCGCTACATGCGCTATTTCGAGGGGAAATTCGCGGGAGAGCATAGTCCCATGTATGGCGTGACGCTTCTCGAAAAGCGTCTTGCGGGGGAAGTATAAAAAAAATTCTGCACCTCGGCAGAATTGGTTCTCATCGTCTTATTTCCGTAGATACGGATATCATCAAATCAGGCAGGAATATGAAGTTGTAGTATGACTTTTAATCGGCAAGCCCGAGAAGATAATCCGAGGAAACGTTAAAATAACGCGCGATCTTCGCTATATTGGAAGCCGTCGGGTCGCTCTTGTTCGTCTCCCAATAGCATATGATCCCCAAACTGACGCTCAGATCCTTCGCAACAGTCGCTTGAGAGAGGCCTCGTTCTTTTCTCAGTTCCATGAGCCGTTCTGCAAATATTTTCATATGAAAACATTATACTAAATTCTATTTGTAAATGCAATAGTTTTTAGAAAAAATTTACTGAATTTCGTAAAATTTCAGCAAAAATCGTGGGGGCATGTCTGCGAATGAGGTGAAATTTTGTGATTTTCATATGAAAATTTCGACATGTTGAATTGTGGCCGCCGGAATGTTCGCAAAGCGTCCTTTTATCGGGTCGTCAAGCCGTTCACGATCGGGAAAAATTCTTCGAATGTCTTATTGCAGCAATCGGGTTCGCTTATCGTAATGCCGCCCGTTTTGAGCCCGATGAGGGTGAACGCCATCGCGATGCGATGGTCGCCGCAGGGATCAATACAGCCGGCATGCGGCAGGCGGGGCCAAACGGTGAGGCGATCCTCATCCGCGCGGCAGTCGACGCCGAGCATGTACAAATTTTTGCAAATCGAGTGAAGGCGGTCGCTCTCCTTATAGCGGCTCCGCCCAAGCCCGGTAAGCCGCGTCGGCGTTGTTGCAAAGGGGGCAAGCGCGGCGATCGTCGGGGCCTGGTCGGCAAAATCGCCGATATCCTCTTCGAATCCGCAATACGATTCCACATTGGTCCCGTCTGCGGTGAGCCCTTCCGCCGAGCGAACGATCTCGACGCCGCGCCGTTCGAGCAGATCGAGGAAGCGGATGTCGCCCTGCAAACTCTCGCGGGTAATGCCGCGCACGGTGACTTTCGCGCGGCACAGAAGGGCGAGCGCATAGAAATAACACGCCGCCGAAACATCGGGCTCCACAGAGAAGGTCTGCGGTTTTCGTGCGATGGGGACGATCTCAAAGAGGTTGCCGTTCCGTTCGCAGGCGCCGCCGAATGCCCGGATGAGCGCCGCAGTCATGGCGAGGTAGCTCGAAGTGGCGCCGCCTCCTGTGAGGGTGAGCCGGAAGGGCTTGTTCCCGACGGCTGCCGCGAGCATGATCCCGCTCGCGTATTGCGTGCTGATATCCGTATCGCAGGCAAGCGCGCTTTCTTGGATGCCCGCTCCGTGCATGCGGAAGGGCAGACGGCCTTTCTCTCCGAAAAATTCAAAGGAAACGCCGCATTTTTCGAGGAGAGCGGTGAGCTCCATGGGCCGGCCGCACATCTGTTTTGAGGCGTTTAGCGTAAAGTCTCCGCCGAGGAATGCGAGAACGGCGGTCAGAAATCTGGCCGAAGTGCCCGAATCGCGCACATCGATCGCCGCCTTACGCGCCACATTGCGTGTTCCGTGTACGAGGAGACCTTGGGGAGTACGTTCCACCCCAACGCCGAGCGCATGCAGGCAGGAGAGCAGGGCGCGCGTATCTTCCCCGTAACTGCCGCATAGGAGTATCGTTTCGCCCTCCGTAAAGGCGGAAAGGACGAGCGCGCGGTTCAAAATGCTCTTGGAGGCGGGCGCTTCCACGGTAAATTCCTTGGCAGAAAGGGGTTTTACGCAAAGATCCATCATATCGCAAGTATAACGAACAGGGAGGAAAAAGTCAAGAGATGATGAAAGAAGACATTCAGTTCGATGTGATCCGTTCCGAAAGGAAAACGACAACGCTTACCGTCACGCGGGAGGGCAAGGTCGTCGTACGGTCGCCGTACGGCGTCAGCGAACAGGAGATCGCGGAATTTGTCGCGCGCCACGAGAGATGGCTGCAAAAACACCTCTCGGACAGTAGAGAGGGAAAGGCCATCGATCTCAGAGATGGCGCAAAGATACAAGTTTACGGCAAACTCTACACGGTCGCGACGGGATTGCACGCTCTCCTGTCATACAACTTTATCTATCTTCCCGCCGAGGAAAGAGAGGAAGCGTTTCGCAACCTCCTTCGCCGTTTGACCCGCACGCGTATGAAGGAATTGCTCGATAAGATCTGTATGCGCTACGGGCTCTCATATACAAGACTTTCGGTATCGTCCGGAAGGGGACGGTGGGGATCTTGCAGTGCGAAGCGGACCATCACGTTCACCTTCCGCACCGCTTTTTTGCCCGACGATCTGGCCGAATACCTTGCAGCGCATGAACTCTGTCATACGCTGCATATGGACCATAGCAGTGCGTTCTGGCATGAGGTGGCGCGCATCGTACCCGACTATTTGATAAGGAGAAGGAAGCTGAAAGGGTATCTTTGGGCAATGAATAGCCTATAAATATCAAAATTTACGTTTTTGCGATGTATTACGTCACACATAGTATATGGAAAATTGACACTTTTCGCAATCTTTCAATTTTCTATAATACGATGAAAAGATACATTTTTTGCGGCAAAAATTATGGATTTTATATTTACAAAATTGTATAAATAGGTTATAATGGATATAGGTAACAGATTATATTTCATTCGCATCGTCACGCAGAGTGAGGGGGAGAAGAGCATCTTTTCCGCGCCTGTGCGCATTCTTCAAGCGAAGGACGGCCCGATCTTCTCGTACGAGACATATGGCGGACCCACAGAACTAAGTCTCCGCGATGGCCGTCTCTATATGACGCGGCGGGGGAGCAGCGGTTTTTCCTGTTTTTTCGAACAGGGCGCCGCGAGCGAGATGGACATCTCCCTCGGCAATTCTTCGGCAAAGATCCCCCTGCGTACGCACAGCCTGAAAATTCTGCCGTCAGACGACATCTTTGAGGCCGAACTCGAATACGATCTGTTATTTGACCGAACTTTGACCCGCTTTCGTCTGCATCTGCATATCTTTCTCGGGGGCCCTATGAAGATCGTTTACTATGGACATTCATGCTTTGCGCTTCAAAGCGGCGCAGGTACAAGCATTGTGACCGACCCGTACGGCGACGTCGGATTTCACCTTCCGCACATCACGGCGGACGCCGTCACCGTCAGCCATGGGCACTATGACCACTGCAATGTCGGCGCCGTCGCCAGCAAGGCAATATTCGACCGTGCGGGGGACTATGATTTAAGCGGCATGCAGCTTACCGCCGTCAAGCGTTGGCACGACGACGCCCACGGCGCAAAACGGGGCGAAAATCTCATCTTTTCCTACCTGATCGACGGGATCCGCGTTGTTCACCTCGGCGATAGCGGAATGTGCGCGGAGGAACTTCCGGAGGGGCTTTCGCCCGATATCCTCTTCATTCCCGTCGGCGGCCACTATACGATCGACGCCGAGGAGGCCATGCGGTATATTGCCCGTCTTTCGCCCAAGATCGTCATTCCCATGCACTATAAGGTAACGGGTCTTACCGTCGATATCGAAGGCGTGGAGCGGTTTTTGGATGCCGCCGGGAAAAAATATCACGTTTCGCATGCGGGGAGCGAGCTGGAAATTTTGAGAGAAAATCTCCCGCAAAACACAAAAATCATTGTTATGGAGCGTATAAATTATGCAAAAAGAAGCTAAAGAGAGGGAACTTTGGGATTATCTCAATTCACTTCCCATTTCCACCCTGCGCATCATCGGCAGAGAAAAGGGAGTGGCGCAGCCTTCTTCCTGCAACAAGGAAAAGTTGATCGCGTCCATCGTCGATCTTCTTATGGGAAGAGCGGAGCCCGCACCCCGCAACAACCGCGGCGCACCCGTCAAGACCGCGTTCGTCGACCCCGAAGTCGTCAACACGCTCAAAGCTATCCAAGAAAAGTATAGCGAGACGTCGGAGCCCCTTCGCTTCGAATTGAAAGTGGAATCGTCCGAGCCGCAGACGAACATCTTCGACCAGCCCGTAAGCACGGGGATCCTCGAGATCACGCAGGCGGGCTACGGCTTCCTCCGTGCGCGGAATTGCCAACCTTCGGTCGATGGCGACGTATTCATACCCGCTCCCATCATCCACAGTTTGCGCCTTCGCGAGGGGGATCTCGTCGCTTGCACGACCAAACCCAAGCTCAAGAGCGATTCCGCCGCGGTGGAGGAAGTTTTGAGCGTCAACGCCATTCCCATAGGGTACTATGAACGCCGCCCTTTCTTCGACAATCTCACCGCGAAGTATTCCAAGGAAAAGATCGAACTTTCCGCCAACTGCAACGATATATCTCTCCGTCTCCTCGACCTCTTCGCGCCCATCGGTAAGGGGCAGCGCGCCCTCATCATCGCGCCTCCCAAGGCGGGCAAGACGACGCTCTTGAAGTCCGTCGCCCATGCCATTGCCGAAAATCACAACGAGATCCATCTCATCATCCTCCTCATCGACGAGCGGCCCGAAGAAGTGACCGACATCCGCGAGAGCGTGCCGAACGCCGAGCTCGTCTATTCCACCTTCGACGAAGGGGCCGATCATCATATCCGTGCGGCCGAACTCACGATGGAGCACGCAAAACGCCTTGTCGAGCACGGGAAGGACGTCATCATCCTCCTCGATTCGCTCACCAAGCTCACGCGTGCTTATAATTTTGTCGTCGAGAGCACGGGAAAGACGCTTACGGGCGGCCTCGACGCCGCTGCATTCGCCGAGCCCAAGCGTTTCTTCGGCGCCGCGCGCAATACGGTGGAAGCGGGGAGCCTCACCATTCTCGCCACCGCCCTCGTCGAGACGGGCAGCCGCATGGACGACATCATCTATGAGGAATTTAAGGGCACGGGCAATTCGGATATCTTTCTTTCGCGCGATCTCGCCGAGCGGAGGATCTTCCCCGCGATCGATATCCGCCGTTCGGGCACCCGCAAGGAGGAGCTCCTGCTCACGCCCGATGAGCTTGCAGCCGTCTACAAGTTGCGCGAGCGCGGACTTACAGAGAACGTGGCGGGGATCATCGACATGATAAAGCGCACGGAGAGCAATGCGGATTTCGTCGCGCGGATCCCCGAATGGCTGAAAGTCTATAAGACAATGTAAAGAGGAATTTTACCTATGATCATCGGTATCGACTTGGGCGGGATGTCCGCCAAAGCCGCCCTCGTGACGGCGGATGGGAAACTGGTCGGCAAGACCCGTGTGCAGACCTCCGCGAAAAATTCACCCGAGGAGACCGCCTTTGCGCTCGCCCAGCTTGCAAGGCGCGCCGCAGAAGAGGCGGGCGTCTCGTACGACGAGGTGGAAGCGATCGGCATCGGTTCCCCGGGCGTCATCGACAGCGCGAACGGCGTGGTCGTCCAATGGTCCAACTTTGCGTGGAAGAACGTCCCGCTCGCCGCGTTCGTGGAAAATTATGCGAAGAAGCGTACGTTCGTCCTCAACGATGCCAATTCTGCCGCCCTCGGCGAGGCAACGTTCGGCGCGGGGAAGCAGTTCGACGATTGCGCCCTCGTCACGATCGGCACGGGCGTGGGGCTCGGCATCATCATCGGCGGGAAGCTCTTCGAGGGCTTCCGCGGCGCGGGGACGGAGTTCGGCCATATGGTCATCCGTCAGAACGGCGAGTTGTGCACCTGCGGCAGAAGGGGATGTTTTGAATGTTACGCCTCGGCGACCGCGCTCATCCGCTCAACAAGGGAGGAAATGCAGCGCAACCGCGATTCCCTCTTATGGAAGAAGGCTTTGAGTCTCGAAGGCGTCGACGGAAGGACGGTTTTTGAGACGGCGCGCGAAAACGACGAGGGGGCGAAGCGGGTGCTCGCCGACTATATTTCCGTGCTCGGAGAGGGCATTGCGAACCTCGTGAACTTGTTCCGTCCGCAGGCCGTGCTCATCGGCGGGGGCGTTTCGGCCGAGGGGGAGAACCTCTTGAAGCCGCTCCGCGAATATATCTATCCGCGCCTGTATGTTTTGGATTATGCGCCCGTCGACCTTCTCTGCGCGACGCTCGGCAACGATGCGGGCCTCTACGGCGCGATCGAAAACGCCCGAAGTAAATTGTAATAAACACTTTTTGCCCCATCCCGAGGAGGGGGTAGGGGGTGGGTACGACCGTATCATTCTGCCCTGTCAACCGCGTCATCCTGTCTACTCCTCATTCCGAGCCCCGTAGGGGCGAGTGAATCTTGCAGTCCGAATGCTTCTTATCACGTCACCCTGAGCCATGTCGAAGGGTGACATTTTATTATAGAGTAGCGCCCCCTCACAAAAATTCTTCCAAAAACCTTGCTATTTTTCGCCCCCCGTGATATACTGAACTTGCGCCACAATTGAATAATACACTGACATTCGGCTACAATAGGCATTGTTGTATCCTTTTTTCCGTTTGTCAGTGTTAAAGGAAAAACTATTGTGGCGCAACACATCGGGATACTCTTTGCGGGCGTTCCCAATGTGGAGCGTCCTTATTTTTTGCCCGCAAATTCTTGGAGGTATTCTTATGAAAAAGAGGTTTTTGCTCATCTTGCTTGCAATCGTGAGCGCACTTTGCCTCGTCTTCGGCCTTACGGCCTGCGGAAAGACCAAAGACGACCCCAATCAAGGCGGCACAGAGCAGACCACACCCGGCGGCAGTCAAGGAGGAACCCAAGGCGGAAATCAAAGTGGTTCGCACACCCATCAGTTTTCTTCTTCATGGTCGTCCAATGACGTGACGCATTGGCACGCGGCGACCTGCGGGCACTCCGAGAAAAAAGACGAGTCAACGCACACCTATGTCAATGGGGTTTGCACGACTTGTAACCATGCCCATGAAAATCATTCCTATGGAACATTTATAGGCAACGAAAGCGGACACACCCGTACCTGCACCGTCTGTCAAAAGACGGAGACGGGTTCGCACAACTATGTCAACGGCGTCTGCACGACTTGTTACCATGCCCATGAAAATCATTCCTATGGAACATATACAAGTAATGAAAGCGGACACTCCCGCACTTGTTCTATTTGTCAAAAGGCAGAGACGGGTTCGCACAACTATGCAAACGGCGTCTGTACGACTTGCAACTACGCCCATGTAAATCACAGCTTCGGTTCTTATACGGCAGATGACAGCGAACACACCCATACCTGCACCGTCTGCCACAAGGCAGAGACGGGTTCGCACAACTATCAAAACGGCGTTTGCGTAACATGTAACCATGCCCATGAAAATCATGTCTATGGGGAATGGGTGGATGATACACTTGCGAGCGAGACGCAAATGGGTTCCCGCCACAAGGAATGCTTCTGCGGAAACCGCATCACGGAAACGACGCCCAAGATCACCGCATTTGAATATGAGCAGATCGGAAACGGCTATGCCGTGAAGGCATATACAGGCAGTTTGACCGAACTCGTTGTTCCCGCCGAGCATGAGGGCAAACCCGTCACGGCGATCGCAAGCGAGGCGTTTTACGACGGCGCATTCACTTCGATCGAACTTCCCGCCTCGATCAAAGAGATCGGCGAAAGTGCATTCGGCTATTGTACAAACCTGCAAAGCATTGAGATCCCCAACTGCGCGCGCATTGGCAATTCGGCGTTTGTCGGCTGCACCGCGTTGCAAGAGATCACGCTCCCTGCCGATGCGATCTTCCTCGGCTCGTCGCTCTTCTCCTATTGCACCGCACTGCAAAAGGTCACGGTGAAGGGCGGCACGGTGCAGAGTACGACATTTGCGGGCGCGGAGACCTTAAAAGAAATTATTCTCGAAGAGGGTGTAAAGAGCATTGCGCAAGGTGCATTTGCAAGCTGCAAAAACCTGCAAAAGCTCACCATGCCGCGCGTGGACACAACAAATTCTTTCATGCGTTACTATTTCAACACGGAAACTTCTTTGGAGAAGCTGACAATCACCAATCAAATGATCTCCGTGTACGATAAGGTCTTTGAGGACTGCACTTGCGACATCGACATTTGGGAGAAGTTCCCCATAACGAACCTCTCCGTGAAGGGTGCGACCGAGTGCTATATCGACGAATTTTCACAGGAGAATTATAATTTGCGTGTGGAATATTCCGATGGCTTTCAGGAAGATTTCCCGCTCTTCGACCATATTTCCGAGGAAGACCAAGCCGCGCTTTACACCGTGGGCGAGCATACGATCACGGTGACCTATCAGGACAAGAGTTTCACGGCGACGATCAACGTCAGGTTGCACACGTTCGATGAAGCCGTGCTCGAAAGTGCGGAACATATCTACGATGGATCGACATACTCTCTCGAAGTTACGGGCGTGCCCGAGGGCACCGAAATCGCATACACGGGCAATGGGCAGAGCGAGGCGGGGGAACACACGGTTACGGCGACGCTCACCAAGCAGTATTACGAGACAAAAACACTCACGGCAACGCTGAATATTCTCAAACAACGGTATGAGATCTTCTACGCCTTCGGGCTGGAAAATGTTGTAAACGACAATCCTTCCGACTATGAAACCGACGGCAAGAATATCAAGCTCAAAGATCCCGTGCGCCTCGGTTGGAAGTTCGTGGGTTGGTACACCGAAGCGGAGTTCCAAAATAAAATCACCGAGATCAAGGGGAACACGCACCGTGATGTAACAATATACGCCAAATGGCAAACGGTGTTTACGTTAAACGGCGGCGAAATTACGGGGTTGACTGACTACGGCAAACAGCAGACCGAGCTCATTATCGACGAAACGATCGACGGCACAAAGATTACTTCGGTCGGAGAATATGCGTTCTATAATTGCAGCGGACTGACGAGCATTGAGATCCCCGACAGCGTGACCTCGATTGGAGGGAATGCGTTCTATGAGTGTAGCGGGCTGACGGGTGTCTATATCACCGACCTTGCGGCATGGTGCAGGATCGATTTCGGCAGTTTCTTCGCCAATCCGCTCTACTATGCACATCATCTGTTTTTGGACGGAAACGAAGTAAAAGATCTGACGATTCCCTCCGAAATCACGGAAATCAAAGCCTATGCGTTCTCTGGTTGTAGCGGGCTGACGGGAACGCTGATCATACCCGAAAACGTGACCTCGATCGGATCTGATGCATTCTATGAGTGTAGCGGGCTGACGGGAACGCTGATCATACCCGACAGCGTGACCTCGATTGGAGGTGGTGTGTTTGATAGGGTTAGGGACACGACGACAAAATCAAAAATTTTATCTAAACAGCCATTAAGTAGAGCATGAAAG
>CANQOT010000030.1 GCA_947625555.1 uncultured Clostridia bacterium | reverse complement strand
GAAGAAATCAAAAAACCGTTCCTTACAAAAGAGCAAATCGCCTATGCTTTCGAGAAGTTCAAGAAGCTGGATATATCCACGAGGGAAAGCAAACAGAAACTCATCGACTGCTTTATCAATGCGATTTATCTCTATGATGACAAAGTAACTTTCATTTTCAACTATAAAAACGGAACGCAAACGGTCAGCCTTGACGAGCTTTCGTGTTCGGATTATAATTGCCTCGGTGCACCAAAAGCCGCGGCACACAGTTGTGTGCCGCGGCTTTTGGTATGTACGAATATATAACAGGACTTGAGGGGTAAGACAAGTGATCCTTTATTCTTCCCATTCGGAGACGGTGGGACGGGAGAAGAGCGCGGCAATGGCGTTGCGGCAACGCGTTTCGCCGTCCCCTTCGCCGAAGCAGACCGAACAGACCGCGTCGGTGATGGGCAGTTCCACGCCGTACTTTTCGCCGAGGAACTTCATCGCCTTCGAGGTCATCACGCCCTCGGCGAGCTTGGTAAACGTCTCCCCCTTCGCCACGCTCTCGCCATAGGCGCGGTTGTGGGAATAGGGCGAAAAGAGGGTAGTCTCGTAGTCGCCGAGATGCGCGAGGCCGTATGCGGAGAGCGGGTTTCCCCCCATCGCCTTGATGAGGCGGCTGACTTCCCGCGCGCCCCTTGCCATGAGGGGACCTTTGAGGGGCGGGCAGAGAACGTCCAACGCGCCCGCGGCGATGCCCATCACGTTCTTTGCGGCCGCGCCGATCTCGGTGCCGATGAGGTCCTCGCCATAATAAAAACGAATGAGGTCGGAGCCGAAGCTATCCGCGAGGCGGCGCTTTAAGCTCTCGTTTTCGGAATCGATCACCATGCAGTTGGGAATGCCCTTCACAAAACTCTGAATGTGCCCGGGGCCCACCCATACGGCGATGTTTTGCGGGTCGACGCCGCTTTCCACCATGATCTCGGAGAGGCGTTTGCCCGTGTGGTCCTCGATGCCCTTCATGCAGAGGACGAACACCTTATCCTTCACATGGTGGTGCATGACCTTCTTCATAAATCCGCGCAGACCCTGCGAGGAGATGGAGATGACGATGACCTCGGCGCTCCTGACGGCCTTGCCGAGGTCGCAGGTGAGGCGGATCTTTTCGTCGAGAACGACGTATTCGTTGCGGCCCGTCTGCTTTAAGATCTGGTAGGAAAAGTCCTCTTCGGGGCCCCAACTCGTGACCTCGAAGCCGCGGCGGGCAAGATACCATGCGATAAACGATCCCCAGCGGCCGCAGCCGAGTACGGAAATTTTCATAAGGTCTCCTCTTTTTTGAATTACAGTTCCTTGCGCTCGATGAGGGCGCGGGCGAGGGTGACTTCGTCCGCATATTCGAGCTCGCTCCCGATGGGCACACCGTGCGCGATGCGGGTGACGGTGACTCCCATGGGCTTCAAGAGCTTTGCAATGTACATCGCCGTCGCCTCTCCCTCGACGTCGGGGTTGGTCGCCATGATGACTTCCTTTACATCCCCCTTTCCGACGCGCTCCAAAAGCTCCTTGATGCGGATATCGTTGGGGCCGACCCCGTTCATCGGGTCGATGACGCCGTGCAAAACGTGATAGACGCCCTTGTATTCGTGCAATTTTTCGAGGGCGATGACGTCCTTGGGCTCCTTGACGACGCAGATCTGCGTGCTGTCGCGCGTCTTGCAGATGGCGCAGACCTCTTCCTCGGTGAAGTTGCCGCAGACCTTACAGAAGCGCACGCGGCGTTTGACGTCGACGATGGCCTCGGCGAAGGCGCGCGCCTCCCCCTCCGACATCGAGATGACGCGGTAGGCATAGCGTTGGGCCGTCTTTTTGCCGACGCCGGGGAGCTTGGAAAACTCGTTCATGAGCCTTCCGATGGGTTCGATAAAGACTTCCATTTCAGAACAGTCCTCCCATGCCTCCCATGCCGCCGAGCCCCGCGAACTTGCCCATCTTCTCCTGATAGACGGCGTCCGCCTTCTTGTAACCGTCGCGAATGGCCGCGAGAACGAGGTCTTCGAGCATCTCCACGTCCTCGGGGTCGACGACGCTCTCGTCGATCTCGATCCCGTCGATGACTTTCTTCGCATTCATATAGACGACGACGGCCTCGCCGCCCGCGGTGCCGACGATCTCCCACTCGTCGAGAAGTTTCTCGGTCGCCTGCATCTCTTCCTGCATCTTTTGTGCCTGCTTCATGAGGTTTTGCATATTGCCGCCGCCCATGCCGCCGCCTCTGCCGTATGACATACTGCCTCCTATCTGCGCGTTTGCGCACGGTGATTTACTTAAATTCGATGGGGTAATCCCCGAAATTGTTTTTCAGTTCCTCGATGGCGCTTTTCATCGCGGGCTTTGCGCCCTTCTTGCGCACCTCGAACGCGGTGACGCCCATTCCCGAAAAGATCTCCTCCATCGCCTTCCTGTGATCGTCGCGGCGGAGCGCCGTGAAGATGGTATCCGATTCGGTAGTGAGGACGAGCGTCTCCCCCTCATAGGTCGCCAAAAGATCGGAGCACATCGTGAAGAGAACGCCGCTCTTGGGCGTCTTGCGGAGCGTCCGCATGAATTTGCCGAAGGCGACTTCCGCGCTCATCTCGCCCTGTTGTACCTCCGCCGCAGGGGGCGCGGGTTGGAACGCAGGTTGGGGCGCGGGCGCTTCGGCCTTCTTCCTGCTCCGCGGGGCGGGCTCGTCGGAAAAATACGCCTCTTCGAAAATAGGCTCCTCCTCGGGGAAGGAAAAATCATCCTCGGGGGGCTCCCCGGCGGGAGGCGTTTCTGCATGCCTTACCTCGGACATGGGTGCCGCGGACGCCGCCGTGACGCCCTTTTTGAGCTCCTCTTCGAGATGGTTGATGCGGACGATGAGCGCCTCGCTGTCCGCGTCGCTTTCGGGGTGTGCGGCGCGCAAAATCGCCGTCTCCAACGAGATGCGCGGCGAGGAGACGTAGCGCAGTTCGCTCTCCGTTTTTATCAGAATTTCGGTCGCGCGCAAAACCGCCCTGCCGTCCGCCCTGTCCGCAATGGACTTGATCTCGGCGTAGAGCTCCTTGGGGAGAGACAAAAGTTTTTCGGCGTTGTTGCACGTCTTGGCAACGGTGATGCGGCTCAAAAGCTGCAAGATATCCTTCATGAGGACGCCCACCGACTTGCCCTCGGAGAGGATGCGCTCGACACAGCCGATCGCCGTCTCCAAATCGAAGGTGAGCATGGCCGAAACGAGCTTTGCCGTCTCGTGGAAGTCGGCCGCGCCCAAAACGGCGCAGACGGCGTCGTAGGTAAGAGTGTCCGCATACACGATACAGGCCTCGGCGATGGAGAGCATATCGCGGTCGCTCCCCGCGCCCGCCCGCGCAATGGCGGCGACGGCTTCCTCCTCGTAGGGCTTGCCGATCTCGTCCAAAATGCTCTTCAAATGCTTTTCGAGGTCCTCTTCGGGAATGAGCTTGAAATCCAGCCGCATACAGCGGGAGAGGATGGTCGCGGGGATCTTCTGCGGCTCCGTCGTCGCAAGAATGAAGATGGCATGTGCGGGCGGCTCTTCGAGCGTCTTCAAAAGGGCGTTGAAGGCGGCGTCCGTAAGCATGTGGACTTCGTCGATGATATACACTTTATATTTGCCCGTGACGGGGGGATACTGCACCTTTTCGCGCAGGTCCCGCATCTCGGCAACGCCGTTGTTGGAGGCGGCGTCTATCTCGGAGATATCCAAAGACCCCTCTTGAAGGGCGCGGCAGGTCGGGCACTGCCCGCAGGGCGAACCGTCCTTGGGGTGCTCGCAGTTGACGGCGCGCGCAAAGATACGGGCGATGGTCGTCTTGCCCGTTCCGCGGGGACCCGTGAAGAGATAGGCGTGGCCTATCGCGTTCCCCTCGATCTGGTTTTTGAGGATGCGGACGATGTGTTCCTGCCGCACCATCTTCTCGAAGGAGTCGGGGCGGAACCTTCTGTAAAGAGAAAGATGCATAGCACTCCTTAAAGGGCAAAGAAGCCCTGTTTGATATTCTTTGGAGCCGCCTTACGGTTGATGAGATAGGTCAGGGCGATCCATAGCGAGAACAGCCCCGCCACGGCAATGTAATATACGACGTAGTACCACGGCGGCATGGAGAAATCGGGCACGATATAGAGGATGATGGAACCGTCGATGATCCTCGAAAAGATCGCCGTGCCCTCTTCGACATGACAGGCGATGCAGATCTCGGTATATGCGATGACGGCGGCCAAAAAGGAGATCGTCCAGATGAGATCGAGACGCTTGAAGCGCACATGCCCCATCATTGCCAGCCCGCCGAAGAGAAGGAGCGCATGGTTGACCATGGCAAAGTATCTTCCGAATTCGGAGGGATCGATCTTGTTGAAGATCTGCGGCATCGCGATCACGGTGAGGCCGTAGACGAGGCCGCAAAGGGCGGCGAACTGCGAGGCGGCGACCTTCGCGGGACGGAAGGGAAGGAGGGCGCAAAGACCGAACAGGAAGTAGCAGATCGCACTGATGTCCATGGGGAGCGCCCGCGCTTGGATGTATTGGATGGTTTTGATGACGATGAGCCAGATCGCCACGCCATAGACGGCCACATAGGATAGCTTCCTGCTCTTATACGTCGCATAGCCGGCAAGAAGAGCAAAGCAAATCAATACAAATTCCAATGCCTGCATCTGAAAAAAGGGTAAATTGAACATCGGCCTTGTCCTTTGCGATCGGTTTGATCAGCGGAGATAATCGGAGAGTTTTCGTTTTGCCCGCGCCAGTGCGTTATCGACACTCTTGATCTGTTTGCCCGTGGCCGCCGAGATCTGCGCATAGCTCATGCCTTCGAGGTACATCGAGACGACGCGGAACTCGAAATCGGAAAGGGTCTTCCCGAGCCGCACACGGAACTCCGCCTCCGACTCGCCGTCTAAAACGAGATCTTCGGGCGTCGTCCCCTCGGGGATATTCTCGGGATCCACTTCGCTCCGCTCCCCCTCTCCTTTGAGGCGGAACACCGTGCGCAAATAGCTGTATATCTTACGCACGACGCAAACATAGACGAAATTTTTGAAACTCTTGCCCGCGGCGGGGCTGTACCCCCCGATCGCGAGATAGAGCCCGATCATGCCCTCCTGCACGAGATCGTCCGTCTCGGCGAATATGTTGAAGGCGAACTTGCGCGCAATGCGGCGCACCATTCCCTTATAGCGATCCATGAGCTCCTCCGCCGCCGCGGCGTCCCCCTTTTGGGCGAGGGCGACGAGAGCTTCGTCTCTATTTTTTGAGTCTTGCACGAACCACCTCATAGACCGCGATCCCCAGCGCCACCGAGGCGTTGAGGGAGTTGACCTTCCCGAAGAGCGGAATGGAGAGCACGCCGTCGCACTTCTCGCGCGTGAGGCGGTGCACGCCGCAATCCTCGCCCCCCACGACGAGGGCGATCTTCCCCGAAAGTTCGGTATCGTAGATGAGCCCGCCGCCCGCTTCAAGGGCATACACCCAATAGCCCCGCGCTTTGAGCGCGTCGATGGCAGCGTTGATCGAGGAGACCTTCGCGACGGGGATATGCTCGGCCGCGCCCGCCGAAATACGGACGACGGCCTCCGTCACGCTTGCCCCCTTCGCCTTGGGAATGACGACGCCCTCCGCGCCCGCGCATTCGGCAACGCGCAGAATGGAGCCCAAATTGTGCACGTCCTCGATGCCGTCGCAAAGGACGATGAGGCTCTCCTCCCCTTTGCCCAACGCTTCGAAATCGGTATAGGCGAACTCCGTCGTGAAGGCGATGACGCCTTGGTGACGCCCCTCCGCGCTCTCCCTGTCGAGCACGGCGCGCGGGACGAACTGCACGCGGATATCCTTCTTGCGCGCTTCGGCAAAGATGCGACGAAGCGTGCCCTGCGCTTCCTTTTCGAGCAATATCTTTTCGATGGTCTTATCCGTTTTGAGAAGTTCCAAAACGGCGTTCCTGCCCTCTGTCTTCATGATGTTTCCCCGCTTTCTGAAAAGAACAGCTCTTCGATGCGCTCTTCCTGCCCCGTGAGATACAGATAGCCTATGACCGCCTCGAACCCCGTGGAGCGAACATATTCGGCGACGGTGGCGTTCTTGCTCTTCGTCTGCTTCTTGGCGTTCCTGCCGCGGCGGTAGATCTCCGCTTCCTCCTCGGAAAGCAGGGGCAAGATCCCCTCGAGCTTCTCGCTCTGGCCGTGGGCGGAGACCCTCTCTGCGGCAAAGCGGTTGAGCTCCCCCGTCTTGCTCGTATGCGAGAGCGCGAGCGCACGGCGGACGAGGAGGGTATAGACGGCGTCCCCCACGAAGGCGAGGACGACGGGATTCATTTGTTTCGCCCGCTCTTTCTCGACGGGCGAAGGGAACTTCGACATCTTGTCCATTATACCAAACCTGCGCATAAATTGCAAGCGCTTATAAAAAATATCGCCCTCTTTCCACGATCAAATCACAAAAAGGCGGTCAAAAAAGTTGCTTTTCAAAAAAAAGAGACTATAATAGGGAAAGGATTTTGAAGAAAGCAAGCAATAACTATGGAAGCATTTGAAATTTTACTCCCCCTTGCACTCATTCTGCTCCTTTCCAAGCTCATGGGGCTGGGCGCGCATAAGATCGGCATGCCCGCCGTCATCGGCATGCTCGTGGCGGGCGTTCTCATCGGACTTTTGAACTACATCCCGTGGCAGCCCCTCAAAGACGCCTTCTTCGGCGAAGAAGTGAAGAAGGGCATCGACATCATCGGCAAGATCGGCGTCGTCCTCATCATGTTCTCGACGGGCCTCGGCACCGACCTGAAAAAATTGAAGCAAACGGGGGGCGCGGCCGTCGTCATCACCCTTTTCGGCGTCATCGTCCCCATGGGGCTCGGAACGCTCGTTTCCTTCCTCTTCATGCCGCACGGCGGGCTCCTCTCGTGGCTCTTCTACGGCGCAATTTTAACAGCGACCTCCGTCTCCGTCACCGTCGCCGTCCTCAAAGAACTCGGCAAGCTCGATACCAAGCTGGGCACTTCCGTCGTTGCGGCGGCCGTCATCGACGACGTCATCGGCATCATCGTCCTCTCCGTCCTCACGGGCTTTTCCTCGGGGGGAGAAAATGCGGGCTGGGATTGGTTCAACCCCAACGCCGCCCTCGTCTCCATCAAGATCGTCGTGTTCTTTATCGCTGCGATCGCGCTCGGGGTGGGGCTGAGGAAGATCTTCGATATCATGGAACGCAAGGCCCCGCACAATCGGCGGGTGCCCATCATCTCGCTCGCGGCCTGCTTCCTCTATGCGTATGCGGCGGAAAAGCTCTTCGGCGTCGCGGATATCACGGGGGCGTACGTCGCGGGGATCTTGCTCGGCGGAACGCTCTCCGAGACGCCCTACGTCGAAAATAAGGTGGATACGATGGGCTATCTCTTTTTTTCCCCCGTCTTTTTCGCCTCCATCGGCATGAACCTCGATTTTTCGGGCATTACGCCCTCCTTCCTCGCCTTCGGGGCGGTGTACGTCATCGCCGCGCTCGCGGGCAAGTTCATCGGCTGCGGCTTGGGCGCGAAGATGTGCAAGTTCTCGTGGCGGGACAGCGTGCGCGCCGGGCTCGGCATGATGGTCCGCGCCGAGGTCATCCTCATCTGCGCGGAGCGGGGCGTTGCGGCGGGGCTCGTCTCGGGAGCCATCTATCCCTTCGTCTTTCTCATCATCCTCATCTCCTCGGTGCTCACCCCCATCTTTTTGAAGCTCTCCTACCGCAAGGAGACGGTGCGGCCGCCGCGCAGCAACCTTCCCCCGAATTGGGGCGAGAGCGAACAATGATCGCCTGAAACCAAACGCCGCCCGCGCTTTTTGGATAGCGCGGGCGGCTTATTTTATTCCACCGTGACGGACTTTGCGAGGTTGCGCGGCTTATCGGGGTCGCAACCGCGGGCGACGGAGACGTAATAGGCGAGCGCCTGCAACGGGATGACGGAGAGCGCGGGCGAGAAGATCTCCCCGCAATCGGGAAGAAGGACGGAGGAGACGATCTCCCTGCGCTTGCAGTATTCGGGCAGCGACGTGACGAGGAACACCTTCGCGCCGCGGGCATAGGTCTCGTGGACGGCGTTCATCGTCTTTTCGGCGAGGCGGGAGGAGGTGAGGATGGCGACGACGGGCGTCCCCTCCTCGATGAGGGCGAGCGTGCCGTGTTTGAGTTCGCCCGCGGGATAGCCCTCGCTGGGGAGGTAGCTGATCTCTTTGAGCTTCAAGCTCCCCTCGAGGGCCGCGCAGTAGTCGGCGCCCCGCCCGAGGAAGAAAACGGACTTGGCCGAAAGAAAATGCGGCGTCCATGCGCGCACCCCTTCGGAAGCGCTCAACGCCTCCTCTGCAAGCGCGGGAAGGGAGAGAAGTTCGGCCCCGCATGCGCCCCGTCCCTTCGCCCTTGCGAGCTCCTCGGCGAGGGCATAGAGAAGGACGAGCTGGGCGTTGAAGCTCTTGGTCGCGGCGACGGCGATCTCTCTGCCCGCGGCGGTGAAGAGGACGAAGTCGGCGAGCCGCGCGAGGGAGGAATAGCGCACGTTTGTGACGGCGACGAGCGTCGCCCCGCTCCTCTTTGCGAGCTCGGCCGCGGCGAGGGTATCCGCCGTTTCCCCGCTCTGCGATACGGCGACGATGAGCGTGTTCTTGCGGATGATGGGATCGCGGTAACGGTACTCGCTCGCGACGGTGACCTCGACGGGAATGCGGGCAAGCGCCTCGAAGGCGACTTTTGCGCATAGTCCGCTGTGATATGCGGTGCCGCAGGCCACGATATGCAGGTACTCTGCGTGACATAGTACTTCGCGAAGCGCCGAAATTTGAGGATACGCGTGCATGATCTGCTGCGTATTTGCGATGGATTGCGGGATTTCGGACATTTCTTTGCGCATGAAGTGGCGGAAGCCCCTCTTCTCGGGAACGTCCTCTTCTATCGAATATTCGAGGGGCTTCTTTTCGATCTCCCGCCCGTCCTCGCCGTAAAAATGCGCCTCGCCTTCCCCGAGAAGGGCGAACTCCTTTTCTTCGAGGGCATAGATCGTCATCCCCTTTGCGGCGATCGCGGGGATATCGCTCGCGAGGTAGATCCCGTCCTCCGCCCGCCCCACGACGAGGGGCGAAGAGCGGCGCGCGAGGGCAATCTTTCGGGGCTCCTCGGTGCAGAGGACGGCGAGGGCAAACGAGCCCGTAAGGCGGGCCGCCGTCTTTTTGAGCGCGGCAAGAATGTCCCCTTCGTAGTATCCCTCGAGAAGGTGGGCGATGACCTCGCTGTCCGTCTCCGAGACGAACTTCTCCCCCCTCGCAAGGCACTCCTCTTTGAGCGCCTTCATATTCTCGATGATGCCGTTATGTACGAGCGCGATGCGCCCGAAGATGTGCGGGTGGGCGTTCTCCTTCGTGGGCGCGCCGTGGGTGGCCCAGCGGGTGTGGCCGATGCCGACACTTCCCGCAAACGCCTGGGCGGCAGAAAGGTTTTCCACGCTCCCCGCCCGCTTCATGACTTGGAGGGCGTTCCCGTCGAGTACGGCGACGCCCGCCGAATCGTAGCCGCGGTATTCGAGTTTTTTGAGGCCTTCGAGGAGAATGGGCGCGGCCTGCCTTCTCCCCGTGTAGCCGACGATGCCGCACATCAGGCAAGGTCCTCCGCCGCAGATACGGCCCGCTCCATGAGTTCGGCCGCCGCGCGGCAACGCTCGGCGCTCTCCCCCTCGGCGAGAATGCGGATGACGGGCTCCGTCCCCGAAGCGCGAAGTAAAATTCTTCCCCCTTCGAGAAGGCCCTCCGCCTTCCCCTTTGCGGATAGCACGCTCGCCGCCTTGACGACGGCCTTATCGCGCACCCGCACGCTGCGCCGCTCCTGCGGGAGAGGATGATAGCCCTCGACGAGAAGGGAGAGCGGGCACTTGCTCTCGACGAGGGTCTCCATGACTTTGAGGGCGGTGAGGACCCCGTCGCCCGTCGTCGCATGTTTGCGGAAAATGATGTGCCCCGAACTCTCTCCGCCCAAAAGATAGCCCGTTTTGAGCATTTCCTCATAGACGAAGCGGTCGCCCACGTCGGAATAGGCGAGCGAGACGCCCTCGCGGAAAAGGCACTTTTTTAGGCCGCCGTTGCTCATCGGGGTCGCGACGATCCCCCCGCCGTCGAGCTCTCCCCGCGCCTTTAAACTGCGGGCGGCGAGGTATAAGATGGCGTCGCCGTCCAAAACTCTCCCCCGCTCGTCGGCGGCGATACAGCGGTCGGCGTCGCCGTCGAAGGCAAAGCCCACGTCGAGCCCCTCCTCCTTGACGAGCGCGGCGATGCGTTCGGGGTGGGTGGAGCCCACGCCCGCGTTGATGTTGACGCCGTCGGGGGAGACGCCGATGCAGGAGACGCTCGCGCCCAGCGCGTCAAAGACGGCCTTCGCGATCATGAACGCGCTCCCGTTGGCGCAGTCGAGCCCCACGCGCATGCCGCGGAAGCTCACGCGGGGAAGGGAGAGAAGGTAGGCGAGATAGCGGTTCCTGCCCGCGACGAAATCGACGGTGCGGCCGATATTTTCCCCCGTCGCAAGGGGGAGCGTTCCCCCGTCTAAATAGTCCTCGACGAGGCGCACGGTCCCGTCCTCGAGCTTTTCCCCCTTTGCGTTGAACAGCTTGATGCCGTTGTCGAAATAGGGGTTATGGCTCGCCGAGATCATCACCCCGCAATCGAAATGCTCCGTGCGGGTGAGATAGGCGACGGAGGGCGTCGTCGTCACGTGCAGAAGATAGACGTCTGCGCCCGAAGCGGCCGCCCCCGCCGCGAGCGAATATTCGAGCGTATAGGAAGAGCGGCGCGTATCCTTGCCGATGACGATGCGCGCCCTCTCCGATCTCCCGCGGGCAAAATAGCGACCCAAAAATCTGCCCACGCGGAATGCGTGAATGGCGGTGAGCGTCTCATTCGCCCGCCCGCGAAAACCATCTGTTCCGAAATATTTCCCCACCTCGACCCTCCTTTACGATGTGATATCCTATGCGGCAAGGTCGATTTCGCGTGAAAGGAGGCAGGGCGGACTACGCCCTCGGAACGACAGTAGGACGAGAGTGCCTCATTCCGAACCGCCATAGGCGGTGAGTGAATCTTTTCATGCGAATTACATGGCTTACAGATTCGCTCGGGGCGCTGCCCCTACTTCGCGCTACGCGCTCGTGCCGCGCTTGGTAGACAATAGTGCGCGCGGGACGGAATGAGGACGTAACACCCCACCCCCTTTTGTTCCCCCTCCCGAGGGAGGGGGTTTGCAAAGCGCCTCCTTGGGGAGGAGCTGGCTAGGCGGAGCCGAGACTGAGGTGGGGATTATACAACAAAAAAACCGAGGGAACCTCGGTTTTTTTGTATTTTCCTTTTTCACATAACTTCCCTACCCCTTGCGGGGGTCGGTGCGAGGATGGGGCCCCGCACCGACGAAGGGAAATTATGGAGGGTAAGCTGTGTAACTGTCATACCGAACCCACGCAGTGGGTGAGTGTATCCCCCAATACGTAGTCCGTAAGGCTCCTCCGTGGGAGGAGCTGTCTGCAACGCAGACTGAGGTGGGACAGGCTATCATTTCGTCATGTTGAGCGAAGGCGTAGCCGAAGTCGAAACATCTCCTTATTTTTATAATGCGGAGACCCTTCGACAGGCTACTTCGCCTTCGGCTCGTGCCGACCTTGGATAATCAATAGAAGCCGCGGTCGGGACAGGGTGACGCAATTAGAACGTCACCCCACCCCCTTGATCCCCCCCTCCCATGGAGGGGGCAGGGGGGAAGCCTTTCATTCGGGGCAGGTCCCCCACACCCCTACCCCTCTCCCCAAGGAGAGGGTGGGGTTGAGCCTTTCGTTAGTCCTTCTTCTCGGGCAACAGAGCGACCTCGGCGGGAGCGGAGATCGACGCCGCGGCGGGGCATTCGATTTCGATCAAATAACCTTCCTTATCCGCGCTTGATGTCGAATTGCTCCCCAAAAAAACTACCTGCACGCAAACTTTCTTGCCGCCTTCCACATCGCTGTCTTTGACGGTGAACGTCAGCGAATTGAATTGTTTCTTCGCCCCGCTTGCATACCCATCGATCTGAACATTGTATGCGGCGACTTGCTCATTATATTTACTTGCGTTTGCGCCGGCTTGTATCGCACAGTTTGAATTTGTGAACATACTGTTGTAAGAAGTGCCGATATGAAAAACTTGTAATTTAATGTCTTCCATCGTGGGGATCAGCTTCCCCGCAAAACGGAACGTATAGGTCCCCGCTTGGATCGTCTCGAACCTAAACCCGTTCGTGCCCCTCAAATAATACGTCCCCGCATCCGTAAGTACGGTTTTGTTCCCTGTCCCAGTATTACACGCTGTCCCGAACCCCTTATCGTAGTGCACATCTTCCGTAGCAGAGCAATCGGGGCAGATCTTTTGCAGCGTGCCGCCGTCCGCATTCGCCTCGGGGAGCTCGGTATAGGCGAAGGAGAAGCCGTTCTCGTGCTTACAGCCCTCGGGCGCCTTCTGCCCGCAGACGCAATCGCCTTGGGTGAAGTCGTGGTCTTGCTTTTCGACGCCGGGCTCTGCCGTACCGTCGAGGGTGCACACCTTCCAGTGTTGATTTTCGTCCTTATCATAGGCCGTGAAGTCGTGGTCGTGCACTCTCCACGTGGGATTTTTGTCCTTCTCCCAGCTCACGATATAGCCATTGCTCTCCTCGACTCCCCAACCTGTTGCGCTCTCGATCGTAGAAGGATAGACAATACCCAAGTTTGCGTCGTACACTCTGAACCTATCATTCTGTTTGAGAAGAACTTCTGTCTCATAGGTCTTGCCGTCTTCGCCGAGCTCCATCTTGATGCAGTTTGCGCGCACTTCATTGAGCACGTTCTTCCCTAATTTTTGCCAATAGTCGGGGAAGTGGCTCTCGGGTTTCGAGGCGATCGTGCCGACGAGGTAAACTTCCGGCATGTGATATCCGCACTCGCATTCGCCATCCTTGAAAGTATGGTCGACTTTGCCCTGCTCCCAGATCGCGTCGTCGGCGGGGCAGACCATCCAGTGCTGCGTCTCGTCGTGTTGCCACTTCGTGTACTCGTGGGTGTGCTCCGCGGGCTTCTTCGCGCCGCAGACGCAGTCGCCATTGGTGAAGTCGTGATTTGCGCGGGTCGATTCGTCGATGTTCGACTTGTCGTCGCCGTGCTCGTCGCAGTACTTCCAGTGTTGCGTTTCGCTGTGGTCCCAGGCGTCATAGTTGTGCGTGTGCTTTTCTCCGCCGCACGCCGAAATGCCGACGCCGATGCTTGCGGCCATCACGAGAGAAAGTCCCGCGATGAGCCATTTTTGTTTGC
>CANQOT010000029.1 GCA_947625555.1 uncultured Clostridia bacterium | reverse complement strand
AGCGAGACTGAGGTGGGGAATATGGTCGAACAATTTGGACACCCCCCACACCCCTACCCCTCTCCCCAAGGAGAGGGGTTGATGGCCGGACGATTTGGGACTCCCCACCCCCTTTTGTTCCCCCTCCCCGGGAAGGGGGTCTGTTGGGCGTCAGTCGTCTTTGCCGGGGAGGACGGTCTCGGAGAGCATTCTCGCCAAGGCGAGGCTCGGGTCAGCGTCGGCGGGCGTGGTGCCGTCGGGCCATTGTACGTCCTTCAAAGAGTTCTTGAGGTTTTCGATGTGTCGTTCTGTTTGGCCAGCAAGCGAAAGGTCACGGTAGATTTGATTTGTGTGCCACAGGATATGCTCAAAGTTCTTTACGGGAGTTTCGCCATCGAGCGTCTTATACTGGCACAACAAACGGATATACCTGTCCTCCGAGAAGAGTTGCTTCATATTACGGTCGTTATAATATTGAGAACCTTCGATTTTTTGCCCTCCGTCCAGTGCCACGGAAGTATCGTAAACAAACACCCTATAATATCCCATTTTAATAAAGCCCATCATGACTGCTTCTTGGTCGATCGGGGTTGCCAAACCGACGCCATTGTCAAATGCGCCGCCTTCCTCTTTTGTTCGATACTGTTGCGCGTCTTGATCCCAGAATTTGATTGTAAGAGTACTACCTTGTGACGACGTGAATCTATTATACAAAAATACGTTAAAGAATCTGCGGGTCAACCAAGGCTCCGATCCACTACTTATAGAGGTAATCGCATCTGGTGTTTTGCCGAACCACTCCAAATATTGTTCATTGTTCTTTATTTCGGCATCAAATCCAAGCTCTGCCATCATTCCTATTTGTTGATTTATGCTGCTTGCAAGCCCCGAGAACGACATATAGTTCAACACGTCGACAAAGCCCTTGAAGTTATACACGACGTCATACCTGCCGTCTTGGCTATCGGACACAAACCCGCCGACGCATTCGTTGAGCACAACGTTTTCAATGTAGGCGGTCGACGTACTGTAATAGAGTTGCAGGGCGCTTTGCGCGGCGCAACGCAATACGGTATTTTTGAGATAGATATAGCCGGGCGTATTTCCACTCGCTCCCCAAGGGGATATCTTGGAATAGTACTCCACGTCGCAATAGTATGCATACTGCATTTTCAAAACCACGACGTGCTCGTACTTTTTCACGGTTTCGGTCGGAGTCGAGCCTTTTATCGTGGCATTGATTGATTTTTGCAAATTAACGCCTTGGCTCGTTCCTTTATCGCCCACTTTTACCAATTCGGCATTCCTTTGTTCAAAATTCACTTGATTGCCGTTGCCGTAAATCAGCGTCTTATTGATATTGCTCGACGAATTCAAAACCTGCTCCGCGGGAGCGTCGGGATTCTCCCCCGGGCCGTACAAATTCTCATGCAACACGAGATTGTCGTGCTTATAGTACCCCGACGCGTTGAACACGTTGACGAGGGTATCGTCGGCGAGCACGTTAAAGTTGAAGTGCGCGTTTGCGCCGCCCTTGGCGCTGTTGTTCGCCTCAATTCGGAGGAAGGTGAAGGAGCCGTCGGCCGGTTCCACCTTTGTGCCGGTGATATCGTACACCGTCCCGGGTTGCTCCCATGTCTCTTTTTCGTCGAAGTTGCCGAAGAGGTCGTTCTGCACGTCGGTCTCGGAAAGCCCCGTGAAGCCGCCGAAGTAGATGCGGGCATAGCCTACGCCCGTTTCCTCGGAGTAGGGTTCGGAATAGACGTCCACCCAAGGCACGAGGGGTTGACCGTCCGCATACTTGCCGTCGACGCCGACGACGGAAGCGCCCTCTGCGGTCTGCAAGACGTATTGCTCCCCTACCTTGACGATGTTATAATCGTTGCCGCCGTAGGTGACCTTCATGCCGCGCTGTGTGGCGGTGAAGTCGGTTTTGTCATTTCCCTTATATCCATTAAACGTCCATGAGAGAAGGGAAAGATCGTCGGCATGGGTATCGGTGATGATGTCGCTCAACACGACGAGGGGCACCTTGAAGTAATCAACCGAGCCCTTGCCGTCGTAATCGCTGTGCTTGGCGAACACGCGCACCTGCTGGTAGCCCTTGTACACGTCGCCGCCGTTGGTCTTATTTTCGCTGTCGAAGCCCGTGAACGAGATCCTTTCGATGTTATTGCGCGTGAGAATGAGATCGATGGAGTGCTCGCCGCAGGTGAAGGTGAGCTTCTCGTCGACGAAGTACTGACGGTCGTAGGGAAGGGTGATGTCGATCTTCTTGGTCGAGGCGTTGACCGTGGGCTCTCCCCAATCCATGCCGTCCTCCACAGAGGTGACCTTGAAGAACTCGTTGAGGAGATCGTCGGTAACGCCGCCGAGGTTCTCCTCCGTGAGGAACTCCTCGATGCAAATGCTGAATACCCCGTTCATCGTCTTGGGGAAGGCATATTCGATGGGCTCGGACGCGGGGCCGACGGTGAAGGAGTCATACGTTTCGACACTATCCTTGCCGTTGACGTGGTACTCGATATGATAATGGAACTCCTGCGCGGCGAGGGTAGTCTTTTCGATGTGCAAGGTAAAGGAGGCCTTGCCGCTCGTGAGCGCGATCTCGGTGCCCGCCTCGGGGATCGAGACGTTCTCGAGGGTGAAGGTGGTCGTCCCCTCCACCGTCTCGGTTTCTTCACCCTTCAAGCCCCACGTGAGCGACTTGTCGGTAATTTCTTCGCCCGTTTTGCGGGAAATCTTCACGGTGAAGGTGAGTTCGTCGAGGAAGGTGTTGTAGGTCGTCTCTTCGTCGAGGGTCTTGCTGCCGTATTGGACGGTAATGGTATCCGCGAGGGAGGAAATGTCGAGGTGAATGCGATATACCATGCCCGCGACGGTGAGCGTGATATCCTCTGCACCGCCCACCGTGGCGGTGAGGGTGAGCTTCGCGATGTTCCCCTCTTCGACCGCCTTTTCGTAGGTGAAGTTTTGGTTCTTGTTCAGCGTGATATCGCCCTCGGTGAGCACGAAGTCGGTAGGCTCGGGGTCATGCGCGTCGACGGTGATGACGACGCGCTCGCCGAGGTCGGAGAAGGAAATGGTCGTCTGCTTCTCCTCGCCCTGTGCAATCGCCGTGTCCTCTTCGCCGTAGGTGACGGCGGGCGCCTTGGTGAGCTTGCCGTGCGTCGTTTGGAAGGTCGCGGTGGCATCGCAGACTTCGCCCGTCTTTCCGAACTTCTGCACCTCGTCGCCGTACTTGACGACGGCATTGAGCTCGATCTCATTTTCCGAACCGAAATCCTTGGTGCCGCGGTAGACGAGGCCGCCCTCTTCCACTTCGAACGAGACGGCCTTGTCGTCGACGAAGAGCTGTTTGCCCTCCATGAAGTCCTCGGTGACATTCAAGGTGAGCACATATGCGATGCTCTCCTTGGAGGTCGTGAAGCCGTTCTTATCGACGACGATATTCTGGGTCGAGATCGCCATGTCGACATAGATGTGGATGGTGCAGACGGTGGAAATGGGTTGAGGGGCCGCACGCCGCGCGGTGACGCTTCCCACGGGTTCGTAGGAGATGGTGACGGTCGCAAAACCGCCCTTCTTGGGAACAATGTACCCGTCCTCGATGGCGACGACGTCCTTCCCCTCTTCGTTGACGGTGACGACGCGCGTCATGCCCTCGGGCGTGGAGCCCGTGAGGAGGAGCTTCTTCATCGCCCCGTTGGAATGGACGTCGAGGACGAGATCGGCATCGACGCTCTCGGGCGTCACTTCAAACTCGATCGCCTCGTCGACGGGTTCGGTATAGGTGACGGTGAGGGAAGCCGTCTTTTGCACGTTCCCCTGCGCGTCCTTGGCCGTTACGGTGACGACGGCCGTGCCCGCTGCATCGAAGATGAGCGCGGAGCCGTCGATATGGGCGATCGTCTCCCCCTCGGTAATGGCGAAGGAGATATTGTTCGTATGGTTCGCGGGCGTTGCGACAACGCCGATGTTGCCCGCTTCGGGATTGGAGAGGTTGATGCTGTCCTTCTTGATATCGAGCTCGCCGACGGCCTCGCCGCCCGAGATGAAGGAGAGTGCGGAGACGTTGCGGGTGAACGCGATCTCGCACTTATCGTCCTCGAACTCTTCGAGCGTGCCCGTGGTGAAGTTGAACTTCCGCGCCTTGATGGTGACCGTGACGGTACCGAGCGGCTTGTCGTCGGCGACTTCGTTCAGGGTGAACTGTTCCGTCTTATCGTTAAAGGAGATGAGCTCGGGGTCGGAAATGACGACGTCCACGATCTGGCGATATGAATTTGCGGGGGTCTTGGTGAATACGATCGGATCGAGCGTCTTGCCCGCCCATTGATCATAGTCGAAGGTGAACGAGGACTTTTCGCCGAAGAGCGGGCCCATGTAATAGCCGTTCGTGCAATGGTAGGTGACGGAAGCGGAATGGGTATTCTCCCTGCCGTCCGTCGCCGTCGCCGTAATGACGACCTCGCCCGCATTGTGCACGGTGATGTGGCCGTTTTCGTCCACCGTCGCGATGTTTTGATCGGACGTGGTGTATTGGAGGGTATAGGTCGCGTTCGCGGGCGATACGGTGAGCTTGGGGAAGTCGGCCTCCTTCTCGGCAGTCGTGACCGAGGAGACCTCGGCGGTGAGGTCGCCGAGCGGAATATGGCAGACAATGGTCGCCGTGGCGGTGATCTCGGGTTTTTCGACGGAGGCGGCGGTGATCGTCACTTCCCCCTTGCCGAGGCAGGTGATATCCCCGCTCGGCGTGACGGAAAGCACGTCGGGAGCGGACGAGGTCCAAATGACCGCGCTGTTCGCTTCGGCGGGGAATACCTCGTAGAGGAGGCGCGCCGTCTCCCCCTTGTACATCTCCGCGTTATATTCCTTCATCACGATCTTGTGCACCTCGCGGTCGGTGACGATGACCTTGCGCTTGGCGGAAATGGCCTTGTTTTCCTTGCTGGCGACGGTGACGTAGGTCTCGCCATAGTAAACGGCCTTGACGACGCCCTTTTCGTCGACGGTGATGAGGCTCTCGTCGTCGGTCTCGTATTTGAGATCGCGGTTCTTCGCTTTGAGGGGAAGAACGGTGATATCGGGCGAGAGATCGTAGGTGGGCGGATCGGTCTCGTCGCTCATGACGAGCACGATGGGTTTTTCGTCGACAAATTCGACGGATTCGACATAGATGTGCGTAACCATGCTCATGATCGCGCCGCTCACAAGAAGGATGGCGAGGAGCAGGATGGGCAAGAGAATAATGGTCGAAGTCATCAGTTTTTTCATATGAAAACTCCTTTGATTCCTCTATTTTATAACTCTATTTTACTGTACTTTCGGTTGGCCGTCGTGAGGAACACGACGAGGTTGATAAGCGCATACACGAGGGCTGCGCCGCCTGCAAGGATATAGGCCCACAATTTGCCGCGCTCCACCGACTTGGGAAGAAGGATGCAGCCCGCGCCGAACAGGGCGGCGATCGCAAAGCCGATGAGGAGCATGAAGATGATGTTGATCTCTTCCGCATCGCCGTTGGCCTTGGGCTTTAAGTTGGGGTTGGCGAGGTTGAGATTGATGCCGTTGAACACCAGCCCGACGACGAAGATGACTTCCGCCCAGAACAGGACGAGGAGCTCGCGCACGTTCAGAAATTCAAGGGCGGCAAGGATGATCGTACTGAGGATGAGGGCGCCGTAGCTCACGCAGATGTGCAGGGCGGCCTTCACCCCGAGTTGGCTGCGGTAGGAAACGGGCACGAGTTTGGTGATATAGAACCGCTTGCCGTCGACGCTCAAAATCTCCCCCGTGAAGGAGCAGATCATCGCCATGAACATCGAGACGACGAGCATGGAAACGCCGAAGTTGATGCCCGCGCCCATCTCGGCGGTGCCGATGATACCGACGAGGCGATTGCAGAAGAACACCATGACGGGGGTGGAGATCGCGACGCCCAAATAGAAGTAGGAATAGGTCTTGGAGCGCAACATCTCGTTGAACGTGTAGCGGAAAATGGCCTTGGCGCTGCCGTAATCGTCGATCTCGGTGCGCTTCACGGCCGCGTTCTCGCCGCTTTCGAGGGCCTTGTTGCGCACGTTCACGCAGATGCCCTTCGCCAGCGCAATGCCCACCAAAAGGAGCAGTGCGCCCGCACCGAGGAGCACGCCGAGCCCGAGGCCGAAACGCTCGAAGAATACGACATTGCCGAGGTAGTAGGCGGGATTATAGTAGGAATCCAAAGCGGTGAGGACCTTCTGCCAGATCTCGAGGGTGCCCGTCTCCCAATTCCTGTGAATGAAGAAATGGGCGAGAACGGTGAGAATGTAATAGTAGAGCGCAAAGCACCCCGCGAGGAAGATGACAAAGATGATGATCCGCGCGATGCCGTGCTTTTCGAGGAAGGACGTGATGTACATCACGGGGATGGCGATAAAGACGGAGAGCGCGAAGGGAATGAGGGGCATGAAGATGATCCCGAGGAGCATTCCCAGAGCGTACGAGAGCGAAAGGCACCCCGCGGCAAAGCCGAACACGAGCATGACGGGCAAAAGGAAGAGCGTCGAATAGATCCAAAGGTCGATATAGTTGAGGATGAGCCCGCTCGCAAAGATTTGGAAGGGCGAAAGCGGGAAGCGCGCGGTGATCGCGAGGTCCCCCGGGCGATAGAGCCGCTTGATCTGCATGCCCGTCGCGCCGATGATGAGCCCCACTTCGAGCAGGGTGAGATAGAGCACGAGGAGCTGTTTGGGCGCAACGTGCAGGCTGGTCTTTAAGACATAGGTGAGCACCAGAACGAGCGCGAGGACGACGAGGACCGCAAGGAGCGTGGCGATGGCCGTCATGATCGCGCTCGCCTTGTGGTTGTTGCGGTTGAAGCCCCACTTCAACTTTAACTGTAAACGGATATAGTCATTCATTGCATCTGCCCTCGCTTTATTTGGAGTGCTTTTCGGGGTTCTTCGCGCTTGCCGGGTCGGCCACGGGCGATCCGGGAGCCGCCTTGACGACGGGCGCGGGGGCGGGTTCGGAATAGGGCCTGCACTGCTGGGGTGTAAGGGGATATACGGGGGGATATGCGGGCGTCTGGGTGGGAAGATAGAAGGCGTAGGTGACGCCGCGGGGCGCCGTAGCGGGCTGCTGCGGCAGGGGCTCGGCGGGCTGGGGCGCGGGACGGACGGGAGCGCGCAACGTCTCCTCCGTCATGCCGTTGAGTTCCATGTAGTACCTATCGAGGCTGAAATCCGTCTGCACGCGCAGATCGACGACGTTGGCGAGCTCGCCCTTCTTGATGAACACGACCTTGTCGCACACCTTGCGCACGACGTCGAGGTTGTGCGAGGAGAAGAGGACGGCGTGATTGCTGTCGGCATATTCGCGGATGAAGTTGCAAAGGAGGATCATCGTCTGATGATCGAGGCCGACCATGGGCTCGTCGAGGATCCAGAGCTTGGGCCTGTGGACGAGCGCGCCGAGGATGCAGATCTTCTGCCGCATCCCGTGGGAATAGCTCGCGATCTGGGTATCGAGCGCATACTTGATGCCGAAGCGTTCCGCGAGCTCCTCCACGGCAAATTTCTTCTGCTTCTTCGTGGCGCCGTAAAGGCTGCCCATGTAGTTGATATATTCCCTGCCCGTCAGCTTCTCGTAGACGGCGTGATCGTCGGGAACATACCCGATGAGCCGCTTTGCCTTCTCGGGCTGCTTGCGGACGTCGTAGCCGCCCACCTTGATGACGCCCTCGCGGAAGGGCAGCACGCCGATAATACTCTTGATGATCGTCGATTTGCCCGCGCCGTTGCTGCCGACGAGGCCGACCACCTCGCCCGCGGATACGGTGAAGCTGATGTCCTTTGCGGAATAGATGGGATTCTTCGCATACTTCTTTGAAAATTTGTTGAGTTCCAGCATTTGATCTCCTTGATGTACCGGGCGAATTTTTTCCCGTAAGATATTTCCCTATTATATAGCGGGCAATGTAAAGTGATTTTAGCATACCGTTTGAAATAAATCAAACGTATTCAAAGAACCATAAATATCGACCCCCCCCCATGTTCTGATTTAACTATTTTTGTTTATCCCGATCGTTTTTTCGTGCGATTCTCGCCGAAATTCTCATTTTTCGACAAAATTTGTAACAAGAGTTCACATTCTGCCCCCATCGCCCCAACGCCGCGTCAAAAAAACGCTACCCCTCCCCCCGCAAAAAACCTTCCTTTGGGCGGTAGCGAGGGGCCGTTTTTTGCGCGTAATATATTTCGGATAACGCGCGCGCCCGCGAAGAGGGTCCTGCCCCTTCAAAAACAAGCAATTTCAGCGCCCTTTTGCGCGGAGAGAGAGCCTTTGGGAGGCCTTGACGGAGAAGTAATCTTCCCACGGGTCGGGCTGTTCGAGGCGTCGGGCGATGTTTTTGAGGGTGAAGGCGGTGGGCGACACGCGCGAGAGCTCCTCCCACGCGATGGGCACGGAGACGGGCGCGCCCGCCCTTGCGCGGACGCTGTACGGGGCGACAGAGGTGGCGCCCGCAATATTCCTCTGCCAGTCGATAAAGATCTTTCCCGCACGCTCCTTCTTGGACATGGTAGCGGTGTAACGCGTCGGATAGGCGCTTTCCATGAGCAAAACGACCTCCTTCGCAAAGGCGGAAAAGCGGCTCCCCTCCACGCCGGTACAGAGGGGCACGACGATGTGATAGCCCTTGCCCCCGCTCGTTTTCAGGAAACATTGGAGGTGCAGTTCGGCGAGGAGATCTTTGAGATCGCGCGCGCCCCGCCTGACCGCGGAGAGCGGCAACCCCTCGTCGGGGTCGAGGTCGAACACCATGGTATCGAGGCGGCGCGGGGAGCTTTTTTTGCTCCCCCAAACGTGAAATTCCACCCCGTTGTACTGCGCGAGCGCAAGGATGCCCCGCGCGTTTTTGAGATAGAAGTAGTCCTCCTCGTCGCCCGCGGGGGCATACCCGACGCCCTCGAACGCGCCCGTAAGATGACGGCGGAAGAACGTTTCCCCCGCGATCCCGTCGGGGCAACAGACGAGGCTCATCAGGCGGTCCTTCACAAAGGGCAGCATGCGCGCCTCGGCCGCGGCATAGTACCGCACGAGGTCCCCCTTGGTGATTTTTTCGCGCGGGAACATCACTTTTTCGGGGTGCGTGACGCAAATCCCCCCTACCATGTCCGCGGTCTCGCCCTCATTTTCCCCTTTCTTTGCGCGCGATGTCCGCGTCGGCGAAGGCTTGGGCGCACGGGGCTTTTCCGCGTCGATCTTTCCGATCTCTTTGTCCTCGCGCAATCCGCAAAAGCTCGCCTGCCGCAAGAGGCCCGCGTCCGTGACCTCGGCATATGCGACCTGTGCGGCGAGAGCGGGCTTCACCCAGACGGCCCCCTTTTCGTACCCCCTCGGGACGCGCTTGAAGGGCGGATTTTCCCTCACCGTCCCCTTCATTCTGTTGAGGAGGGTGCGGCGCGTCTCTTCCGAAAAGCCCGTTCCCACGCGCCCCGCGAAAATGAGCTCCTTCCCCTCGAAGTAGCCGACGAGCAGCGACTTGAACGCCCCCTCCCCGGAGACGCAGTAACCGCCGATGACATATTCGCGCGTCTTTCGGAACTTCAATTTGAGCCAATCGCCGCACTTCCCCGCCGTATAGGGGGCGTCGGCGCGCTTGATGACGACCCCCTCCGCGCCCTTCTCTTTCAGTGCGGCGAGGTCCTTTTTTGTCATCTTCTCGGCGTGGCCGCTGAATTTGAGGAGGGAGGGCGCACCCGCAAGCAGGCCCTTCAATTTCTCCTTCCGCGCGAGGAGGGGCAGTCCGCGCACATCTTTTCCGTCGAGGGCCAAGAGGTCGAAGAGCACATAGCACAGCCCCTCCCCCTTGCCGCCGCCCGCATACCGTTGCAGGGCGCCGAAGTCGGACATGCCGTCCTCCCCCGCGACGACCATCTCGCCGTCCACGACCGCGGCATGGCTGCCGAGCGTCTCTTCGAGCGCTTCCGCCGCCAACGAGAAGGCCGCCGTGCAGTCGCGGCCGTTCCTCGTGACGAGCCGCGCCTTCCCCCCTTCGACGAAGCCGAGCACGCGGTGGCCGTCGTATTTGAGCTCATACACCCACCCCATGTCCGAGGGTAAGCCCTCAACGAGCTCGGCGAGCATCACGTCGGCCTCCCCGAACGGGTTGTGTTTTTCCGCCTGCGCGATCTCGGTCATCGTCCTGCCCGAACGCACCGAGCGGGTGAATTTACTTATCCCCGCGGCGTCCTTGGCGAACGCATCCCTCTCCTTGATGAGCAGCCACGGCTCCCCTCGCTCCGCGCTTCCCTTCATACGCACGAGCGTCCAATCCCCTTTGAGCCGAACCCCGTCGAGGGTGAATTTGAGCGACCCTTCTTTGAGTCCCTTCGCGGGGTCTAAGCGGGGCGCCCAACTCCCCTCGTCCCAAAGCATCACGGCGCCGCCGCCGTATTCCCCCTTCGGAATGGTCCCCTCGAACTCCATATAGGCGAGCGGGTGATCCTCGACGCGCATCGCGAGCCGCTTATCCCGCGTATTATAGGAAGGCCCCTTGGGAACGGCCCAGCTCGCGGCGACGCCCCCGATCTCGAGACGGAAATCGAAATGGTCGGCCCGCGCCCTGTGGCGCTGTACGCAAAAGCGGAGCTCCCCCTTCTTCGTGCGCGCCCTCTCCCCCTTCGGTTCGTGCGTTTTCGTAAAATCCCGCTTCGCGCGATATTTTTGCAATTTATCCGCTACCATGCTAATAGATTGCGGAAAAATTGGCAATCAATGCAACTATGGCAGTCATTCAAAAAGGCGCGATCTCCTTCGGCCTCGTCTACATCCCCGTCAGCCTCTTTACGGCCACACAGGACAGCGACATCGCCTTCAACCAACTCCATAAGGCGGATAAATCGCGCATCCGCTACAAGAAAGTCTGCGCCCATTGCGGCAAGGAAGTCGGGCCCAAAGACATCGTCCGCGGCTTCGAATATGCAAAGGACCGCTACGTCGTCGTCACCGACGAGGAGATCGAGCGCATCAAGACGGAAAAGGATCGCACCATCACGATCGAAAGTTTTGTCTCCCTCGACGAGATCAGCCCCGTCTATTACGATAAGTCCTATCACGTCGTCCCCCAAAAGGGAGGCGGGAAGGCGTGGGAACTCTTGCGCCGCGCCATGATGGAGACGCAGCGGGCCGCCCTCGGCAAGACGGTGTTCGGCAATTCCGAAAAGCTCCTCGTCCTCATTCCGCGGGAGGACGGCATGCTCCTCCAAACGCTCCTCTTCCAAGACGACGTCAAGGAACTCCCCGTGGACTACGAAAGGCCCGCCGTCTCGGAGGAAGAGCTCGGCATGGCGGACAAACTCATCCGCGGCATGGAGGGCCCCTTCGCCCCCGAAAAGTACAAGGATGAATTTCAGGAAAAACTCAAAGCCCTCATCGCGGACAAGATCGCGGGGAAGGAGATCGTCGAGGCCCGCGAGGAGCGGCCGGGCGTCATCATCGACCTCATGGAAGCCTTAAAGGCGAGCGTGAAGAGCGTGGGCGAAAAAAAGCCCGCCAAAAAAGCGGTGCGGAAAAGGCCGGAAAAACCGAGAAAGGAGGCCTGAAAACTTTTTTCGATTTTTGTTGCCAATTTCCATAAAATATGATATAATCGTAACAACCTATATTTAGGAGGGAAATTACTCCATGAAGAAAATTATCAGCGCGATTTTGAGCTTCGCGCTCTGCATTCCCCTCGCAGCCTGCGGTACGGGCGGCACGGGAGGTGGCACGGGAGGTGGCACGGGCGGTGGCACGGGCGGCGAAGGCGGTTCGGGTCACACCCACCACTGGACATGGACGGGCGACGAGACCCACCACTGGAAGATCTGCGACGGCTGCGACGAAACGATCGACCGCGGCGTACATATCGACGCGAACGCCGATTCCATGTGCGACGATTGCGAGAGGGAGATCTCCATCAAGCAGGACGACCCCGTTGAGGATCCGCCCCAAAAAGATCCGCAAGAGGATCCCGACCACGAGCACGACTATACTTGGCACTTCGACGATTCGGAGCATTGGTTGGAATGCACCTGCGGCGATACGAAGGACCGCGGCCCGCACAGCTTCGGAACGGACTATACCTGCGAATGCGGCGCCGTCACCGACGCCCCCGCCCAGAGCGGGCAGGATACGAAGAGCTACTACCTCGTCGGCGCGTTCGGCGGGCTCATGAATTGGGAGACCGTCCGCGAAGAGAAGTGGCGCTTTAACCGTCTCAAAGACGTCGACGATGAGGGCTTTACCGTCTACGTCAAGGAGATGGACTTCTACGATACCTACAAGTTCAAGGTCGTCAACGACGCGGCTACCGACGATTTCTACCAGGGTTCCTTCGGCTTTTCGGCCGTCCGCGGCGGTTCGGGCGCACAAAACTTCGTCGACTCCAACGGTCACGGCAGTATCCTCATCTCGAACGGCCACGAAGGGACCTACAAGCTCACCCTTCATACAAACGCTACCGACGCGACGGCGGGATATCTCGACATCGACTACGTCCGTCCCCTCGCCGAGCAACCCGAGCCCCCGCACGAGCACTCCTTCTCTTTGGGTTGGACGTCGGACGCCGCTTACCATTGGCATGCGGCATTGTGCGGGCACTCCGTCACTTCGGGTAGAGAGCAACATACCTTCTCGGATGGCGTCTGCACCGTGTGCGGATACGGCAATCCTTCCAAGGAAGATCCGCCCATCGGCGGCGGTGGCGGCGGCGACGTCGGCGGCGAAACGGGCGACTTCGAGTTCGGCGACAGCGTGAGCTACCAGAACGATGCGTTCTATAAGGACTATTCGCCCGAGGATAAGGAACTCTACTACACGCTCTGGAAGGAGACGACTTCCATCAGTCTCCAAGTGGACATCACCCCCACCGAGCTCAACTACCTCAACGATCAGACGGGAGGCTCGGACGAGGTGCGGAATACCTACCGCAAATGCAACCTCACGATCACCGTCAACGGCAAGGACTATTACTACGAGGAAGTGGGCATCCGTATGCGCGGCAACACCTCGCGCAGGACCTTCTGTGACTCGAAAGGCATTATCAATAATCTCGTGCACTTCCGCTTCTCTCTTTCCGAGACTTTCGACGGTGAAGAGTACGGCGCAGGCAAGTGGGGGCGCGACAACTACCACGATTGGACGAACGACCCCGCCGGCAGAGCAGAACGCAAGGACCGCTCCTTCGCCACCATGGAGAAGTTCTACTATAAGTGGAACAAGAACTACGACCAGACCTACATCCGCGAGATCTACGCGAACCGCATGTTCCAGGCCTACGGCATCCTCGCGCCGCACATCACCCTCACGCAATTCTGCGTGAAACAGGCAAGCGGCATGGAGAGCCTCGGCGTGGGCAACTTCTACGAGACGGTGGATAAGGCCTTCATCAAGCGCAACTTCGATAAGGAGAACAAGGGCGGCGACCTCTATAAGTGCGCCTATACGGCCAACGGTCCCGCGGATCTCACGAGCATGCGGGGCGTAGGCGACTATGACGGCGCCACCTATGAGCTTAAAACCAACACCGATCCCCTCGAGTTCAACAACCACAAGTTCCTTCAAGCCTTCATCAGCATGCTTAACAGCCGCGACCAAAATACTTTCACCCAACAGCTCGAGAGCATGATCGACATGGACTACTTCGCCCGCTTCGAGGCGGTGAACTACTTCGCGGGCAACCCCGACTGTATCCGCAACAACGCCAATAACTACTATCTGTACTTCACCCCTGCGGGCAAGGCGTACATCATCCCCTACGACTACGACAGGTGCTTCGGCATCAACACCGATTGGAACCCCTCGCACAGCGGCATGACCGACACCAACCCCTATTCCCCCGAGACCCCCAACGGCAGTTGCAGCAACCCGCTCTACACGCGCACGATCTTCTACGGCGGGATCAAGAAGTATCAGACGATGTACAAGAACTGGCTGCAAAAGATCTTGGACGGGAAGTGGTTCACCTACGAGAACTTCAAGCCCATCTACGACAGCTATAAGAATACGTATAATAGCCTCACGACGCCCTCGCGGAATGTGCACCTCAATCTCGATACTTCCCGCTTCTATTTCAGCGAAGAAGGGACGAACAACTTCGGGAGCACGGAGAACATCTCCATGAAGGACTACATCGAAGCAAAGCGCCGCACCCTGCTCAATCTCATCAACGGGATCTGAGCGGCAGGCAAGAGATCGCAGCATAGCAAACGGGCGGAAGGGTTCCCCTCCCGCCCGTTATTTTATTTGTAAGTATTGAATGAGCTGATTGATTTGAACCATTTACATATTTTAGCGGACAAGCAAAAATGAGGGGCTAATCCCTCATTTTTGCTTGGTGGACCTGCGGAGAGTTGCGCCTTTGGCGGCGCGCCCCGGTGCACAGCACACCGTGCTGTGCAGTTTGCGGCATTCTTTTTTGTGTCCCCGCTATTCGCCCGCAAACCGATTGCTCCCGCAATCGCCTCCACCCTCAACTCTCCGCAATATTCGAAATTCTTACCAAGCAAAAATGAGGGGTTATTCCCCTCATTTTTGCTTGGTGGAC
>CANQOT010000028.1 GCA_947625555.1 uncultured Clostridia bacterium | reverse complement strand
AGTTGAACGCCCCTGTCCCGAGCCGATTGGTCGGGGATCAATTTGAACACGTCGATAAGTTCCGAAAGTTCCTGATAGGTCAATCTCCTTTCTGTTTTTCAGCGGCGGCGATGCCGCCGCGCGCTCCTCCCGATTTACTGCCACAGAGGGTTTCCCCTCGGGCATCTTCTTTCCGCGCGCGGCGCGGTCTACTCGGGTTTCGGTTTCTTTTCCATCTGCTCCAACTCGAAGCCAAAGAAATCATCGTACCTATCCATGATCTTCCCGAGCGAAAGGTCATGTTCTGCGGCATTGTCCAAGAGGGCGTGATAGCCCGCTTCGATAAGTTCCACTTTGGTGTAGCCGTATTTCTTCAAAAAGGCTGTTATCTGTTCAGCCCGCTCCCGCGGCAGACTTGTCCCAAACGTGGCGTTCTTTGCTTTGCGCTCCGCCTTGTGCTTTCTCTCGTAACGCTTGTCCTTGATCGCCCTCAGCTTCTTTTCCATAATTACCTCCGTAAAATATATCAATCGTATTCATACGACATATATATTTTACACGATCTTTGCCGAAGAGTCAATAGGTTTTGCGAAAATTTTAGGCGCGGCGCAAATTGTTTTGCGCGAAAAATCTCTCACAAAGGAAAGGCGGGTTTCCCGCTCTCCCAAGCCCTCCCGTGGAGGGCAAATCGAAAGTGTCAAAAGCGTAGCTGTGGCACTTTCCTTATCCTGCTTCCCATTTTTCGCGGTTTTGTGGCATATTGCTCCGTGTTTGCTTGCCGTTTTATGATCCCATAATTCCTCCTCCTTGATATAATTTTCTGTTGTTTATAGACGGTCAAAAGTTCTCCATTGGTCTATACCTCCTCACTTTGGTATGGTTGAATTTTTACGGCAGATGTAACATTCAACCGCAGAATTTATCTTGTCCTTCCTGCACCGAGAGCGTTGCCTTCAATACCCCTTCACTTAAAAGGGCGATTTTTGGGCAAAACCGAACCCCCTAAATCGAAAATTTCACCGATTTTTTCTTTCGCGGCTCCCGCCGCTTTCCCGCGCCGAGAACGCCGCCATGCGATACCCCTTCACTTAAAGGGGCGATTTTTAGCCAAAACCGTAGGGGGTGAACGCGAAAAATTTTTCCGCTGTTATACCCGAGGATTTCCCGCAGAAGGAAGTGGGCAAAAAGTGGTACGATTTTCGTAAAAACGGTAGGCAGGATAAGGAAAGTGGTATAATTCCACTTTCGAGCCTCAAAAGCGGGAAACCCGCCTTTTGCTTTTCCATCTACAAGTGGTAGCCAAATGACAAGCAAAAATGTTGCCGCTTTTCAATATTTTCATCGAAAAATTTTTGCGCAGCGGTCTGCGCGCGGCGGACGCTCTACCCCCTACAAGTGGTAGGCAAGTAACAAGCCCAAAAGTTTCCACTTTCCGAAAAATTTCCGTAAAATTTCACAAAAAAAGAGAGCCGAACTTGATTGGCTCTCTTGACAGCAAAGGCGGGCAAGACGTAGGGTCTTGCCCGCCATATTTTAATTTTGCTCTGTGAAAACAGCGATAAGCGCCTGCTGCTGTTTGGGGGAAAGTTTGCGAAAGGCGGCGAGCATTTCCCTTTCGGGTTCGCTCAATACTTCCACCGATTCGTCCTCCAAGAAGAATTGCGCGAGGGTGAGTCCGAATGCTTTGCAAATACATTGTAGCGTATCTAACTTTGGCGGCGTTCCGCGCTGAAACATTGTCGCGAGCGTCGCTTGCGGAAGATCGGCTTCCAATGCGAGTTTATAGTCTGTCCAATTCCGCTCACCTTGCAACACACGAATTTTAGACAAAATATCCATATCAACATTATACTATGCAAATGCGAATGCTTTTAGTTAGCAAATGAATTGACTTTTCATCGCAATTACGATATAATTACTATGTATTTGCATATGAAAATTGCTGAACAGACAAAACAAACCAAATCGAAAGAGCGTGTGCGGGAGCATGGCGAGGTTTTCACCAACGAACGGGAAGTGAAAGCCATGTGCGACCTAGTCGGCGATGAGTGCGACCGCATCGACAGCCGCTTTTTGGAGCCTGCCTGCGGGGACGGAAATTTCCTTGCCGAAATTCTCACCCGCAAGCTCGCCGCCGTCCGTCGCAAATACGGCAAAAGCCCCCTCGACTATGAGAAAAACGCCGTGCTTGCCGCGTCCTCGATCTATGGCGTGGATATTCTTCTCGACAATGTGCTCGCCTGCCGCGCGCGGATGTTCGCGCTGTGGGACAGGGAGTACACCGCAGTCTGCAAGAAGGAAGCAAACGACGAGACGCGGGAAGCTGTCAGGTTCATCCTCGGGCGCAATATCGTGTGCGGGAACGCGCTCACCCTCAAATGCGTGGACGAAAACGCCCAGGATACCGATCGGCCCATCGTCTTTTCGGAATGGGCGTTCGTGACGGGAAGCAACTTGCAGCGAAGCGACTACACCTTCGCCGAACTTTTGGAGGGAAAACAACACACGCAGCTCTCCATTTTGCCCGGTGCAAACGGTGAAGGAACCTTTTTGAAGCAATGCGTTACGCATTACAGGAGAGTACAGGACGTGTAAATACGTCAGCGCGTCATCCTGAGCGTAGCGAAGGATCCCGATGATGAAAATTCGGACTTCGTATCTCGGGATGTTTCGACTGCGGCTACGCCTCCGCTCAACATGACGCGTAGGGCGGAATGCTCCCACCCCTCATACCGAGGGACGAGGGAAGCCCACCCCTCATACCGAGGGCGTAGCCCGAGCGTATCTTTAAGATCCGCTCGCCCCCTACGGGGGCTCGGGATGAGGGCGAAAAACACGGAATGATGCGAACCCCGCGCCACCTTATCAGCCTATGAATACCTTATTCGATAAAGTCTACAATCCCGACGTACTCTCTTGCCTTGCGAACCTCTCGAGCGACGAGGTGTTCACGCCGCCCGAGATCGTGAACGAGATGCTCGATCTTCTGCCGCAGGAGCTGTTCCAAAATCCCGACACAACGTTTTTGGACCCCGCCTGTAAAACGGGCGTGTTCCTGCGGGAGATCGCAAAGCGGCTCATCAAGGGTTTGGAGCGGCAGTTTCCCGATCTTCAAGAGCGCGTCGACCACATCTTTCATAAACAGCTCTTCGGCATCGCCATCACGGAGCTTACAAGCCTTCTTTCCCGCCGCGGCGTGTATTGCAGTAAATATCCGAACGGGGAATTTTCGGTGACGAAGTTCAAGACCGCCGAGGGCAATATCCGCTATAAGCGCATTCCGCACACATGGAAAAATGGCAAGTGCGTCTTTTGCGGGGCGAGTGAGAGCGAGTATTCCCGCGGCGACGAGTTAGAGACTCATGCCTACGAATTTATCCACATCAATGATTTGGAGAAGCTGTTCAATATGAAATTCGACGTCATCATCAGCAACCCGCCGTATCAGTTGAGCGTAAACGAAGCGGGAAAAGGATTGGGCGCTATCCCGCAGTATCATAGATTTGTCCTGCAATCCATGAAATTGAAGCCGTCCTATCTCCTCATGATCATTCCTTCCCGTTGGTTTGCGGGTGGCGTTGGATTAGATGAATTTAGACGGAAAATGTTATCCGATCAGCGGTTGAGCCGAATTGTTGATTATATAGATTCCTCAGAATGTTTCCCCGGTGTCGATGTAAATGGTGGGATATGCTATTTCCTATGGGACGAAAAACACACGGGGAAATGCCTTTATACGAACATTTTAGGCGGCAAAGCGACTACGGAATACAGGCAACTTGACGAGTACGATATTTTTATTCGTCGTAACGAAGCGGTAGATATTATCAAAAAGGTAATGGCAAAGGGAGAAGCTACACTTGCAGGTGAAAACGGGTGTAGCCCGCAGACCCCTTACGGTTTTTTATCGACGTTTGTCGGAACGGAGCGGAAACTACACGATGACGATTGCGAAATATTGTGTAGTAAACGTTGGTATTATGTCGCGCGAAAAGAAGTGAAAAAGAGCGTCAGAACGATAGATATGTATAAACCCATGTTTTCTAAATTATCATGCGAACATGCGGGCAATCCCGATAAAAACGGGCAATATCGTGTTTTAAGCAGAATGGAGCTCTTAAAACCGGGACAAATATGCAGTCAGTCATACTTGACAGCGTGCCCCTCGTATTCAAAAGAACACGCGCAAAATGCTTTTGATTATCTGCGTACGAAATTTGTAAGGTTTCTTATGCTGCAAACTTTGGTGGGAATGAATATCTCGATTTCTAATTTTGTATTCGTCCCCATGCAAGACTTTTCCAAGCCCTTGACAGACGCCGAATTATATGCTAAATATGGTTTATCCGACGAGGAAATACAATTTATAGAGTCTATGATTAGACCAATGGAGTAAGTATATGAAAGTGTACCATGGAACAATGAAGAAAATCAAGGGGAATTATTTAATACCTCATCGTGCGTTTGAGTTGCCTGAGTACGGGCGTTGGGTGCATTTTGCAACATCGTATGAAATCGCGTTGCTATATTCGTCAAATCCAATAAGAGCTTTTTTCAAAGAATCGAGCGCGATTAAGATACCTGCGTTTTCACAGCACTTGTGTTTAGATAGAGACATTCCTAAAATTTACGAGCTGTATATAGGAATGTTCGAAAATCTTTACCATATTCCTGTCTATGTTTATGAATGTGAGGTAGACGATAAAGAGTTAATCGACCCCTTTTCCCCCAATAACTACGAAAAAGTAACAACAAAAAAAGTTCGATATAGCAAAGTTTATGAGATACCAGATTTATTGGAAGAGTTAAAAAACTGCGTGAAAGAAAAAAGAATTGAGTTGGTCAATTATGAAAATGTATTAAAAATTCATGATTTTTATTACGATCATCTTGACTATAAAGTAAGTCAGGCAAGAACACAATGGGAAGCGGATTTTTATTATAAGAATTTCCCCGATGTATGGGAAATTATCGAAAGCATACCCGAAAAATTCAAACATAAAAACAATTAAATCTCATAACAATTATGCCAAACGACTTTTTTCAACAACGGCCGAAAGTTGAGCCGACGATCTACGCCTATAAACTCCCCGGGGTTCAGTCGCACGAGGGGTATCTCAAAGTCGGCTACACCGACCGCGACGCGGAGACGCGCGTCAAAGAGCAGACGCACACGAGCGGGCTCAAAGCGCAGATCGTCCTCAAAGAGCCCGCGATGCGCCCCGACGGGACCTGCTTCCGCGATAGCGACGTCCACGCCATTTTGCGCCGCAGGGGCTTTTTGCAGCTCAACGAGGGGGCGGATCGGAACGAGTGGTTTCGTTGCGGCGTAGAGGATGTGAAGGCGGCGATCGTGAGCCTCACCCTCGGACATGGTGTGGGGGGAAACCGTCATCTTGCCTTCAAAATGCGCCCCGAGCAGGTGGTGGCCGTGCAACGCACGATGGCGTATTTCGACAAAGCCATCAAGGACGAGCCCAACAAGTCGCCCAAGTTTTTGTGGAACGCCAAAATGCGCTTCGGCAAGACGTTTGCCGCCTATGAGCTCGCCAAGAAAATGGGCTTCAAGCGCGTGCTCGTCCTCACCTTTAAGCCCGCGGTGGAATCGGCTTGGCGGGAGGATCTTCTCTCCCACGTCGATTTTGAAGGCTGGCAGTTCGTCTCCAACAAGGATGCGCAGGCGCAAGCGGTGAATATCGACGTCGCCTTTGCAAATTGCAAAAAATCCGACCCCATTGTGGTATTCGGTTCCTTCCAAGACCTTCTCGGCACCAACGAGAACGGCGGAATCAAGGCGAAAAACGAGTTCATTCATACCGAGGTTTGGGACCTCGTCATCTTCGATGAGTATCATTTCGGCGCATGGCGGGAGAGCGCGAAGAAGCTCTTCGAGGACCCCGACGACGAGGAGAGCGCCGACTTCGACTTCGAAGCCTACAAGCGCACCGAGGCAGACAACGCCTATAACGAGAGCTTTCTGCCCATCTCCGCGCGCTACTATCTCTATTTGAGCGGGACCCCCTTCCGCGCCCTCAACAGCGGCGAGTTCATCGAAGATCAAATCTATAATTGGACGTATTCGGACGAACAGCGCGCCAAGGCGGAATGGATCGGCTCCAATAACCCCTACCGCGCCCTGCCGCGCATGGTGATGCTCACCTATCGCATCCCCGAGAGCATTCGCCAAATCGCCCTGCAAGGGGAATACAACGAGTTCGACCTCAACGTCTTTTTCTCCGCCAAGGGGAAGGGCGCGGAGGCGAAATTCGTCTACGAAAACGAAGTGCAGAAGTGGCTCGACCTCATTCGCGGCTCCTACCTCCCCGCGAGCGTGGACGACTTGAAACTCGGTCAGGACAAGCGCCCGCCCATGCCCTATTCGGACGCGCGGCTCTTGGGCGTTCTTTCGCATACGCTGTGGTTCTTGCCGAATGTCGCAAGCTGTCAGGCGATGGCAAACCTGCTTCGGCAAAAGCAAAATTCGTTCTATCACGACTATAAGATCAACGTCTGCGCGGGCGCCTCGGCGGGCATCGGGTTGGACGCGCTCCGTCCCGTGCTTTCCTCGATGGGAAATCCCCTCGAAACAAAGACCATCACCCTCTCTTGCGGGAAGCTCACGACAGGCGTGACCATTCGCCCGTGGACGGGAATTTTCATGCTGCGAAACCTCAAATCGCCCGAGACCTACTTCCAGGCGGCGTTCCGCGTGCAGTCCCCGTGGGAAATTACAGACGACAACGGCGACAAGCGCATTATGAAAGAGGAGTGCTATATCTTCGACTTCGCGCTCGACAGGGCACTTCGGCAGATCTCCGACTACTCCTGCCGCCTCAACGTCGAGGAGAGCAATCCCGAAAAGAAGGTCGCCGAATTCATCTCATTTTTGCCCGTTCTCGCCTACGACGGCTCGACGATGAAGCAGGTGAGCGCGCAGGACGTTCTCGACATCGCCATGGCGGGCACGAGCGCGACCCTCCTCGCGCGGCGGTGGGAATCGGCGCTTCTCGTCAATGTGGATAACGAGACGCTCACCCGTCTCCTCAATAACAAGGAGGCGTTGGACGCGCTCATGCGCATCGAGGGGTTCCGCTCCCTCAACCAAGACATCGAGACCATCATCAACAAGTCCGAGGCGGTGAAGAAGGCGAAGAAGGAGGGGGAGAAACTTTCGCCCAAGGAGAAGAAGGAGCTTACCGACGAAGAAAAAGAATACAAGTCCATGCGCAAGCAAATTCAGGAGAAACTCATCAAATTTGCAACGCGCGTGCCGATTTTTATGTATCTCACCGACTACCGCGAGCAGTCGCTCAAAGACGTCATCACCCAGCTCGAACCGGGGCTCTTCAAGAAGGTCACGGGGCTTGGCGTAAACGACTTCAACCTGCTTTGCTCGATCGGCGTGTTCAACGCGAACCTCATGAACGAAGCCATCTTCGGCTTCAAACGCTACGAGGACAGCTCGCTCTCCTACACGGGCATCGAGAAGCATTTGGGCGAAGATGTGGGCGGCTGGGATACCGTCATCCGCCGCGAAGAGTACGAGAGACTGTTCTACAACCAACAGGCGACCATGGAACGCATGGCGGAAGAAGTTGCGGCGACGGCTTCCGAACCTGAAGAGGAACGCGAAGAAAGCGAGGAAAGCGAGGAAAGCGCACCCGCGTCTGCCGTACATACCACGACTTCTGTCTCTTCTCCCGCGCCCGCCGCTTCCGCAAAACAACAGCCCGAACAAAAAGAGGCGTTCGATTGCTCTTTGGTGGATGTCGGGACTGCCGTCTCCCACGGAAAATTCGGCGACGGGAAGGTCGTCAAGGTGGACAAAGCGAAGAAGTACATCACCGTCGCTTTCTCCGTCGGCGAGAAAATCTTCGCCATGCCGAATTGCTTCGATATGGGCTTCCTGAAACTTTTATAAAGAAAATGATAGCGAAAAGCGCGGGGGCGATTGCCCCCGCGCTTAAAATATTCGTATCATTTCATCCATTCGTCGAGCCACGGGCACGGGTCTTTGGTGCGGAGAAGTTCTCCGTTCAAAGAGTAGCCGACGTACACGAGCGCGTCGCCCGAATTATCGTAAACTTCTATCGTGTCGCACAAGGGAATCACCTTCAAGACATTCTCCTTCGTGCGCTCGTATCTGCGCTCCACGGTGCCTTCGCTCACGCCATGCCCGCCGAGGGCGACGCGGCGCTTGATACGCTCCTTGGCGATCTCTACATTGTTCACGCCGACATAGCGCAGGTGAATTTCGTAGCCGAGCGCCTTTGCCTTCTCGATGGTGCGAAAAATTTCCGTGCCCGAGAGCGTCGTCTCGCGGTTGAAGGAGAGACCTTTGTCCATGCAGTCCTGCTGACGGCGGAGAATTTCCTTGCCCGCTTCGAGCTGAACGCTTGCGCTTCGCCAATCGCCGCCGAGTTCGTGGATAAGCTCGTCCGAATTGAGTCGAACGCCCAAATCTTCCTTGTTCTCTTCGCTGTAATAGAGGGTACTCTTCCCCGCGCCGTTGACGCCCGCGAAAATGGTCAATTTTTTAATAGCTTTCATGCGCCATCACTTCTTTCTGCCGCTTTGCGAGGAGAAAATTATAGATCGCGATGTAGAAGTCGCGCTCGTCCTCGGAGTTCGCTTTCTCGATCAGCGTCCGAAGCTCGGAAGCGGAAAGCATTTTCCCGTCGCCGACGAACGTCTGCGCCGCCATTTCAATCGTTTCGATCCGCGTCATAGGTACCTCCCGATACTTATAGTTTATACCAATTTCGGCGCTTTGTCAACCTCTATAGGGCGATTCGCAAATTTTAAGCGGCGGGGTATGCGCCTCGCCGCTTGCAAACGATGAAAAACGGAAGATCTTTGATTGGGTTTGGGGCATCATAGGGGCACGAGTTTTTTATCAAACTATATTTTGTGGTCGATTTCCGCCTGTTTTTCGCCCAAAAACACAATATCTTGTGGTTGGCGGAAAATCGGCAGCGGCTTCGAGTCCCTGAAGGTGCACCAAAAAACCGACCCCCTACCGGGGTCGGTTTTTTGGTGCACCGCAAGGGACGTAGTCCCTGCCCCGCGCGCACTATTCGTCTACTAAGCGCGGCACGAGCGGGCATAGCCCGCGAAGTAAGGTGTAGACCCGACGGGGCATACATATCGGCGCGCCGCCAAAGGCGCGAGTCCCTGCCCCACCCAGAGCGCACCTGCCCTGCGCGCATTATTCCTTGCGGACTGCGTATTGGGGGATTCACTCGCCCCTATGGGGCTCGGAATGACACGTTTGACCTGCGGTCGGACTTCGTATTGCGGGATCCTTCGAGGATGGGCTCACGGTTTTCATTCCCATGCGTCGGCTCAGGATGACGCGGTAAAGCGGAGTCTCGGAAGGACGCGACGGTCAAAGGGTGGCAAGTTTTGCCTTGATCGCGCGGTAGGCTTCCATCGGGTCGGAGATGTTCTCCACCGCCGTTTCCATGGGGCAAAAGCCGTTTCCTGCACGATTGATGATACGCTCGGTGCGGGTTTGAGCTTCCACGGCAATTCCGTGTCCGAGAAGGACCTCTTCGGCAAGCGTCGAGACGACATTCGCATACACCGCTTTCACGCCGAGCAAGACATAAAGGAGAGCCGCGGCTTTGCCCACGACGCGGTCGGCGGCAGAGAAGCCGCAAAGCTCCCTCCCCCCGTCCAAAAGATCGAGGAGAGGCCTTACGCCCCGCTCAAAGCTCGTGATGATCTCGTCGCCTTTTACAAGCGCAAACGTATAGTCTCCCTCTTCGAGGAGAGATTTTGCATGTTCCAAATCATTCATGCTTGGCCTTCTTTTCGACGAAATACACGAGAAGGGGCACCAAGAGCCATTGGAGGATGATGCCGGGCAGTCCCGCGACGATGCTGTTCCAAATGACGGAAACGGGAAGAGCGGCGCCGAACGCATAGACGCCGATGACGATGGCGAGCGCGCGCACGCCCCTTCCCAAGATTTGGGCGAAAAGCAATGCGACGAAAGAAGGCAGCTTCGTCCCCGCAAAAAGCCCCGTCATGAGGCCGTACGAGGCGAGTTCCACGATCATGAAGGGCAACATCGTGAGCGCGGGCATGGCTTCGCCCATGAGCGTCGTGAGACCGAAGCTCAACGCGGGGCTTACAAGTCCCGCCGCCAGACCCGCCCAAGGGCCCGCAAAGAAGGCGACGAGGAAGATCGCGATGTGCATGGGCAAAAAGGTCTCGCCGAGCGCAGAGCCGAGGTTGGAGATCATGCCGAGATAGTGCAAAAGTTGCGGAAGGGCGACGGCCGCGACCGTCGCGAGAACGGCGGCGAGCGTCTTGGTTTTCCATGTCTTGCAGACAAACGATCTGCGGTTGATTGCTTTTTCCATAAGATATCTCCTTCTTATTCAAATTGTTTTGCGACTGCGCGAAGAAGTTCACGGATCTTCAAGTTCTGCGGGCAGGACCTCTCGCACTTTCCGCAGGCGATGCAGTCGGAGGCCCTTCCCCTTCCGCCCGACGTATAGGTGGAATAGTAGACGTCGCTGTTCCAATCCTTGTAGCGTTTCTTCTGGTTCATGCAGGAGAAGAGGTCGGGGATGGAGATCTTCCTAGGGCAACCGTCGACGCAGTAGCGGCAGGCGGTGCAGGGAATGAACTCCTCCTCGGAGAGGGCGCTCTTTACCCGGGCGACGGCGCATTTTTCCTCGACGGTGAGGAGCTTGAAATCCTTCATGAAGGAGACGTTGTCCCGCATCTGCGCCATGCTGCTCATGCCCGAGAGCACCATAAAGACGTTCTCGAAGCTCGCACTGTAACGAATGGCATAGCTCGCGGGGCTCGCCGATCCCAACGCGGAAAAGTGCCTTGCCGCCCCTTCGGGAAGGTTGGCGAGCGTGCCCCCCTTTACGGGTTCCATGACGATCACCGGCTTGCCGTGCCGCACGCATACGTCATAGCAGAGCCGCGATTGAATACCCGGGTCGTCGTAGTCGATATAGTTGAATTGGAGCTGGACGACCTCGACCTCGGGGTACATCGTGAGGATCTTATCGAGCATCTCGGCCGAATCGTGGAAAGAGAGCCCGACATGGCCGATCTTCCCCTCTTTTTTGAGCGCGAAGGCCGTCTCGTAGGCGCGGCAACGGACGTACTTGTCGAAATTGCGGCTGTTTTGCGCGTGCATGAGGTAGAAATCGAAATACTCCACCCCGCAACATTTGAGCTGCTGTTCGAAGAAGGGGCGGATATCCTCTTCCCTTTCGAAGAAGTTCTCCGTGAGCTTATCGGTGAGGATATAGCTCTCGCGGGGGTGGCGGGCGGCGAGGCAATCGCGGATGGCCGTCTCGCTCGCGCCGCCGAGGTAGCCGTGCGCCGTGTCGAAATAGTTGAATCCGTTTGCGAGGAAGTAATCGACCATCTCGCAAAATTCGCCGTATTCGACCTTGTTCCCCGCCATGGGAAGGCGCATACAGCCGAAGCCGAAGTTCTTTTTTACCTTTTCAAATCCCATAATTTATCTCCCGAAAATTTTGACTGCTTCCTTCATATTCGAGACGATCCCGACCCCGAAGGGACAGCGCGTCTCGCAAGCCCCGCAGGCGATACAATCCTTTGCCGTCTTTTCGAGGGCGGCGTAGTGCTCGCGCACCGTCTCGGGGAGAGCCCCCTGCGCCCGCGCGAGATTCAAAAACTTAGTGACGGTGGCGATATCGATCCCCTTCGTGCAGGGTGCGCAATGCCCGCAATACATGCAATGCCCCGTCCAGTTGATGCGGGGGAATGCGCGGAATGCCGCGGCGTAATCGCGTTCCTCCCGCGACGCCGTCTCGTAATCGAGGCTCGCTTGCAATTCCTCCACCGAATGCGCGCCCGCAAGCACGGTGGCGACGGCGGGTCTTGTGAGGGCGTATGCAATGCACTGCGCGACGGTGAGCGGCTTCCCGGCAGGGCTGTTTTCGGAGAGGAGATCCCCTCCGCCGAAGGCCTTCATCACGGTGATGCCGACGCCCAGCTTTGCGCACGTCTCGTAGAGGCGCTCGCGGTCGGGGTCCATGTTGGTGAGCTCGTTTTGATAGCTCTCTTCCCGCCAAAGGTCCTCGCAATCTTCGCCCGCGGGAAGAAGGTCGTAACAGGGATTGACGGAAAACATGAGCACGTCTATGGCGCCGCTCTCGACGGCTTTGAGTGCCGCGAGCGGGTTATGGCTGCTCACGCCGATAAATTTGATCTTCCCCTCCGCTTTCAGCTTCAAGGCATAGGCGAGGACGCCCCCCTTTTCGATCCTCTCCCACTCCTTGGGGGAATCGACATAGTGGATCATGCCGACGTCGATATAGTCGGTATGGAGGCGTTCGAGAAGATCGGCAAAGCCTTCTTCCACCTCGGGAAGGTTGCGCGTCGCCTTATACTGCCCGTTCCGCCAGATGGTGCAAAGGTGGGCCTGCAAGATAAAATCCTTCCGCCTGCCGCAGAGCGCCTCGCCGAGCGAGGAACGGATGACGGGGCTCGAAGAATACAGGTCGATATAGTTGACCCCGTTTTTGTGTGCAAGTTCGATCAACGATGCGGTGCGCGCGCCGCCGTCTTCGGAAAAACCCTCGCATCCCAAGCCGATCTCGGAGACGCAAAGGCCCGTCCGTCCCAAAATATTGTACTTCATGATGACCCCCGCCGGATTTGGCCCCATTATAACATAACAAATACTATAATGCAAGACAAATGTAAAAAAAGTTGACTCTACCGAGAGTAGAGTGGCTTTTTCGACCCGTAGACCCGAAAAAATGCAAAGTAGATAAACAAAAAATGAGATGAAGGCAGAAAGAAGTTGTAAATCATGCAAAGTTGTGGTAAAATATAGACAGAAAATCAAGGACAGGGAAAGAAATGGCTGAATTTGAGATCTTTGCGGATTCTTCCGCAAACTTGCCCGAACACATTCGGGAAAAATACAATATCCATATCATATCGTATCTCATGAACATCGACGGGAAGGATGTGCTCTGCTATGAAGAGGGCGTCGCCTTCCCCGAGATCGCCAAAAAGTTTTACGGCAATATGCGGACGGGGCTCGAAGCAAAGACTTCGCTCATCGGCGAAGAACGCTTCATCGAGGCCGTCTCCCCCGCTCTGGAAGCGGGGAAGGACGCCCTGATCATCACCATCGCGTCGGGGATCAGCGGCACCTGGAACCAAGCCGTGAACGCCGCAAAGGCGCTCGAAGAGAGGTACCCCGAAAGAAAGGTCTATGTGTGCGACAGCGCCAACGCCTCGATGGGGCAAGGGCTCCTCGTGCTCTATGCCGCAAAACTGCGCGAAAAGGGCAAAACTGCCGAGGAAACCGCGACATGGGTATGGGATAATGCCTATCGGCTCAACAGCTACGTCACCGTGGACGACCTTAAATATCTGCGCCGCAGCGGGCGGATCTCGGCTGCGACGGCGATCGCGGGGACCCTGCTCAACATCAAGCCCCTCATCAAGGCCGACGGGAAGGAACACCCCCAGCTCATGGTCTACGGCAAGGCGCACGGGCGGAAGAAGTCGCTCGCCGCGCTGGTGGAGGCCTTCGACACATGGGTGGAAAAGCCCGCCGAACAGATCATCGCCATCACGCATGCGGATAGCGAGGAGGACGCCAAGGCGCTCGCCGAAACGCTCAAAGCCTCGCACGGCGTAAAGGACGTCATCATCGAATACTACGATCTGTGCACGGGCTCGCACATCGGCCCCGGCACCGTCGCCCTCTTCTTCATGGGCAAGGACCGCCGTACCGAGGCGGAGAAGAAATCCTTCCTGCAACGCGCGAAAGAGGTTTTCTCGCGGGATAAATCTTGATCTCACAACCAAATTTCATCGGGCATACAATGAGGGTATGCCCGATTTTTCTATTCTTCCCTACGATCGAGAGGCGGCCGTCGCCTATGCAAGAAAATGGGCGCTCGGGAGAAATCCCGCCTACTATGATTTTAACGACATCGGCGGCGACTGCACCAACTTTGCCTCGCAGTGCATCTATGCGGGCGCGGGCGTGATGAATTTTACGCCTCTTTACGGTTGGTTCTACCGCACCGCAAACGACCGTACTCCCTCATGGACGGGGGTCGAATACCTCTATAACTTTTTGGTGGGAAACACGGGCGAGGGCCCATATGCCAAGGAGGTCCCCCTCGACCGCATTGAGCGGGGCGACATCGTACAGCTCGGGCGGGCTACGGGAGATTTCTACCACTCCCCCGTCGTTGTAGGCCGTGCGGGGAACAACATCCTCGTGGCGGCGCATACCTACGACGTCTATGGCAAGACGCTTGCTTCTTACCGCGCCCCTCTCATGCGCGGGATCCATATTTTGGGCGTGAGGAAGCGTTGAAGAGACAAGAATTTGCTTTTTTTATGAAAAAAATCACGAAATGCGCGCAGAATAGTTGACAACACCGCTCGAATTGTGTATGATAGACGTGTTGTCTATGGGGGCGTAGCTCAGTTGGTTAGAGCGCTTGCTTGACATGCAAGAGGTCACAGATTCGAGTTCTGTCGTTCCCACCACCGAACCCTGTATATTGCGTCGAAGCCTTGGGCAGGACCGATATGTGGGGTTTTTGCTTATATAGCGTCCTGCGGATATGGCGAAATTGGCAGACCTCGTCGCCGCAAGCTCTGCCCAAAGTCCTTCCCGCAAGCGGAAAGGACATACATGGCGGCGCTGCGTCTCCTCTTCCCAAAAAATCTTGCTACGCAATCTTTTTTGGGAGCCCTGTCCAACGCGTCTTTTGTAAGATGCGCCGGACGAGACCATTGACATTCGATAACTCATGCGGATATGGCGAAATTGGCAGACGCGTTGGACTTAGGATCCAATGGGCAACCGTGCAGGTTCAAGTCCTGTTATCCGCACCAAGTCAGTATAATCCGAACCAAATACTCATAACGAGTGAATGGTTCGGATTTACTTTTTATCTATGAGCATAGTTTCGGGCTTGATTTATGCAGAGTTTTATGCTATAATATTAGAACGATAAACAGGAATTTAGCGGAGGAATATTATGTTTGAATACAAAGTGGAAATTTATAAAGTCAAAGAATTGGAAAAAGAATTAAATTCATTGGCTAAACAAGGCTGGCGGGTTATTGCTGTTACGCCGAATATAGCTATGGGTTACGGAATTATAGTTACCTATGAAAGGCAAGTAAAATAAACTTCAATTTAGCCGCACGGACGACAGGCATCTATACCATAGGTATAGCACACTATACTTATTGCGCTACGCTCCATAAGTTCCGTGTGCCCTGCGGGGCTGT
>CANQOT010000027.1 GCA_947625555.1 uncultured Clostridia bacterium | reverse complement strand
GGTTTAACTCTTTTAGTTTACATTGATTTCGGCTGCCGTTTTTAATTTTCTGTGTCCATTTGCGCAAAGTACATTTCTTGCTTGCGGGAAGTGCCACTTCCTGCGCGGAGGCCGCCTCGGCGGGGATAGCTTCGATCCTGTCAACTTCTTGCTTCCACGCTGCCTTATATGCGTCCACACTGCCTTCCGGCACGTAGATCTTATAGGATGTCCCCGACATAGATACAAGCGTCGAAGCGAGCGCCGGTGGCGTCGGAGCCTTCAAAGTAACAGAGACAAGTTGACTGCATTGCATGATCATATTCGAGGTGAGTTTCGTAAGTTTTGTGCCGAACACGATCGTCTGCAAAGAACCGCAGGAGAAAATCGCCTTCATTTGCAGTTCTCTCGCCCCTTCAAGCTCGATCTTCGTGGCGGAACACGACGTAAACGCATTGGTGACCACCGTCTCGACGTTGGGGAACGAGAACTCTTTGATTGCCGTCATGCCCCAGAAGGCATACGTTCCCAAAGTCGTCAGCTTCGGCAAATTGAGCGTTTCGAGCTTATCATTGAAACAGAACGCCGCATTCCCCAGCTTTTCAACGTTTTCAAAGGTAATTTCCGTTGCAGTATTGTAGGCGAAATAGGCGTACAGGACCGTCCCGTCCATGGAGAGCAACGCACCGTTCTCCATTTTGAAGCTCGTGTTACCGGGCGCGACCGTCACGGATTTCACTGCCTTCCAGTTCTCTTCATTCGGACGACCGTCTCCGCCTGTTCCGTTCCCGAACAAGTCACTGAGCATCGTGGGGAACACTTTGAGGTTGGCGGGAATGGTGATGTTCTCAAATTCGCCCGTGTATGCCTCGAACTTCCCGTCCGCATCGATCTGCCAGTTGGGGTCGGCTTCCTGTTTCAAGCCGCATTCACAGGTATCGCCATTCGAGAAATCGTGGCTGCCGCGCGAGCTCTCATCCACCTCGCCGTCATTGTCCTTGCATTCCTTCCAATGTCCCTGCGCGTCGTAGCACCACTTCGAATAGGTATGGATATGCGTGACGGTCGGACTGAGGGTTCCGGAGACCCACTTGACCTCAAACAAACCGTCCGGTGTGCCGCTCGGGCGACCGAGATTGCCGCCCTGGTCGGGATAGTACTGCTGGTTCAGCTTGTTGTAGACCTTGAACTGATCGCCAATTTTCAGCTCGACTTGCGCAGACCACGTCTTGTCACCGTCAAACGTCATGTGAATGCAGTTTGTGAGATCCGTATATCCGGGCCACTGGCAAAGCGGCTTCGAAGCGATCTTGCCGACGATGTACATATCTTCCGTAGTCGAGGGCGGCGTTACGGGTTCGACGAGCTCCCAGGTCACGAAGTTGTCCTTCCAAGGTGCGGGAGAAGGCTTGGTATGTACGGTGAATTTGTAAATGCCGTCCTTGCCCGTTGCGACACCGATGTTCTTTGTGCCCGCGTCGACGAAGGTTCCCGACGCATTGCGGACTTCATCAATGCCGAAGTAGGTGCCGTCCGTCCATTTAAGTCCGCCGTTTTCGTCCTTTTCGTCCTGCCTGATCTTGAAGCTGTCGCCGCCCGCGTAAATCTTAAATTGAATAGTGTAGAGCGTGAAGCCGTCCTCGTCCTTATGGGGCTGCTTGGTTAGCTTAAAGTTGGGTTTGAGCTCCGTCCAGCTGGAATTTTGCAAGTCGCCCGCGCCCGCGCCCGTCGCCCAGAACTCGCGGGTGTCGAGGTCGGCGTCGGGGATCTCCTGTCCTTCCGTCGCGCCGCATTCGCATTTGCCGTCTTTGAAGTCGTGGTTTGCCTTGGTGGTCTCGTCGATGTTGGACTTGTCGGAGCCGTGTTCGTCGCAATACTTCCAGTGCTGCGTTTCGTTGTAGTCCCACGCGTCATAGTTGTGGGTGTGGGTTTCTCCGCCGCAGGCGGAGATGCCCACGCCGAGGGCCGCGGCCATCGCGAGCGACAATCCCACAATGAGCCAACTCTTTTTGTTCATAACTTTCCTCCATAATGAAAATTTTGTCATTTTTTATGACATCATATATTGTACCCCCCCCGTCCATTTGTCAAGACTTTTTTGAAAAATTTTTTAATTTTTTGCAAAAATTTTTTTTCCACAGGCAAAATTTATAATAATTTGAGTGAAATCGGGGGGTATGGACAAGGGGAAAGAAGAAAAAGGCTCCTCCGTGGGAGGAGCTGTCTCGCGTGAGCGAGACTGAGGTGGGGCGGGCTATCATTTCGTCATGTTGAGCCGCGCGGTACGCGCGTGTCGAAACATATCCTTATTATATTAAAGTCATTCCTCGACTGCGCTCGGAATGACGTGATTAGAATGTCACCCCACCCCCTACCCCCCCTCCCATGGAGGGGGCAAGATTCACTCGCTTCGCTCGGAATGAGGGCGGGGCGTGTTGACCTGCCCCCGTTTACGGGGGCGGGTGGCGAACGTAGTGAGACAGGTGGGGGCTCTTCACCTTCAACCCCCACCACCGCCTGCGGCGGAGCCGCCCCCTTCAAAGGGGGCAGCCAAGGGCCCCCTGGGGGAAAGGCTTCCTACTCCTCGAAGAAATCTTCGCGGCGGAGGCTGTGGCGGAGCTTTTCGAGGGCCTTCTTCTCGATCCGCGAGACATAGGAACGGGAAATTTTCAGCTTCGTGGCGACCTCCCTCTGCGCAAGGGGCACGCCGCCCGTGAGCGCATACCGCAGGCAGATGATCTCCGTCTCCCGCTCGGTGAGTACGCTCTTGATCGCCTGCAAGAACTTCTCCTGCATGAGGCTCTGCTCGACGCCCGCGAATACCTTTTCTTCCTTCTCGAACAGAAGGTCCATGAGGGTGAGCTCGTTGCCGTCCTTGTCCGTTCCGACGGGGTCGGAAAGGAGCACCGCGCTCTTGTGCTTCTTCCCCGCGCGAATGAGCATCAGGATCTCGTTCTCGATACAACGCGCCGTATAGGTCGCGAGGCGGGTGCCGTGCCCCGTCTCGTAGGTATTGATGGCCTTGATGAGGCCGATGGAGCCCACCGAGATCATGTCGTCCGTCTCGGCCGCGCCCGTGTACTTCTTTACGATATGGGCGACGAGGCGCATGTTGTGGCGGATGAGCTTATCCTTCGCCTTCTTATCCCCCGCCCGCGCGAGGCGCAGGCACTCCTCTTCCTCCTCTTTGGAAAGGGGCTTGGGGTAGGAACTTCCGTCCTCGAATGCCCCGGAGAAGAAAAACAGCCGCGCGAGGACGGCATAAAGCATCTCGATCATACAATTCACCTCTTCTCTATCGTATGAAAACGGGGTTTTGTCCTATGAACGGAAAAGCCGCCCGCCGTGCTAAAAAAGCACGGCGGGCGGCTGCTATCATCATGGAATTACTTCTTTTCCTCTTTGATCTGAATATGCACCTCGTCGAGCTGTTTCTGCTCCACGGGCGAGGGCGCGTTCATCATGAGGTCGCGGGCCTTGGCGTTCATCGGGAAGGGAATGACCTCGCGGATGTTCTGCGTATCGCAGATGAGCATCACCATGCGGTCCACCCCGGGGGCAACGCCCGCGTGCGGCGGCGCGCCGTATTCGAACGCGTTGTAGAGGGCGGGGAACTTCTTCACGACGTCCTCCTTCCCAAGCCCCACGAGGGAGAAGGCTTTGAGCATGATCTCGGGGTCGTGGTTGCGGACGGCGCCCGAGGAGAGCTCCACGCCGTTGCAGACGATATCGTACTGATAGGCAAGCACCTCCAACGGGTCCCCCTCTTCGAGGGCTTTAAGCCCGCCCTGCGGCATGGAGAAAGGATTGTGGCAAAATTCGAGCTCGCCGCTCTCCTCGCCGATCTCGTACATGGGGAAGTCGACGATCCAGCAGAAGCGGTAGACCCCTTTCTCGCAGAGGTCGAGCCCCTGCCCGAGCATGGTGCGAAGAATCCCCGCGCGCTTTTGGGCGGCGCCCAACTTTTCGCCCTCTACGAGGGCGATGAGCGCGTCCTTTTCGACGCCGAGTTTTTCCTTCCAAGCGGCAATATTTTCGGCGACGAATTTCGCCATTCCGCCGGCCGCGAGACCGTTTTCGTCGAGCTTGAACCAATACATGGTACCGCCCTCCGTTTTCACCTTGAAGTCCTCGGCCGTCTTATCGAGCCATTTTCTCGGCACATTGACGCCGGTGACGGCGATCGCCTTGACGAATTTGCCCGCGAGAGCTTCGAAGCCGCACCCATGTCCGAGGTCGGTCACGTCTTTTATGACGAGCGGGTTGCGAAGATCGGGCTTATCCGAGCCGTACGTTTCGAGCGCGTCGCGGTAGGCGATGCGGCGGAACGGGGGCTTGTCCGCTTCCCACCCCGAATACTTGGCGAACACGGGCGGGAGCACCCGCTCCAGCACGGCAAAGACGTCCTCCTGCGTCGCGTAGGCCATCTCGATATCCAGTTGATAGAACTCGCCGGGGGAGCGGTCGGCGCGGGCGTCCTCGTCGCGGAAGCAGGGCGCGATCTGGAAATATCGATCGAACCCCGAGCACATCAAGAGCTGTTTATACTGCTGCGGAGCCTGCGGGAGGGCATAGAACTGCCCCGGATAGAGGCGGCTGGGCACGATGTAGTCGCGCGCGCCCTCGGGGGAAGAGCTCGTCAGAATGGGCGTCGTGATCTCCAAAAATCCCTCTTCCGTCATGAGGCGGCGAAGGTCGGCGACGATCTTCGAGCGCAACACGATCTTGTCGCGCACGGCGGGGTTGCGCAGATCGAGGAAGCGGTAGCGCAGGCGCGCGTCCTCGCCCGCTTCGGTGGAATGGGAGATCTCGAAAGGCAGGGCGTTCGCCAGACGGCGGCCGAGCACTTCCACCTTTTCGGGCAAGATCTCGATGAGGCCCGTGGGGAGCTTTTCGTTGGGGGCGGAGCGCAGGGCGACCGTACCCTCGACGGCGACGGTGGACTCTGTGGGGATCTCGCGGAAGGCGGAGAGCATGGGCTCTTCGGAGCAGACGACCTGCGTCACCCCATAGAAATCGCGAAGGACGGCAAAGAGCAGCCCGCCCTTGTCGCGCTTGCTATCCAGCCAGCCCGAGAGTTTGACCTTTTTGCCGACGTCCCCCTCCCGGAGCTCGCCGCAGGTATGCGTTCTGTAAAACATGGTAGTACCTTCGATGGGTTTTTCTTAAATTTTAGTCCGATCGCAGGGAATTGTCAAGTTTTCAAGGTGAGATAACAAAAACCGCCCAAAAATTTTTCGGGCGATCAATACTCCTTAAACCCCAGGAGGAAATCCGTCGAGACGGAAAAATATTCGGCAAGTTTGCAAAGCGTCGCGAGGTCGGGCTCCACCTTCCCCGTCTCCCAATAAGAGATCTTCCTCTGCGTTACCCCGATCGCATTTGCGAGCGCGCTTTGATTGAGCCCTCGCTCCAACCTTAAATCGCGTACCCTGTTGGCAAACAAAACCTTCATAAAATTATTTTAGAGGGAAATCATCTAAATCATTTGACATAGATAATTTTTGTCTATATATCCCGTGAGACATAGCTCTGCCCGCATTTTCTGATCCTTATAGAAGGGCGGCACGAGCCGTAGGCGAAGCAGTCCTTACGATGATGCGGGAACGTCTTGCGCGGGGGGTGCGGTGGGTTTTTTGCCCTTGAAGTAGGTGATCGTGAGAACGAGGGTCAGGAGGATGGCGACGGCGTCGGCGACGGGCGCGGCGTAGAGAATGCCCTCCACTCCCCAAAAGATGGGAAAGATGCACACGAGCGGGATAAAGAGCACGATATCGCGCACGAGCGAGGAGACGATGGCGCGAACCGGCCTTCCCACCGCCTGAAAGAAGATGGACGACATCTTGACGATGCAGGTGAACGTCAAAAGGGATAAAAAGATGCGGAAGGTCTTTTCGGCAAACAGCCAATAGTCGTCCGGGTTGGGGATATTTTTGGGACTGCCGAAGATGGAGACGACGGCGCGCGGGGCGGCCTCGAACAGGACGGTGAAGCATACCCCCACGCCGATGGTACACAGCAAAATGTTGCGGTAGAGCTTCTTCACGCGGACATGGTTGCCTGCGCCGAGGTTATAGCCGAGAATGGGCTGACACCCGAGCACGATGCCGACGACGATATTCACGACGACGGTGAACACCTTGCTCTCGATGCCGATGACGGCAATGGGGATATCCGCGCCGTAGTGCGACTGCGCGCCGTACTTCGCGAGCATGATATTGCAGACGAGGGAGATGAGCACGATGCTCATCTGCGTGATGAAGGAGGAAGCGCCGAGTTTCAAGGCGCCGGCGAACACCTTGAAATCGGGAATGAGGCTCTTCCACTTCAATTTGAAGGTCTTGGTGAAGCGCACAAAATAGATGAGCGAGATGAGGAAAGAGAAGGTCTGCCCGATGACCGTCGCCCAAGCGGCCCCCGCCATGCCCCACTTCGCCCCGAAGATGAAGGCGGGATCGAGGGCGATGTTGACGATCGCGCCCCCGAGCATGGAGGCCATCGACCACGAAGGGCTCCCGTCGGCGCGGATGACGGCGTTCATCATGTTGGAGAGCATGAACACGGGGAAGAAGGCGAGGATGATGTTGAAGTATTCCGTCGCATAGCCGATGCTATTTTCGGACGCGCCGAAGAGGGTCAGAATGGGCGTCTTTAAGGGGTAGAAAAGGGCGAGGAGGACAAGGCTCACGGCGAAGGTGACCGTGATCCCCGTGCCGATGGAGCGATGCGAGGCCGCCGTGTCCTTCTTCCCCTGGCAGATGTTGAGGAAGGCCGCGCACCCGTCGCCGAAGCACCACGCAAACGCCTGTGCGATGATGAAGATGGGAAAGACGACCCCCGTCGCCGCATTGCCGAGGGTGGAGAGCTCGCTGTTGCCGACGAAAATTTGGTCGACGATATTATAGAGCGCGCCGACGAGTAGGGATAAAATGCAGGGGATGGAGAATTTGAGCATGAGCCGCGAGAGCTTCCCCTCCCCCAAAAAGCTGTTTTGTTGTGTCTCTTCCATAATGGCCTCCTTTTTTGCCGCAAAAAAACACATGCCTACGCATGTGCCCTATTAAAAAAGACACATGCTACCGCGTACCGTGATCAGATTTACGCGCGAATATTTGCGCCACATGTGTCGTTTCGTTCGATGAAATTATAAGGATATTATATGCCTTTCCGAAAAAAAAGTCAACTTTTTTTGGGGGGAATGGCGCCTCCGTGGGAGGAGCTGTCACGCGTGAGCGTGACTGAGGTGGGGCGTGCTATAATTCCGTCATGTTGAGCGAAGTCGAAACATCTCCTTATTTTATAATGCGGTGACCCTTCGACAGGCTACTTCGCCTTCGGCTCGTGCCGACCTTGGATAATCAATAGAAGCCGCGGTCGGGGCAAGATGACGAATTAGAATGTCACCCCACCCCCCTACCCCCCTCCCATGGAGGGGGCAAGGTATGGAGCCGTCCCCATAAAACAAGAAGCCGAGCGAAAATCGCTCGGCTTCCCGTCTTTCGGAAGTGCTTACTCTACATCATGGGGAATCAGCATTAGTAGCGCTTTCCGGAGGGAGCTGTGAATTGCACGGGGAGTGCGACCTCTTGGAGGACGCAGACGGGACCGCTCTGCAAAGCAGTTGCCGTCACTGCCGTGTGCGTGAGTTTATCCGTCTTGGAGTTGTAGCTCATCTTGACGGTGCCCTTCGGCGTCGAGTGATTGTTCTCGTTGCTCCACTTGAACGCATAGGAGACAACGCCGCTCTTCGTCGTCTTGGTGAAGTGGATAGCCTTCATGTTATAGGCCGCTGCGAACGTGAAGGTGCCTTCCCAAATGCCGCTGCCTGCGCTCGTTTCGGTGAGCTTGTAGTTTGCATTGGGTGCGGCCGAGCTCCAGCTGTTCATGTCGCCCGTGAGGTACCAACCCATATCCTCGGTCGTGACGGTATAGGATTCGATGCACTCGAAGGTGAAGGAGACGATCTGCGAATCGGCGATCACCGTTGTGGAGGTGTTGGCGCCCTTCGTGACGAGGGTGATGTTATACTTGCCCGACTTGCCGTCGGCGACCTGCGCATTTCCGTCCTGCGAGGTGCTCGATACGAAAACATCGGAGTGTTTCGAGAAGAAGTAAGCGCCAAAGGCGTACTTGGAGTCGCTGCTGGTGACGCCCCACGTATTCGCAAAGCCGAGTTTCATCTCGTCGCCGACCATGAGCTCGAAGTTGTTGAGGTGGTAGGTGTTCGTGCCGGGGTCACGGGTGAACTTGCAGGACGCGGGAGCCTTGGTGCCGAGCGCCCAGTTGCTATTCTTGATGGTGCCCTGTCCGCTACCGACGAGGAAGTAATCGCGCTTATCGAGCACGATGTCTTCGCGGTATTCGCCGTAGAAGTTCTTCGCTTCGAGGACGGTCACGGGGAAGTCGACCTTCTGCGTGCAAGCCTCATCGGAGTACCAGCCGTAGAAGGTGAAGCCCTCTTTCGCTTCGGGTTTGTAAGCGTCCGCTTCGGCGAGCTCGCCGCCCTGCTGGACCTTCTGTGTGTGAACGGGCGCCTCGGTGCCCTTGATGTACCAATTCACGTCGACCTGCGTTTCGGGGTCGATCTCGGGGATCGCAACGATCTTATCTTCGAGGAGCTTCCAATTCGTATCTGCCTTGTACTGCTCGACGAGGTCTGCGGGAACGTAGATCTTGCCGTTTGCGGAGAAGTTGAGGCCGGCGTTCGTGGCGGTGTTGGGGCTGAACGTAAGCACGCCGTCCGTCTTGTTGATCGTCAGGCTGTCGAGGGTGTCCTCAAAGAATGCCTGATAGGAAAGCCTCGTAAGCGTGGAGGGAAGGACGACTTCGCGAAGAGCCGTGCAGCCGCGGAACGTCCACCTGGTGAGCTCCGTGACGCCTTCGGGAAGCACGAGCTTGCGAAGAGAGGTGCAGTCGATGAAGCTGTTCGTAGGAAGCACGTGATACTGAGGGTCAGGCTCGAAGGTGAGCGTTTCAAGGCTCTCCATTCCTTGGAACGAGCAACCGGAGCTGTTCATCTTATTGAACGTATCTTCGGTGAAGTTTGCGGGGATCGTGAGGCTGGTGATGCCCGATTTCATAAACGCTCTGGAACCGATCTGCCCCATGCCCTCTGCGTGCCACTGGATGCTCTTCAAATGGGTGAAGCCGTAGAAGGTGTATTCGCCGATGGTCGCCTTCGGGTCGGTGATGATGAGCTTGACGCCGTTGGGCGCTTCGGAACCGGTCTTATCGTCGAACGGGTGCATCTGGTCGGTCTGCTTAAAGTTCGTGAAGTGCCCCTGGACCATTGCATAATTGATGGTCTCGAGCTTCGTCATGTTCTTGAAAGCGCTACTCTGGTACTGTTCGAGCGATGCGGGAAGGGTGACTTCTTTCAGCCCGCAACTATCAAAGAAGTTTGCGCGGTAATTCTTCACTTCGCCCTTGAACTCGACGCTTTCGAGGTTGGTCATGTACGCGCAACCGTACTGGGGCGTGTTCACGACATTTTCAAGGAAGGTAACCTTCTTAATGTGCGAAAGGAAGGTCTTTTGGTTATAGATGACCGAATTCGTCACTGTCTCGAAATCTTCGTTATAGATGACTTCGGTGCAACCGGTGAGCGGATCGAGCGCGCCGCTTTCAAGGAAGTTGAAGCCATTCGCAAAATAGCCGACGGTGAGCTTGGTGATCTTGGCGGCATTCTCGTTATCTTTGAAGGCGTCCGCGGCGATCTTCTTGACTTCGACCTCGCCGACCTTCTTGGGAAGGGTGAGCTCGGTAGCCGTGCCCGTCCAGGCGATGACGGCGCCGTTTTCGTCGATCATCCAATCGCCGGCGGTGGTGGGTTCCTTCGCGCCGCATTCGCATTCGCCGTCTTTGTAGTTGTGGTTTGCGCGGGTCGTCTCGTCGATGTTCGACTTATCGTTGCCGTGCTCGTCGCAGTACTTCCAGTGTTGGGTCGCATTGTGATCCCACGCATCGTAGGTGTGCTCGTGTTCGGGCGTGACGGGCGTCTGCGTAGCGCCGCATTCGCACTTGCCGTCCTTGAAGTCGTGATTTGCCTTGGTCGTCTCGTCGATGTTCGACTTGTCGTCGCCGTGCTCGTCGCAATACTTCCAGTGTTGCGTTTCGTTGTGGTCCCACGCATCGTAGGTGTGGGTGTGTTCGGGCGTCTTACCGCCGCATGCCGTGATGCCGATACCAACACTTGCCGCCATCAAAACGGAAAGTCCGGCAATGAGCCATCTCTTTTTGTCCATAATTTCCCCCTAAAAAAATGATTTTGTCATCGAAATGACAAAATCATTATACGCCCCCCCCCCTTGTCAAGGGGTTTTTGAAAAATTTTTTAGAATTATCGCAAAATCAACAAACGGCGTTTTGCACGGGTCACGGCTGTGTACAGCCACGCGGCGGAATCGAGAAATAAACGGCTCTCGTCGAGCACGATGACAAAATCGTATTCCGAGCCCTGCGCCTTGTGGCAGGTGACGGCATAGGCGTACTCAAAACGGCAGACGGTATCTTCCCTCCTCACGCGGAAACGGCGGAGGGCGTCGAAGTTGTTCTCGCCGACGACGCGGCCGTCCTCCAACAGGCAGGCCTTCGCGCCGTAGCTATGAAAATATTTGCCCTCGGTAAAGACGCCCGTATCGAAGGGCAGATCGTAGACGAAATTTTCGAGAAAGTCGGCCTTGAAATCGAGCTGGGCGAGGCCGTCCTCGTGTGCGCGCACATTATAACATCTTCCCACGGTGCCGTTGACGAGGTGAAAATCCCCCTTCTCGTCGAGCTTCTTCTCCCAATCGTTGAGGGTGCAGACGAGCTTTTCGCCGTCGATGGGAAGTTTGGCCTCTTCGGGGATGCCGAGGGCCGAGCGCACCTCGCGGTTGAGGCGCATGCGCGTCTTATTCGAGCCCACGATGATTTGGTCGGCCTCCAAGAAGAGTTGCTTGCGGCGGGCGGCAGGCAGGGCGCGCCACGAGGCGACGGCGACGTTTTCGCCATACGTCCCATAGGCGGGAAAGCCCCCTTCGCGGAGCATGGCGGAGAGCGCGACAATGGGGTTGTCGCGCTCCTGACGGACGATCTCTTTTAAGGTAATGACGGGCAGGGACAAGAGCGAGTTGGTCCCGCCGACGGGCGGCAGCTGGGCGGGGTCGCCGCAGAAGAGGCACTTGACGCCGAAGGAGAGCAGGTCGCGCAGCATCTCGTCGGAGACCATGCTCGTCTCGTCGACGACGATGAGGCGGATCTCCTTGGGCAGCTTTTCTTTGAGAATGAAGCGCAGGAAATGCTCGGAGATGACCTCGCCGTCCTCGTTGACTTCGATCTCCTCGTCGCGCGTGTAGATGAGGCTATGGATGGTGCTCGCCGCACAGCCGTTGCGGATGAGCACGGAGGCGGCCTTGCCCGTAGGCGCGACAAAGGCCGCGCTCTCCCCCGGTACGAGCCCGAGAGAGCGCACGACGTAATCGACGAGGAAGGTCTTGCCCGTCCCCGCATAGCCGCAGAGCACGAAGATCTGCGTGTTCAAATGCAAAAACCACTCCGTGATGAGGTCGGCCGCCTCGGCTTGGTCGGCCGTGAGGGTGACCTTGGGAGCGATCTCGTTTTGTCCCATGCGCCTATTATAGCATACTCCGCCCAATCGCGCAAGGGGGGAGGAATGGCTCCTCCGTGGGAGGAGCTGTCACGCGCATGCGTGACTGAGGTGGGGCGTGTTTTAGAATGTCACCCCACCCCCTACCCCCCTCCCATGGAGGGGGCATGTCGGCGGGGCATGCGCGGAGCCGAATTACTCGGGCTTAAACTTCGCAAATAACAGGCGGCCCAAAAGATTTTCTTCGATGAGAATGCTCCCGCCCGAGACGGGATAGGTGCGCGTCACGGTGCGCAGGCCCTGCGCGGCCGTAAAGGTCACTTCCCCCCGATCGGTGTCCATACGGTACTTCCCTTCCAGCGAACCCGCATTCCCCCCTTTCGTCCTGTATTTGACGGTAAATCCGCCCCCGTATTGCAGTTCGAGGCGGATATAATCGAAGGAAGCGAGCTTATCCTCGCCCGCAAAGGTGAGCTCCTCGCAGGCATAAACGCCCGCATACGGACGGGAAAAATCTTCGAGCGAGCCGAGCTCCTTTTCCGTGTCGCAGGCGGCAAGGCCGAAGAGCGCCGCAAGGAGCGCGACCGCAGAGACGAGCGCCGCAAATATCTTTTTCATACCCAAAGTTTCCCCCGCTTTTGGTAAAATATACTACTTGCCCTTGACGCGGGCGACGTCGATGTTATCCTTCTTCCTATCCGAAAGCGCCCTTATGGGGTGGTCGGCGTTCTGCACGCGGTAGTCCTGCCCGAGCTTTACGATCGCCTTCTCGATGACGGTGTGCGTGCCCACCTTCTCGGGCTCGCCGTTGATCTTCGCGTTGTACGAGAAATAGCGGAAGCTGTCGGGCACCTTGTCGAGCTCTTCCCACCCCTCTTCGACGCCCGTGAGCCGCACGCTCTTCAAGATCTCGCGCACGTACTCCTTCTGCGGGCGAAGTTTCAGGAGCTCGGGGAACTTGCCGCCCTCGGGCAACACCTGTTGCCACACCTTGCCCTCGTACGTTTTGAGAAGGTCGGCCGCCTCGTGAAGGTGACAGACTTCCTCCTCGAAGTGCTGTTCCCAGATCTTTTTGATGCGCTCGTCCTTCTCGTCCATATAGCACGAATAATAGAGGTAGCACTCGGTGTATTCGTTCATTAAAAGGCACTCGAACTCGGTCATGGTGGGGTCCTTTAAGCTCCCGTAGCCCGTGACGTGCTGTTCCTCGATCATCGCGATCTCGTTGTAGAGCTTGCGGCCGAGGGGCGAAGCGTAGAGGTTCGCCACGTTCATATAGTAGTTCATCGTCTGCTGCTCGGCGCCCGTGATGATGTTGACGTTGAGCTTGGTTTTGAGGTCGGAGAGATACCCGTTGAGGTAGAAGTTGACGTCGTCGCTCGGGTGGCGGTACTCGGCGACGGTGGGACGGCCGGGCATGATCTCGGTATAGGAGCCGACGAGCTTTTTGGGGTCGCCCCCCTTTTCGAGCTCCATGAGGTCGGAATAGCGGTAGAGGTGGTCGAAATCCTCCAAAAGGGCAAAGTCGAGCTGCTTTTTCACGTAGGAATTTTTCTCGGTCACGGCGAGGTTGGCGGTGAGGTCGACGGCGAGCTGTTCGTAGCCGATCGTGTGTTCCAAAATGCTCTCGTCGGCGGGTTTGAGGCTCGCGATGCGCTTCTGCTGGATCTGCTCCCCCCTGCGCATGCGGGCGAGACGGCGCCTAACGTCGTTGTTCGCGCACATGCGGGTGAAGGAATTGGAGAGGCGCACGCTCTCGAACTCCGTGCCGTTCATGAGGATGACGCGGGTGCGGGTGTAGGGGTCCACTTCGTTCTTGTCGTAGGGTTTTACGAGCACTTTGTTCCAGGAAGTAAAAACTTTGTCCGCCTTTTGCGGCTTCAATTCAAACGGATCCATAAAAATCCTCCTTTTCGCGGAAAGTTTTCCCTTCCGCGGGAAGAAGTATTCATCCGTTTGCCAAGCCGAAAGAAATATGTTATAATAATTTACGAAAAGTTGAATGTGAGGTTCCTATGATCGGTTGCGTCATTGCCATGGACAGCGAGGCGGAGCTCCTCCTCGACCAAATGGAAATCGAAAAATCGCAGACCCTGTACGGCAAAAGCGTGCACTTCGGCAGGGCGTTCGGGAAAGATATCGCCCTCGTCCTTTCGGCGGAGGGCAAGGTCAACGCCGCCGCGGGTGCGTGCGCCGCGATCGCCGCGGGTGCGGACGTCGTTCTCAACTTCGGCGTTGCGGGCGGGTTGAAGCCCGAAAATACCGCCGTGGGCGAAGTGTATCTCATCGAAAGGGCGGTGCAGTACGATTTCGACCTCAAACAGCTCTCGGGCAAGGAAGTGGGCACCCTCCCCGGGGAGGAAGAAAACTTCTTGCCCCTCTTCTGCCCCCCGCTCCCCTATCCCCGCCGCACGCTCGGCACGGGCGATCGGTTCGACGATTCCCCCGCCGACCATGCCCTGCTTCTCCGCCTCGGGTGCGACATCCGCGAGATGGAGGCGGGCGCAATGGCACAGGTGTGCAGAAATGCGGGCGTGCCCTTTGTGAGCGTGAAAGCGATCTCCGACGTGTACGGTTCGGGCTCGACGACGAAGCAATTCCGTGAAAATTGCGCGCGCGCCCTCGCTTCGCTCCAAGCCCGCCTCGGCGAAATCTTCGCGAGCCTATAAATCGTCATGCTGAGCCGCCACCGCGTCATTCTGAGGAGCGAAGCGATCGAAGAATCCCGAACTACGAAGTCCGTGTTTTCTATTTGGGGGATCCTTCGAGGATAAGCTCGCGCGAACTGCGTAATACAATTCGGCTCAGGATGACGCAATCATACGAAAAAGGAGTACCCCATGATCGACCTCGGCGATTGGAAAGAGCCCCTCGCTCCCCTCTTCGCGGATGAACGCTACCAAAAGATCCGCGAATTTTTGAAGTACGAATATTCGCACTATACGGTCTACCCCGACATGTACGACCTCTACAACTGCTTCCGCTTCACGCCCTTTGCGAACGTGAAGGCGGTGCTCCTCGGGCAGGACCCCTATCACGAGCCGGGGCAGGCGCACGGGCTGTGCTTCTCGGTGAAGAAGGGCGTCCCCAAACCCCCGTCGCTCGAAAATATGTTAAAAGAGCTCAAAAGCGACCTCGGGTTTGACCCGCCCGCCTCGGGCGACCTCACCAAATGGGCGAAGGAGGGCGTGCTGCTTTTGAATACCGCGCTCACCGTGCGCGAGCATCAGGCAAACAGCCACGCGAATTGCGGGTGGAGCTGGTTCACGGATAGCGTCATCTCCATTTTGAGCGAGCAAAAGACCAATCTCGTATTCATTTTATGGGGCGGCAATGCGCGGCGCAAGAAGCCCCTCATCGATCAAACCAAGCACCTCATTTTGGAGTGTGCGCACCCCTCGCCCCTCTCGGCGTACAACGGATTTTTCGGCTGCCGCCATTTTTCCAAGACGAACGACTACCTCGTCTCCCACGGCCTCTCCCCCATCGACTGGAATTTGAAGTGAGACGCGGGCGATCGCGGCGGGGAATATAACAAAAAACCGAGGGAACCTCGGTTTTTTTGTACTTTACTTTGTTTCCCATAACTCCCCTACCCCTTGCGGGGGTCGGTGCGAGGATGGGGCCCCGCACCGACGAGGGAAATTATGGAGGGTGAGCTGTTTTAGCTGCCCCCTTTTAAGGGGGAAAATTTTGCATTTCTGCCAAAGATTGATAATCTTTGGCGCAAAATTTTCTTGGCATTTGCCCATATGCACGGGCGAATGCTGACCGAACGCGGGGCTCTACCCGCGTGAGAAAGCTCCGCCGATAGGCGGTGGTGGGGGTTGGTCTTACCCTCATTCCGCCCCGCGCGCACTATTGTCTACTAAGCGCGGCACGAGGAGCGTAGCGACGAAGTAACCTGCCGTAGGCGGTGAGTGAATCTTGGCTCCTCCGTGGGAGGAGCTGTCACGCGTGAGCGTGACTGTGGTGGGGCGAGCTATAATTCCGTCATGTTGAGCGAAGTCGAAACATCTCCTTATTTTTATAATGCGGAGGCCCTTCGACAGGCTCAGGGTGACGAATTAGAATGTCACCCCACCCCCTTGATCCCCCTCCCATGGAGGGGGCAGGGGTAAAATGCGGGTTAGTTCTTTTTTTCGGGCAACATTGCAACTTCGGCGGGGGAATTGATCGCCGTCGCAGCGGGGCATTCGACCGTGATCAAATATCCATCATGATCTACACTGTTAGCCATAGCACTTATCTGAAATACTACCTGAACGCACACTTTCTTACCGTCTGCCACATCGGTATCCTTGACGGTGAACGTCAACGAATTGAATTGTTTACTTTGTCCGTTTACAAAACCGTCTATCTGAACATCGTACGCCGCAATTTGTTCCTTGTATTTACCACCCTCTCCATTGGCTTGAATTGCACACTTCGCATTCGTAAACATAGAAAGATAGCTACGTATGCAACTTCACGTCTTGCATCGTGGGGCTCAACTTGCCCTCAAAACGGAACGTATAGGTCCCCGCTTGGGTCGCCTCAAAACGGAATCCATTTGTACCCCTCAAATAATACGTCCCCGCATCCGTAAGTACGGTTTTGTTCCCTGTCCCAGTATTACACGCTGTCCCGAACCCCTTATCGTAGTGCACATCTTCCGTAGCAGAGCAATCGGGGCAGATCTTTTGCAGCGTGCCGCCGTCCGCATTCGCCTCGGGGAGCTCGGTATAGGCGAAGGAGAAGCCGTTCTCGTGCTTACAGCCCTCGGGCGCCTTCTGTCCGCAGACGCAATCGCCTTGGGTGAAGTCATGGTCTTGTTTTTCGACACCGGGTTCCACCGTGCCGTCGAGGGGGCAGACCTTCCAGTGCTGCGAGGCGTCGCTTGCGTACTTCTCGAATTTATGGTCGTGCACGCGGAAGGTAGGTTCGGCGTCGCCCGGCTTCCAGCTCACGAGGTAGCCGTTGTTCTCACTGACGGACACCCACGACACATTTTGCGGATACTCTGATGTTGACGAGCACTCATAGACTTTGAACTGATCGGTCGTTTTCAAAAAGACCTCTGCTTCGTAGGTCTCGCCGTCCTCGCCAAGCTCCATTTTGATGCAGTTCTTGCGCACTGCTTCGGTGACATTCAGTCCCGCCTGCCTAAAACTACTGGGCAACATGCTCCCGGGCTTCGAGGCAATATTGCCGACAAGATAGACCGCGGGCTCTTCGTACCCGCA
>CANQOT010000026.1 GCA_947625555.1 uncultured Clostridia bacterium | reverse complement strand
GAGGTGGAAGCACGGTAACGTGTGCAGCTGACCGATACTAATAGGTCGAGGGCTTGATCTCAACAAGAGTTGAGAAAACAGTACGGATCTTGAATTACGAGAAAAGCTATGATTTCTACGAGTCGCCACGCGTACCCAGTATGAAAACGTACTTCGCTGTGCAGTTGTCAGTTTGCGAGAAAGGTTTCGCGCGATTTCTTTTCTTCGAAAATAAATACGCGCGAGGAAATGAGCGTTCGCGCCTTAATCGGCTTGGTCCTCTTCATCGTTCCATCCGACAATAAGGCGACAGGGCTCGCCAAATTGGGGCGCGCAGCGCAGGGGAACCCTGCTCGCGCAAGCAATTTGGAAGCAGGGGTAACCTGTCATTCCGAGACCCCAACGGGGTCGAGAGAATCCCCTGATACGAAGTCCGAAGTTCGCAAACGTGACCCCGAAAGATACCGCTTGAAGCAATTCAGACGTTATCCCGTGTCGTTAAAGGGGGAAACTTTTAACGACAACCCGCCGATATATCACGCCGAAAGGCGTTATATATACCATTCCGGTGGCGATAGCAGAGAGGATCCACCTGTTCCCATCCCGAACACAGAAGTTAAGCTCTCTTACGCCGAAAGTACTTGGCCCAACGGCCCGGGAGGATAGGTAGCTGCCGGATTTCAGACAAAGAAAGAGAACACCACACGGTGTTCTCTTTCTTTGTTTGCAGTTTGAGAGCTTAACTTCCGGGGCAAGCCGTACCGAGAGAGAGGGGAAAAGCGAACTGCCGATTACGGCTTTACCGCCCTGTTATGAGCGAAGTCCAAATTCATAACATAATTTAGTTGACAATGTGAACATAAAAGGCTATACTATATGCAGCAAGTTGCAAAAAGGAGTAAAAATGCTTCACATTATCACGGATTCATCGGCAGAGATCCCGGCATGGGAGGCCGAAGCGCTCGGCGTGACGATCGTCCCGCTCACAGTCATTTTCGGGGATACGCCCTATCTCGACGGGGTGGAACTTCAAAAGGAAGAATTTTACCGTCGCCTCATCGGGGGCGAATTTCCGCACACTGCGCAGCCCTCGCCCGCACAGTTCGAGGAGGCCTTCCGCGCCTGCGAGGGGGAAGAGGCCCTCGTGCTCCTCATCGCCTCCGCGCTCTCGGGCACGGCGCAGGCAGCGCGTCTGGCGGCGAAGGAGTTCCCCAACGTGCATATTTACGAGACCAACTGTACCACCTGCATGTTGCGCTTTTTGGTGGAGGAAGCGGTCGCGAACCGCACGAGGCCGCTTTCCGAAGTCGTCGCCCGGCTCGACGATCTTCGCCCGCGCATTCGCCTCCATGCCTGCCTCGACACCCTCGAATATCTTTCCCGCGGGGGCAGGATCAACAAAGCTGTCGCCCGGCTCGGGGACCTCATCAAGATCAAGCCCCTGGTGGGGGTCTCGGCGGACGGCCATGTGGTGATGACGGGGCGCGCGCACGGACAGAAGAGGGCCATCAAAGAGATTTCCGAACGCTTTGCCTCGGACATGGTATGCCCCGATCATCCCGTCTACTTCTTGCAGACGCAGCCCGACGATCCCACCCGCGCGCTCATGGAGGCATGCGGACAGGAGAATGCGCGCATCTTCCGCATCTGCTGTGCGGTGGGGGCGCATATCGGCCCCAATGCCGCGGGCATCGCCTACGTCGTAAAATAAAAGGGCTCTCCGCCCAACGGTGGGAGCCCATCACAATGGCTGTTTCAGGAGAGAAGGACCTTGGCGAGTTTGTTCGAGAGGCGGACGAAGGCCTCGGCGTCGTCTTTGCCGATGATCTCGATGATCTGGTGCACCATATCGAGGGTGCGTTCGTGCACGTCGAGATATTCCTGCAAGTTCTCTTCGACGGGCCGAATGAAGGTCGTGCGGCGGTCGGAAGTGCCCGAGATGCGTTCCAAAAGGCCGCGCTTGACGAGCGAATCGATGGTGCGGTTGACGAGGGATTTGAGCATGCTCGTCTCGGTCACGATGTTCTTAAAGGAGACGAGGCCCTTGCCGTCCTCGCGGTACTTGCGATAGACGATGTTCATGATGATGGCCTCGTTATATTGCAGGCCGTCGGTCAGTCGCGTATTTTTGAGCAGGCCCGTAAGCCGCACCCACGCGCCGATGACGTCCTCTTCCAAAGCAAAATTGGTGTCCATGTTGTTTACCTCACCTAATATTATAACGCGCGGCAGGGGCATTGTCAAGGACCACGGGTGGAAATTATGTGAAATCCAAAAGGGTTGCGCGTGAGAAAAAGGTGTGCTATAATATGGGCGTATGATCCCCCAAGACCCCTACATTTTATTGAGTTTTTTGAATATGAAGTTGCGCGACGGCGACCTTTCTTTGGAGGAGCTCTGCGGCGATTTGGGCGAAGAGCGGGAAGTAATCGCCGCGAAGCTCGCCGCCATCGGCTACGTGTACAGCGAGGCGCAAAACGCCTTTGTTCCCGAGGATACCCTATGAATAAATTGCAGCTCATGAAGCTCTTTTCCGAATACGAGGAACTCTCCGAGGGGGACTTTACGCCCGAGGAGATCGAGGAGTACGCCGCCTATTTGGAGGGCACGGACAAGCCTCTTTCGCCCCACGAGTGGAAGGCGCATTACTTCGAATTTTACGACGACGTCAAGGACAAGTCGCTCAAAAAACAGGACTGGTGAGCGGCCGCCTACCCATGTCTTGATAGCTTATACAAAAAATATGCCGCCCATGTCTGCGTTCAGAGTGTGATATACGGACATGGTAGCGGCATTTTTCATCGAAAAGTTGTAAAGTTTTGGGAAAGACGCATACTGCGGATATGAAGCTCACGACCATCATCTGTTCGGCCATTCTCATCGCCTTCGGGGTGTTTGCCACCGTCTATGCGTTTTCGGGGTTCGATCTTTTGCTCTTCTTCTGCGCGGGGAATTTCGTCGTCTACCGCGCCGCCCTGTCGATCGCCGGCGTCGCGGCGCTGTGGCTGCTCTTCTGGCTCATCGCCTTCCGTCCCCTCAAATATTTGTCGTGACCGCTCACGAAAGGCGTTCGAGCACCAACTTTTCGAAGTCCACGCTCTCCATAAAATCGCGGGGGCGGAACACGACGTGGTTGAACTTCGCATAGTTGAAGAGGTGGGTTTTGAGAAGGACGGGCGTGGGGATGTCGAGCGAGCCGCAGATCTCCGCAAGATATTTGAAGAAATTCGCATAGGTGAATTTCTCGTCGCTTTCGTACGTCGTCTGCGCTGCGATATGTTCTTCCTTGTAGACCTTCGCCCAAATTCTCAACATACCGCCATTATAGCGAATTTATCCGAAAATTGCAACCGATGGGCGGGAAATGTTTCGCCCGTGCGCGAAACAAGTTGACAATCGCGCGCGCATACGATATAATAGAGAAAAGTAGCCGTGATTTCCTCGGGGATCACGGTCATATTTATTAGATTTTTTTGCGCGGCAGCGTAAGGAGAGAAAAAATGGCAGATCGGTTCTTTATGACAAAAAAGGGGTATGAAGAGGCGGTGAAGCAGCTCGATTACCTCACCAAGGTCAAGCGTGCGGAGATCGTGGAGCGCATTCAGGAAGCGCGCAGCCACGGGGACCTTTCGGAGAACGCCGAGTACGACGCGGCGCGGAACGAGCAGGCCGCTAACGAGGGCGAGATCGTCGAGCTCGACTACAAGATCAAGAACGCCGTCATCATCGAGGAGAGCGACGATACTTCCGTCGTGCATCTCGGCTCGAAGGTCACGGTCCTCGACGAGGAGCTCGGGGAGGAGGAGACCTATACCATCATGGGCACCACCGAAGTGGACGCCATGCAGAACATCATCTCCAACGAATCCCCCGTGGGCGCCGCCCTTCTCCGTCACAGAAAGGGGGAGAGGGTCACCGTCAAGGCCCCCGACGGAGACTATATCTTGCGGATCGTCAAGATCGACTAAGGAGTTTTTCATGGACGAAGAGAATATCACGCAGGAAGCGCTCGCCGAACAGGCGAGGATCCGCCGCGAAAAACTTGCAAAGCTCCGCGCAGAGGGGCACGATCCCTATCTCGCGACGAGCTATCCCGTAGACGCCGATTCGCAGACGATCAAGGGCGCGTTTGAGACGTTCGAGGGAAAGGAAGTCACCGTTGCGGGGCGGCTCATGTCCCGCCGCATCATGGGGAAGGCCTCCTTTTCGCATATTTCCGACCGCTTCGGGCAGCTCCAACTCTATATCACGCGGCAGGACGTGGGCGAAGAGGTCTATACCGCCTATAAAAAGGACTTCGATATCGGTGATATCGTGGGCGTGAAGGGCTTCGTCTTTAAGACACAGACGGGGGAAGTGAGCGTGCACGCAAAGGAGCTCGTGCTCCTCTCCAAGGCGCTCCTGCCTTTGCCCGAAAAGTATAACGGCCTGCAAAACGTGGACACTAAGTACCGCCTCCGCCATATCGACCTCATCGTCAACCAGGATGTGCGGGATACCTTTTTCAAGCGCGCCAAGATCATTCGCGCCATCCGCACCTTCCTCGATAGCCGCGGATTTTTGGAAGCCGAGACGCCCATCCTTCTCCCCATCGAGATCGGCGCCGACGCCCGTCCCTTCAAGACGCACCATAACGCTCTGGACCTCGATATGTACCTTCGCATCGAGACGGAGCTCTACTTAAAGCGGCTCATCGTGGGCGGCTTCGAGAAGGTGTACGAAATGGGCCGCATCTTCCGCAACGAGGGCATGGACGCAAAGCATAACCCCGAGTTCACCACGGTGGAGATCTACCAGGCGTACGTCGATTATCACGCCGTGATGGACTTTGTGGAGGAGCTCTACAAGTACGTCGCGTTGGAGGCGTGCGGCACCCTTCAAATAGAATATTTGGGCACCGTGCTCGACTTCGGGCATTGGGAAAAGCTCACCATGACCGAGGCCGTCAAGAAGTACTCGGGCGTGGATTTCGATCAGATCGCCTCCGACGAAGAGGCGAGAAAGGTCGCCGCCGAAAGGGGCGTGGAGCTCGAAAAGGGGAAGGATAGCAAAGGCCATATCCTCGCCGCCTTCTTCGACGCCTTCGTCGAGGACAAGCTCATCCAGCCCACCTTTATCTATGATTATCCCGTCGAGATTTCGCCGCTCGCCAAGCGCAAGCCCACCGATCCGACGATGACGGAACGCTTCGAATACTTCATGATGGGGATGGAGATGGGCAACGCCTTCTCCGAACTCAACGACCCCATCGACCAGGAAAAGCGCATGGCCGACCAAGCCGCGAAAAAGCGTGCGCAGGGCACCAACGCGCAGGTGGACGAGGACTTCATCGACGCGCTCAACCACGGCATGCCGCCCACGGGCGGGCTGGGGCTGGGCGTCGACAGGCTCGTGATGATGCTCACGAACAGCGCGAACATCAGGGACGTGCTCCTCTTCCCGACGATGAAACCCAAGAAGTGATATGACGCTGCACATCGCGGAAATGCTCCGCGCACAGGCGGCGGAACACATCTCTTTTCACACCCCCGGTCACAAACGGGCGGGCGCGGACATCACCGAGCTCTCCTATTCCGACAACCTCTACGCCCCCCACGGCGTGATCTTGCGGGCGGAAGAGGACGCGGCAAAAATTTTAGGCGCGGCGCGCTCCTTCTTCCTGACGGACGGGAGCACGGCGGGCGTGTTTTCCATGATCTATGCGGCGAAGCGTGCGGGAGCGGCAAGGCTCGCAGTCCCCGCATTCTCGCACCCGAGCGTCTTTCACGCATGCGCGGCGATGGGGGTGGACATCGTTCCCGTCCCGCAGGCCGTGCGGCGGGGGATCCCCGTACCGCCCTGTGAAAGGGACATTGCGGCCGCGCTCGAAGGGGCAGATGCACTCCTTCTCACTTCGCCCGATTATTACGGCTTTTTTGCGCCCATGGCGGCGGCGAAGGAGATGTGCAACGCCGCGGGAAAGCCTTTGCTTATCGACGGCGCGCACGGCGCACATCTGCATTTTTGCGCCACCCATGCGGGGAAATTCGCCGATATGTGGGTGGACGGGGTGCACAAGAGCTTGCCCGCGATGACGCAGGGGGCCGTCGTTTCGGCGAACGAGGCATGGGCGGAACGCCTTGCCGAGGCCGTCCGCATATTCCGTACGACGTCGCCCTCCTATCCCATTTTGGCGAGCGTGGAGTACGCCGTCAAATACCCCCGTAACGAGGCCATCGAACGCGCTTCCGAGGCCTTCAAACGCAGACATGGGTGCCTCGAAAACGATGATTGGACGAAAATCGTCGTACCCTTCGGGGCGGAGTGTGCCGCCGCGTCGGCCTATTTGGAGGCGCACGGCGTCTACCCCGAATTTTGCGACGGCAACTATCTGATGTTCTATCTTTCCCCGTGCACGAAGGAGGAGGAGCTCGAAAGGCTCTCGTCCCTCCTCGAAGAGCTTCCGCGCGGGGAAGTGGGGGAGGATGCGCCCGCGGGCGGCATCCCCATTTACAGGGAGGGGCTGTGAGAACGCTCATTCGTTCGACAACCGCATATCAGCTCTTTTCGGCGGACGCAAGGAAGGGCGAATGCGCCCATACGACGCTCATTCTCTTCCCCGACGAGAAGTATCTCCGCCTCTTTCTCACCGTGTGCGCCGAGGCCTTCTTTTGGGATAGGGGCGAGCGCGTCCGCAGCCTCATCGGCAAGGAGAGCTTCTCCGATTGCCTCTTTTTCCCCGCCCGTGATGCGAAATTTACGGTGGACGACGCCGCGAAGATCATCGACGAGAGCCTTCTCCGCCCCATCGAGGGGGAGAAAAAGCTCTTCGTGCTCGACGCATTCTCCAACGCTTCGCCCCTCGTGCAGAACAAGCTATTAAAGGTCCTCGAAGAGCCGCCCGAAGGGGTCTACTTCCTCCTCGGGGCTCCATCGGAGCACGCCGTGCTCCCCACCGTGCTCTCCCGCGCGAAGAAACTTGCCGTTGCGCCCTTCTCCGAAAAAGAGGTGGAAGAGGCGCTTGCCCGTACCCATGTCGGGGAGAAGGGCATCAGGGAGGCTGCCGCGGCGTGCGGCGGGATCTTCTCGGACGCCGAGGCGCTGCTTCAAGGCGGCGGCGAGGATTTTGCCCTTGCCGAGAAGTTTTTAGCGGGCGATGGGGTCGAAGCGCTCTGCCGCGGCCTGAACGAGAAGAAGGTAAAATCGTTTTTCGCGGCGGTCAAACTCATTCTGCGCGACCTCATGTTCATGGCGGCGGGGCAGGAGAAGTACTGCGCAAGAAAGACGCCCGCCATGCAAAAACTGTGTAAAGAGATACCCCTCGGCGCCCTCGTCTCTGCGATCGGCTTCGCATCGGAGACGGAGCGCGAGATAAAGTTCAACGCGATCCCCGCGCAGGCGGCGCTGTCGCTCTCCGTGCGGATCAGGGAGGAGACGCAAAGATGGCAAAAGTTGTCGTAATAAAATTTAAGAGAAATTCCAAGCCCTACTACTTTTCGGCGGGTCGTCTCGAACTCAAAAAGGGGATGAACGTCGTCGTCGAGACGGCGCGCGGCCTCGAATACGGCACGGTCGCCGTGCCCGAGTGCGAGATCGGCGACGACAAGATCGTTTCCCCGCTCAAAGCGGTCATCCGCGTCGCCAACGAGCACGACGAGGAGACGGTAATGCGCAACGAAGCCCGCCGCGGCGACGCGATGCGAATTTGCAGAGAAAAGATCGCCGAGCGCGGCCTCGCGATGAAGCTCATCGACTGCGAGTTCACCTTCGACGGGAACAAGGTCATCTTCTCCTTTACCGCGGAGGCGCGGGTGGACTTCCGCGACCTCGTCAAGGATCTCGCCTCCATCTTTCATCTCCGCATCGAGCTTCGGCAGGTCGGCGCGCGGGACGAGACCAAGATCCTCGGCGGGATCGCCCCCTGCGGGCGGGTATGCTGCTGCGCGGGCTGTATGCCCGAAATCAAGAAGGTCAGCATCAAGATGGCGAAGAACCAAGGCCTCTCCCTCAACCCGGGGAAGATCAGCGGCCTCTGCGGGCGGCTCATGTGCTGCCTCGCGTACGAGGACGAATATTACGCCGACGCCTGCAAGCGGGTGCCCAAGATCGGCGCGACCGTCTCCTCGCCCGAGGGGAAAGCCGTCGTCATTGCGACGGATATGCTCAAAATGACGGCCCGCGTCAAGATCGAAAAGGACGGGGCCGTATTCTACCGCGATTTCCCCGTGGCCGAACTCGGCTTCAAGCGGGGGGAGAAGGAAAAGGGCGGGAGCCGCGAAGAGGACGAGAAGGACACCCTTCCGCCCGACGATAAAAATTGAGCGGTCCCGAAAAGAATTTCGCAAAAATCCTTTACGAATCGCCAAAGTTATGTTATAATACGGATAAGATCAATACGGAGGTACATTCCAATGGCTCATAAGATTTCCGATGCTTGCGTATCTTGCGGCGCATGCGAAGCGACTTGCCCCGTCGGTGCGATCGCGCCCGGCGATACGACGTACGTCGTCGATCCCGACGTCTGCATCGATTGCGGCGCCTGCGAGGACGGTTGCCCTACCGGAGCAATCACCGCCGAATAAGTTTTTTGCACGAAAGGCGCGGGTCATCCCGCGCTTTTTATGTTATAGGGCCTATGAAAGTCATCGAACCCCTGCTCATCGGGCAGTACAAGATCATACAGGATACCGGGATGTACCGCTTCACGTCGGACGCGGTGCACCTCGCCCGCTTCGTGAAGGCCAAAAAGCACGAAGAGGTCGCCGATTTTTGCTCGGGCAGCGGGATCGTCGGCCTGCATTTCTTCGCCGAAAACGAGGGCGTGGAGCACGTGACCCTCTTCGAGGCGGATGCGGACCTTGCCGCCATGAGCGGGGAGACGGTCGCCCTCAACGGCCTCGGCGAAATTTTCCGCGTCGAGAACGTGCGCGTGCAGGAGATCGGCGGGCAGTACTCCGAAAAATTCTCCCTCATCCTGTGCAATCCGCCCTACGAGCGCGGCGGCTTCCAAAAGGCTTCCCAAAAACTTGCGCCTTGCAGGAAGGAGCTCTCCCTCACGCTCGGGGAACTGCTCGACGCCGCAAAACGCTGTTTGAAGTTCGGCGGCCGCCTCGCGGTCGTTCAGCGCGCAGATCGGGTCGCCGAGCTCATTTGTGCCACCCATGTCCGAGGTTTGGAGCCCAAAAAGCTGCAATTCATCGCGGGGAAGGAGGGAACTGGCCCCTATGCCGTCCTCCTTCTTGCGGTCAAAGGCGCCAAACAGGGCGTGGAGGTCCTTCCCACCCTCATCAACCAATAGGAGCAAGCCATGATCACATTCGTCGGAACCCCCATCGGGAATTTGAAGGATATCACGCTACGCGCCCTCGAACAGCTCAGGGCCGCCGACGTCATCTTCTGCGAGGATACCCGCCATACCTTGAAGCTGCTCTCCGCCTACGATATCAAAAAGCCCCTCCTCTCCTGCCATAAATTCAACGAGCGGGAGGCGGCGGAGAAGATGCTCGCCCTCTCCCGCGAGGGCAAAAATATCGCCGTCGTCTCCGATGCGGGGATGCCCGTTGTCTCCGATCCCGGCGGCGAGGTATGCCGCATTTTGAAGGAGGCGGGCGAAAGCTATACCGTCATTCCCGGGCCGAGCGCCTTCGTCTGCGCCCTTGTCCTTTCGGCCTTCCCCGCGGGAAGGTTCACCTTCCTTGGATTTTTGCCCGAAAAGAAGGCGGAACGGGTCGCTCTGCTGGAACGCTACAAAGTCGCGCGCGAGACGCTCATCTTCCACTGCGCGCCCCAGGACCTCGATGAATACATCGCTGCGATGTTCGAAGTTTTCGGCGACCGCAGGGCGTGCGCCGTGCGCGAGATCACCAAGATCCACGAGGAGAGCGAGGCGTTTTCTTTGGCGGAAGGGTACGGCGGTGAGAGACGGGGGGAGTTCGTGCTCCTCGTCGAGGGGGCGAAGGAGGAAAAAAGCCCCCTGTGCGCCCTTTCCGTGCGCGAGCATGTCGAGGCGTACATGGCGCAGGGCATGGAGAAGAAGGAGGCGATGAAGGTGGTGGCGCGGGAGAGAGGTGTTCCCAAAAGTGAGATATATAAAGCGATGCTTGAATGAGCGAATCGCATATCTGCGGCGCGATACTGCGTCGAAGGTGCGCTTCCCTTGGTCACGTACGCAAAAGTACGCTCCCTGCGGGAATGCTCCTTCTCCTTGTCTCGCTTGCAGCTATGCGATTTAACGGTGACCTTGTTCACGAAATTTTGTTGCAAGCAACAAAATTTCGTGAGGGGTTAAATCTCAACATCTCTCCGCTCCGTCGGCCGCGGAGCTTTTTTTGTGCTCAAAACAAATTCCCAAAAGTTTCCGTTACCCTTGACAGGGAGGGAGAGGGGAGGTATAATGAAAGTACTCGTTTCATGGGGAAACGGCAAATAATTTTTTTGGAGGGAATTTATGAACAAAAAGCATTGGCTCATTGCAGGGCTTTCTCTTGCAATGGCCGCAAGTATCGGCATTGGCATTTCGGCCTGCGGTGGGGGGGACCCCGAAACGCCCCCTACGCCCGAACACACCCACGCCTACACGGAGTGGGAGCACAATGACGATCAGCACTGGAAGGTCTGCCCCGACGATGGCGAGCTCGACCCCGCGGGCAAGAGCGACCACAACTTTGTGGACGGCGTCTGCACCGACTGCAAAGTCAGCCTTGCCGAAGCCTATTCCGTTTGGCTCATCCCTGCGGCAGGCAAGACGCTCGCTTCCTATCCCGACCTTGCACTTCTCGGGCATGCGACCACCACGGTATATCCCGACGGCACCTCGGAGGACTTTGTCGTCGATACGGAAGAGGACGCCGCAAAGAGCAACCCGAAACTTACTTTGGAGCCCTCATCCAATATCTTTTCCGTGACCGTCTATGCGGAACCGGACAATAATGTGAGTTTTTCGCGCTTTTTGAAGGAAGGCGACCCGGAATTCCACAATCACTTCCATCGCATTGATGTCAATTCCGTCTATTTCAGCGAGGCGGGCGCCTATAAGATCAGCTGGGAATTTGGCGCGGCAAAGGCTACCAGCACCAAGATTGAAGGGCACGAGCACACCTATACGGACGACACCGATGAGGCCTGCGACGTCTGCCACTTCCTGCGCCACGTCCATAAGTACACGCAGCAGATGTTCGATGCACAGCAGCACTGGAAAGTATGCCCCGACGACGGCGTGATGTCGCCCGAAGGCAAGACGGATCACGCTTTCGACCCCGAGACGGGCACGTGCGAATGCGGTGCGCAGACGAAGGAGGTGTGCGAGCACGAGCATGTTACCTTCGACTACACGCCCGATACGCTCCCCGAAGCCGCGGCCGAAGGGGGCACGCTCCAAAGCATCTGCGATAGCTGCAAGTCGCCCGTCGAGATCACCTACAATAAGGGAATGGAGCCGCCCACGCGGACGAATTTGAAGACGGCGCCCGCGCTCGAAGGGGATGAAAATGCGTTTGTGCGCTTCCCGGCAGGTACAGTCGATTTCTACTTCAAGTTCAAGCTCGACAAGGCGGGAACGTACGAGATAAGTTTGCAGTACTTTGCCCTTTCTTCCAAACTTGCAGCCGCCATTGAGAGAGCGATCAATATGGGCTTCAGTAGCGTTGACATCGGCAGAGATCCCGAGACCTTTGTGTTAAATACGTCGTCCTTCTGGAGCTCGGGGAAGTTCCCCGAAGAGCACGCATTCCACAGCCTTGCCGAAGGATGCACGGTGGATAACGACGCTCTGCGCATCACGATCACGATCGGCGAAGAGGACGTTGCCGAGGGTGCGCTCTACCTGTTCTTCAGCTACCACGTCATCCCTTGGTGGTCCGAAGCGGACGCGCCGTACGGGATCTTTATCACCAACGACTATACCGCTCCCGCGGCCACCTCTTCGGTCGCGCCGCAGGAAGTCGCCATGCTTCCCGGGAAGAACGATTAAAACACACGCATACGGAAGAGCGGGCGCTCGCGCCCGCTTTTTTTTCGCTCCGACCCCATAAAAAGCAACCCCCCTCGGAACTCGCGTCCCGAGGGGGATTACATATGATAAGGGGGAAAATTATGAGTGTGTGAGCAGATTTAAGATGATTTTATTATAATCGAATCGGCGGGGAATGTAAAATCATTTGTTAAAAATTTTCACACGAATTTTTTTCGCGCGCTCTTTTCAAGCGATGTGAAATCTTCACACGCAGGCGGCGGCAAAAGGTGATTTCTTCACAAAGCGCCTCACATCACCCTGCACAAGAGGCACCCGACCACCACGCCGAGGAAATTCGCCGCGAGCGCGATCGCAGTCGGTTTGAAGAGATTTTTGGTTTTGAGACCCGCAAAATACACGGCCGAAATGTAAAAGACGGTCTCGCTCGAACCGTACGCCACGCATGCGCAGCGGCCGATGTAGCTATCGGGGCCGTAGGCGGCGAGGAGTTCGGAAAGAATGGCGGTGGAGCCGCTTCCCGAAAAGGGCTTTATGAGGACGAGCGGGGAGATCTCGGGCGGAATGCCGAGGGCGCGGAAGGCGGGGGAGAGGAAGTCGGTGATGATCTTCGCGAGCCCGCTCTCTTCGAACAGGGCCGAGAGAATGAGCATGGCCGCGAGGTAGGGGAAAACGGACAGAATGAGCGGAAGGGCCTCCTTCACCCCGTCCGTGAAGCAATCGTACAGCTTGACCCGCCGCACGAGCGCAAAGATAAAGACGGCGAGGAAGAGGACGGGAACGATGAGGGCGACCCACTTCATGCCGCCCGCCTCACGGCAAGGGGCGCAGGCTGTTTCTTCCTCCGTCGCGTCAAAAAGACGAGCATTCCCCCGAGAAGGGAGGAAAAGAGGGTAGCGAGCAGGGTGGGGAGGAAGATATCGGCGGGAAAGGCCGAGCCCGCGGCAAGGCGCAGGGCGATGACGGTGGTGGGCAGGAGCTGCAAACTCGTCGCATTGAGCACGAAGAGCATGTCGGCGGCATAGGTGTTGCCGCTCTCCAAAAACCGCTTCGTCGCCTTGATCCCGAGGGGCGTAGGGGCCCCGGGGAGCCCCAAAAGATTGGCGGAAAGATTTCCGCCCGCAAAGGTGAGCGCTTCCCTGTCGTCGGAGCGAAACAGCCGCCGTGTCGCGGACATGGTATGCCGTGTGATCTTCTCGGAGAGCCCGCTTCTTTCCAAAACCTTAAAAAATCCCAGCCACACGCAGTAGACGGCGAGAAGGGAAAGCGAGAGCGTCGCTGCCTTCTGCCCGCCCGAGAGCATGGCGGAAAGGAACCCGTCGGGGTAGGAAAACAAAAAGAGCGCGCACGACAAAATAAAGATGACCGCAAAAATTCCGTTCACGCTTTACTATATTGTCAGAATTTGTCGATTAGAACAACTTATAACGCGTCATCTTGCCCCGCCCGCGTCATCCTGAGGAGCGAAGCGATCGAAGGATCCCGAACTACGAAGTCCGACCGTCAGCCGTGTTCTCCCGAGCCCGCGAAGGGTAAACCCACGCCGAGGTTTTATTTCTTCCGCGAAATCAATTTACATTTTTCGCGCGGCGCGGTATAATAAGGCAAAAGAGGTACCCTATGGCAAGCAAATACTACATCACCACGCCCATTTACTACCCGAGCGGCAACTGGCACATCGGCCACTGCTACACCACCGTCATCTGCGACGCCCTTGCCCGCTTTCATAAGATGAAGGGGGAAGAGGTCTTTTTCCTCACGGGCACCGATGAGCACGGTCAAAAGGTGGAAAAGGAGGCGAAGAAGCGGGGCATTACGCCCATTGAATTCGTCGATCCGCTCGTTGCAGAGCTCAAGGAGATGTGGAAGCTTCTGGATGTCTCCTACGACCGCTTCATTCGCACCACCGATGCGGACCATGTCGCGTGCGTGCAGAACATTTACCGAAAACTCTTTGAGAGCGGCGACATCTACAAGGCGGAGTACGAGGGCTACTACTGCACCCCGTGCGAAGCGTTCTGGACGGAGTCGCAGCTTAAGGACGGCAAGTGCCCCGATTGCGGCAGGGAAGTGACGCTTCAAAAGGAGGAGAGCTACTTCTTCCGCCTCTCCAAGTACGCCCCCCGTATTCTGAAACTGTATGAAGAAAACCCCGAGTTTCTGCAGCCCAAGTCCCGCGTCAACGAAATGGTGAACAACTTCCTGAAGGCGGGGCTGCAAGACCTCTGCGTCTCCCGCACGACGGTGAAGTGGGGCGTGCCCCTTCCTTTCGACCCAAAGCACACCGCCTACGTTTGGATCGACGCCCTCTCCAACTACATCTCCGCTCTCGGCTATGGGACGGAGCACGACGAGCTCTATAAGAAGTTTTGGCCCGCCGAGCTCCACATGGTGGGGAAGGAGATCGTGCGCTTCCACGCCATCATCTGGCCCGCCATTCTGATGGCCCTCGGAGAGCCTATCCCGAGGCAGGTCTACGGACATGGGTGGCTTCTCATCGGCGGAGACAAGCTCTCCAAGAGCAAGCAGGAGGCCGCAAAGAGCGAGCTCACCGACCCCTACGAGCTTGTCAAACGCTACGGGACAGACGCCATCCGCTACTTCCTTTTGCGCGAAATTCCCTTCGGGAGCGACGGCGAATATACGGGCGAGCGCCTTCTCGGCCGCATCAATGCCGATCTTGCCAACGATCTTGGCAATCTCGTCTCCCGCACGCAGGCGATGATCGCCCAAAACTTTGGGGAAAGGCTCCCCGCACGCGGCCCCGTCGAGGGGACGGACGGCGAGCTCATTGCGATGTGTGAGGGGCTTTTTGACAAGGTGAACGCGGACATGGGTGCCCTCAATGCGCCCGATGCGCTTGCGGACATCTTCGCCGTCATCGACCGCGCCAATAAATATATCGACGAGACCACGCCGTGGGTCCTCGCCAAAGATCCCGGAAAGAAGGACCGCCTCGGCGCAATTCTATACAACCTCGCCGAGACGGTGCGCATCTGCGCGGTGCTCTTGAAGCCCTTCCTCACCAAGGCCTCTGCGGCCATATTGAGGAGCCTCTCCTTCGACGAAAACGCGGGCTTCGATACCCTCGCGTTCGGGACGCTCCAAGCGGGCGCGCCCATCGAGAAGATCCCGCCCGTTTTCCCCCGTATCGATGTGAAGAAGGAGCTCGCCGAGGTGGAAAAACTCGTCAAAAAATCAACCTGTCATTCCGAGCCCCCGCAGGGGGCGAGTGAATCCCCTAATACGCAGTCCGCGCTTTCATCAAGGGGATCCTCTCGGGGCGATGCCCCTCGGGATGACGCGTTTAATCCCGCGCGTCATCCTGAGCCTGCCGAAGGATCCCCCAATACGCAGTCCATTCCCGAGATCACCATCGACGATTTTTCCAAAGTCGAACTCAAAATCGGCGAGGTCATCGCCTGCGAAAGGGTCAAAAAGAGTGAAAAACTTTTGCACGAGACGGTCAAGATCGGCGACGAGACCCGTTCGGTCGTCTCGGGCATCGCAAAATTCTATGCGCCCGAGGAGATGGTGGGGAAGCGGGTAGTCGTCGTCACCAACTTGAAGCCCGTAAAACTTTGCGGCGTGCTCTCCGAGGGCATGATTTTGTGCGCCGAGGACGGGGAAGGCAACCTCTCCCTTCTCACGCCCGAAAAAGTCATGGCGAGCGGGGCAAAGGTCAGATGATCGACGTCCACGCCCATTTTGCGGAGGAGGGGTACGATTTTCCCGCCGAATGGGAGAAAATCAAGGCGGCGGGCGTAAACACCGTCATCCTCGCGGCCGATACGTTGGAGCATGCCGCGTGGCACGCAAAGTTCTGCAAGGAGCACGAGGGCGCCTTCTTCACGGTGGGCGTGCATCCCTCCGAGCTCGCAAATTTCGGGCGGCAGACGGTCGAAACGCTCGAAGAGACGGCGGCGGACGAAAAGTGCGTTGCCATAGGGGAGATCGGGCTCGATTACCACTATCCCGACCCCGATAAGCGGGCGCAGCGGGCGGCCTTCGAAGCCCAGCTGGATATTGCGGAAGAGCTCGGTTTGCCCGTGCAGATCCACTCGCGCGACGCCTGTGTCGATACGCTCGCCATTCTGCGGGAGCGCTTCGGCCGCATGAAGCACGGATTTTTGATGCACTGCTATTCGTACGGCGCGGAAAATCTGCCCGAATTTCTCGAATTGGGCGCCTATTTCTCCTTCGGCGGCGTTGTTTGCTTCAAAAACGCAAGGCATGTTGTCGAAAGCGTGCGCGCTTGCCCCATGGACCGCATTCTGTCGGAGACGGACAGCCCCTACCTCTCCCCCTTCCGCGGGGAGAAAAACACGCCCGCGAACATTCCCGTCATCGTGGAAAAACTCGCTTCTTTGAAGGGCATTGACTTCGAGGAAATGAAGGCGCAAATACGCCGAAACGCCCGCGCCCTCTTTCCCAAACTTCATTGAATTATGAAAGATACCTATACCTACCAAATCGGGAACAATCTCTATATCAATCTCACCAACCGGTGTTCCAACCGCTGCACCTTTTGCGTGCGCAACGGCAAGGAGACCTACGAGGGCTACCCTCTTTGGCTGAAAGGGGGAGAGCCGACCGTCGAGCAGGTCATCGCGGAGATCGGCGACCCCAAACGCTTTGGCGAAGTGGTCTTTTGCGGCTTCGGCGAGCCCACCTACCGCCTCGATGCGATGCTCGAAATTTGCGATTATGTGCACGAAAGGGGCGGGAGGACGCGCGTCAATACCAACGGACATGGGGCCCTCATCGCGGACATGGGTGCCGCCGAGAAGCTCAAAGGCAAACTCGACGGGGTGAATATTTCCCTCAACGCTTCCACCAAGGAGAGGTACGATGCGCTCTGTCGCCCGCAGATCGAGGGAGCGTTTGAAGGCATGCTCGCCTTCGCCCGCGACTGCAAAAAATGGGGCGTGAACGCGTGGTTTTCCGTCGTCGATTGTATTGGGGAAGAGGAGATCGCCGCGTGTCGGGCTCTCGCCGCTTTCATCGGCATTCCCCTTCGCGTACGACCTATGATAGAATAAAGAAAAGTTTTAGCCTTGCGGCGGCTTCTTCCGAAGCCGTCTTTTTTATTGATGTAACGCGAGACCTCCGAGCAGCTCCACCCTCCCTCATTCCGCCCCGCGCGCAGGGTAATCGCGTCATCCCGAGGCTCGTAGAGCCGAGTGGATCCCCTAATACGAAATCCGCAAGCCCCCTCCATGGGAGGGGGGTAGGGGGGTGGGGTGACATGCTACTCACGTCATGTTGAGCCGCGCGGTACGCGCGTGTCGAAACATGTCCTTATTATAAGGCTTCCCCCCAAGGGGGGGAAGCTGTCACCGCAGGTGACTGATGAGGGTGCCCTCATTCGTCACGCCGCACGCGGCGTGCCACCTTCCCCCATGGATGGGGGAAGGCTTTTTTCATAATTTTCCCTCTTAAAGGGCCCCCCACCCCCACCCCCAAAAAAATTTTTAGAAAAACCGAAAAATTTTTATAAAAACTCTTGACAGGGGGGGGGGGGGGGGGGGG
>CANQOT010000025.1 GCA_947625555.1 uncultured Clostridia bacterium | reverse complement strand
ACTTTCGTCTGCATGTCTCCATGCTTCAAAAGAATTTTGATTGCCTTACGTACTTTTCGTTTCATATCCCCCTCCCCTCACGAGGAAAAGAGATACTACTCCGTACTTGCTATGCAGTTGTCAATTTGCGCTCCCCGAGACAACAGTCCCGGCTTTTTGCCATTCGCATTTTGTGCGAAAAAGCATGCTGTCCTTTAAGACAGCTTACTTATGATATCACGGCAAAAAAGTTTCGTCAAGCGATTTTCGAAGATAATTTTACTTTTTTTAAGGAAATTGCGGAAAATTCAGGATGATAAGCTCCCCTTGCGCGCATTCGCCGCAAAGCCGCCCGCAAAAACTATCTGAAAACCTAATATGTACGCGCGCGAAGATCGCCCTTTATCGGCAACCGCTACACTCCGAGCACTTTCCGTTGCACTTCTTCGCAGGCTTGCCCGTTTGGGAATACATGCAACCCGACCAAGTCCGCTCCGCTGTGGCGCCGCACTTCGGGCATGCTACCTCCTCGTCATATCTTTTGACGAGTTCCTCGAACGAAAAGCCACACTTTTGACACCTATAAGAAAAAACGGGCATGAACGCAAACCCCCTTGTTCATGCCCATTATAATCCCTATGGCGAAAAAATGCAAGCGCCCCGCCCGTTTTCGATCAGATGACGCAGCGGCCCTCGATGAAGGAGGCGAAGAGATCCTCGATCCCGCCGCTGTAACGTTCGAAACAGGAGACGAGGTCCTCAAAATCCGCGATCTTGCCCTTATATTCTCTGAAATACGCTTTGAGGGCGTTGGAGAATTTGTGTTTGCCCATCACCTCGCGGATACGGTCAAAGAGAATGACGCCCTTATCGTAGGCAATGTTGCGGTACTCGTAATCGCCCGAATAGGCGGTGAGCGGCCTGTTCATCGTGGTGTCGGCCTCCTTTTGCACCTGCGAATAGACGGAGAAGAAGGCGCGGTAGGACTGTTCGGAAGCGGTGATAAGGTCGCGGTAGTCCGTGCCGTAGTCGGGATGATCGCCAAAGAAGAGGGCTGTGGAGAACTCGGCGAGGCCCTCGTCCTGCCATGCGCAGTTGTATTGGTCGCTTCCCACCATCGCATACCACCATTGGTGGGCCGTTTCGTGGGCGACGACGGCGGGGATCTCGCTCTGGCGGAGATCGGAAGAGATCATGGAGAGCGCGGGGAACTCCATTCCGCCGTACACAAAGCCCGTCATGGCGACGGTATAGCGGGGATAAGCGTACTCCCCGAAGGTCTCCCCGTAGTACGCAAGGCTCTCGGCTGCGAGCTTCAAAGTGCGCTGCGGGTCGGTATCGGCCGAAGTGTAGTAATAGGCGACCTCGGTATCGCCCGCCTTTTCCGTCAGACATTCAAAGCCTTCGCCGAGCACAAAGGCGACATCGCGGACCCCCTCTTCGCGGACATGGTAGGTCTTGACGCCGTCTGCGGGCGTTTTTCCCTCGGCTTCCTCCGCCGCGAACCCCGAGATCAGGGTATAAATTTCGGGAATGGTGAGGGTGACGTCGAAATCGGCGGTCTCGCTCACAAAGGGGTCGCCGTTGGAGGAATAGATGTGCTCGGCGAAGGCCCCGTTTTCCACGGCGCAGAGCGCGGGATAGAAGTTCGCGAGGTTGACGCCGCACTCCGAAATGCCGAGACGGTGGTTGATCTCGGCGAGCGTCACCTCAAACGCGAAGGTAAGCGTCACTTTTTTGCCCGCCCCCACCGAATTTTTGAGCTTGACGGAGAGGATATTCTCGTCCTCGCCGCACACCTCGAAGCTCTCGGCTCCCGCGACGGCGGAGACCGTCATCCCGCCATAACTTTTCCCGTGATAGTAGGCGGAATTTGCGAACAGATCGGAGACGGGCGCATACTTCGCCCCCTCGCGGAAGGCGTTCCCCCAAAGCTGAAATTTCAGTTCATTCGTGGACATGGGTAGGGGATTTGCGATCTCCGCCTTCATTTCGGCCGTCAGTGTCCCCGTGTCGGCATGGTACGCGGCATCGATGGTATAACGATCCCGCTTGCTTCCCCCCTTTCCGCAGGCGGCAAGCCCCGCCGCCGCAAAAAACGCGAGCGCTCCCGCCGCAATGCCTGTTGCGATCCTATTCATGGTTTCCTCCTCTATTTCAGGGGTATTCTATGAGGGCGGAAGGCTATTTAGAACGCAAAACGCAAAAGCGGCCCGCGCAAACCGCGCGGGCCGGACTTTTTGGGATCTTACTTTTCTTCGAGGACGATATCCACGTAGTCGGCGGGATCGACGGGATCCTTCCCGAGGAACATTTCGAGATGCAGATGTTCGCCCGCGAACGCCTCCGTGCCGTACGCTTCGGCAACTTCGCCGATCTTCTGCCCCTTCGTCACCTTTTCGCCGACGCCGAGGCCCTCAATGGGTTCGACAAAACGGTAGCTGGTCGAAATGCCGTCGCCGTGGTCGATGACGATGAGGTTGCCCGTCTCTTTGGCATAGCTCACCTTCGTTACGGTGCCGTCGGCCATGGCGAGCACGTCGGTGCCCTTTTCGACATTGAAGTCGATCGCCTTGTGACGGTACCACCAGCCCACCGTCTCGTTGTGCACGATCTCCGCATACGCCATCGAGTAGGTGTTCGCCTCGACGGGGACGACAAATTTGACCGCATCGCCGCTCGAGGGTTCGTTGGGATCATTGGGATCGTCGGGCCCGGGTTTGTTGGGGTCGTCGGGATCCACGACGGGGGGCTTCTCCGCGATGGTCTCGGTCTTTCTCGTCACGAAGTACACTGTAAGTACCGTCGCCGTGATGATGAGCGCCGCACACACCGCCAAAATCACATAGTAGATAACGCTCTTTTTGCTCTTTGTCTTTTCTTCCTTCATACTATCCTCCGAAAATTTTGGTATGTAAATGATGAACTTCCCGCGCGGCTTTTATACACCCCTTCCTCAAAATCCGCCGAAGATGATGGGCGTGCCCGCCGCCGTCTGCCCGTGACCCACCGCAATGTGGAGATTGACCCTCTCTCCCGCAAGCAGAAGGCCGTCCCCGAGCGCGGGCGCATAGAGATAGTAATTGGTGACGTCGGCGGCCTCTTCCGTGAAGAGAAGTTCGGCATGAAAGCGGGCCTTGATCTCCGCATAGAGATCGCCGGAGTATCGCACGCTCTCCCCCTTCGCCCCCGCATGCAGAAGTTTATCGAGAGCGGGGTTTTGGGAGGAAAGGATTTGGGCGGAGGAGGAATCGCCGAGATAGAGCTCGTAGCTCTCTCCCCCCTCAAAGACGGGAAACTGCCACAGCGCAAAGGCAAAGAGGGCGCAAGACAGGGCGCCGAGAAGGATAACGGCGGCCTTGAAGTTTGCCAGAATTTTGCGCATAAAAAGCTCCTCCCGAAAAATTCGGAAGGATTATGCCCCGCGATCCAACAATTTATACCCCTATCGTAAACTCTTGTACGAAGTCCGCAGAGCTGCCCCCTTTTAAGGGGGCGGCTCCCGCGTAGCGGGTGGTGGGGGTTGGTCTTGCCCTCATTCCGCCCCGCGCGCACTATTGTCTACTAAGCGCGGCACGAGGAGCGAAGCGACGAAGTAGGCCACACCGTGGCCGAGTGAATCTTTCCCCCGCTGTCATACCGAGCCGAAGGCGAGTGTATCCCCTAATACGAAGTCCGCAGAGCTGCCCCCTTTTAAGGGGGCGGCTCCGCCGTTAGGCGGTAGTGGGGGTTGGGCTTTCCCTCATTCCGAGAGCGTAGCCCGAGTGAATCTTGGCGCCTCCTCGGGGATGAGCTGTCGCGCGCAAGCGTGACTGAGGTGGGCGTGTTTTGGAACGCCACCCCACCCCCCTACCCCCCTCCCATGGAGGGGGCGCATACAACAAAAAAACCGAGGAGACCTCGGTTTTTTTGTACTGTAATTTTTCTCATAACTCCCCTACCCCTTGCGGGGGTCGGTGCGGAGATGGGGATCCCCGCACCGACGAAGGGAAATTATGGAGGGTGAGCTGGGTATAATGGGCGAAAGTCTAACGCGTCCGTAAGGCTCCTCCGTGGGAGGAGCTGTCACGCGCAGCGTGACTGTGGTGGGGCGTGCTATAATTCCGTCATGTTGAGCGAAGTCGAAACATCTCCTTATTTTTATAATGCGGAGGCCCTTCGACAGGCTCAGGGTGACGAATTAGAACGTCACCCCACCCCCCTACCCCCCTCCCATGGAGGGGGCGCATACAACAAAAAAACCGAGGAGACCTCGGTTTTTTTGTACTTTACTTTGTTCTCATAACTTCCCCACCCCCTTGCGGGGGTCGGTGCGAGGATAGGGTCCCCGCACCGACGAAGGGAAATTATGGAGGGTAGGCTGTTTAATCCTTTTTCTTGCTTGCGGGAAGAGCCACTTCCTGCGCGGCAGTAGCGGCGGGAATAGCTTCGATAAAACTTGCGAGCTTCGACCAACCTGCGGCAGCTTTGTAGGCATCTACGCTATCCGTAGGCACATAGACCTTGATAGCTGTGGGCGGGAGAAGGAATATAGACTTGGTCGTAGGCGGCGTCGTCGCCTTGACGGTAATAGTCTTAAGAGCCGTGTTGTTGTAGAAGAGATAGTCCCCAAGCTCCGTCAACTTCTCGCCAAACACCACGCTTGCAAGCTGTGCGCAACCACTGAATACACTTCCCTTGATCGACTCGACGTTTTCGAGCTCGATGGATTGAATTTTCGAGTTGAGGAACGCTTCCGATCCGATCGTCTTTGCACTGCTGAGATCGACGGTTTTCACCGCAGAGGCATAAAAGGCGTCCTTATCGATCGTTTCCGCAAGAGGCAAGGAAACCGTTTCGAGCGCAGTCGTTTTATTAAAGGCGTATTTCCCGACCGTCTCGACCTTGGGGAAGTTGGCAGTCGTCACGGTTGCATTATAGATGAAAGCGGAGTTTGCAATCTCCGTGACATTCTCAAATGTGACTTCGGTTTCCGTGCTACAAGGGAAATACATGTAGAGAATGGTTCCGTCCATGGAAAGGACTGCATTATTTTCGACCTTGAAATGCTCGTTTTTCGGGTCAACTGTTACGGACTGCACTTTGGCGACGTTCTTTGCTTCGCAACTCGCGGGTTCGTAGACGTTGTTCTCGCCCATACCGAAAAGCTTGCCGAAGTCGGGGAATACAGTCAGGTCGGCGGGAATTTTTAGGTTGGTGTAGTCCCCCGTGTACTCGTTGAGGGTGCCGTCGTCATTGATCTTCCAGTCGGGGTCGGCTTCCTTTTGATATCCGCATTCGCAGGTATCGCCGTCGCCGAAATCATGAGCTTCACGCGTGCTGTCGTCCGCAACGCTGTCGAAATCGCACGCTTTCCAATGATTTTCGCTGTCATACCCCCATTTCACATAGTTGTGAAGGTGTTTGATCGTCGGTTTCAGTTCCCCGGAGACCCAGGTGACTTCATACAAACCGCCGTCGGGACCGGGGTCCGGACGACCGAGATTGCCGCCCTGGTCGGGGAAATACTGCTTGTTGAGCAGATTGTAGACCTTGAACTGGTCGCCGTTCGTTATTTTGATTTGTGCGCTCCAAGTCTTGTCGCCGTCGAAAGTCATATGGATGCAGTTGGTCTTGACGTTCGTGTAGTCCGGCCACTGGCAATTCGGATAGGCGACAAGTTTTCCGACGATGTACATATCTTCCGTCGTCGTGGGCGGCGCGACGCTTTCGACGAGCTCCCAAGTCACAAAGTTGTCTGCCCAAGGTGCGGGCGAGGGCTTGGTATGTACGGTGAACTTGTAAATGCCGTCCTTGCCCGTGGCTACGCCGATGTTCTTCGTGCCCGCGTCGATGAAGGTTCCCGACGCGTTGCGCAGTTCGTCAATGCCGAAGTAGGTGCCATCCGTCCATTTGAGCGCGCCGTTTTCGTCCTTTTCGTCTTGCCTGATCTTGAAGCTGTCGCCGCCGGCATAGATCTTGAACTGAATTGTGTAGAGGGTGAAGCCGTCCTCGTCTTTGTGGGGTTGCTTGGTGAGCTTGAAATTGGGTTTGAGCTCCGTCCAGCTGGAAGATTGCAGATCGCCCGCGCCTGCGCCCGTCGCCCAAAACTCACGGGTATCGAGGTCGGCGTCGGGGATCTCCTGTCCTTCCGTCGCGCCGCAGACGCACTTGCCATCCTTGAAGTCGTGGTTTGCCTTGGTGGTCTCGTCGATGTTGTTCTTGTCGGAGCCGTGTTCGTCGCAGTACTTCCAATGTTGCGTCGCGTTGAAGTCCCACGCATCATAGGTGTGCTTGTGTTCCTTTTCTCCACCGCAGGCAGAGATGCCCACGCCGATGCTTGCGGCCATTGCGAGCGACAATCCCACAATGAGCCAACTCTTTTTGTTCATAACTTTCCTCCATAATGAAATTTTTTGTCATTTTTATGACATCATATATTGTACCCCCCCGTCCATTTGTCAAGTGTTTTTTGATAATTTTTTCATTTTTTCGTAAAAATTTTTTCAAAAGCCCAAAATTTATAATAAATTGAGCGAATTTTGAGGGTTTGAAGCGGGAAGTTATGAACAATGGAAGAAGAAGAAAAAAGGCTCCTCCGTGGGAGGAGCCCTTTGCGTCATTCTGAACGAAGTGAAGAATCCCGATATACAAAGTCCGTGTTTTCATTTAGGGGATCCCTTCGAGGATTGGCTTGCGGTTTTCATTATTATATTACGGCTCAGGATGACGCGAACCTAATATGGATATGTTTCGACACGCGCGTACCGCGCGGCTCAACATGACGTATTTAGAACGTCACCCCACCCCCCTACCCCCCTCCCATGGAGGGGGCTTGCGGACTTCGTATTAGGGGATTCTCTCGCCCCTTTCAGGGGCTCGGAATGACGCGGTTACCCTGCGCGCGGGGCGGAATGACGCGTAGGGGCAAGACCCACCGCGCGAAAAGGAGCGGAGACAAGTTTGTCTCCGCTCCCCCGCTTGATAGCGATCTCAAAGATCGTCGGCGTCCTGTACGGGCTGCTCGTACTCATTTTCCGCGCTCACACCCGTATAGCTGCCGAGCATATCTTTATCGGAACGCATGCTCGCGCCCTTTCGCCCGAGCGTCCTTTTGCGGCCCATTAGCCGCAGTCCTTCGAACTCTTGCTGTTGCACTTGCCGCCGCAAGACTTGGAGTTCTTCACGTTCTTCGTCGTGTTGCTCTGCGCGTTGCGGGTCGAGTTTTGCTTGTTTTCGGTCTTTTTCATAAATTCTCCTTTTTGAAGGGAAGGTGCAGTTCGACTTCGCCTTGAGACGCGCCGCAGAGCGGGCAGATGTTCCATGCTTCCTTGGAAGTGTGCATATAGCCGCACTCGCCGCAGATCCACAGCATCGGGCGTTCCGCATTGTAGAGGGAGCCGTCCTTGAACGCCTCGTACAGGTATTCGAAGATGATCCGATGATTTGCTTCCACCTTCGCCACCTGTTCGAATTTGATCGCCAGTTGCGCAAACCCCTCTTCTCTTGCGATCTTTGCAAACCCGGGATACAGGTTCTCCGCTTCGCCCTGTTCGTCGATCGCCGCAAAACGCAGGCCGTCTTCGATGCTTCCGCCGTGGAAGGGATAGTTCGCGTCGAGGTGAACGTCCTCCTGGCTTCCCGCATTCTCCAGAATGGCCTCGAAAAATACCCTCGCATGATTGGTCTCGTTCTTCGCGATCGTGCGGATAGTATTCGCCAAGGCCTCGTAGCCCTGTTTCATCGCAGCCTTCGCCGTAAGTTGGTACCGCATGCCCGCCATGCACTCCCCCGCAAATCCTCTTGCGAGATTGTGAAACGTTTGCGTCTTGATGAATTCCATGTCATCCTCCCTTACACCCGTATTTTGGGCGGAAGGGGGAAAAGCTATACAGGAAAATTCTGTCTTGACGGAGCCTTCGTAGGGCATTTCCCGCCTCGTCTTTTTCCCCCTCTCGGAATTGTGACCTCTGCTCTTATTTTTTGAAAATCACAATAAAACAGACCCCCTCGTTGGAGGGGGCCAGGTTTTTCGTGCAAGGCGTGAAATTTTTTGATGGGTTTACAGGAGCTCTTTCTTCTTGCGTTCGAACTCCTCTTGGGTGATGACGCCGTTATCGAGGAGCCGCTTGTATTTTTCCAAAAGGTCGATGGAAGCATTCTGCTGTTCCACCGTCTTGGAAACGTGCGGAACTTCGGATGCGGGCGGGAAAGCCGCGGGATACGCAGATGTAGGCGCGAGCTCTTCCGCCGCCTCCCCTTGCAAAGAAGTGCGGCCAAAGGAGAGCGCCTTCTCCGGGAGCTTTATCTCGCAGACGGCCGAAGCGATCGTCATGAGAACAATGATCAAAAAGGGAATGAAGGCGATCGTCGTGAGATAGCTGTTATTCGCGATCGACACATAACTCGCGCCGCAAACCATATACGCAAAGGAAAGGAGCGTCCCGACGATGCTCGTGGTCCTGCACACGATCTTATTTTTTTGGCTATCGAACCGAATGAGCGAAACGGGCACGAGAATGACGGTAACGATCCCGAAAAACATCATGGAAAACGTAAAGATCAGGGTGGCGATATCTGCCGGGATCAATTCGACTTTGCCGATCTGCCCGATGATGGCATAGCCACCCGCGCCGACCGCCGCGCCCGCAACACGGGCATGCAAAAGATCGAACCCCGGCCCCGCCAGCGTAAAAACGGCAACGATAAACGCGAGCGAACAGAGCACGATCTTTTTTATAGAAAGATCCTTCATAAACTCACTCCTTCATCATAAACTTTTATCATCATTGTACGGGTTTCCGCCCGCGTTGTCAAGCGTTTCAAGCTTCCGCAAATTTAAGATGACGCCCGCGCCGCAAGGTTTTTTCTTTACATTCCCCGCCGCCTGCGCTATAATAAAGGCATGTCTTACGAAGTTTTCTTAAAAAAAGGCGAGGAAAGGCGCATTTTGGCGGGACACCCGTGGGTGTATGCAAACGAGGTCGCCCGCATCGAGGGCAAGGATAAGAACGGCTCCCTCGCGACGGTGCGCTCCTTCGACGGCCGATATCTCGGCAAGGGCTACATCAACCATGCCTCCAAAATTTTGGTGCGCATCTTCATCCGCGGAAGCGAGGAGGACGGCTTTTCCCTATACCATGTCCGCATTCATGCCGCAAATTTGTATAGAAAGTCGCTCGGCTACGACAACTGCTACCGCGCCGTGTTTGCCGAGGCGGACGATCTTCCCGCCCTCATCGTCGATAAATACGGCGACTATCTCTCGGTGCAACTCCTCTCGCTGGGGGTGTATCTTCGCAAAGACCTCATCGTGAAGGCGCTCGCCGAGGAGTTTTCCCCCAAGGGCATTTGGGAGCGCTCCGACGTCGCCGTGCGCAAAAAAGAGGGTCTACCCGAAGAGACGGGGCTCCTCTTCGGGGAAGTTCCCGATTGGGTGGAAATCGAGGAAAACGGGCTGAAAATGGCCGTGGACCTCAAAAACGGGCAGAAAACGGGGTATTTTCTCGACCAAAAGGAAAATCGTGCCGCCGTGCGCCGCTATGCCCGCGGGGAAGTACTCGATTGCTTCTGCAACAGCGGAGGTTTTTCGATGAACGCCGCAAAGGCGGCCGACCGTGTGACCGCGCTCGACGCCTCCCCCTTTGCCCTCGAAAACGTCAAGCGCAATGCCGCGCTCAACGGTTTTGACAATATCGAGACGGTGTGCGGCGACGCTTTTGAGCTCCTTCGGGCATACCATGTCCAAAAGAGGAGCTTCGATTGCGTCATTTTGGACCCGCCCGCCTTCTGCAAATCGGCCGCCGAAGCGCCCGACGCCGTAAAGGGCTACCTCGACATCAACCTGTTGGGGCTCAAACTTGTAAAAAGCGGCGGTTTTCTCGTGAGTTGTTCCTGTTCGCACTTTGTGACCCTTGCCATGTTCGAAAAGATGCTGACCGAAGCCGCCCGCCGCGCGGGAAGAAGGGTGCAATGCGTGGAAATGCGCTCGCAGGCGCCCGATCACCCCTCTCTCCTCGCCGCCGACGAGACGCATTATTTGAAGTTCTTCGTCCTCCGTGTGATGTAAAGGGATAATTTTTAATAATTTTAAGCGGAGATATGGTTTTTTAAGAGAATTATGTTATAATAGATTTGTGGTTTGAATGGCACCCTACTTTATACGTCGCCGCTTGGCCAACTCAAGATGAAGAGGTTCAAATGAGTAAACTTGTCTTTATATCTCACTCGTCTAAAGAGCACGACCGCGCTATGGACATATGTAATTGTCTCGAACGGGAAGGAATCGCTTGTTGGATTGCTCCCCGTGATATCATCGGAGGGCTCCCCTATGCAGAAGAGATCGTTCATGCAATCCGCAATTGTAAAATTGTACTTCTTGTCGCCTCCATCTCAATAAATCAGTCCGAACAAATCCTGAATGAAATTGAAATTGCGGTCAATCATTCTAAAATTATTTTGCCGTTTAAGATTGATCAAGTGGAATACAACGACAGCTATAAATATTATCTTAATCGGAAGCATTGGATAGAAGCGATACCCGACCCAAAGGATTTTTACTCTCTCCTAATACAGGAAGTCAAATATTTGCTTTCCAATGAAAATATTCGCCAGGACACCATTAACGATTCTTATCTGCAAGCTCTTAAAGAACGTAACCGGCAGGAAATAATTTCCAACACCCAAAATAAACGACTGTCTTTCGGGCTTTCTATCAAAACCGATGATTATGCAGATAAGATCCATTTCTATAAATACTTGAAGCGCATCGATGCTTTGGAACAAACTGGAAGATATTCTTCCTATCGTTGGTTAGAGATCGTCAATATGTCTGATAGACCTTCCTATTTCATTGTCCATAAAGAATGTGGTGAAAACAAGGTTTATTTCGACGACATGCGTGTCCGCGCAAAACAAATTTTTGACGACGGCTCTTCGGAAAAACTTACCGTTGAAAGCATGGTGGAGATCCAACCCAACTTCGTTCAAGTATGCAAGATCCACTTTTCAAAGCCCTTACAACCGGGCGAGAGCGTAAAGATCTATTATCGACTTGATTGGCCTAACGAGGTCAATTCCTATTATCGGGGCGAATTAAGCCAGAGCATCTCTCTCACACGCTACCTGAAAGGAACTCAAAAACTAATTTTCGGCGTACTGCGCGATACCCCAATCTATGACTTTGAATTACAGGAAGTCAACAATTCTTTCGACGGGCTTGTTGAACTCGATCTCGTGCCCAAGATCATGCGAGCAGAAGACGATAACGACCTGAAGATCATTCACGGAAAAAACTTTACAGGTGTTTATTACGAGATCGAAGATGCGAGCGATAAGGCGGCATATCGGATTCTTTATAAGGAGATGCCTATACCCCAAAAAGAAAATGACGACGAGGATTTTTGATTATGCAAGATTTTACAAAAACACCCAGCTATTTTAACAACAAAACGACGTTCGAGAAATATCTCGGACAAACCTCCTATTATCTTCGCTTACAGGAGGCTGTAGAGAAGTTGATTGCATTGAGCCACCCCGAGACCGTGTTGGAACTCGGCTCCGCTACGGGTGAGACGGCAAAGCGCATGGCAAAAAGATTTCCGCTTGTGCAATTTACGGGCATGGATATCCGGAAGGACATCGTTGCGCTTGCAAACGAAGATACTGACGGACAAAAGAACCTTGCATTCTCCGTTGGAGATATGTGCAATGTCGTAAGCTCTCCTCTCAAATACGATCTTATCTATTTGCTCTACGCCTATCATCACATACTCGACCCTATCGAAAAGAAGGTCGACTTTCTCCAAAACGCTTATCAAAACATGAAGCATGGCGCGCTTCTTTGTATTGCTGAAACATTTTTGCCCGAAGAAGCTGCTTCATACACGGATGAGGAGAGTATCCTCGCCCTTTGGAATATACGCAAAGACGAGGGGGCGTCTTCCACCTTTTGGAAAGCACTTGCAGGATTAGATGGAGAGGCTCTCGCGATGGCGCATGAAATTTCCAATTATAGTAGTTGTAATGAATATCTTGCGGGCGAGCTCGTTGCTAAACGACAGGACGAATATCTAATCAAGCGCTCGTGGCTTGTCCGTGAAGGCGAACGGGCGGGATTTCTTACCGTTTTGAATGAGCCCGTGAATGTCCTTGGAGACGGCGTAGTATTATTCAAGAAGAAATAAAATCAGATGGTGACATATGGAAGATCTTATTTGGGCAAAATTTGTTTCCGCAGAGAAATTCTTTGAAGGAAAGCGTATCCTCTTGGACTTCATGGAAAATTTTGAACAAAAGGATTGCATCTTCGTAGGGAATACTTGTGCGGGATTTGTTTCGCTTGTGAGCGAAAATCATTCCGGGGAAAACTATAAACCGCGGACATTCCGCTTTAATGCCGGTGCATTGCACCAGTACATCGTCTTAAGCGAAACTGAGACGCGATATCTCGACGAACTCTTACCAGGAGATAAAGTTCTTATCAAGACCGCAAGCGGCTTTGGGAGATTTCCCATCGCAAGAATCAAAAAAGAAATTCGCCCATTTGTAAAACTTACTTTTCATACGGAAGAGCAAAAAGTTGAGGTCATCGCACAATCGAATGCAACTGTAAGTGTTTTGACCCCGAACGGCATAAAACCGATAGATGCATTAAAAGAAAATGACGAGGTATTGATCCGCAAATGGGGAAAGGCATCCCATCTCGGCGCAACTAAAGACGAATATTGCGAAGAACTTTGAGCTGGTCGATACTTATCCCCCTTACGTAATTTTATTTTGCGGTTAAATGACTTTATATGAAAAGGTTCATTCGCTCGCTTCGCCCCTACTTCGTCGCTACGCGCTCGTGCCGCGCTTAGTAGACAATAGTGCGCGCGGGGCAGGATGACGCGGTTAACCTGCGCGGGGCAAGATTCACTCGGCCATTACATGGCCTCGGAATGAGGAGGGATGATGCGCGGGGATCATCAAATAAAGGCGTTCTCGAAATACTCGATCTCGCCGTCCAAAATGGCGGCGACGTCGAAACGGACGGGCACCTCGCGGCGGAGCATATTGCACCAAAAGTTCGCGATCATGCGATACCTCCGCTGTTTCTCGCGCGTGACGGCCTCGGCGGGGAGCCCGAAGGCGTCCGTTTCCCGCGTCTTGACTTCCACGAAGCAAGTGTAGCCGTCGCGGCTCTTCGCAACGATATCCGCTTCGCCGAAGGGGGTCGTATAATTCTTCTCCAAAATTTTATAGCCGTGCTTTTTCAGGTATTTGCAGGCGAGGGCCTCTCCTTGCCGTCCCAAAAGTTTTTTACGAAAGTCTTTCTGTGAAGTTTGCATATCCCCACCTCTTTGATGGCCGCGATGTGCTCGGCGGTGCCGTAGCCCGCATTGCGGTCGAACCCGTATTCGGGGTACTCCTTGGCCTTTTCCGCCATGAGCTTATCGCGGTAAACTTTGGCGAGGATGCTCGCCGCGCCGATGCTATATACGAGGGCGTCCCCCTTGATGATACTCTTTTGGGGAGCGGAGATATCGAGGGTCATGTTGCCGTCGGTGAGGACCATGTCGGCGGGAAGGGTGAGGGCTTCGACGGCGCGCTTCATGCCGAGGCGGGTCGCCTGCAAGATGTTCATCTCGTCGATCGTCCCCTCGTCCACCTCCGCGATTGCATAAGCACGCGCGACTTTTTTGATCTCTTCGGCGAGCTTTTCGCGCTTCTTTGCGGAGAGTTTCTTGCTGTCGTCCACGCCCGCGATGCGCTCTTCCTCCCCGAGGGGCATGATGACGGCGGCGCACACGACGGGTCCCGCCAACGGGCCGCGGCCCACTTCGTCGACGCCTGCGACGGCCGAAAAGCCCTTCGCGGCATATTCTCTTTCGTAGATCGGATCGTCCATGGTTTCCCCTTAAATGAGCCCTGCGGAGCGCAGATCGTCCTCGCTGTCAAAGACCACCCTGCCGAGCTTGCCCTTGCGCAGATCGTCCAAAAGGGCCCGCTCGCCCCGCTCGTAGTCGTATTCGCCGCCCCGCACGATAAATCCCCGTTTTTTGCACACCCTGTCGAGCATTTCGAGGGGAGAAAGGTCCCCCTCGATCTCGTAACGCTCGCGGAGTGCGGCGGGATACCTTATGGCAAGTTCCCCGAGAAGGGCGAGGGCGATCTCGTCCATGGCGAGGATATCGTCGTTGATGCTCCCGACGAAGGCGAGCCGCGCCGCCAAGGTCTGGTCCTCGCACGAGGGGGGCATGGTGCCGGGGGTATCCATGAGCTCGAACGAGCCGCACTTCACCCACTGTTTCCCGCGCGTGACGCCCGCTTTATCGCCCGTCTGCGCCTTTTTTCCGCCCGCGAGCAGGTTGATGAGCGTGCTCTTGCCCGTATTTGGAATGCCCGCGATGAGAAAGCGGAGGGGGCGCGCGCTCCCCTTTTGTTTGAGCCGCGCCGCTTTCTCTGCGGCGACTTCCTCCATCGCCTCGCGCAAGATGCGTGCCGAGGAGGGTGCGGTCGAATTGAGCTTAATCGCCCGTTTCCCCTCCCCTTTGAGGCATTGGAGAAGGCGGTCGCAAGCGGCGGGGTCGGCAAGGTCGGCCTTGTTGAGGACGTAGAGTACGGGACGTGCGCCCGTAAAGGATAGAAGCCGCGCATTGAAGCTCGCGGCGGGGCAACGCGCGTCGAGCACGAGGGCGACGGCGTCGCAGAGTTTGACGTTTTCCTCCATCATCCGCATGGCCTTCGCCATGTGGCCGGGGAACCACGAGATCGTTTTCATGGGCTCCTCTTCGAAAAATTTAACGCATGGGACGCAAAACGTGGCACCCATGTCTGCAAACAAGGCTTATTTCAGCAGATCGGGCCTGTTCTTTTTCGTGATCTTTATCGCCTGTTCATGCCGCCATTTGTCGATCTCGGCATGGTTGCCGCCGCGCAGGACTTCGGGGACGGCGAGCCCCCTGTATTCCACGGGGCGGGTGTACTGCGGGTATTCGAGAAGGCCGTCCGAAAAGCTCTCGTCCACGAGGGACGCGGGGGATAAAACCCCGTCGATATACCGCGAAACGCAATCGACGAGCACCATTGCGGGCAATTCTCCGCCCGTGAGCACATAGTCGCCGATGGAAATCTCCTCGTCGATGAAAAGATCGATCGCCCGTTGGTCGACGCCCTCGTAGTGGCCGCAGAGGAGCACGAGGTGTTCCTCCTCCGCGAGGCGGAAGATGTGTTCCTGCTTTAAGGTCCTTCCCTTGGGGGAAAGATAAATTCTGCGGGCACCATGTCCGGGGTCTACGGCCTCGATCGCGCTCCCGATGGGCTGCGCCATCATCACCATGCCCGCACCGCCGCCGAAGGGATAGTCGTCGCACTTCTGGTGTTTATCCTCGGTATAGTCGCGGATATCCACCACTTCGAGTTCGAGCTTTTTCTCCTTCTGCGCGCGGCCGAGGATGCTCGCCCCGAGGGCGGAGAACATCTCGGGGAAGAGGGTCAGGATCGTGATCTTCATAGCACCGCGACCTCGAAGAACCTCTTTTTCGAGAGGGTGATCTTCTTGTTTTCCACGTCCACGTTCAAGACGACCCCCTTCGCCGCGGGGAACAAGATTTCCTTACCCCCCTCCGTCTTTAAGGTGTAGATGTCGGTCGCCGCCTGTGTGACGGAAAGGAGCGTGCCGAGCGCTTCCCCCTCCTCGGTCACGAGCTCGCTCCCCAAAATGTCGGCGATGTAGTAGCTCCCTTCGGGAAGGACGGGCGCCTCGTCGCGGGGGATGACGACGTCCTTGCCCCGCAAAAGTTCGGCGGCATTGCGGTCGGGCACGCCGCGCAGGCCCAAATAGACGGCCCCGTCCCCCGTACGGACGGAGAGGACCTTATATTCCTCGCCGCCGAGAAAGACGCGCCCGATCGCGCGGAAGGTCTCCGCGCTGTCGGTATAGGGTTTGATTTTGAGTTCGCCGCGGATGCCCTGCGGCTTCAACACTGTCCCGACGACGAGTTCTCTCATATTTTTCCTCCGAAGAGCTTATCGGCGAGGGCGCGGATCTTTGCTTGCGTCGCTTCCTTCGTCGCCTCGCTCTTGACGACCGCGATGTTTTCTTCCCCTTTGAAGCGTTCGAACACTTCGAAATATTTTGCTCGCGTGAGCTGTTGGCGCTCGAGGTTCTCGTACCGCTCCCGCTCGGTGCGGCGGAAAACGCGGTCCATCGTCTCCTCGACGTTCACATCCAAAAAGACGGTGAGATCTGCGCGAAGGAGCTCCATGGCCGAGCGATTGAGCTCGATGACCCAATCGAGGGGCACGATGCCGCCGTTGTAGGCAAAGGAGGAGAAATAATATCTGTCGCAGAGGACGGTATAGCCCGCTTCGAGCTTGGCGCGCATGCCCCCTTCGCCCTGGATATGGTCGACCCTGTCGGCCGCAAAGAGAAGGGCGATGGCGCGCTCGTCGGTATCCATGCGCCCGCTCATGCACGCGCGCAGGACTTCGCCGATGTGAGAGGCGGTGGGCTCGTGCGTCTCGAATACGGGAATGCCTTTCCCCTGTAAATATTGGGAGAGAAGGCGGAGCTGCGTGGACTTGCCGCTGCCGTCCGTCCCCTCGAATACGATGAATTTACCCTTGTCAGCCATAGCGAAATTATTATAACAAACTGCCGCCGCGTTGTCAATGCGGAATAAAACAAACGGCTCCCTTTTTTCTGAATAAAACACCCCTTTCATCTCTTTGCAAGCGGCGAGACGGTGGTGGGGAATAATACAAAAAAACCGAGGAGACCTCGGTTTTTTTGTTATTTACTTTGTTCTCATAACTCCCCTACCCCCTTGCGGGGGTCGGTGCGGAGATGGGGACCCCGCACCGACGAAGGGAAATTATGAAGGGTGAGCTGTGTAACTGTCATACCGAACCCACGCAGTGGGTGAGTGTATCCCCTAATACGTAGTCCGTAAGGCTCCTCCGTGGGAGGAGCTGTCACGCGCAGCGTGACTGAGGTGGGGCGAGCTGTCATTCCGTCATGTTGAGCGAAGTCGAAACATCTCCGCATTTCATGGCGCCCCCCTTGAGGGGGAGCTGTCGAGGCAAAGCCGAGACTGAGGGGGTGTCGCTTCCAATTGCAAACACCCCTTTCGTCACGCCGCACACGGCGTGACACCCACCCCTCGAGGGGTGGGCAAGACCCCCACCTGTCACGGCTTCGCCGTGCCACCCGCCCCCGTAAACAGGGGCAGGTCCCCCACACCCCTACCCCTCTCCCCAAGGAGAGGGTGGGGTTGAGCCTTTCGTTAGTCTTTCTTTTCGGAAAGCATTGTGCATTCCCTGCGGGGTCATGCGCCGAGCTCGGAACGCTTGAACACCGATTTTTCGCTAAACTTATACGTTGCTTTGAACAGCTCGGCGTTGGCCGCGGCGTCCGCAAAGCTCTGTGCCGTACCGGTCGCATCCGTTTCCTTCGTGTACTTGGTCCAGCCGTCGGGATTTGCAAAGGTGACGGAAGTCAGACTTGCGCTCTCGGTAAAGGCGCGGATGGAGACATAAGTCACCTGTGCGGGGATGGTCACCGAGACGAGCCCCGTCTTCTGGAAAGCGGTCGCGTTGATCTTCGTCACGCCCGTGCCGAAGTCGACGCTGGTGAGCGCGGTGCACTGTGCGCAGAGCGATGTGGGGATCTCCGTCACGCCGTTCGGGATGGTGAGGGATTTGAGCCCCGTTTTGTTCAGCGAATAGTTGCCCAATTTGGTGAGGGTAGCGGGAAGGGTGAGTTCTTCGAGCTGCGAGCAGCCATCGAATGCGTTCTGCTGGAATTCCGTGACGTTGTTGCCGAACGTGACACTTGTGAGTGCGGTGCAGTTCTGGAAGCAGTAACTCGGGATTTTTTGCATACAGTCGGGCAGCGTTACGGTGGTCAGAGAGGCGCAGCCGCCGAACATGTAGTCGCCATAGGAGTACTGAATGTAAGTAAATTCGGGCACAACGATGGTTTCGATCGCGGTATTGCGGAAGAGCTGGTCGCCGATCTGCAACGCCTTATCGTTGAATACGACGTCTTTGAGGGCGGTCCATCCGCGGAAGGTGTAGTTGCCGATGTACGTCATGTTGGCGCCGAGGGTGACCTTGGTGATCTTCGCAAACTTCTCCACGGGGCTCTTTGCGCTCATGGAGCTTGTGCCCGAGAAGACGCCGTGCTTGATGCCAACGACGGGCACGCTGCCGTAGGTATCGGGAAGGACGAGTTCGGTCACGTCCTCGGAAACGCTCTCGACGCCGCTGATGAGGTAGCCGTCGCCCGTTTCGTTGAGCTCATAGGTAAACTTGGCGGCAGGGGTAACTTTCTTCGCGCCGCACACCTTGCAGGTATCGCTGCCTTCGTCATATTGGTGCTCGCCGACGTCGCCGCGCTTGTCAGCGTGGCCGCAGGTCGCTGCGTGCCAATGCTCCGCATCGTCATAGACCCAATCCTTTGCGAAGAAGTGGCGAACAAAGCCACAGGTGTTGCAAATCTCGTCCGTCGTATCGTCGTCGTAGGAGTGTTCGTGACCGGTAGCGGGCGTTATCGTAAGCGTCTTTTCGCCATAGACGAAGCTCACGTTATATACGCCGGCAGCCTTTCCTTCCAAGCGGCTCATCGCGACAACGCTGTTCCCGTTGGGCGCATAGAAAGTGTCGAAGTATTTGCCGCTCACGGCGTTTGCACGGACGACCGTCCAAATCTCATCCTCTCCCACAGCGATCGTGAGCGAGAAGGTCTTGGTCGCAGGGTCGCAGGTGAACATGGGGTTGTTCTCGGCGGCGCTCTCTTCGGTCGTCTGTCCGAGGCGGATCGCGTCGAGATAGGACTGTGCGTTCGCAGCGTCACGGGAGACCAAACTCAGATAGACATGGACGTCCGTGAGTTTGAAGCCGCATTCGCATTCGCCCTGCGCGTTGAAGGTATGGTTGACTTTGCCCTGTTCCCAAATGGCATCATCGTCCTCGCAGGCTTTCCAGTGTTGATAGCCGTAGTTATCCCTCTTCCACACGGTGTAGTCGTGGACGTGGTCGCCCCAGCCGGGAGCAACGCCGCAGACGCAGTTCTCTGTGCCGCTTTCGCCGTAGGAGTGATCTTCCTCGCTCCCCTCTTGCTTCGCGCCGCAAATGGAGCAGACCTTCCAGTGCTGGGTCGTGCCCTGAATGCCGTGTTCGTACTTGGTGTAGTCGTGTTCGTGCATGGTGACGGAGACCGTCGAGGAACCCGCCTTCCAGCTCACGACATACCAGCCGTTCGTCTTGACCGTGAGGTCGTTGTTCAGCCCCGTCGGGTAGTACCCCGCGTCTTTATCGGCGAGTTTGGCGTTCCAAACCTTGAACTTATCCGTCGTGCGCAGATTGGCAAGTACGGAGAAGGTCTCGTTGTCCTCCTGCAATTCGAGGTGATAGCAGTACTTCGCAACGTCGGCGACCATGGTCGCGGCGGGATAGTTGCTCGGCCAGTTGCAGCCTATCTTGGCGCCAACCGTGCCGACGATGTACATATCGTACTGCGCCTGAATGCCGAGCGGGTCGACCTTCTCTTTGAGCGTGAAGGTGACCTTGTTCTCTTTGAGCTCGCCGTCCTTCTTGGTGCGGATGGTGAATTCATACACGCCGTCGGCGCCCGTCTCTACGACGATGTTGCCGCCCACGTTCTTGAACACGCCCTTCGCCGTCTCGTCGAGGTCGTCGGCCGTGAACACGAGCTCGTCGTGCCAAACGGTGGTGGGGTTGCCGTCGTCATCCGTGCCCTGCGTGATGGCGTTCTTCTCGATGAACTTAAATTCATCGT
>CANQOT010000024.1 GCA_947625555.1 uncultured Clostridia bacterium | reverse complement strand
GGTAAATCAAAGCCGATTTCGTCGGTAATGTCCTTGACTTCGCTCCCAATCTTCTCATAATGGCGATTATACCAACGAAAAGCCTTGATGTCTTTGCCTTATTGTTGCCCGTAAAAAACATTTTCCCCAAGGTGGATTCCGCCTGCGAGAGGGCCAATTCCGCCTCTCCATGAATCAAAAAGCAAACGGAAATCAAAAGTGCCGACCAAAGTTAAACTCGACAAGGACGAACTTGATGAGTTGAAAAGTCCCGAACATAGAAAAAGCACCCGACTTGAACCGCTTGGGTTCAAATTGGGTGCTAATGGCGGAAGGTGAGGGATTCGAACCCCCGGATAGTTGCCCATCAACGGTTTTCAAGACCGCCGCGTTCGGCCGCTCCGCCAACCTTCCATATCCGACCGTTTCCATTATATCAAATCCCCGCGCAAATTTGCAAGCGATTTTCATTTTGGCACAAAGAATTTTACAAAAGGGGAGGGCGCGTTCCTCCGCCTGGTAAATTTTTCCGAAAATTTTGTATAAAATCCGTGTAATGTTCTTTCAGGACTTGACAATCCTGCTCGCTTCTTGTATAATTGATAAGACAATGCCGAAGTATGCCCTCTGCGTCATGCTTTGGCCGTCAATGAGAATATTTAAGAAGGAGGCTGTAACCATGTACACCATGAACGGCCTGCTCCTTGTAGCCAATACCACAGCGATCGCGCTCTTCGTCGTCCTTCCCCTCGTGGGGATCGCCCTCGGCGCCGTCGCGATTTGGTTGGTTCTGAAACAAGTTTCCAAAAAGAAGTCCGCACGGAAGCTCGACGAGACCTCGAAGCGTGTAGACGAGATGCTCTCGCAGGCGCAGGCGGAGTGCAAGCAGTTAAAAAAGGAAGCCATTTTAGAGTCGAAGGAGCAGGATCTCAAGCGAAGAAACGAATTTGACCAAGAGATGAAGGAAAAGCGCGCCGAACAGCAGCGCGTGGAAGCCCGTCTCACCCGCGAGGAGGACGCTTTGGAGAAGCGGGAAACGGAAATTTCCCGCAAGGAGCAATCCCTCGAGGACCAAAAGAAGAATCTCGAGAAAAAGACCGCCGAGGTCCAAAAGACGCAGGAGCAAGTCTCGCACCAGCACGAGCTCATGATGCAGGAACTCGAACGCATCTCCCAGCTCACCAAGGAAGAGGCCAAAAAGCAACTCTCCGAGGAGATCCTCGACGAGACCCGCCGCGACCTTGCGGTGCAGGTCCGCAATATGGAACAGCAGGCGAAGGACGAGGCCGAGCTCAACGCGAAGAACATCATCACGCTCGCCATACAGCGTTGCGCCGCCGACCACACCTCGGAGACGACGGTCTCCGTCGTGCCGCTCCCGTCCGACGATATGAAGGCCCGCATCATCGGGCGCGAGGGCAGGAACATCCGCGCCATCGAGAACGCGACGGGCATCGAGCTCGTCATCGACGATACGCCCGAAGTCGTCATTCTCTCGGGCTTCGACCCCGTGCGCAGGGAGATCGCCCGTCTCACGCTCGAAAAGCTCATCTCCGACGGCCGCATCCACCCCGCCAAGATCGAGGAGACGGTGGAAAAGGTCACCAAGGACCTCGAACAACAGATCAAGGAAGCGGGCGAGAACGCCACCTTCGAAGTCGGCATCTTCGGGCTTCATCCCGAACTCATCAAACTCATCGGCCGCCTCAAATTCCGTACGAGCTACGGGCAGAACGTCTACCGCCACTCCATCGAGGTCGCCCAGCTTGCGGGCCTCATGGCGCAGGAGCTCGGGCTCGATGTGAACTTCGCCAAGCGCGCGGGGCTATTGCACGATATCGGCAAGGCCGTCGACCACGAGCAGGAGGGCACCCATATCCAGCTCGGCGCTGACATCGCGAAGAAGTATAAGGAAAATGCGATGATCGTCAACGCCATCATGGCGCACCACGGCGATGTGGAACCCAAGACGATCGAGGCCGTGCTCATTCAGGCGGCGGACGCCATTTCGGGCGCGCGTCCCGGGGCGAGAAGGGAGACGGGCGCAGGCTATGTGAAGCGTCTCGAAAAGCTCGAAGAGATCGGCGCAAGTTTCAAGGGCGTCGATAAGTGCTATGCGATACAGGCGGGCAGAGAGGTGCGCGTCATCGTCAAGCCCGAACAGATCGACGACGCCAAGGCCATCTTCCTCGCCAAGGATATTGCAAAGAAGATCGAAAACGAGCTCGAATATCCCGGCCAGATCAAGGTCAACGTCATCCGCGAATTCCGCAGCGTCGAATTTGCGAAGTAAAATTTCAAAGAAAATGCAAGTAGGCCGCCGCGAACAAAGTTCGCGGCGGCCTATATTTAGTATCTTGAATGTCAAACCCCAAGCGGCTTATTTTTGTATGGTATTAGAATTTTGGTTATAGGCCTTTGCGACGCATTTCCATTCGCCGTTCATTTTCAAAAGCAAGAGGTAATCGGTAAAATCAATTCTGTCACCCCAGCCTTCTTCAAGGACGCGGACGACGGCAAGCGTCTCCTCCAACGCGATCACGTCGATGCGCGCTTTGAAGTTTTTCCCGCCGCCGACGGAATCCACATTGCGATAAAATTGCTCAATGGAACCGTGTTCGAGTTTGCCGTCGAGATAGCCGAATAGCACCGCCTCGTCGACGAAAAGTTGCTTGGCATAGCGGCTGTTTCCTTCCGCAACGCTTTTCACGAAATTCATCGCCGCCGCTTCGACAGCCTCGTACTCTTTGATGTCTGCTCTCATAAAATAACTCCTTATGTCATGAAATTTTTTTGCCACTCCGAAAAGTTCGGAATCGCCCTTGACAACCTATACAGTAATATGGTATGATCTATTTGTCAAGTACGCACAATAAAGTGCGATACTATCCCAAAGGAGAGTGGGGGGGGAGCCATATGGAAAGCGAACGAAAGCGTTGCATTTCTGCCGAGAGGCTTTGCGATACGGGGTTCAGTTATACCCTGTCATTGATAAGCGGAAAATATAAGATGACGATCCTCTATACTTTGATGGAATTTACCGTTGTCCGCTTCAACGAATTAAAGCGGTATATCAAGGGGATCTCATATAAGACGTTGAGCCTTTCTTTGAAGGAATTGGAGCGCGACGGATTGATCGTCCGCGAAGAATATCCTCAGATCCCGCCCAAAGTGGAATACAGCCTATCCGAACGTGGGAAAAAGTTGATGCCCATTCTCGATATGATGTGCGCATGGGGCGACGAAAACAGACTGTAACATTTTTCAGAGGGCCGCCGCGAACAAAGTTCGCGGCGGCCGTGCTTTTATATTGATTTAAGTAAGGGTTATCCTGCCCAAATATTTGTAGCGGGCATCCTCCCAAGTCAGCATATAAGTCCCCGCGCCTTCCACAGTCTTGTTCCAAGTCGGATCTGTGAGCAGCGCGTGCACATAGGAGTCTCCGTTCGTTTCCGCAAATCGGTAGGAGAGCTGTGTTTGGGAGAGCATCTCATAGGGGACGGAAGCGGGCATGACCGTCGCGCCGACCACGTGCTTATCCGCCGATCCCGCGCTTACCACCCAAGGGATATATTCATAGCTCATTTCCACGCGGAAAACCAATCCTTCGGCGTCAAACGAGACGGTGATGTGCCGATAGTACATTCCCGCCGTTTCTTCTGCGAGTTTTCTGCTCTGTTTGTCGAGTTCTTCGATCTTTTTAAGGTCGCCTTTCAAGAGGGCTTCGGTATATTTTTCCTCAATGGACCTTTGGCGGCGGTAGACCGACATATAATTTTCGGAATAATATTCCCAGCTTGTATTGTTTTCGTGGTCGGCCGTCCCGAGCAGCTTGACGACCTTCTCTTGCGAAGCCCCGAGGGGGAGCTTGTCCAATTTTGAAATGCGGAAGATGTTGGTGTTTGCGACGGGAAAGACGACCGCAAACGCAGTCACAAAAGCGAATCCTATCGAGAGCCAGCATAGCAGTTGCCCGCGTTTTGCACGCTTTGTTACGGGGACGGAATTGAGGACTTCGGTGAGCTTCGCCTTCGAGGCGAAATAATAGCGCGCGATCTCCTTATCGCCCATAAGTGTGCGGCAGGTATTTTGCGCAACCGCGCAAACTGCGGCGTTAAAAAGGAGACAAAGCGCAAAGAGCCCGAGGGGGAAAATAAGTAAAAGAGATACAAGGATAAAGTTAAGATTGCCTTTCATTTCGAGCGAGGCAAGCATAGTTTTGGAAATCATGCCGATAAGGACCGTTACTACGGCCGAGACGGCAAACGACACGACTGCGGAACAAATGAGCTGGCTCCGTCCATCTTCTAAAATGTATGGGATCCACGCGGGCTGCTTTTTTCCGAATGTGATATTTTTTCGGTACATCAATACAAGGACAAAGAGCAGGGAAACAAAAGCAAGTGCAATGGAAATGCTTCCCACTATTTTTATGACAAGACGTATTGCCTGACTTGGAACCGATATCATACCCCACAGGCCAAGAAAGAAAGGGATAAACAATCCCAAGAAAGTGATACTTATGCTGACCCATTTTTGCGCTTGCGCCAATTTGACGACCGTGCGCAACTTCGCGATCTTTGAGCGCTGCGGTTCCTGTAAAATGCTGTTCGGCGCGTTTTCGTCGGGTTTGGCCGCGCAGTCGGGCGGCGGAGAAAGTTCTTTCTCGGCTTTCGTGCCGCATTCGGGGCAAAAATCTCCTTCAAATTCTTTTCCGCAATTTGTGCATTTGAACATAAATAAACCTTCGTAAAAATGATTGCAGGCAAAAAATAAGAGCGTCCAACCGAGGGACGCCCGCATAAAGTATCCCCGATTGTTGCCACACAACCCCGCCGTAGAAAATCACTCAACCACACGGAAAAAAGAGATACACCTATGCCTAGGTATAACGTGTGATTGATTATGAAGTTGTGTGGCAGTTTTTATTCTACCATGCGCCTTTCGGAAAGTCAAGCCCTTGCAAACGGTTTCTTTCGATGCTATGGGCGCGCAATTTATTCGGCGGCCCTTGGTTTTTACACGGGAAGGGCTCCTCCTGCATAAAATGGAATTGTCGGCGTATGGCCGGCGATCTTACGGAGGTATCTATATGGGTAATTGGAACGGCAACGGGCGCAACGGGCAGAACGGTTGCGGCTGCGGTTGCAATCTCTTCACAAGTCTTGCGCGCACGCTCAACAACCTCTTCTCGACGAACACGAACGGGCAGAGCGGTTGCGGCTGCAATCAGAACTGCGGGTGCAACCAAAACGGTTGGAACACCTTCGCAAACGGCTTTGTGAGCGGCGTCAATGCCGCGAACGCATCCGATGCGTGGTGGGAACACAACGACAACAACTGCCCTTGCCACGGAAACAATGGCAATCAGGGAAACAGCGCTGCGACGGTGAACATCTTCGGCGGTTCTTCGGGCGGCTCCTGCGGCTGCGGGTGCGGCTCGAATGCGGATCTTTCCGCCTACACCGCGTGCGACAACCAATGCTTCGATCCCTACTATGCGCAGCAATATGCGCTCTATCCCTTCAACCAAAACGGTTGCTGCGGTTGGAACTTCTGACCGCGCCGAGCGACGTGCGGCACCGCCTTGCGGCGATGCCGCATTTTGATAGAAGGGGGAGAAATTTTATCGAAAAGCGCTTGCAATCAAAAGGGGAGAAATGGTATAATACCGAAGGAATCATTCGAAGGAAACCGGCATGAAATTTTCCCTGAAAAAACCCACCAAACGTCAAGTAGAAAAATTTGCGCTGAACAGTATCATTATCGTTTTCGGCAATGCGCTCGCGGCCATGGGCGCGGCGTTTTTTATCGTACCCGAGGGGCTCGGCTTCGTCATGGGCGGGACGACGGGCATCGGCATCCTCGTCCGCAATCTCTTGGGGCTCTATTCCGGCGTCAGCGCCACCGTCACCGAATGGATCGTGCAGATCGTCGTCTGGGTCGGCAATATCGCGCTCTTTGTCGTCGGCGTCATCTTCCTCGGGAAGAAGTTCGCCATGGGGACCTTGGCGGGGACCCTATTGTATCCCGGGTTTTTGTCCCTTTTCAACCTATGCAATAAGCTCTATGCAAACTCCGGCCTCGGCGAGAGCATCGGGGAATCGCTCGGCGATCCCCTTTTGAGTGCGATCTTCGGCGGGCTGCTCTTCGGGCTGGGCATTGCGATCGTGGTCCGCGTGGGGGCCTCTACGGGCGGAACGGATATCCCGCCGCTCATCTTTCAGAAGTACTTTAACGTACCCATTTCGATGTCGCTTTGGGCGATCGACGGCGCCATCATCCTCTTGCAGTTCACGGCATGGCCCGCGGTGACGCTGAGCAGGATCGGCTACGGCATCGTCATAACGCTCCTCACCTCGATCACCGTCGCGAAGGTCTCGCCCATCGGTATGCGGCGAACGCAGGTCAAGATTATTTCCAACCACTATCTCGAGATCCGCGACATGATCCTCACGAAGATCAGCCGCGGCGTCACCGTCCTCTACGGGCAGACGGGGTATTTGAAGGAGGATTGCCACATGCTCCTCACCGTCATCTCGCGCCGCCAGCTCGTCCAGCTCAAATCCGAAGTCCACAGGATCGACCCCGAGGCCTTCATGACGATCTCCGAAGTCTCCGAGGTGCGCGGAAGGGGTTTTCATTCGGACGGGGTGGATTTTCTCATGAAAGAGGACCGCGAGGAAGAGGAAATCGCACCCCCGCCCAAGGGGAAAAAGGAGGGCGGCGATGGAGAGAATTGAGAGCTTTCGCATCGACCACGAAAAGCTCGATGCGGGCCTCTACGTCTCCCGCATCGACGGGAAGCAAGGCGCGTGCGTCACGACCTTCGACCTGCGCTTCACGCGGCCCAACCGCGAGCCCGTCATGGACATGCCCGCCGTGCACACCATCGAGCACCTCGGCGCGACCTTTTTCAGAAATTCACCGCAAAGGGACGAGGTCGTCTATTTCGGCCCCATGGGGTGCCGCACGGGGTTCTATCTCGTGATGTTCGGAAGGCTTTCCTCCGAGGAGGTTTTCGATCTCGTCGTGGAGATGTGCAACTTCATCCTCGCGTTCGAGGGCCCTATTCCGGGAGCGACCCCCAAGGAGTGCGGGAACTTCTCGGAGCAGAACCTGAACATGGCGAAGTTTTACGTTTCCCGCTACCGCGAAGAGCTCAAAAAGAAGCGGTTTACCTATCCCGAATAATCCAAATTCAAACGGCGCGCAGAGCTTCAAAGCTCTGCGCGCCGCATTTCATATTCGTGATTATCGTAATGCCCGTCCTCATTCCGAGCCCCGTAAGGGGCGAGTGGATCTTGTGGCGATGCGCGTCATTCCGAAGGGCAACGCCCCGAGCGAATCCCCTGATACGTAGTCCTGCTATACACACTTCCCCCGTGGCAGTCCATCGCGACGACGGCGGGGAATTTTTCGATTTCAAAGCGGTAGACGGCCTCGCTCAAAAGATCGGCGAAGGCGACGAGTTCGCTCTTCTTGACGGCATTCGCATAGAGCGCGCCCGCGCCGCCGACGGCGGCGAAATATACGGCGCCCTTGCGCACGAGGGCGGCGGCGACTTCCTCGCTCATTTCGCCCTTGCCGATGATGCCGCCCAGCCCCAAATCGATAAGGCGGGGGGCGAAGGCGTTCATACGGGCAGAGGTCGTCGGCCCGCAGCTCCCTACGGCCCGTCCTGCGGGAGCGGGGCAGGGGCCCGCATAGTAGATAAATGTATCTTTGAGCGAAAATGGCAGGGGCATGTCCGCGTCGAGGAGCTCAAAAATGCGTTTATGGGCACAGTCGCGGGCGGTAAAGACGGTCCCCGAAAGGAGGACGCAGTCGCCCGCATGAAGCGATCTTTTTTCTTCTTCCGAAAGGGGCAAAGCGAGTTCTTTCATCACAAAACCTCCTCCGCGCAGCGCACGCAATGGCACTGCATATTGACGGCGACGGGGAGCCCCGCGATGTGCGTGGGTGCCACTTCACAGAGGACGGCGAGGGCCGTCGTTTTCCCGCCGAAGCCCTGCGGGCCGATGCCGAGCGCATTGATCTTTTCGAGCGCCTCCCGTTCGATCGAGGCGACGTCCTCCCGTTCGTGATGGGAGAAAATGGGGCGGGTGAGCGCCTTTTTCGCGAGATATGTGCAAGAATCGAAACTTCCACCGATGCCGACGCCCACGACGACGGGCGGGCAGGGGCGGGACCCCGCGAGGCGTACGGCCTCCACGATCGTATCGACGATGCCCTGCCTTCCCTCGGCGGGGGTGAGCATGGAAAGGCGAGACATATTCTCGCTCCCGAAGCCCTTGGGCAGGAAGGTGATCTTTACCCCGTCCCCCGCGACGATCTCCACATGCAGGTGGGCGGGGGTGTTGTCGCCCGTGTTCACGCGGGTCAACGGATCGCAGATGCTCTTGCGGAAATTGCCCGCGGCATACGCCCTCCTCACGCCCTCGTTGACGGCGTCCGATAGGGGCATGCCCGAAAGCGACACCTCCTGTCCGAGTTCGATGAGCACGCATGCCATGCCCGTATCCTGGCAGACGGGCATGCGCTCTTTGGCGGCGATCCTCTCGTTTTCGAGCGCCGCCGAGAGGGCAAACTTTGCCGCGCCCGTCTCGTCTTTTTCCGCCGCGACGAGCGCGTTTTTGCAGTCCGCGGTGAGGGAGACGCCCGCCTTCAAAGCGAGGCGGCAGACGGCCTCCGCGATTTTTGCCGTTTCGACAATCTTCATACCCCCATTATAGAAAGGAATTCGCAAAAATGCAAGGATTTCGTTTGGAGATTTTACAAAATTAAGGTATAATAGCGGTATGCAGCAACAAAATTCCGAAAAGCGCGAAAGACCCCTGCTCCTCGATGCGGGGCTGAATTTTACCCTTGCGGCCGTTGTTCCCGCCATATTATCCTTCATCGCCGTCGCCATTTTTGCGGGATCCATGGGGGCGGAGTATGGGAACACGGACACCTATAAATACGTTACATATCTCCTGCCGCAGCTCTGTTTTGCGGGCGTGGCGCTCCTCTTTTTTTATCGGAACAGGCAGACGGTTTCCGCCCGCTCCGTCTACCGCCCCTGCAAGTGGTACTATTTTCTCCTCGCCATAGGGCTTTCCTTCGGGCTTATGGCCTTCTCCGAGCTCAACATTTACTTTGTCGACCTTCTTCAAGAACTCGGTTACCGTGCCCCCGATGACACCATTCCGACGGTGAGCGGGTGGTATCTCATTCCCGCCCTCCTCGTGATAGCCCTCCTTCCCGCTGTGTTTGAGGAGACCATCTTCCGCGGCATTCAGGTCGGGAGCATGCAGCGGAGCGGCTGGGGCACGGCGGCGACGCTCTTTCTTTCGGGCGCGCTCTTTGCGCTCTTCCACGAAAACCCCGCGCAGACAATCTATCAGTTCATCTGCGGCGTGTGCTATGCGCTCCTCGCGGTGCGGAGCGGGAGCATTTTGCCCACCATGCTCGCCCATTTCGCCAACAATGCCGTCATTCTCTCGCTCTATTCGGCGGGCTATGAGGAGATCCCCCAAAACGTCAAACTTCCGCTCTATATCGTCGCGGGCGTCGTGTTCCTCGCCGTCCTCGCCTACCTCATCTTCTTCGAAAAGCGCGGGAACATGAAGGGGGGCTTGAAGGGCGGCAAGCAATATTTTCTCGCCGCGCTCGTCGGCATTCTCGTGTGCGCGGTGGGGTGGGTGGCAGCGCTTCTGCAAGGGATCGGGGTCCTATGATAAAGGTCAACATCGTCTGCGTCGGAAAGCTCAAAGAGCAGTACTTAAAGGACGCCTGCGCAGAGTACGAAAAGCGTCTTTCGAGATTTTGCAAGGTAGAGATCAAAGAACTTCCCGAGCGGCAAGGCCCCAGGGAAGAGGCGGAGGAGATCTTAAAAAATTTCCGCGGCTACACCATTGCGCTTGCGTTGGAGGGAAGAATGCGCTCGTCCGAGCAATTCGCCTCCGATATCAGGGCCCTGACCGACCGCGGCGAGGAGATCACCTTTATCATCGGCTCCTCCTTCGGGCTCGATCCGCGCGTCAAGAAGGCGGCCGATGCGCTTCTCTCCTTTTCGGAGATGACCTTCCCGCACCAACTCTTCCGCGTGCTCCTTTTGGAACAGGTCTACCGCGCCTTCATGATCACGAGCGGTTCGGAATATCACAAATAAGTTCTGAACGGTTTTTTTGCGGCATATGCTGGTAGAATGAATGTGTATGAAGAAATTTCCGCATTCTACGAAAGCTACCGCGGGGAGAAGCGCACGATCGGCAGCAGCGTGGAGGGAAGGCGGATTTACGCCCTGCACGTCGGGAGCCCCGAGGGGCCGCAGATCGTCTCGCAATACGCCATTCATGCCCGCGAGTGGGTCACGGCGCTCATCGCCCTTCATCATATCGAAAGGGGCGTTGCAAAGGGCGGGGCTTGGATCTTGCCCCTCATGAACCCCGACGGCGCGCTCCTGTGCGAGGAAGGGGCGGCCTCTCTCTCCGAGGAGCGGCGGGAAAGATTGCTCGCCTTGAACCGCGACGGCGACTTCCGCCACTTCAAGGCAAATGCGAACGCCGTCGACCTCAACGTCAATTTCGATGCACATTGGGGCACGGGGAAGAGCAACGTCCTGCGCCCGTCGTATGCGAATTACATCGGCCCCGAACCCCTTTCCGAACCCGAGACGCAGGCTCTCCGCGATTTCACCCTCGAAAGAAAGCCCGCCGCGACCCTCTCGTGGCACACGAAGGGGGAGGAGATCTACTTCCAATTTCACCAAAAATATTTGCAAAAGCTGCGCGATAAAAGGCTCGCCAAAGTGCTTGCAAAGAGCACGGGCTATCCGCTTGCCACCCTCGAAGGTTCGGCGGGCGGCTACAAGGATTGGTGCATCGAAAAGCTGAAAATTCCCGCCTTCACGATCGAAGTGGGGCCCGATTTCCTTCCCCACCCCTTGGGGCGGGAGGCATTGCCCGATCTTTTGAGCAGGACAAAGGAGGCGCTCTTCGACCTCTCGCAGGCATTGTAAGATACAAGAGGAAACCATGCAGGAAAAATTCATGCGCGAGGCCTTGCGCCTCGCCAAAAAAGCCAAGGCGGCGGGGGAAGTGCCCATCGGCGCGGTCGTCGTCCTCGGCGGAAAAGTCATCGGGCGCGGCTATAATCTGCGCACGAAGTTGCAGATGGCGACCCAGCACGCCGAAGTCCGCGCGATCGACAGGGCGTGCAAAAAAATCAAGTCGTGGCGGCTCGAAGGCGCCGAGATGTATGTGACCTTGGAGCCCTGCCCGATGTGCATGGGGGCGATCCTGAACGCCCGGATCGAGAAGGTCTACTTCGGCGCGTACGAGGCAAAGGGGCGGAGTTTGACAAACGAGCTCGCCTCGGCCAACCTTGTCAACCACACGGTGGAAGTTCAAGGGGGCGTCATGGAAAAGGAGTGCGCCGAGGTCTTAACTTCTTTTTTCCAAGAGATGCGCACCCGCGAAAAATCAAAAAACATATCTCCATGATATTCTGCCGCGCAGCCCTATCGGGCTGCGCGGCAGTTCAAATTATGTCCGAATTTGTCGAGACAAAGACAATTCGAGGTGGTAAACTATTCGTGGAAGGGGGAACATGGACCGCAAGAGAATAGAGCTCGTAGATAGCATGCAAAAGTATCTCATAGCGCACGCAGAGGACGAAAATTTTACGCTCGAAGAATTTTATTCCGAATTCGGATACTCCCGCCGCCAAGCCGACAGGGTATTCTCTGCCGTAACAAAGATGACGCCCAATTCCTTTCTTACCCGCCTCCGCATGACGAAGAGTGCCTCGCTTATCGCAAAGGGGAAGAAGGATATCTTGGACGTCGCGCTCCTTACGCACGATACGCACGAAGGATACACGCGCGCCTTTGTAAAACTCTTTCATGCGCTTCCGAGCGAGTATAAAAAGGGCAACAAATTTATTCCTCTTTTTGTGCCCTATTCCCCCTTGACCTTCCAAAAATACTTAAAAGGAGAACTCAAAATGAATGAAACGAAGACGTGCCTGTGTATGATCGCCCCCGTAGAAAAGCCAAAGCGGAAGCTCGTCTATATTCCGGCGAAGAGCGCAAATGACTATTGGTCGTTTTGCGAAGAGGTCGGCTGCGACTGGGAGGGGCTTTTGAACAGCATTCCCTCAAAGATGTGTACAGCAGCAATTCTGACGCTTCCGCCCGCTCTCATTTTAGAAGGATACGGAAGCGTTGCGGCAGGGGTGGAGGTTCCCGCCGATTTCGAGGGGATCGTTCCCGAGAACGCGTTCATCTGCGAACTTCCGCCCTGCACGATGCTCGAATTCGAGAGCGAAAAGCCGAACTCCGAAGAAGAGTTTTTCGCATTTCTCGGCGAGCTCTTCAAAGCGGTAGAGAATTTTGACTACGTCTCCCATGGCTTTAAGGTCGCAGACGAGATCGCGCCCCGTTTTAACTTTGGAAGTCAAAACGGGAAGGCGGCAAAACTTTCCGTTCCAGTAAAAAAGCAGTAAAATATTATTATATAATGGGAAAAACAATTTATTTCGATAGAAATCGAAATAAGAAAAAAGAGGCGGATTTTCGCCTCTTTTTTGCTATAAATTGTATTAAATGAGCATTTCGTATTCTGCATAGAGCGCGTCGGTCTCGGCGCGAAGAGCTTCAAGCTTTCCGGTAATTTCGCGAACTTTTACATAGTCGGAAGCGCATTTGGCGAGACTTGCATTGAGCGCTTCTTCCTCTTTTTCCAAGGCTTCGAGGCGCGTCTCAATCTCCCTGATCCTGTTCCTTGTCTGCGCCTCTTTCGCCCGCTCTTCCTTTGTCCGATACCCCTCGGCCTTCTTCTTTTCGGGCGTCGGCTCGCTTGAAAGAGCGGGGGAGGAAGTTCGCTTTGCGGCCAAAAACTCCGCGTAGCTTCCCTTGAAGTAGGTGAGCGTTCCGTCCTCGATGGAGAGGGTGGACGTGGCGAGCGCCTCGATAAATCTTCTGTCGTGCGAGACGAAGAGAAGCGTCCCGTCATATGTTTTGAGCGCATCTTCGAGCGCCTCGCGGGCATTGAGGTCGAGGTGGTTTGTGGGCTCGTCCAAGATAAGGAGATTGCCTTTTTTGGTCTCCAAGATCGCGAGCTCCAACTTTGCCCGCATGCCGCCCGAGAGTTCTTTGACCTTCTTTTCGATATCGTCCGCAAAGAGCCCCGCCGCGGCCAAGATCGCCCTCGCCTCCGTCTGCGAAAGGCACGGGCACTGCCCCCAAAAGGCTTCGAGCGTGCGCTCCTCTCCGTCGAGATCGGCATTCTCCTGATCGTAGTAGGCGGGCCGCACATATCTTCCAAAGACGACGCGCCGATCCCCCGAAAGCAGGAATTTTAAGAGGGTGCTCTTCCCCGTTCCGTTCTCGCCGACGAGCGCGCACTTCTCCCCCCGCATGAGGGTGAGCGACGCCTCTTTGAGGAGAACTTTCTCCTCGGCTTTCAAGTCGAATTTCTCGGCGAAGATCACCTTCTCATAGGGCTTCTCCTCCGTCTCGAAGCGAAAGCGCGGCGGCCGAATGGGGGAAAGGGGTCTTTCGAGAAGGTCCATTCGCTCCAACCTGTTCACGCGCGAGAGCGCGCTCTTTGCCGTCGTCGCGCGGACGAGGTCGCGGTCGACATAGTCTTGCAGTTTCGCGATCTCTTCCTGCTGCCGCTCGAAGGCGCGCACCTCCTCTTTGTATCGCTCTTCGCGCAAGATCTTATATTTCGAATAGTTGCCCTTGTAGGAGGAGAGCCGCCCGCGGTCGAGCTCCAACGTCCGCGTCGTGAGCCTGTCGAGGAAATACCGGTCGTGCGAGACGATGAGGAGCGCTCCTTTGTAGGCGGAAAGATACTCCTCGAGCCAGAACAAGGTCTTGACGTCCAAATGGTTGGTCGGCTCGTCTAAAATGAGGAGCTCGGGCTGTTCCAAAAGAAGGCGGCAAAGTTTCAATTTTGTGCGCTCACCCCCGGACATGGTAGCCACCTTTTGCGTCAAGACCCCTTCAAACCCCATGCCGCCGAGCACCGTTTTGATGCGCACTTCGAAGGTGTAGCTGTCCCTCGCCGCAATGCGTTTTTCGAGGCTCTCGATACGTGCGGAGAGGACGCGCATCTCCTCCTCCGTCGCGGTTTCGAGTTTTTGCTGTGTCTCGCGAAGGCGGGAGATGAGCTCCTCGTCCTCGCGGAAAACCTCCTTCATCGCGCCATAGACGGTCAGCTCCGATTCAAATCCGCCCACCTGCGGCAGGTACCCGATGCGAATGCCGTTTTTGACGGTCACCTCGCCCTCGTCGGGGATAAGTTCGCCGAGGAGCAGGCGCAGAAGGGTGGTTTTTCCCTCGCCGTTGCCGCCGATAAAGCCGATGCGCTCGCCTTCGTTGACGGAAAAATCGGCGCGAACGATCTTGGGCACGCCGTCATATCCGAATGTTACGTTGTGAAAGGTGACGAGCATAATTGTTTACTCTCCGCGCAAAAACTATGGGTATGAAGAAGAAAGACGCCGTGCGTACCCTCGAGGAGGAGCTCAAAAGCGCACAGCCCGCAGACGTTGCGAAGCTCGCAAAGCGGCTTGTAAAGATCAAGGACGAGTGGGTGGGTCAATAGTCCCAGTCGGGCACAAAAGCCAGTTCCGCACTCTCCTTTCCCTGCGTATAGAGGTTGGAAAACCCGAGCGACAGGGCATAGCCCACGACGCGGCGGTATTCCCGCCCCGTGACCTTGCGTTGAAGTTCGGGGAAGTCCTCGATATTTCCCATGGGCGTATATTGCCGCATAAGCGAAAGGGGGACCCCCTCGGGCAAAACGCCCTTCAAAAAGTCCAAAATTTTGAGGGAATCGGACGTGCACCCGGGCAGAACCAAATGCCGCACCATGATCCCCGAAAGCAGCCTGTTCCCGTCCCATCGGACGGGCTTTTTTGCCATGCGCGCAATGGCCGCGGAGGCGACCTCGAAGTAATTTTCTCGCCCCGTATAGCGTTTTGAGAGCTTCTTCGAGAAGAATTTGCAGTCGGGCATCCAGATATCCACAAAGGGCTCCAAAAGGTCCATCGCCCGCATGGAGATGTACCCGCCCGAATTGAACACGACGGGGATGTTCGGTTTATACAAAGAGAGCGTTTCTGCAAGCCGATCCGCGACATGGTCCCCGGTAACGAGGTCTATACAGTCCGCGCCCGCCTCTTCGAGCTCGCGAAAAATTTCGGCAAGTTCTCGGGTCGAGACCGCCTTCCCGCGCTCTGCGCGCGAGACCTCATAGTTTTGGCAAAAGACGCAGCGCAGCGAGCAGCCGCCAAAAAAGACCGCCCCTGCGCCGTTTGTATGGCAGATGGGGGGCTCCTCGAAGGGGTGCAGGTAGTACTTTGCGACCGTGAGCCCCTTCACGCCGCACCGCCCCGCCGCTTTTTCTCTGTCCGCCCCGCATTTGAGGGGGCAAAGGGTACACCGCATGCAAAAATTATACCATGGATCTTCAAGAATTGCAACCCGATTTGTTGACTTTTGGGTGCGATCCGTTTATAATGATAGGGCTAACAAAAAGGATGAATTTTATGAGAAGATTTTTTACCAGCGAAAGCGTGACGGAAGGCCATCCCGATAAGGTTTGCGACCGCATTTCGGATAGCATTCTCGACGAACTCCTCGCGCAGGACCCCAACACCCGCGCGGCGGTGGAATGCTGCGCCGCCTACAACACCCTCTTCATCACGGGGGAAGTGACGGCCAACGCCAAAGTGGACTATGAGGCGGTCGCCCGCCGCGTCATCAAGGAGATCGGCTATGTCCACGGCAGTTTTGCATACGACGCCTGCCGCGTCATCGAGCTCGTTCACGGGCAGAGTGCGGATATCGCGCTCGGCGTCGACGAGTCGCAGGAGAAGAAGGCGGGCGGCGAGGAGAGCGACCTCATCGGCGCGGGCGATCAGGGCATGATGTTCGGCTATGCCTGCCGCGAGACGGAGGAGCTCATGCCCCTGCCCATCGTGCTTGCCCACAAGCTCGCATACCGTTTGGCACAAATCCGCAAGGAAAAGCTCGTCGACTATCTCCGCCCCGACGGAAAGACGCAGGTCACCGTCGAATACGACGGCAAAAAGCCCGTGCGCGTGGATACCGTCGTCATCTCCGCCCAGCATAACACCCACGTTTCGCACGAGGAGATCGAACGGGATATGAAGGAGCTCGTCGTAAAGGCGGTTATTCCTGCAGAGCTTCTCGACGAAAATACCAAGTATTTCATCAACCCGACGGGCAGGTTCGAGATCGGCGGGCCCGAGGGCGATTCGGGGCTCACGGGCAGAAAGATCATCGTCGATACATACGGCGGCAGAGCGCCGCACGGGGGCGGTTCTTTCTCGGGGAAAGATGCGACGAAGGTGGACAGGAGCGCAACTTACATGGCGCGCTATATCTGCAAGAACATGGTCGCGGCGGGGCTCGCCGACGAGATGGAATTGCAAGTAGCCTATGCGATCGGCGTCGCCCGCCCCGTATCCGTCTTTGTGGATACCTTCGGCACGGGCAAGTTCTCCGACGACAAGATGGCGGAGATCGTGAAAAAGGAGTTCGATCTCCGTCCTGCGGCGATCATTAAGAAGCTGGGCCTCCGCGCACCCATCTACGCGGCGACCTCCTCCTACGGCCATTTCGGCCGCGACGCCTTCCCTTGGGAAGCGCTCGATCGGGTAGAGGACCTTAAAAAGTATTTGTAAGAAAAGAACAAATCGGCGCGCCGCTTTCGCGGCGCGCCTTTTCTAATGTGACCTGCCCCCGTTTACGGGGGCGGGTGTCACGGCTTTGCCGTGACGAGTGGGGGAGTGGTGGTAAGCGTCGTTCTGCCTTGTGCGCATGGTGTATCAAGCGTCATTCTGCCCTGCGCGACTATTGTCTACTAAGCGCGGCACGAGTGCCAACGGCACGAAGTAGCGAAGCGAAGAATCCCCTAATACGCAGTCCGTTGCCCCCTCCATGGGAGGGGGAATATAGGGGGTGGGGTGACGTTCAAAATATGCCCCACCTCAGTCGCGCTCTCGCGCGACAGCTCCTCCCACGGAGGAGCCATGCAAAGTGCGGCGCGCTGTTTTATAGCTTTGTTTTGAAATTTTTAAAGCCGACAGCCAATATAAAATACGTAATTGTGTTGCACGTTGTGGTTTGAAAATTAATAAGATTTGTATAGTCGCAATGTAAAATTCCATTGCCATATTCCACTCTGCACCCCGATGTTAAACTTAAATAAATTGGAGCAATTGTTCTTTTTGCAACGTGCGAGTTTGAAGTATCTTCAGATATGGCGTTTAAATACATGTGATAAAATCCTTCTTGTTGGTCGTTTGGCTCCAAACCGGTCACTACAAAACTGCTCACTTTATTGCCCAAAAGTTCAGGTATGACATAAAGAGAATTTAGTGTTTTTATAAAACTTTTGTATGTGTCTTCGTATATGCTAAATTCTGCAACAACTTCCGGCTCTCTCTGGCTTGCAAGATATTGGAACATAATTGGACCTTGGTAATAGTCACCTTCGTATAGCATGGTTAAATCTTTAAGTTCTTGCTCACTAATTTTGTATTTTAGAAGGTATTGATTTATATAATTTTCACCCCCTTCTACTTTATAAGTAAGATCCAATTTATCGTAAATATAGTTTTTTTCGTCTTCGAGTGTATATAACATGGAATTTGCACGAACTGCCCTAATTTTAATACTTTCAACATCTTCGTCTTTTGCGGCTAAAAAATCATAAGGTATTGCTTCCAGTTGGTTTACGCCCGAATCAAAAAATTCGCAGTTTTCAAACATTTCCCCACTTTCGTATTGCCTATATAGTTCGTCATACTCAGGGTTGTTCAAAACGTCCTGCAAAAGTTTGCTATATTGGCTGTAATTTGTGGTTCCATGTTGCGTTTGATTGCCGTTGGAGTTGGTGGTATTGTTTTGGTTATTTTCGCCGCACGCGCCGAGCGAAAGGGCGAGGGGAAACGCCATCGCGCCCGCCAAAGAAAGGGCGGCGATCTTTTGGGCAAGTCTGCCACGAATAAGGGAAGAAGCCCTTTTTGCACTGTTTTCGGTTTGTTTCTTTTTCATAAATGTTCTCCTTATAAAATAAAAGTGTGTTCCCAAACTCGGAAACACACTTGCATGGTATCTCCGAATTTGTTACCACACAAATTGAAATATGCAGTTATTGAAGCATAGGGAAAAGAGATACACAATGCCGAAGGATTGTGACCCTATAACTTCAATTTTATTCAATTTGTGTGGTAGGTTCAGTATAGCACAATTCAAGGGCAGATGCAAGCCTTTTTCGTAAGATTTGCCCGCATACCTTTTGTTGAGGCAGTTCGCAAGGCTTCCCCCTTATGAAGGGGGAAGCTGTCACCGCATAAATGCCACGCGGGGCGGGATGACATATTTGACAAAACAGAAAAATTATGATATACTGTTATCTATGAAAAATACTACACCCACAAAGAGGGCAAAGAGCGTAGCGCGGGAGATTGCCTACATCGCGCTCTCCGTCGCCATCATCGCCGTCTGCGCTTGGGTAACCATTCCGTTCGGGCCCGTTCCCTTCACCCTGCAAACCTTCGCCGTCTGCTTTATCGGGGCGCTCCTCGGGTGGAAGCGCTCGCTCGCGACCGTTGCCGTCTACATCTTGATGGGCCTTGTCGGCATTCCCGTGTTCTCGGGCTTTAAGGCGGGAACGGCCGCGCTCCTCGGCCCGACGGGCGGCTATATCTTCGGCTTCTTCTTCGCCGTGCTCGTCCCCGCCCTCTTCAAGCTGATCCCCGTCAAAAATAAGTGGGCGCGCTTTGGCATCTTTTACGCGGCGAATATTCTCGGGCTCGCCCTGTGCTACCTCTTCGGGACGGTGTGGTTCGTCCTGATGAACAGCGCCTCGGTGGGGAGCGCGATCGCCCTGTGCGTGACGCCCTTCCTCATCCCCGACGCCATCAAACTCTTTGTCGCGGCGCTGCTTGCATCGCGGCTCGAAAGGTACATAAAATAGAGGATCTCATGAATTATCGGGAAGAATCGCTCAAAAAACACGGAGAGTGGAGGGGGAAGATCGAAGTTGTCCCCCGCGTGGAAGTGGACAGCCGCGAAAAGCTCTCCCTCGCCTATACGCCCGGCGTCGCCGAGCCCTGCCTCGCCATCCACGAGGACGTGGAGAAAAGTTTCGACCTCACCCGCCGTTGGAACACCGTGCCCGTCATCACCGACGGAACGGCCGTTTTGGGGCTGGGAGACATCGGTCCCGAGGCGGGTATGCCCGTCATGGAGGGCAAGTGCGCTCTCTTCAAGGCGTTCGGCGGGGTGGACGCCATACCTCTTTGTATCCGCTCCAAGGATACGGAAGAGATCATCCGCACCATCGAACTTTTGGCGGGCTCCTTCGGCGGCATCAATTTGGAAGACATCGCCGCGCCCCGCTGTTTCGAGATCGAAAGGCGGCTCATCGAGGACCTCGATATCCCCGTCTTTCACGACGACCAGCACGGCACTGCCGTCGTCACCGCGGCCGCCCTGCTCAACGCCTTAAAACTCGTGGGGAAGAAGCTCGAAGAGGTGCACATCGTCATCAACGGCGCGGGGGCGGCGGGGATCGCCATCGCGAAGTTCCTCATGAAGATGGGGGCGGGGGACGTCGTCCTCTGCGACCGTCAGGGCATTCTCTGCGAGGGGGACGGCTCCCTCACGGAGGCGAAGGCCGAGATCGCGCGCCTCACCAACCGCCGCAAGCTCAAAGGCCCGCTCATGAATGCCATGAAGGGGGCAGACGTGTTCATCGGCGTCTCGGGCCCCGACTGCGTGACGAAGGAGATGGTCCGCGCGATGGCAAGGGGAGCCGTGGTGTTCGCTTGCGCCAATCCCACGCCCGAAATTTCAAGAGAGGACGCCTTGGAAGCGGGGGCGGCCGTCGTCGGAACGGGCTCTTCCGAGAAGCCCAACCAGATCAACAACGTGCTCGTCTTCCCCGGGCTCTTCCGCGGCGCACTCGACGTGCGGGCGAGGAAGATCAATTTCGAGATGATGTTTGCGGCGTCGCAGGCGATCGCAGCCTGTGTGCCCGAAGGGGAGCTTTCCCCCGATCATATTTTGCCTTACGCCTACGACCTGACTGCCCACGAAGCGGTGGCGAAGGCGGTCTCCTCTGCCGCGCGCAAAACGGGCGTTGCTAAAATATAAAGGAATATTCGCGACAATAATCATTTAAGAAAGGCTTCTCCGAAGCCTTTTTTCTTATTCTTTTCCTCATTCCGAACCGCCGTAGGCAGTGAGTGAATCTTGCCCCCTCCATGGGAGGGGGGTAGGGGGGTGGGGTGACATTCTAATCACGTCATTCCGCCCCGACCGCGGCTTCTATTGATTATCCAAGGTCGGCACGAGCCGAAGGCGAAGTAGCCTGTCGAAGGGTCACCGCATTATAAAAATAAGGAGATGTTTCGACACGCGCGTACCGTGCGGCTCAACATGACGAAATGATAGCCCGCCCCCACCTGTCTCACTACGTTCGCCACCCGCCCCCGTAAACGGGGGCAGGTCATGCCCTCATTCCGAACCGCCGTAGGCGGTGAGTGAATCTTTGCCCCCTCCATGGGAGGGGGGTAGGGGGGTGGGGTGACATTCTAATCACGTCATTCCGAGCGTAGTCGAGGAATCTCCTTATTATAATGCGGAGATGTTTCGACACGCGCGTACCGCGCGGCTCAACATGACGAAATGATAGCTCGCCCCACCTCAGTCTCGCCCACGCGAGACAGCTCCTCCCACGGAGGAGCCTTTTTTCTTCTCTTTTTTCATAATTTTCCCCCCTAACAGCCCCCCACCCCCACCCCTCAAAAAAAATTTTTAGAAAAAATCAAAAAATTTTTACAAAAACTCTTGACAGGGGGGGGGGGGGGGGGGGGGCAA
>CANQOT010000023.1 GCA_947625555.1 uncultured Clostridia bacterium | reverse complement strand
TCTGCGAGCCTCGGAATGACAGCGTCACCCGCGTACCCGAGCCGTCTTGTTAAACCTGTCATACCGAGCCGCCGTAGACGGCGAGTGTATCCCCTCATACGAAGTCCGCCGCTCATTCGCACGGGATATCCTCCCAAGTCGGGTTCGCTTCCCCGATCAGCTTTTTTTTATTTTTGCGCGACAATTTTTTGAGTTGCTTTTCTCGGGCGATTGCGTCCTCCACCACGAAAAAAGTTTCAAAATAAATCAATTTATGCAGTTGGTACTGTTGCGTAAATCCCTTGTTGACCTCGTGTTTGTGTTCGTAGACGCGCCGCATAAGATCGTTCGTCACACCGACATAGAGCGTTGTGTTATGCACGTTTGTCATGATATAAACAAAGTACATCGCGTTCTCCTCGCGTCGTGATTTCATTAAGGGGATTCTCTCGGGCTTCGCCCTCGGAATGACAGCGTAATCCATGCCTCGAAATGACAGCGTGGAACAATCGCAGACTGTCATACCGAGCCGCCGTAGGCGGCGAGTGTATCCCCTGATACGGAGTCCGCGTTTTCATTAAGGGGATTTCTCTCACCCGCAGAGCTAGTTCGGAATGACAGCGTAATCCATGCCTCGAAATGACAGCATGGAACAATCGCAGACTGTCATACCGAGCCGCCGTAGGCGGCGAGTGTATCCCCTGATACAGAGTCCGAGTTTTCATTAAGGGGATTCTCTCGGGCTTCGCCCTCGGAATGACAGCGTAGCCCCTTATAGAAACAAGCACGCGTCGCCGAAAGAGAAAAAGCGATAGCGCTCCTTGACTGCCACTTCATAAATATGTAAGATCTCTTCCCGCGAGCAGAGGCAGCTCACAAGCATCAAGAGTGTGCTCTCGGGCAGGTGGAAGTTGGTGATGAGCGCATCGACGCACTTCATTTTATAAGGGGGGTACAAAAAAATGCTCGTTTCGCCCTTCCCCGCATGGACGAGGCCCTCTTCATCGGCGACGGTCTCCAAGGTGCGCACCGAAGTCGTCCCCACGCAGATGATGCGTCTCCCCTCTTTTTTGGCACGGTTGATCGTCTCGGCCGCCTCCTCGGAGACCTCGTAGTATTCGCTATGCATCACGTGGCTCTCGACGTTTTCCACCTTGACGGGGCGGAAGGTCCCCAGCCCCACATGGAGCAGAACTTCGACCACTTCGACGCCCTTCTCCTCGATCTTTTGCAAAAGTTCGGGGGTGAAATGCAATCCCGCGGTGGGCGCGGCGGCCGAGCCGTTCTCCTTGGAATACACCGTCTGGTAGCGTTCGGGATCGGCAAGTTTTTCGTGGATATAGGGCGGCAAAGGCATACTGCCCGCGCGGGAGAGAACGTCCTCGAACGCGCCTTCATAGAAGAATTTGATATGGCGCTCGCCCGTCTCGGTCACGCCGAGCACTTCGAGGGAGAGCTCCTCGCTGACGGTGAGTTTTGTGCCCGCCCTGCACTTTTTGCCCGGCCTTACGAGCGCCTCCCATGTATCGAGGTCGAGACGCTTCAAGAGCAAAACTTCCACCCTTCCCCCCGACATGGTATGGGCAAAGAGCCTCGCGGGGAGCACGCGCGTGCGGTTTACAACGAGCACGTCGCCCGCTTTGAGATAGCCTTCGACGTCGCGGAAGATCTTGTGCTCTATCTGTTTTGTATCCCTGTGATAGACCAAAAGCCGCGACGAATCGCGCGGCTCTGAAGGGGTTTGGGCGATGAGCTCTTCGGGCAGATCGTAGTAAAAATCCGAGGTTTTCATAGTCAGTCTTTATCGAATACGCTCATCTGGCGGCGCACCGCTTCGGGCATTTTGACGCCCATGTGCTCGTAGCCCCCTTTGAGGCACACTCTGCCGCGCGGGGTGCGGGCAATGAAGCCGAGTTGCAAAAGATAGGGCTCGTAGATATCTTCGATGGTGCCCACGTCCTCGTTGATGGTCGCGGCGAGGGTATCCAGCCCCGCGGGCCCGCCGTTGAACTTTTCGATGAGGGCGCGAAGAAGGTTCCTGTCCGTCTCGTCGAGGCCGAGCGCATCGATCTCCATGCGGCGAAGGGCTTCTTCGGCGTCCCGCTTTGAGACCGCGCTGCTCCCCATGACGGCGGAGAAATCGCGCACCCGTTTTAAGAGCCTGTTCGCAATGCGGGGCGTCCCGCGCGACCTTCTCGCGATCTCGTAGGCGCCCCCCTCCTCGATGGAGATGCCGAGCGTCTTTGCCGAGCGGTCGACGATGCGTTTGAGCTCTTCTGGGGTGTACATATCCAAGCGGCACATGATGCCGAAGCGGTCGCGCAGGGGCGAAGAGAGCATGCCCGCGCGCGTCGTCGCCCCGATGAGGGTGAAGCGTTTGAGCGAAAAGCGGATATTGCGCGCCGAGGGGCCCTTCCCCACGATGATATCGAGGGCGTAGTCCTCCATGGCGGCATATAAGATCTCCTCCACCTGGTGGTTGAGGCGGTGGATCTCGTCGATGAAGAGGATATCCCCCTCGTTGAGGTTGGTGAGAATGGCCGCGAGGTCGCCCGAACGCTCGATGGCCGGCCCGCTCGTGACCTTGATCTGCGTGCCCATCGTGTTCGCGATGATATGGGCGAGCGTCGTCTTGCCGAGGCCGGGAGGCCCATATAAGAGAACGTGGTCGAGGGACTCGCCGCGCGCCTTTGCCGCGGCGATATAGACGGCGAGGTTCTCCTTCACCTTGTCCTGCCCGACGTATTCCTCCATCGTCTTGGGGCGAAGGATATTTTCCTCGATGTCGTACTCGCTCTTCGTGCTCGCAAGGAGCCTGCCCTCTTCGAAAGTTTCGTCGTCGTCAAACATACCTCTCTCCTGCCTGTGTTACATTCCCCGAAGCGCGGCGGAGATGATCTCCTCCACCGTTTTTGCGCCCCCGCTCTTGGCGCGGGCGACTGCCTGCGCGCTCTCCTGCTTGGTGAATCCCAACCCCATGAGGGCGGAAACTGCATCGTCATCCTCGGACATGGTAGGCACAGAAACCCTCCCGCCCACCGTATCGCTGCCCAAAAGCTCGTCCGCGGAGATCTTGCCGTGAAGTTCCAGAATGATGCGCTCTGCGAGCTTCTTGCCCACCCCCTTCGCCGCCGCCAGCCGCTTTGCGTCGGCCATGGCGATGGCCTCGGAGACCTCGTACGGGCGCATGGAGGAGAGGATGGCGATGGCCATCTTCGCGCCCACTCCCTGCACCGAAGTGAGGCGCAAGAAAAGCTCCTTCTCGGCGGGATCGGCAAAGCCGAAGAGGGTAAATCCGTCCTCCTTCACCTGCAAATAGGTGTAGACCTCCCCCTCTTCGCCCGCCTTCACGCCCGAAAGGCGGGAAAACGCCGCGCCCGAACAGACGACCTCGTACCCCACGCCGCCCACTTCCAAAAGCACATAGTCGGGCGATATATACTTCACTTTTCCTTTCAGATAACCAATCATAAAACTCCTTTAAGATTTCGCAAATTTCTTTATTTCAGAAGCTCCCTGCGGGGCAAAATGCGGGCAAAGAAATTTGCGAGGGGTTAAGTATTGACGTCTCAAAGCCTCGTCGGCCGCTGCGCTTGTATGTTCTCAAAGACATCAAGCGTGCGGTGGCTTGGCAAATTGGGGCGCGCAGCGCAGGGGAACCCTGCTCGCGCAAGTCATTGGAAGCATGTGGCAAAGCGTCCCCCTATTTCACCCCGAAAAGTCCTGCGAAACGGTTGGTGAACGCGTGGCAGAGGGCGACGGCGAGCGCATCGGCGGCGTCGTCGGGACGGGGAATGGCTTTCAGGCGCAGGTGGGATTGTACACACCGCATCATCTGCACCTTATCGGCGCCCCCCCAGCCCGTGAGCGCCTGTTTGATCTGGTTGGGCGTGTATTCGAAAATCCTCCCGCAACGCTTATTGCAGGTGAGAAGCATCACCCCGCGCGCATGGGCGACGGCAATGCCCGTCGTCACGTTCTTGGAGAAGAAGAGCTCCTCCATGGCAGCCTCTTCGGGGTGAAATTTATCGAAGAGCGCATTGACGCCCTCCTCTAAAATGCAGAGGCGGACGGCGAAGTTTTCGCTCGCCGGCGTCTTGACGACGCCATAGTCCACGGGCGAGCAGTTCCCGCGGGCGTCCTTCTCGATGACGCCGTACCCCATCGTGCCGTAGCCGGGGTCGAGCCCTAAAATTATCATATATTTATTTTACTTGAAATAAGGCGCGCTGTCAAGGAAAATCTTCTTTTTCGGCACGATTTGCGCCCGCCCCCTTGCGGCTCGGGACAAAGTATGATAAACTGCATACAAAACCCATTCGAGGAGAAAGGCCATGAACTATGCCGCTATCCGCCACCGCTGCGCCTTCACCGATTGCTATGCGGTGAGCGCGGACGAGATCGAGGTGCGCCTGACAACGGGGAAGGATGTTGAAAGCGCCGTCCTCATCCACGACGACCCCTATATTTCCCACGGGGGACCGTGGAAGGGCAAGCGCACAGAGATGCGCCCCCTCGCCGAACTCGAATACACCCGCATTTGGTATGCGCGTATCAAGCCGCCCTTCAAGCGCGAACAGTATTACTTCGAAATAAGCGGCGAGGGCGAGACGGTGGTCCTCGCCGAGGACCGCATCTACAAGCCCGACGAATGGGAGCGGGAAGGGCGCATGAAGCAGTGGTTCCGCTTCCCGTGGCTCAATAGCGCCGACGTCTTTGAGATCCCCGCGTGGGCGGAAAAGACGGTTTGGTATCAGATCATGCCCGACCGCTTCCGCCGCGGCGACCCCTCCCGCCCGCACAGCAAGCGTCTGCGGGCGTGGAAGGATATCCGACACATCGTCCACAACGATTTTTACGGCGGAGACCTTTGCGGCATCACCGAAAAGCTGCCCTACCTCAAAGAGCTCGGCGTCACGGGCATCTACCTCACCCCCATCTTCCGCTCCAACACCCATCACAAGTACAACACGGCGGACTATACCGAGATCGACCCCGACCTCGGCACGGAGGAAGATCTCATCGCGCTCGTCGAGCGGGCGCATAGCCTCGGTATCCGCGTCATGCTCGACGCCGTCTTTAACCACAGCGGCACAGACTTTTTTGCGTGGCGGGACGTCGTCGAAAAGGGAAAAAACTCAAAGTACTTCGATTGGTACTTCATAAACGGCGAAAAGGATTTTTGGAAGGAGGGCGCGGGCACCCACGACGGAAGATACTACTCCTTCGCCTTTGCGGCCTATATGCCCAAACTCAACACGAATAACCCCGAAGTCATCGCGTATTTCACAAATATCTGTAAGAATTGGCTGGAAAAATGGCACATCGACGGCATCCGCTTCGACGTGGGCAACGAGGTCTCGCACGCCTTCCTCGCGCGTTTGCGGGCCGCGCTCAAAACGATCTCCTCCGATGTCTTTCTCCTCGGCGAGATCTGGCACGACAGCTTGCCGTGGCTCGTCGGCGGGGAATACGATTCCGTTATGAACTATCCCTTCTTGCAGAGCATCAACGATTTTTGGTTGGACAGAACGCTCACCTCGCGCGATCTGGGCTACGCGCTCGGCAGGATCTACACGATGTACTACGCGCAGGTCGGCAGGGCGCTCTTCAACCTCATCGACTCGCACGACGTCATGCGCGCCTACACGCGGTGCGGGGATCTCGATATCTTCTTCCAGCAACTCGCCCTGCTCATGACGATGCCGGGCTCTCCCTGCATCTATTACGGCACCGAAGCGGCCCTCGCGGGCGGATACGACCCCGATAACCGCCGCCCGATGCCGTGGGACGATATCGAAAGCGGAAAATGCGACGACATCATCGCGCAGGTCAAGGCCCTCATCGCCATGCGGAAGAACTTCTTTTGCGGGGAGGGCGTGCCCGCCTTTTCCTACGACGAAAGGTTCCCCCGCCTCATCCGCTACGCATGGAAAACGCAAGCGGGGACGCTCGAAGTCCTTCTCAATGCGGGGACTGCGCCCGTACCCGTCCCCGAGAGGACGCCCCTCTTTGCGAGAAAGTGCGCTCGCGGCCTTCTCGAACCCAACGGAATTTTGATCCTTTCATAAAAAACGGGCATACCATGTCCGCAACTGACCCTTCGGATATCATAAAAACAGGGCCCCGAGGGGCCCTGTTTTTCGCTTGTCCGCTCTACTTTCGGGCGGCGATGATCTCACGGTAGTACGCCTCGGCGCGGGCGACGACGCCCTCCCACGTGATATAGAGGTCGCGGTGGGCGTTTTTGCCCATCTCTTCGAGCTTTTCGCGGTCGGCAACGGCCTGCATGACGCCTTCGGCGAAGGCCTCCCTCTCGCAGGGGAAGATGTAGCCGTTCACCCCGTCCGTCACATTGCACGACGTGGTGCTCCCCGCCGCGAACGCCGTGGGCGTAAAGCGGGAGGCCGCCTCCACCTGCACGAGACTGTTCGTATCGTAGAGGCTGGGGAAGAGGAAGAGGTCGGCTGCCGCATAGATCTCTTCGAGGACGGAGCGGTCGGAGACGTGCCCCACGAAGGTGCACCTATCCTCGACGTCCTCCTCTTTGAGTTTTTTGACGAGCTTGACATGGTCGGGCCCCTCCCCCACAAAGAGCATGCGGAAGGCAAGGCCGCGGCGTTTGAGCTCGCCCAGCACTTCGGCGAGGAAGAGGATATTCTTTTGCGCGACGAGGCGCCCCACGAAGATGAAGAGAAGGTCGCCGTCCGCATCGAATTTTTCACGGGCGAGAAGGCGTTCCCGCTCATAATCTTCCGATTCGCGAAAGACGGTGGCGTTGGGCAAAAAGCGCATCTTCCCCTCGTAGCCGTAGCTGCGCGCGACCTCCCCCACGGCGGGTTGCATCGTCCAGAGTTCGTCGCTGCCCGAAAAGACCTTCATGATGAAGCGCATGAGGAAGTTCGTGAGCGGGCCTTCGCCCACATATTTCACAAAGTCCTGCCTGTACTGCGAATGGAAGGTGGTGACCATGGGGATCCCCTTCTTCTTGTGCATGCGCAGCGCGATGCGGCCGAGGAAGAAGGGCGAATGGCAATGGATGAGGTCGATCCTCACCGAGGAAAAGAACTTTTTATAGCACCTTGCCGCCCCGGGAAGGACGACGTTGTAGCCTAACTTTTTGGAGTAGAGGTTGGGGACGCCGATGACGGGGTAATCCCTCACATACACGCGGCCGCGGTAGGCGGGCACGAGGACGAGGACGTTCACATGCTCCTTCAAATTCTTGCAATAGTTATCAAGGACGTTGATGACGCCGTCGAACACGGGGAAGAAGGTATCGCACACCATGAGCACGGTGGGCTTGCCGTTCCCGTTGTATTCCGCCGCGACGTCCTTCAAAAATTGCTTGTACGCCTTCGATCTCCGCTTGGGAGTGCTTTCGTAGATTTCGCTTTCCATACCCTTCCCCTTGTTTTTGCATTCCCCATTGTACAACCGATGGCGGCGTCTGTCAAGTGAAATTATCAAAATCGCCCCTTCTTGCAAAACGGCTGGGAGCGCTTTCGCCAAAATTTTCGCTCCTTATACAAAAATTGTGCGATTCCAAGTGCACGGGAGGGCATACCATTAGGGCAAAGAGGTAATTATGCAACTTTCAAGTCTCATCGGAAAACCCGTTCTCTCCCCTTCGGGCGAGGCCTACGGATACATCACCGCGGCCCGCCCCACCAAAGATCTCACAAGGCTCGCCTGCCTCGTCGGCGCGGACGGCGAGGAGGAAGAATTTATCATCCCCGCGCGGGCGATCCTCTCTTTGGGCGACGCCGTCATTGCGGGCAGGGCGCGCATTTCCGCGCCCACGGGGGTGGAAGCGCCCATCGGCAAGGAGATCTACGCCTATACGGGGGAATATCTCGGCACGGTGTGCGACCTGCTCACGGGCGACGGGGCCGAGGCCATCCTCGTCGTCACCAAGGAGGGCGTTCGAACGACTGCGGCCGCCTCGTGCGCCGTTTTCGGGGAACATATCGTGTTATACCTCGATAAGGACGCGCGCGATGCCGCGGCCAGGGGCAGCGGAAAATGCAAGACGGCGGCGCCCCGCACGGCCCGCCCTCGCCCCGTCAAACAGCCGACCGCCGCAGAGGAACTTGCGCCTTCGGTGGCGCCCGCCGAGGCGCCCATGCCCGTACAAAAGACGAAAAACGAGGCTACCATGTCCGAGGCAGCCCCTTCTAAAACCCATTCTATCCAACTTTTGAACCATACCAATCTCTTGGGGAGGAAGGTCAAAAAGAGCGTGTACGACGACTATGGCATCGCGATCGCCCTTGCGGGGGAACGCATCACGCCCGCGGTGCTCGCCCGCGCCCGCCGTGCGGGCCGCCTGCTCGCCCTCGCCGTGAACACTTTGACGGTGTTTTAAGCCAAGTAACGAATGCGCCGCACGGCCCAAAGCCGCGCGGCGCATTTGCTTTTTTTTCATAATTTATATTTGGCCGTCATCTTCAAAACGGAGGCGAGGCAGTCGCCAAGTGCGTTCATCTCCCCCTCCGTGAGCGGCTTGGAGCGGTATGCCCCGATCGAACGGGATAGGGCCTCCGCTTCCAGACGGTCGGAAGGGGCGAGGGGGGATTTTTTGAGGCGGGCGAGGAGCTCTTCGGCATATTTGAGCTGCATGCCGCTCTCCTCGGCCGAGCATACGGGCTGTTCCTCTTCGAACTTGCACACTTTTGGCGGGGCGGGGTCGGGTTTTTCGGCGGGCGCCGCGCGGAATTTCCGATATATGCGCTCGTCGCGCGAAAGTTTAGGCCCCTTCTTGCGCTTCACGGGCGGAAGGAGGAAGAGAAGTTTCAAAAGCGCCGCGAGCGCAGCGTACAGTCCGAGAAAGGCGAAGGCCGCGCCGAGGTCGCCCTTGCATGCGAGAAGGGTAAAGGCCGCGCCCCCGAGGGAGACGGCGACGTAGGGGTATGCCCTTCTCCCGCCCAAAAGAAGGATGAGGACGGTAAAGACGATGAGGACGGCGGGGTAGAGAAAGATCGGCACCCATGCGGGGATGGCGGCAAAAGCCTCGATGACGGTTTGAAATGCTTCCATGTTGAGCTCCCATTCAAGGATAGCCCAAATTTATTCCCCGGGAAAGGCATTCCGTGTCGAAATTTGCGAGAATTTGTCACATGGGGATCTCTTCGAGGCTCGCGATGTTCAGAATGACCGCGCGTACCCCCTCTTCGGGGACGTGCATGATCTTCGCGACGGCCATCTTATAGAGCTTGATCTGCGGCGCATAGTGCGCTTGGATGCCCGCCCTGTCGCGGGAAGAGAACTTATAGTCGACGATGAGATATCCCCCTTCGTCCTCGGCGAGGAGGTCGATCGCGCCCTGAAAGATGACCTCGTCGCCCTCTCCCCCCTCGTAGAATGGGGCGGCGGGAAGGGAAACGAGGAACTGCTGTTCGCGCCAGACGCGCCTGCCCGTCAAGTCTTTGAGGCGGGGCATCTGCATGATGGCGGCGAGGCGTTCCCCGTCGAGCAAGGCGATCTGCTCCTTTGAAAGAAGGCCCTCTTCTTCCATGCGGAAAAGCTCTTCGCGGGCGTCCGCGCCGAAGCGCACATGTTCCAAGAAGGCATGATAGGCGAGCCCCGTCTCGGTGGAAAAGACGGCATCCATGTCCGAGATAAGCGACTCTTTTTCATCGTCGTCGCGGACATGGTACCCCCGTTTTTCTTCCTGTGCCTGTACGTCGCGAATGAGGCTCGTCGCCGAGCTCTTCACGGGCAGAAGGGTGGCCGCGGCGAAGGGATAGGGCCTTATCGCGGCGCGGATCTTTTCTGCGGCGGCGCGATCGCTCTTTTGCGCATCCACTTCCCGGGCGGGAAGAGCGTTTTCCCCTTCGGGGGGCGGCGCAAGGAGGGAGAGCATCTGCTCGCGCGGGATAAAGTCGGCAAGTTTTTTTGCGCGGTCGGGGAAGTAGTTGAAATTCCCGAGGCCGTCCGTCCCCTCCGCTCCGCTCTCGAAAATGAGGTGCAGACGGTACATTGCGCGCGTCATTGCGACATAGAGAAGGTTGCGCTCCCCCTCGTTTTCCTCTTTGAGCATGCAGATCTCGGCGGCGCGGCGGGCAAGCGTCTCGCGGCGCACCTTACTTTCGAAGTCGAAACTGCGGGGCGCAATGCCGAATTCCTCCGTCCACATCGTCTCGTCGCGGTCGGCGCCGTGGAAGGGGGTATCGAGATCGGCCACGATGACGACGGGAAATTCCAGCCCCTTTGCGGCGTGCATCGTCAAGACGCGCACCGCGCCCTCGCCCCCCGTTTCGGAAAACACGATCTTCTCGTTCGCGTCCTTCAAACGGCGCAGAAATTCATGGATATTGCCCGCGTCGGCACTCTCCGCCAAAAGGCGGCGAACGCGTGACAGCGCGGCTTTCCCCCCACCCATGCCCGCGATCTGGGCTTCAAGTCCGTCGGCAAGGAGGATGGAGAGCATCTCGGAGGCAGTCTTGACGCGGGAGAGCATCGCATACCGTTCCGCCCGCGCGAAAAAGTCTTTGAGCTTTGCGGGAAGGGGGTCGCCCGGCTCCCCTCTTTCGCGTGCGACGGCGCGCGCGGCCGTGCGGAAATCGGCCTTATAGAGATGCCTTTCGTTGGCCCGCAGGCGGATGAGGGCGAGCTCGCGTTCGGTAAACCCGCCCACGGCCGAGAGCATGGCCGAGGCGAGCGGGATATCTTGCTCGCCGTTATCGAGGAAGGAGAGCCAGTCGAGGAGGAGACGCACCTCGAAAAAGTCGCAGATGTTGACCCCTGCGGACGAAGTGACGGGAATGCCGTTTTCGGTGAGCGCGCGGACGATGGCGCCCGCCGTGCCCGAATTTTTGCGTACGAGGACGGCGATGTCGCCGTAGCCCACCGTCTGTTCCCTTCCGCTGTCCGCATCGAACCAAGTTTTTGCAGGCCTTCCCTGCGCGCCGCACTCCGAATTGATGACGGCAAGCACGCGATCGGCCACTGCATTTTTCCGCTTCTTTTCCCCCGCCGCCGCGACGCTGTATATGCCGCGCTCCTTCTTCTCCCGCTTTTCCTTCTCGACGGTGTGGAAAAGCACCTCGCCGCGGTGGCCCGCATAGCGGTCCCCTCCCGACATGGGCGGATAGTCCGCCGCCGAGCGGAACACGGCCGTAAAGACGGTGTTGACGGCATCGAGGATGTTCTCCGCCGAACGGAAGTTCCTGTCGAGGAGAAGGGCCCCGCCGCATTCCTCTTCCATCGCGGTAAAATAGCTCGTGCGGCTGCCGCGGAACCCGTAGATCGCCTGCTTCTTATCGCCGACGACGAAGAGTTCTTCCCCCGTGAGCGCCTTTAAGATCTCGCCCTGCATGGGGTTGACGTCCTGGTATTCATCGACGAAGATAAAGCGGTAGGTCTTGCGGACGGCCTCGCGCGCCTCTTCCTTTTTGAGAACGGCGAGGGCGAGATGTTCGAGATCGCCATAGTCGAGGACGCCCGCCTCCCGTTTGAGACGGGTGTATTCCTCATCGTACATGAGGACGAGTTTGGCGAGCCCGGCGGCACGGGCGCGGCTCTCGGCAAAGTGCGCAAATTCCCCCCGCCAATCGGGCTCGGCGAGAAGGTCGGCGTAGAGCTCCTTGACCTGTTTTGCGAGAAGTTGCGCCTGACCGATGGCGTGCAGCGTCTCGGGGGGATCGGAGGAGCGGCGGGCGGGACTTCTCGGCAGGGCGAAGTCTTTCGCCGCTTCGTACATCGCGAAGAGATCCCCCTCCCCCGCAAGTTTTTCCGCGGCCTCCCGGGCGGCGCAGATCAACGCCTCCGCGCGGGGCGCATGCGCCTTGGCAAAGTCGAGAAGTCGATCGGCCATGCGCACGATCGCCGTAGCGCGGGCCCTGCGCTCGTCCGCGAGATAGCAAAGGATACGTTTGAGCTCCGCCGCGGCGTCGTCCTCATGAGAGAGGAGGAAGGCGCGGGCATCCCACGGCTCCTCCCCTTCCCATGCGGGGGGCTCCCATGCGGCGGTCTTTTCGAGAATTTCGAGATAGCTATCCGTGTTGCGCATCTTCGCGTAGAGGTCGAGGACCATCTTGCGGAGGGAATCGTCCTTTTTCTTCTTGAAATAGGCGGCGAGAAGGTCGGAAAACCACACCCCGTCCTCCTCATACGCCCTCTCGAAGGCGTTTTCGAGCGCGCGGGAAGAGATCGCCCTGCCCTCGGCCTGTTCGCCGTCTGCGATCGTGAAGCGCGGATCGATGCCGACGAGGTAGAAATAGGTGCGCACGAGCCTTCCGCAGAAGGAATGGATGGTGCTGATATCGGCAAGGGGAAGATCTTCGAGCTGCTTTTTCAGGCGTTCGCGCTGCTTCCCCTCCGCCGCACGGTAGGCCTCGGTGAGCTTCCTCCGCGCACGGTCGCGCATCTGCGCCGCCGCCTTATTCGTGAAGGTGACGGCAAGGATCTCCCGCACGTTCGCCTCCCCGCTTTTCAGAATGGAGATGAAGCGTTCGATCATGACGTGCGTCTTTCCGCTTCCCGCGGAGGCGGAGACGACGACTTTGCCGCGCGCATCGATCGCGGCCCGCTGGCGGTCTGTCAGATTCATTTGTTCTCCTTTTCCCGCACGATCGCGGCGATCTCGGCGCAGCGTATGGCATCCTCCCCGCGGGGGGAGCCCGAAAACGCGCACATGCCTTTGAGTTTGCAGTATTCACAGGCCTTTTCGTAGGGCGAAGGGCGGACATGCCCCGCCCGCATTTCGTCCTCGGCCTGACTTGAAACGAGGAGAGAATAGCGCAGGAAGGCCTCGAACTCCTCGCGCGGGAGGCCCTTCTGCGACCGCTCTCCCCCCTCGAAAAATTCGCTCTTGCCGCCCTCGCGGGAGGTATCCATGCCGGCGACGACTTCGGGGTCGTTGCAGAAAAATCCCTTCATGCGGAACTTGCCCGCGCGGTCCTCTTCCTTGGTGAAATCGTCGGCCGCGGGGAAGTAGAAGGCGCCGTCGGGGCGCATGCCGTCCTCGGCGGTTGCGAGGAGATAGAGTTCGAGTTGGAGCCTCTGCCCCGTATAGTAGGCGGTGGGCGAATCGTCGAACCCGCCCGTCTTATAATCGATGACGCGGACGGAGCCCTCCGAATTGTCCACCCTGTCGGCCTTTCCGAAAAGATGCAGGGCAGGGATACGGATCTCGGCCTCCGTCGCCTTTACGCGGAAGCGGGAACCCGCGAGCTGGCGGAAGGAAGCGACCGCGACCGAGGCGGCGTCGCGCACAAGCGCCCTTGCCGTATATCCGCCCGCCTTGGTATCCGCAAGGGAGGAAAAGCGGGGCTCTTCCAAGAGGGCGGTGGCGCACTCCCGCGCATATGCGGCGCATTCGACCTCATCCGCAAAGGTGTTGAACATCTTCGCGGCGCGTTCGAGGACGGTATGGATGAAGGTTCCCGCATCGGCAGGATCGAAGGGCGCGCGCTCCTCGCGGCGTTCGAGGCGCAATGCCCGTTCCGCAAAACTCTTATAGGGACAGGTAAAATAATCCTCCAAGAGGGTGGGCGAGATCTCGCCCGCAAAGTAGAGCCGTCCCGCCTCTTCCACGTCCGCTTTTTGCTCACGCAAACGGAGCGCGTCGGGATCTATGGCCATACCATGTCCGAAAGCGCCGCTCTCAAAAACCTCTTTCAGGGCGAGATAGCGCCCGAGGGAAGCGGGAGCCGTTGCGCCGCCCTGCGCATATTCTTTTTCGTCGCATGCGGCAAAATAACGCACGAGCGCCGCCTCGTATTCCGAACAATCATAGGGAAAGAGGTCGGGAAGGGAACGGGGCGCGAAAGCCTCCTTCACATAGGCGAAGATCTCGCTCGGAACGGCCTCCCCCTCCCCCTTTCGCGCGGGACAGCTCAAATAGAGCCGCTCCGAGAAGGCGAGAAGGTTGAGCGCGAGCGCCTCGCGCGCACGGGCGTTGACGACGGCGATCGCCGGTTCGATCTCCACTTGGAGCGTTTTCAACTTCTCGATCTCGCCGTCCGTGATAACGGCGGTATCCTCGGTGATGAGGGGAAGCCCCTCGGTGAGCCCCGCGCAGAAGAGGATGGGCGCGCGGCAGATCTTGCTCTCGGTGATGTCCCCCACAAAGACGGTATCGGCATAGCGGGGCAACATCGAGATCTCCATCGCCTCCAACCCGTTTTTGAGGAGGGTCGCAAAGGCGCGGGCGGTGTACTTGCGCTCCCCCGCGATCTCCTCCGTCTCTTTGAGGCACTGTTCGAGGCGCGCCGTGCCCAAAAAGGCCTGTTCCTCGGCGGAGACGGCGGCGCACAGCTTCTTCGTGACCCCCTCCCCGTCCACGAGTTCCCAGAGCTTTGCGATGCCGTCCGCATATGCCGACGCCCTGTCCTCACGAGCAAAGAGGGCGAGGATTGCGAGCATCTTTTCGCGGCAGGCGACGAGTTTTTTCCGATCCATGCCCCCAAGTTGCGCCTCATCCTTGATGGGTTTTTTCACCGCGCCGCGGAAGTTGCCGAACTTGGCGAGGTAATTGCGGTACTGCCCGTCATCGCCGAAATAGACGGATGCGGCGACGTCGTCGGCCTCGTCGGGCGCGGGCCCTCCGGCGACCGCGTTGAGCACGGCGAGCGCAAATGCGCAGAAGGGGTGCTCGGAATATTTCCGCTTACGGTCGGCATAGAAGGGGATCTTATACGCCTCGAAGGCTTTGAGCGCCGCGAGGTAGTAGCTTTCGTCCCCGATGAGGACGGCGATATCGGAATACCGCTTGCCCGCGGCGATCTCCCGCTTGATGAGGGCGGCGACGGTATCCATCTCCTCCGCTTCGTCCGCGGCGGTAAAGGCAAAGATCTTTTCGGCGGGAAGCCTCTCCCCCGCCCCGTCGTGCGAGAAGAGGCTGCGTTTGAGCGCCTCCGCCTCGCCGCAGAGGGTGCTTTTGAGTTGAAGTTTTTCCGCCCCGCCGTATTCTTCGGCAGCCATGCGGAAGGCCTTGGCCGCCTCGTTGGTGTAAAATCCTTCGCCCCCCGCAAGAAAAATGCCCGTTACGCCGAGGCTGCTTTCGATGGCCGCGCGCACCCCTTCGATCGCCTGCCGCGTGAACGATTGGAAGGCGAAGAACACGACATGGGTGCCACGTGCGACGTCCGAGCGGATACGGGAAGGCAGAAGCGCGAGGTAGCCGTTCTCGTCGAGAAGGCCGTGCGCCTGTAAAAATTCTTCGTACTTTTCGAAGATGAGGGCGAGGTCGAGGAGCTTGAATTTGAGGACGCCCCCGCTCTCTTCGGCGCTCTTTTTGAGCATCGCGGGCGTGACGCGGGAAGCGGAGAGCTGGGCGATCGTCTCGTAGACGGCCTGCGCCGCATTCTCGCCGAAACATTTGAGGTCCTCCCTATTTGCGGCAAGGAGCGCCGAGATCTCGAGCACCGAGCCGTGTTTGGAGAGCACCCGCTCCTCCCCCTTCAAAAAGCGGGCGAAGGTGGTGACGGAGGTGAGAAAGGTCCCGCCGACTTCTTCGAGAATGGCGCGCTCGGCGAGAAGGGTGAGCCTGTCCTCGCAAAAAACGAGCGTTTGCTCCCCCTTTTGTTCGTGTCTGCGTATTTCCTCTTTGAGCGCGTGGAGGGCGTCGTCGAGGGTGGGTGCGCCGATGACCTTTGTCATAAAACCTCCTATTAGTTCACAAATTTTGTTTTGCGTGGAAAACATTCCTCATTCCGAGGCCACGCAGTGGCCGAGTGAATCTTTTCTTACGCAATCCCAACTCCGCAAAACAAAATTTCGTGAGGGGTTAAGTCTCAACATCTCTTTGCCCCGTCGGCCGCTGTACTTGATAGTTCTCAAAGACATCAAGCGTGCGGTGGCTTGGCAAATTGGGACGCCCACGGCGGAAATCAATTCCGCCTATGGCAAGTATTCGGGAACGGTTCACAAATTTTGTTTTGCGTGGAGAACACTCCTCATTCCGAGGCCACGCAGTGGCCGAGTGAATCTTTTCTTACGCAGTCCCAACTCCGCAAAACAAAATTTCGTGAGGGGTTACATCTCAACATCTCTTTGCCCCGTCGGCCACTATACCGCTCTGTCCTCAAAGACATTAAGCGTGCGGTGGCTTGGCAAATTGGGGCGCGCAGCGCAGGGAAACCCTGCTCGCGCAAGTGATTGGAAACCTTGTTCACAAATTTTGTTTTGTTTGGGATAACCTGTCATTTCGAGACCCCAACGGGGTCGAGAGAATCCCCTTATACGAAGTCCTCATACCGCAAATAAAATTACGTGGGGCGCCGTTCGCAAACATTATATCATAAACCGCAAAAATTTCGTGCGATTTCAAGCGTTTTATTTTTACAAATGCAAATTTTTGTGTTATAATGGAAAAACGAGGTATTTCTATGAAAGCAAAACATCTCGCTCCCCTTGCGCTTCTTCTTCCGCTGTCCCTTCTCGCGGCATGCGGCGGGAACCCCGAATTGGATCTTCATGCGAATTGGTATTCCGATCCCGTCCATGTGAACATCCAGAGCGACTTGGAGGAGCTCTCCTACGAAGTGACCTATACGCCCCCCACCCGCAAGGATCCGCTTGCCTCCTTCACCTATGAGACGGGGACCTATACCACGAGCCTGCAAGAGCGCAGTTCCCTCGCCGCATACGGGGCGAAGGGCACGGGCTACACCTATCACACCGAGCTCAAAATCGCGGGCAGCTATACCTATGGCAACAATGCCGAAGAGTCCTTCGAAAACTCCGTCGTCTCCGACGTCGTCCTCATGAACGTCGACAACATGCTTCAACCCGTCCGCAGCGAAAAGCGCTACAAGGTCACCACCTACTACGCGGGCGCCGTGCAGACCTACGATTACACCTACACCGCGACGTATAACGAAAAACTTTCCGAGACGGAGATCACCGTCAAAGATCTGCGCGAGAATGTGAAGGAAGAGGATTCTTTGAACGCCTTCAAAAAGATGAAGCTCAAAGGGAGCGGCACTTTCCTCGACAACGAAGAGATCTTGCTCGCCCTCCGCTGTCTCGATCTCTCCGCCGCCTCCACCTTCCGCACCGTCAACCCCGTCACCCGCGAACGCATGAACGTTACGATGGCGACGACCCCGAAGAATGTAAAATATACCGGTTCCTTCACGGTAGAGGGCACGCAGACGGGCGAGCTCGGCCTCGACGCCGTCTCCTTCTCCATCGGCTACACTGCCTCCAAGTCGGGCCTCACGCAGAGCCTCGTCTATGCGCTTCCCTCCGCCGAACACGACTTCCGCAACGTCCTCCTCGAAATGACGACGACGGCGCCCGACGGAGCGGGGATGTTCACCTATAAGCTCAAGGAACTCAACCTCTTCGGAAACAAGAAAAACTGAACCCCTGTTATGCAAAAGCGCCGCGAGCCTTTGGCTCGCGGCGCCTCTTTTTACAAGTTTTACGCTTCTCCCTCGTCCCCCTCGTAGACGCACGCTTTGAGGATGCCGATGTAGGGAAGATTGCGGTAATATTCCTTATAATCCAGCCCGTAGCCCACGACGAACTCGTTCTCGATGTAGAAGCAGTTGTAGTCGGGGGCGATATCATACACCCGCCGCGCCGACTTGTTGAGGAGGGTCGCAATCTTGATGGACCCCGCCTGCCGCTCGGTGAGGAGAGCTTTGAGGTTGGAGAGGGTAAAACCGCTGTCGATTATGTCCTCGATGATGAGAACGTCCCTGCCGGAGACGTCGTTATCGAGGTCCTTTTTGATTTTAAGCTTTCCCGAGGAGACCGTTCCCGAACCGTAGGACGAGACGACCATAAAGTCGAGGTCGATGGGCATGGAAAGGTGCCTGATGATATCCGAAAAGAAGAGGATGCTCCCCTTCAAAATGCCCACGACGAGGGGATTTTTGCCCTGATAATCGCGGTTGATGGCCTCCGCGATCTCCTTCACGCGCGACTTGATCTGTTCCTCCGTGATGAGGATCCTTTCGATGTCCTTATCCATGATGTTTTCCTCCGTAATTTACAATTTATCGGCCGTTCAGCAGCGGACGATCCCCCGCCGCTTCGTTTGCTCCGTGATCTTTACGCTGTCCGCGATCTCCACGCCGACCACGACGAGCACCTCTTCCCCCCTTGCAATGACGGGGAGACAATGGGAGACCCGTGCCGGGATCTTTCTGTTCGTCAGAAACTTTTTGAGGGTCGTCCTTTGGGCATGGTATGGGGTAAAGACGTCTCCCTCCCTCCTCGTGCGCACGACGCAGCCTTCGGGAAAGGCGTCGAGATCGACGTAGAGTTCCCCCGCCCCGCGCGCATCGGGAAAGCCCAAACCGGCGACCTCCTGCACGGAGAAAGCCGCGGGGGTAAGATATTGCCCCGCAACGGGTGAAAAGGGCGTCTCGGAAAACGGGGCCTCCTGCTCCGCGGCAAAGACGATATCCTTCCCTTCGCGGAAGGCATACCGCTTGACGCCGTCAAATGCGGGAAGAGCGACCTTTTTCCCACCCTGTGCCCCTCTCAAAGAGGCGATCTCTTCCAAATTCGCACGCGTGTACCCCTCGCCCTCATTTTGCCGCATACAGGCGAGGCAGGCGCGGCGAAAGAGCACATCGGGGAGGTCGACGGGCACCCGCTCCTCGTCCCCCACCCGCATGATCTTTTCCTCGGCGAGCGATCGCAAAAACGCGTCCTCCTCCGCAGCGAGCGCGGCAAACCGCACGAGGTTTTCCTTCGCCCCCTCGTGGATCTTTTCGAACGCGGGCAGGGCGGTATGGCGGATATAATTGCGTGCAAAATTTTCGTTTTTGTTCGTCGAATCCTCGACATGGTATAGCCCGTTTTCGTCGGCATAGGCCTCGATCGCGGCACGGGTGCACGCGAGGAGGGGGCGGACGATCCCGCCGCGCTCCGCAATCGCCTGCATGCCGGAGAGCCCCGTCCCGCGGGCAAGGCGGAAAAGCAACGTCTCGGCGACGTCGTCCGCATGGTGCGCCGTCGCGACCAGATCGGCCTCTCCCCCTTCGAGAATGCCCCGAAAGACGCCATATCGCACCGCGCGCGCCCCTTCTTCGACCCCAATGCCGTTTTCCGCCGCGAAGGTGCGCACATCCACACGCACGATTTTGAGGGGGATCCCCCATTCGTCGCAGAGTTTTATGCAGAAGTCCATATCGCGCAAACTCTCTTCGCCGCGAAGGCCGTGTTCGACGTGTACGGCGGAAAGCGTGATACCCATGTCCGAGGTTCGGGCCTTAAAAGCGTGCAAAAGGCACACCGAGTCGATGCCGCCCGAGAGCGCCACGCACACCCGCTTCCCCCTGTATTTTTCCGCCGAAAAGAGCTCCATCACCGCGATTATATCATGTTTTTATGCAAAATGCAAGATTTCTTGCCCCGTTGGAGCAAATTCCGAAAACATGTGACATTCCTCCGCGGAAATGGTAGAATATAAAAGAGGCTACCCATGGATGACGAACGCATCATACAACTTTTCTTTGCGCGCGACGAGCTCGCCCTCTCCGCGCTGAAAGAAAAATACGGCGGGATATGCAGGCGGATCGCCCTCAACATCACCCGTTCCCTTCCCGATGCGGAGGAGGTCCTCTCCGACGCCTATCTCGGCGTTTGGAGGAGCATTCCGCCCAACAGGCCCGACCCACTCCTTTCTTACGTCGCCAAGATCGTGCGCAACCTTGCGTGCAAAAAGATCCGATACATTGATGCGGGCAAGCGGAAGGGGAATGCGCTCCCCCTCTCCGAACTCGAAGAGTGCCTGCCCTCCGCGGGCGGCACCGAAGCGGAGTTTGCCGCAAAGGAGCTCGTGCGCCTTCTGAATGCCTTCCTCGACGGCCTCGACAGGGAGACGCGCATCGCCTTTGTGCGAAGATATTACTACTGCGATCCCGTGAAGGATATCGCCTCTGCGCTCCATATGCGGGCGCACACGCTCACCGTTCGCCTTTCGCGCACGCGGGAAAAACTCGCTCAATTTCTCCAAAAGGAGGGCATCACGATATGAATCACACCCTGTTCGACGCGTTTGCGGACATCGACCCGCGCTTCATCGAGGAGGCCGCGGCCTTCTCCCCCATAGCGAAGAGGAGACACGGCCCGGCCATCGTCTCCGCCGTCGCGGCGGCCGCGCTCGCCGTCGCCATCGTCCCGACGGCCATCTTCGTCTCGGAACGCAACTCTTTGCCCGCCGATCCCCCCACCCTCGATACACCCGTAGAGCCCGATACACCGGGCGATCCGCCTTCGATCGGAGAGCCGGATCCGCCCTCCGCGACCGCACCCATGAGCGTCGGCGAGACCCGTACCCTCGCCTCGGGTTCCACCCTCACATATCTTGCGAAAACGGAGCATTCCGTCACCATCCGTCTGCACAAGACGGACGCCGCCCCCGTCTACCTTCGCCTGACGGGAAGAAGGGATACGGCGGCATATTATGCCTCCACCGACCCGCGCTATGCGGGCGTGGGCGAGCGCGTGCAAGGCGGCCTGACAGTCACCGTAAACGGGAGTGCGGGGGCCTTCCCCTCCGCGCCCGGCGACTACGAGATCGTCGTCGACTTTACCCCCATGCGGACGCTCTGCACCTCTCTCGACGAGCTCTATACCACCCTCTGCGCCTTCTATCTGTAACGCCCCGCGCTTATTTCGATAAATATCGAAATAAGCGCATTTTCTTCATTTGTTTGAAAATATATACGTTTTTTCGGTAAAACTTTCTACCCGTAAGTATGTTGTTGAGTAGACATTAAAAATCGCTTGCAATTTCTTATAAGATTTGCTATGCTTATTTTGAATAAGTTGGCAAATCTCTTTTTTGCCGTTATGGAGGGGCAAAAGAGCCTGAATCGCAGAGGTACGATATGAAATTGGAAAAAAGTATGCTCGAAAAAATCGATACCATTACTTGGGCGCTTGAAAATTGCGAGAGCTTTAATATCTCCGGTAAATACATCCTTGATTTTTGGACTTCGGAATTTGTTATGCCGTCGCGCAAAGAACCCGAAACGGAAGTTGATGACGGCTGCCTTATCATTTCAAAAAATGCCTTTAAGATTTTAAGCAGCGCGGCAACGGAGGAATATACCGACGGAACGACCGGACTCGACCACGGCCCGGAGGAGAACTTTTATCTATATAATCGTATCAAATATTGTTGCGATGTCTGCCAACGGAATCGACCATATAACGACTGAACATATATCTTTCGGAAGCCGTTTCATTCCCGCAACCGGAACCGTTCGCAG
>CANQOT010000022.1 GCA_947625555.1 uncultured Clostridia bacterium | reverse complement strand
TTTTATGATTATCAAGGCAAAATCTTAAAATAGAGCCTATGCGCTTCCACACGATTTTTTGCTTAGAAAAATCGTCCAAATAACTTGCTCGAGGATTGTTATCAAGCTCGAGCCAATGATGTTGTCCGGGATATTCTCCATTCGGATTTGGACGTCCATTGGACATATATTTACATTGTCCTCGCTCTTGTAGTTGTGTCTTGAACTTTGCAAGATGTTGATAAACGGTGGGATATTTCTCTTGTAACCATTGGTGAGAGCCAAATTCGGCCACTATTACATATAGATTTGCAAAAGTATAGGAGTATCTTCTGACATCCCTGCCGCGCAAAATCGGTCGAATTATTTCAGCGCTTCTCGGGTCGGCTTCTATCAATTCGTCGCGCTTTTCTTTCGTGATAATGAAAGCATCATTAAAGCCTGTCAGCACCCCACGATAGATAGATATTCCCCATTCTTTCAACGGTTTCCCGACCTTATGTATTTTATCCAAAATACTTTGCTCGATGGGGTTTAGGATGGACCAACTTTGTGAACCGTGGAAGTCCATTCTGATACCGTTTTGTTCAACAAAAACGCTCAAATTTCCTAAGCAATTTTCACGGGCAATACATGATAGTGTGTTGCCTTGATTTATGGCTTTCTCAAAAATCAAAATATTTACGTCAACCGTTGCGCTTTCAAAAACCTTTTTGCCTGCAAAGTCCAATAGCAGAATCGGATTTGTCTTTTTGGCAAAAAATTCCCTGAGTTTCGCCCCATAACCCGCTTTCATCCATTTATTGCTTGTGATATAGGTCAGGATACCGTTTGCCTTCAAAAGTTCGTATCCGCGTTCATAGAACAAGCAGTAAATATCGCCTGTTCTTGAAAAAGTCTTAAACCCGCAATCAATATATAAATCTCCGAACTTTTGCTGGGAATTTATCGCATTTTGCAACTGAATATACGGGGGATTCCCGATTATGATATCAAATCCGTTGTTTACGCCAAACATCCACTCGGGATCAAACCAGGGTGTAAGTTCGTTGCTAAAAGGTTTCCACTGTGACAAACTTTGATATAGTTTAGATGCTTTTTTATCATAATTCGATATCGTTGCCAAAAGCATCGCCTGCTGGATATCTTTGAATTCATCTTTTAGGTCATTTTTCTCATCGGCGTCCTCTGCACGGAAAAATAGTTCTCGCAATTCTTGAAGCTTCTTAATGTGGTTTTGATCCTCAAACATGGAGGTTTGGTATTTTCCATCACTTCCTTCAAGTTTGATAAGGCTATTTGCAATCACAAATTTGAAGTCTAGATTGGGCAGTGGATTGACGCCGCGATTCGGCTTACTGTCGTCTACATTTTCCTCTATAATCAAAGAAAGGAAGCAACGCAAACGCGCTATTTCTACGGCAATGGGTTGAATATCAACACCAAAAATAGAATGTTGAATAACACTTAACTTACGAATGTAATCCAATGAACCCGCATCAAACTTCTTCTTAAACTCCTGCTTTATCAAAATATTGACATTTTCTGTAACCTTATCAAACCACAGGCTTGCATCAGAATCTATTTCTTGCAAAATATAAACCACTTTCTGAAGCATACCGATTGGGAAGGCGCCCGACCCACATGCCGGATCCAGTATTGTTACAGTGTATAAAGCATTGATAATGGCTTTCTTTTCCTCGCTATTGAACACAGCTAAATCGTCGTCCTCTTTGGAATAGCTGATAAGTGCTCGCAATCTGATATCGTCGATATTCGTTTTACGTTTAAGGTATTCTAATAAACTGCTATCGACCATGTAATCAACAATGTCCCGAGGCGTATAGAAACTCCCCGTACTTTTCTTCGCGTTTTCGCCCGTTTCGGGATTGATTTCGGCAAGGAGGTTCTCAAAGATCCTACCAAGCATCTCAGGATCAATAGAAAGCTCAATGTCGTAAGATGTATTTTCGTCCACAGTAAAATTATACTGTTCCAAAACAGTATAAAGCCTAATAAACCAATCGTCGGGGATGGTAACCACTCCGAATGTTCCACATTCATTCACTCTATCGTATTTGTATAAATCATCACTGTGTGGGCTGAATAATCCTCCGTTCAAATATGGAATCTGTTTATAAATCTCCTCTTCGCCGTATTTTCCCTTGCGGCGCGATTGTTTTGTATTCAAAAGCTCAAAAAACAGCGGTTCCAAAACAGTATGATAGTAGTTAGGGACGATTTCCGATAGAGCAACAAATTTAGGAGACATTAAAGGCCGCCCTAATTCGCTCTTTTTCTCCTTTAAGAACCAACAGAAAACAATACGACCGATGAGGCGCACTGCAAATTCGGAGTATTTATTCTGATCGATTACCCCGTGTAAAACCAATTGTCTATGATATTTCTTCCCCTCTCTTTCTCCCCCGACCAATTCCGAAAAGCAATTGGCAATTTCACTATAGAACTGCTTATTGACGACCTCTACAGAGAAGCGAGAAATCAATTCGTCAAGATTTTTGACATGCCCTCCGGCTATCAAATACTTGTATGCAGTATGTGTTTTAGTGTTAAATCCCAAAGTATATGAGAAACGGCGTGGATTGGATAGAACCTTAACGATTTTTTCGCCGTCAAATTCATATTTGCTTGTTAAAAGTGAAAAACGATAGTTGCGCTTATCGGCATTATAAAAAGCAACAATCGCATTATTTACTCCCTGCCCGCGTAAAACTCGAAACATTTCTTGCGTAATTGAAACACGGCGCTTTTCCTTTCCTTGAACAAGCCCGACCTCGTAAACGGTAACGTCGCAAGATTTGGATTCGCCCAATTGAATAACTTCTGAAAACAATGAGTTATTAAATTCCACCTCATGTCTGTCAGATTTGAAATCACTGAATAAAATATCGGAAACCAAAAAAAGGAAGTTCTCAGTATAGTATTCTTTTTGGAGCAATTCTTCTGCTTCATTCCTCGATATCATTTCTTAAATCCTCCGTAAACATTATGATTTCCGTTTGTGCGTCGATTGCTTCAACCTTCGTTTTAATTTGGATAATGTAATGGGCGGGTATTCTCTGCTTTAATTCCGCCATGATTTCTTCCGCGGCTGACTTTCTAATATTTAATCCAGCAAGAAACTTCAATTCTCCGTCACTTAAATCGTCATATGATTTAATAACTTCCAATAAATCTTTAATATAATCCTTTTCTGCAGGACAGACAGCAAGAAGTTGTTGCAGGTTGATGATTGCTTCGCTCTTCCGCTTATCAAGTTTGATCTTGGGATAGGGTTTGCGAATTTCATCTCTCAAAACGGCAAATTTCTTTTCCAATGATTCGTCAAATTCGTAACCCTTCTCGTCTATATCGGCCCTAAAAAGTTTCAGTACCAATTCGGGCGACACAATTTTTGCCATCATTGACTTATTATCTGCCATCGCAAACAAAGAATTATTCCCGCGTTTGGCGAAAGAAATAGCAACATCTTCTTTTTGCCCTTTTCGGACGATTCTTGCTCTTTCCGGAATATTCTTGATTTGATCGAGCAGATCCACATTGTGTTTTACACTATTATAAATGTTTCTGAATTCGTTATCCCAACTTCTTTCCCCGTTTTCTGCATCCGCTTCTTCATATTGCTTTTTGAAATAACTCCGCAAACTTTCATCTGGTGTAAGAGTACGAGTATCGCTACCCACGATATTATTGATCAATAGCATTTTCAGAGTTGAAATACCCTTGATTAGCGTATTTTCCTCTCCAATATCAGTCGGGAAGAAATTAAAAATGTAGATCTTCTCGAACATTTTCTTATTGATACGATTAATACGCCCGATTCTTTGAACAACGCGCGTGGGATTGTAGGGAATATCATAGTTGATGATAACACCCGCACGATTCAGATTAAATCCTTCGCTCAAAGCATCGGTAGCGATAATGATATCGTAATCGTTCAATTGTTCTGCAACCGCACAGGAGGCGTCAAAGTTTCTTCTTACGATATTACGGTCGATTTTAGTGGCGCCACCCGTGTAAAGCAGCACTCTAAATCCATCTTCAGCAAGTTTGTCATAAACATATTCAGCGGTATCGGCATAGGAAGAGAATATAACTAATTTACGTTCGTGATTTTCGGTCAAAAGTGCTTGGATTTTTGCTTTGATCTCATTGTATTTTGGATCTTCGCCTATTTCATCGCCCTCAAACCATTCTTTATAGATTGTACGGAGTAGTGTAATATCACTTTCTACAGCCTTGATGAAATCATCTTTGAAAAGATTTCGCTCAAAGGGAATCGCCTTCTTTTTTATTTTATCAATATCCATTCCTTCATCGGCAATGCTGTTGATTTCATCCAAAGTTTCTTGGATCTCTACATCGTCCGGATCGGGTAAATAGCCGCGTTTTTTTATCGGCACATATCCCTTCTCCCACCATTTTGTAATATTCTCATATGAGGAGAGAATACTTTCCAACGTCGATTTAAATGCAGACTTCGAACTTTCAAAACGCATGACAAGCAGACGTTTTATAAACATCGCCAAGTTGCGTTGCGACAACTGCAAATCGCTTTCGCTGAACAAATGCCCGTACTCCTCCATAAAGGTCTGCGGATTGACAAGATAGGCGGAAGGATTATAGCGTGCACAGATAAAATCGTTGCTCAATAACGATAAAGTATGTAGGTATTGTTTTCTTATATTGCCTAAATCATATTCCACTATTTCTGGTCCGATAACCGTCGGAAATTGGATGCCCTGTAGCTTCAAATCATCGGCATATTCCTTAATTTCCTGCAAATCAATCCGACTACGACGAACAATTACGGGATCAATAAGAACCCGAAGCTCCTGGCTCAATTTATCTAATTCATATTTAATCTCATGATTTAAGTTCTTTTTTCCCTCTTTTTCAAGCCTATTATATCGCGCAATCAGTTCATGAAAGCGTACGCTTAAATTGTCCACGGAATTGATCGTGGAGCGGCTGGGGGTTTGGAAAAGTTTGATAAGGGCGAACAAATCCTGCGGTCTGTTATTGTAAGGCGTTGCTGTTAAAAGAATCACTTTGTTATCCGCATTAGAGCGGGTAAGTTGGTGTAGCCATTGATAACTATCGCTTAGCTCATTTCGATACCGGTGTGCCTCATCAATAATAAACAAAATCGGATTTGGATCTTTGGCATAATTATTATATATTTCTTCAAGACGCCCGCTACTGCATACACGAACACCTCTTAACCCAAAATCTTGCTGGTATTCCTCCCATTGGTCTACCAAATGCGGCGGAGCAATAATGATTGTCCTTTTGATATTCAAATTATAGGCAATTGCCGACGCTACAACTGACTTCCCTAAACCAACGACATCCGCAATAATAACGCCATTATTTTTATTGATACAATCTATACCATATTTTATAGCATCAATTTGATATTTTAAGTTGGCAAACTTTCCATCGGTTATTTCATTCGGACTTACTATTTCGCCTTCATCTAACGAAGCATATAATTCAAAAAGAATGCGGATAAAAATATGATATGGAGAAGGTTGTGCAAACAACCACAGTTTACTTTTTACTTCTTCGATAAAGTCATGATTCCCGTCTTTTACGCATATATCAATGGATTTGCTGTCATTCCATAGTGTTTCAAAAGTTTCCTTATATTCGTCATATTTATTATTATCGCTATATCGCTCATTCATTTCTCCTTGTCCGAGCAATCCATTATAGGTAAAGTTTGATGACCCGGTAAAAACGACGCCTTTTTGATCGCCACAGCAAGAGTACTCATATTTATTGGTGAGAATATATGCTTTTGAGTGATTTGGGTTCCCCGTTAATCTAATTTCGAGAGAACCGTCCGCAATCTTGGAGAGAAACATTTTGAAAACAGATTGACTGTTCGTAGAATCAAATTCATCGGATAAAGTGGATTTATTAAATAAACCAACAAAACTATCCACAAAATAGTTTTTCTTTTGTAAATTATTAAGCCTTGAATATCCTCTTACCGCATAGGGTTCCAAAAAATCATTAACCCCATCCCGCACGGCGCGGCATAAGTCAACAATCGCTTCGGGATCAATCGTATTGCCTACCAAGATTCTAATCTTTTTATCTTTTAGATCTTCTGCCAAAGCATTAAAACCGGAAAAGTAGAAAAAAGCCGTCAAGATATCCACGCTTTCCGCTTGCTTCAAGGAATTTCTTAAAGAGTCCAACATTGTTTTTTTGCGATTGTCGATGATGGATGCCATAGCTTCTCCTATGTGTTCTATTATTAAATCATTGTGGTTATATTATATCGTGTTCAGTGACAATTGTCAATGTGACAGGCCACCTTCCTCGCATAAATCGCGTGATTTAGGTCGCGTGGAGGATTTCTTAATCGTCCTCGTCGTCCATGTCCATGAGGATCATATCTTCAAGCTGTGCGTCCTCGTCGTCCGTGTCCCCGAAGGTCCAATCAAAAATACCCATAATCTTTCCCACGTTTAATTGAAGTCTGCTAATATCGTTTTGCTTTTCTTCTCTCTTGTTCGCGCATCGCTCTAGCATATCGCTCATAGCTGTTATCAAGTATTCGACTGCGCATATCATATTCACATGACTGCAAATATTGTCTGTCAAATCCAATTCGAGCTTTCGGAGCAAAAAATTCACCATAGCCATCTAAATACGGGGCATAGTCGCATCCTGTTGCACAATCGATCTGAGCTGCAAGTGGATACCGATTATCACCTAAACGCAAACGAACTTGTCTTACGGCTAATTTCCTAAATCCCTTTTCAAAAAACATAAAATTGACTCCGCCTCGATGCCGTTTTGACGTATACGCAAGGCAATCGGGCCGTGCTTTTAAAATCCCATAAATAAGCTTCAATTCCTCATTGCTAAACCCCGCATCGTGATCAAATTTGTAAAGAATTTCGTGAAAGCCCAATTCTCTTCCATCTATTATGATCAGCGGTTCATCTACTGGCAATGTTGGAAAAGTACTTGTTGCATCGTCATAAGCTCGAAAAGTTAAGAGATTGTTGGTATGAATACGAGCTTTTAATTCCGCCCTTGCGGTTTCAGGACTGTCTGACCAATATGAAACTTTTTGATATGGAAATAATTCAGAATATCGGTTATCAAACTTTTTCTCTCGCAGATTTCCCTTATGTAGCTCACTCACAGTTTTTCCATAAAAGCTATCATCAAACGCAACACAACGAAAAAAATCAAATTCGTCCGTCCTTACGATTGGTAAATGTTTATGATGCTCAACTAAACTTGAATATGAATGATTAGGAAAAATATCACTCATAAAATCCTCCTTTGATAATCCATTTTAACGCGTTAAATGTGACAACAATATACATATTTAAAAATATTTTTGGCTTATTTGCGTGGCGCCGTCAATTTCCTTGTCCATTGACTTAATACTCCGTCAACAGAAATCCAAGATACAGCGGAATGGTGAGGATATTATCGGTTTTGCCGACATTGTACTGTCCTAGTTTTATTGCGCCCGAAACATGGTACTTTTCAGGATGCGCCAAAATCGTTTTTGCGCTCTTGGTGTTACCTGTCGTGGCTTTGACTTCCACAAGGTAGCATCCGCCCTTGTAGCGCGTCACAAAGTCGATTTCAAGACCAGAATCTTTATGATAGTAGTACAGTTTTCTGCCCATTTTCACGAAAATATCGGCAATTAAGTTCTCAAAAATCGCCCCCTTGTAGCCGTAAAGATTGCCCTGTAAAATGTCGTACTGCGTGCCGTCCTCAAGCATACTCACAAATAGCCCCGTGTCGTTCATGTATACCTTAAAAACGTCCTGCATCGCATTTCCGTCCAACGGAAGTTCGGGCAGTTCGAGGTTGTAACAGCGCGAGACGATCCCCGCGTCCTCGATCCATTGCAAACTTCCCGCAAATTTCGCCGCGGTCGCCCCCTTCTTCACCACGGAGTATTGAAACTTCTTATTCTCCTTGCTGAGTTGCTTGGGGATAGATTGGAAGCACTCCCTTATCAGCGGCTTGTCCTTGTCGTCGGCATACTTCACCATGTCGTCCTCATAGGAGCGGACGATGTTACGTTGAAGCGTCAAGACGGCGTTCATTTGCTTGGTGTCCACGAACTTCTGCACCACTTCTGGCATCCCGCCGACGACCGTGTATTGCAGCATCAGTTCCTGCATTTTGTTATGTAAAGCCTCGGGTACGGGCGTGGCGTTCTCCAAGCACTTTTTTAATGTATGAATGACCTGCTCCCCTATCCCGTTCGCCCACAGGAACTCCTCGAAGTCGAGCGGCTTCATCTCGATGAGCGTCTCCGACCCCACAGGCACAGACTTCGGCTGTTTGCCGTACCCCTTCACGCCGAGAAGCGAACCCGTGCCGATGACATCGAACCTGCCATCCTCTTTGAAGAATTTCAATGCCGTCCGCGCCTCGGGGCAGTCCTGAATTTCGTCGAGAATGATGATTGTCACATGCGGCACGAAGATTGCCTCATCGCCGAGGAGAGCGGACATCATGATGATAAGGTCGTCCACCTCCAAAGAGCCGTCGAAAATGGAAATATAGTTGGGGTTCTTGAGGAAGTTCAGATAGACGACGTGCTTGTAGTTCGCCTCCGCAAACCTTCTCACCGAAAAGGTCTTGCCGCACTGCCGTTGCCCTTTAATGATAAGCGGGCTTTTATTTGGCGTGTTTTTCCACTCTTTCAACACGTTTTCGATCTTTCTTTTTAACATAATCGCGCACCTCTTTGCTTTATTTCGGTACAATTATAGCACAAGATAAAAACTTTTTCAAGGGAGTTTTGGAAAATTTTAGAAACTTTTTCAAATGACTTTTGTCGAAGAATAAAACTTTTTTTGAGCGAGTTAGAAACGCAATCTTAAGTTCTAGGTCCTTTTCCCACTTTTAATAATCGAAAGTTGCTTCGCGCACGGAGCAACTTTCGACAAACAAAAAAGGCAAAGAAAAATGGAGCAAGCGCAAAAAAGAGATCGGCGCGTTCGTGTGCGCCCCTTAACAAGTGCCTTCCCCTTCAATGTATTCTGAACTCATCGAGGATAACGGCGGCTTCTGCATATCCTATATCGCGCAACTTACTTAGAATCCATTCGTAGCTTTCTATCAGCATCGCATCCTCTTTTATTTTTTCATTAAAATCAAGAAACGCTTCCGTTATTATCGGTATAATCAATGAGTATTTTTCGTTTACGATTTCGATAAATGCGTCTTCACCGCGAAATTTAATACAATTTTCAAACGCAATACGAACAGAATCCAAAATCTCCGGCAAAAGATCATGAATATGAAGTTTTACGATGACCTCAATAAGATCTGACAAATGATAGCCCCCGTATTTGCCAAATATTTTATTAAGGAATTGCTTATCTTGATATGAATATGAACTCGGGCATTGGCTCCAATCTCCGGCTCCGCCGCTTCTTGTCGGCGCAAATATTAAAGATCGATATAGCTGTATTTTCAAAGATGTATTTTGTATGGCATTTACTTTTTCTTCGAGTTTGTAAATTATATTTTCGCAATTTCTTCTGGCTGTCTTATCTGCATGTGAATCAAAATAATACGCTAATAACACTCCAAAGACTTCTTGATAATATTCAATCGTATCATAATTGAATTTTGAAAAATCTATATCATCGAATAAAATGCCGAGAACAATATCGGCATGGGAATCTCCCAATAATAACTCCCTCTGCAATAATGCTTCTGATTCCGAAGCTTGAAAAACACTCACAATACGGTTTGAATCATAGGTATGCGATGTCGCCTGATACATATTTATCAGTTCTAAAATGTATTTCTTCACTACCTGCCGCTCTGCATCATCTTCAAGTGAAGCAACGCAGTTGATTGCATAGCTCATAACCGATATTTCATAATCCGACATCGTAAATGCAGACAAATCTATTTGCTCCCCATTATAAAGATATTCATCAATAATTTCATCCCTTTTCCCTTTATAAAGCACGCCGCCATTTTCTTTAATGAAATAATCAACATCCCTATATGTCGACTGCATATTGGGGATAAAAGAAATATTCTCGCCATCGGATCGATGAGACGTAATATAAGCCGCATTATATTTTTGGCGGTTCATCTCATCTTCGGACAACTTTACAATTGTATTAAAAAATATTTTTGATAAGGTCGGTTTTTGGATCAAATAATTATGAATTAATCGTGATATATTATGTATGATTCCATTTGGACCGCGATATAATATGCAATCAAGCATCAATCTCTTAATCCTATTCTTTATCCTTGGATTTATATTTTTTTCGATCTGCACGAATAAAATTATAGAAAAATTGAAGTCTACCGTAAACGTCCCCGTCGAATGCAAAATTCGATATATTCCATCGATCCACATATCGCAATACTCATCTCGGTGCGGATCGTCTAATTCATCATGAGAAACAGCAAAACAAATAAAAGCTATCAAACTGTTTTCATATGCGAAGCTCTGCGCACTGTTCTTCATGGCGGCATTCAGCTGGTCTATAACATCCACACAATGGTCTAATGTCAATTGACCATCTTTAAAGGTATTATTACACTCGTTAATCAAATCGACTATTATTTTCTCTGTCTCATTTGCGCGTTCGCGTTCTTTCGTTACTTCCCCCGCCGCGCCCGATACTGTGGGCTCTATGGTCACATACCCATCACCGCTCGCCGACAGTTTGAACCGCCTTACGTCCATTTTCTGTATTTGGAGATATTCTATTGCATGCTCTTCATCGTTTGGAATAATGGAATATAAGTAATCCACAATCGCTACACACTTTTCTTTTATTGTAATATCTCTGCACAAGGACATTTTAATGAAATAATTAAGTAAATTGGTTTGTGAAAGATATTTGCTATATCTATTATCTATATGCGGTAAACCTACGCTCAACAATAACTGATTTTCGAGCAATTCTCTTGTTGAATTTTTCATCGACATGGAATACCTTGTCAAGTCGAATAAAACAAGTTGAATATCGGAAACCAAATCCACGGCATACCCGGGCAAATCATCCTCAAATTGCATGCCGATATCTGATACAATTGTTAATAAAGCAATGTTATTTGATTCGTCCAAAAGAACATTCTTCACGTTATTTGCAAATGCAACATAATCTTTATTATTATCTTTTAGGGCATAAAGTATATTGAATATCTCATATTTCAGGCAATATATTAAATCCGAAAGTAGCATCGGCATAGAATATTCCCGCGTCGTTACAAGCCACATTTCCTCAATTCCCACATATCCCTTGCTGTTTCCTGTTTCAACAAAATAAATAGACTCTATCGGCAGATCTGCCTTGATGTGATCCGATAGCTTATCGACCGCCCGATTGAAAAATCGTATCGCCCAATGAAGCCCTTTCCAAAAGTTCGTTCTGAAAAGAACAAGGAAAAACGACTTATATAGCGCCGGTTCATATGTTGACCCGTGTTCATAGTTTTCTGCTTGTTGACTTAGTCCATAAAGATACTCAATTTTGTTTGAGTCGCGTTGAAACAAACCGTATAATGGCTTTTCTTGAATTTCAGGGTCGCGAGTCCAGAATATTTCGGCAAGATAACATAGCTGTTTCGGTAAATATTTGGCTAAAGCTATGTGCTCAAACCTTAACGTGTATTCAATTACCTCTCCGCAAACCGATACTTTGTTCCCCTCGCCGGACATATACATTTCGATAATTTGGATCCAAAAAGTCTTGATCCATCCGCCCGTGTGCTCCGCCATTGTATAGATTGGCAAGATGAAACCTTTTATCTTCTCGTCGAGTTTATATATATCTGTTTTTGAGGAGATGGGGAAATAGGACTCTATAATATAACCAAGAATATTTAAGCAATCAAGAGCAATCTCTTTATCAGATGATTGATACTTGGAATAATCATTGCAAAGTTTACGAATTGCCGTCCATGATGATGTATTATTGACATACCATTTTTGGGAAGCAATTAAATGAATTAAACATGCCCGACCAGCTCCGCAAGTATTTAGCGCAATAAAATATTTAGAAGCAACAGAACTGTTTATTTCAAACCCGTATAAATTCGTAAGACAGATAAAGTCCTCCAAAAGATTCGTTTCAATCAAGTCTTTACCGTATTCTGTAAAAAATGGTTTGCTGTGTCTGGATTTTATCAACCCGATTTGTGTCTGCTCTTTCCAACCATCTGGAATTGTCTTTGAGAAAACCAATTCATACAAAAATTTATCACGGTTTGATTTGACCAGCAATTTATTCTCGATCCATATTTGATAACGTCTGTAAACGCACAAACTTAAATCGGCAATCCTTTCAAAAAAAGATTTATAATCTCCCTTGCACTCATCGAAAGCATGATCAAAAAAATGCTCGAAACAGATATCTTCAAACATATCGTATTTCAAACGCACCAAATCGGCATTTTTTACAAGAATCCCATTGGAAACCAAGTAATCAATATCTTTCAGCTCATATCCATCGACCGACACCCCCACCGACAGACTTTTTGCACGTGTAAACACGATATCGTTTATCAAATCCATATACTTTTTCTTTTTTCTGCAGATGATATTTTCCCATATGTATTCTCTTAATCGATTTTCTCCCTCTATCTTTTTTATTTCAGAGATATGGGATACTATCAAATTAACATACAGCGGTAAACGCAACAAATCCCGATATGCTCCTACCGTCGTCATTTCGGCAATGATGGGAAACTTCTTTGCGATATTTAATTGTTGCTCAACCGTTAGCTCTCCCACCTCATAAACATGAATGTTGTAATTCCCTTCCAGCTTAATAAATGCGGCTCTATCACTTGTTCTGCAAGATGTGACAATCCTTACATTTGGATAATCTTTTGTGCAATCATATAAAATATTGAGCAAGTCCAGCTTGGTTTTGCAATCGGCTATAAACTCAAGCGCATCAATAAAAAATACTACCGGCTTGCCGCTCAAACACGTCAGCGTCTCTCTTATATTAAATCCCCATATGCTATTGATATCACTTTCTTCCAAGAACCTCTCTGCCCGAGCAAAAATCAAGTTGGGTTCGCTCTGTAACAGCAGTTTACATAGTGCCGACTTCCCACATCCGGCATAACCTTGTACGGTAATGTTTTTATATCCGTCCGCTTTGATTCTATCAATAATTTCCGTCCTATCTATTTCATACTCGTTATTGATTTTACAATCTATATTTTCCAAATCAACTTTACTGTTTTGTATCGCTTCCTTCCATTTTGAAAGGTTGTTCTGAACAGACTGTTCTTCGCCATGCAAAAGCTCAAACAGTTTACATTGAAATTCAAAATCATGCATCGCTCTACCAAGTATATCGGCAGTTGTAATTAAGTCGTCTTTCCTCGTAAACGGAATATCGCCAATCTGATTTTTACCGACCAAATCCCTAATACCAGAGACTTTCTCGTTATTCAAAACAAAGAATTTTACGCACTTTATACTCTTTATCTTGGGATCATTCGATGTTTTGATTTTTTCGAGGGTGTGTTTTATTTTGTCTGAAATATCTTTTTCGGTACTGACTTGAACATGTGATTTGTCAATCGTTTTTCAAAACTTTTTTGCAAAATTTTTAATTTCTTTGTTTTCCGCGCCGTTCTCGCCCGTTTTGGGCGCAAAAATGCCGCCCCGCGGGGCGGCGTCGGCTCGGTTGATATTCTCGACGGCAAAGAGAAAAACCCCGCCCGCGTCCGTTCGGCGGGGTTTATTCGTGGGGTGATCTTTTGTTATGCCGCGGGCGCGAGGCGGAGTTCGCCGCCGCCCACCTGTATCTGCTCGATGAGTTCGTTCCGCTTTTCAAGCGGCGTGAGCCATACGCGCTTTCCGTCCCTATTCCGTAAAGATGAGTGCGGGCGGTTGTTGTATCGGATATTCCATATCCGCATTTGTTCCCGCAATTCGTCAAACGACGTAAAGGTCAATCGGGAGTAGAAACATTCTTGATCCGTTCGGTGCGACCGTTCGACCTTGCCGTTATGCCGCGGCGTCCGCGGTTTCGTGAGTTTATGCTTGATACCGAGTTCCTTCAGTAGTTTTTCAACGATATGCCGTTCCGACGGCTGACCGTCTTTCCGCTTGCGGGCGTTTGTAAATTCCGTCCCGTTGTCGGTCTGAATGATCGCGGGGATATACCCGAAATACGCGATCGCACGGCGGACGAAATCGACGGTCGATTGCGCCGTGTGCGCCTCGTACGGATAAATAAACCGTTCGCGGGACGCCTCGTCGATCATGGTATATTGAAAGTATTGTTTCCCGTATGCCGCGCCGCGGTTGCAAAACAACGGGACGTATTTCACGTCCATTTGCATTTTGACGCCGATCATTTCGGGCGTGTCGTATTGTTGCGGGGTGTAATGGTTCACCTCTTGCGTCGGGCGCAACCCGTTTTTTACGACGAAACGATAAAACCCGTAATACGTCCGCGAGTACCCGTATTCTGTCCGCAATATCCCCAACGCCTCGGCGTACGATATATCGGGGCGATCCCGAAGGAGCGCGGTGATATATTCCGTTTCCTCGCGTGTGTGCGCGTTCGGGTGCGGCGTGTGCGGGCGCGACGATTTGTTTTCAAGACTCGCCGTCGTTCCGTCAAAATCCTTTCGCCACCGATAAAGACTCCGCGTCGTGCATTTGAATTTTTTTGCGACGTAAAAGATATCGCCGCCGCCGATCCACATTTCGACCGCCTTCCGTTTTTCCTTTGCCGTGTATTTTACCCCGCGCATGATGACCTCCCGTCGGAATGAAAACGGGTCAACCCGTCAAGGCTGACCCGCTCCCGCTTATTGATTTTTGTACTTTGTGACTGCCCAACGGATAAATTCGGCGCGGGTCATTCCGCTTTGCTTGATGATTTCGTCGATTTCCTCCGCCTCCGCCGTCTTAAACTTCGTCGTCCACGTCACAAATTCGCCCTTGTGATTTGCGGCGTATCGCTTGTCCGCCGCCCGCTGTGCCTCGCTCCTTGCCATAGTCCCGCCCCCTTAAAAAAGATTGCTTTCGATGACGTACGCCCGCAACGCGTCAAGCGTGGGGCAATCGTCCTTCGGGACGTTGTACGAAACGGAAATGATCCCCGCCTCGGTCGTGAGCGTCCACGACGCCTTGTTTTCCTTGACGTCATACGTCTTGCCGTTCTTTTCGATTTTCATTTTCGTTACCTCCTCAATATCCGACGGTTTCGTTCCCGTCGTCGTCGATTTCGATTTCAAATTCCTTGTCGCTTAAAAGTTCCTCAACGCGGGCGGCGACGGCGTCGTCGCCATATTCCGCCTCGCCGTCCTCGATGACGAGGCGCGTTATCGTCGCCCGCATTTCCCGTTGTTGTTGCGGGGTCAACTCGTCAAACCGTTTCCACATAGCCGCCGCCCGTCCTTTCGATTTTGACGATCCTTTCGACCCTGCACCCGCACAATGACGCCGTGCGTCTGACCGCTTGAATTGCCGATTTTTCGCTCGTGCGGGCGTTCCCACGCGGTACGTCCCGTCGTTTTCGCAATGGTCGAAATTTCCCGTGTGACCGCTTAAAACGACCGTGATTTCGTACGGATAAAGATTTTCGTTTTTCATAATGACCTCCGTTTTGCTTGACATTTGCTTTTGTCCTGCTGTATAATAGGTCTTACGAGTGGGGCGGTCGCCCGCCCCGCTCTGCCTATCGACGATTATTTATCGTCTTTGGGGTTCGCCTTGCTCGACGGCTTTTTCAAAGTGATTGTGACCTTAACGCTCGTGACTGCTGTTTGGTTCTCAACCGCTTTCGCCAAGTCTTGCAAGGCTTTTTTGATTGCGTCCATATCATCACCTCCTTTGTTCTTTGTGATTATATTATATCATTACTTACCGATAAAGTCAAGCATTTTGCGCAAGTTTTTTCGGAAAAATAAAAAAATTTTTACAAGAAAAACGCCCCCTTCGCGGGAGCGTTTTCTGATTTTATAGCCGCGCTTGTTGACAAGGTATCGCCGAAGTTGTATAATATGTTTGTCACGACAACTATACACCCCGACGCGCCCGTCAACAAGCGGACTAACGGATATCGGCTTTTTATCGGTTCACCGACAACCTCGCCTCTATTATATATCGGTTGACCGAGATTGTCAAGACTTCTCGAAGGGGTTATAGAAAATTTCGCCTCGTCGGGGAGTTTTTTTATGGAAATTGCGGATAGAATTTTTCAACTTTTGGAAAAGCAAGGCAAAAAACAGTCTGACCTCGCCCGTTTTATCGGCGTCCGTCCGACGACCGTTTCCGCGTGGAAAGGCGGGGGCGTCCCGTCGGTCGATCATCTGATACATATTGCCGAGTTTTTCGGCGTGTCGCTTGATTATCTGATGACGGGCAAAGAGCCGCCGCCCGCCCCCGTCGTCAAACAAGGGATTTTCGGGAACGGCAACTCGAATAATACCGTCGCGTTCGGCGTCGGCGGGGAATTGTCGGAATACGACGCGGAATTGCTGAAGGTATGGGGCGGGTTGGATATCCGCCGCAAAACCGCGCTTTTGACGTTTGCTTATGACCTCGAAAAAGAAATGCGGGGTTGAAGGAGGATATTTTATGAAATGGTTTTACGATCTGAAAAAGGGCGTCCGCGTTGCAATCGCGGTTGTTGCATGGTTGCCTCTGCTGATTTTTGCGGGGATCATCGGTGCGACGGGCAAGGGCGAGGATATCGCCGCATGGGAAGGCGTCGTCGCCGTCGTCCTGCTTGCCGTTCCGATCTTTTTTGACGTGTTCGCCGCCCGTGCCGCCGCCCGCGACAAGGCGTCGGAAAACGCCCAAAATCAAGCCGCCACGCCGCCGCAAGTGCGACCCGCCCCGTCCGCCGACGTGCGGTCGAATGTTGTTGCAACCGCCCGTCCCGTGCGCCCTGTGACCGCGTCCGCGCCGTCGTTCAATGAGATCGGCGACGGATACGCCCGCGCCGTCAATGACGCGTCCGCAACGTTCGCGGAAACGCCCGATTTCACGGCGAAATTGACCCGCGTCGGGTCGTCCGACGTGCAAGACAATATCACGTCGTGCGAGGTCGGCGACGCCGTTCTTCTTGAATACGACGACGAAAAGGACGCGTTCGAGTGTGTATCAAGCGGCGGGGAAATCGGATATTTGCCCGCACGGGCGGTCGGCGGTCGGCGCGGTCGGTATCTGATAAAGATTGACGAAATCCCGTACGACGAGGAGTCGGATAAATACGGCGTCGTCATCGGCGCGTACCCGCTTTCGTCCGAGGATCGGGCGGTCGCCTTTCCGATACATACGAAAATCCGCGGCGTCACGTTCGAGGGGCGGCAAGCGTATTTGTCCGAGAGCCACGCGGGGGACGTTCTGATCGTCCGTCATGCGCCCACGGCGGAGTACCCCGACGCAATCGTCGTCGTCAACGTTCGGACGGGAAAGACGCTCGGCAATATCGGGAGTGACCTTGCCGCGTCCCTTCTTGCCGCATTTGGGCGCGGGTGCGCGTTCAATGCCGAGATCGCCGAAATCACGGGCGGGTCGGACGGTCAAAAAAATATCGGCTGTAATATCGTCATCGACGGGACGGCGTCGGTCTGACCGATTGCACATGAAAACGCACGGCGTCTTTTGCCGTGCGTTTTTTCATTGTCAATTATAGTATTTCGCGCCGAGGTCGGTCGCCCACTTTTCAAACCATATCGCCTCGTACGGCGGGAGTCGGTCGCCGCGTCCGCGGTGTTCCTGCCACCTCCGCCACCAATAGCGGCAAAACGACCAAACCGTGATGATCGGCATAAATACGCCGAGGAAAACATTTTGCACGGAATGACCGCCCTCGTGCCGTTTGAGCGCGTCCGACGCATTGTGCGGGACGAAAACGAATACGCCGAGGGAAAACCCGCCACCCACGTTTCCGAGGTCGAAACAAACGAGATGATGAAAACGGCGCGGCGCGTGACCCGTGATGAGGAGCGCAAGTGCGACAAGCGCACCCGTCGCCGTCGTGATAATGCCCCACGTCCACGACAACGCCCAAAACGCGATGATCTTAACCGTTCGCATTGTCCGCCGCCTCCTTGCCGCTGTTCGCCTTCAGACTGTAAATCGCCGCCTCGATCTGCTGACGTAACCATTCGTCCACCGTCAAGCCGCTTTGCGCTATGTAATTTTTGACCTCGTCGGTGAGTTGCGTTTTTGCCGCGGCGATTGCAAGTTGCAACGCGTTCTTTTGCGCGTCCGCCGTCCACGCGTCCGTACCCTTGATATTTGCGACATACGTTTGATACGTCACCTTGACGGTGCGCGTCACAACTTCAAGCGCGGAATTGAGGCACGCTCTGACCTTTTCGTCCTTGATTTTCGTATTGATGAGTGACGTGATCCACGCCACGAGCCACGACGCAAGGGCGGTCGCAACCGTCCCGACGATCGTAATGATGATTTCCTGCCACGACATAAATTTCAATCCTCCTTGTCCGTTGAATTTTTGTGCTGTTCGGGGGCGGTTTCGGGCAACCTCATGATATCGTTATATAAATCCGTGATGACGCCGTTCCCGCCGAGGGCGTGATATGCCTCATATTCCTTTTGTAACGCGTCCTTCGCGTAAATCGGGGCATACCCGCGTTCGGTGTATTTTTCGTGCTGACGGATAATTTCGGCGCGGAGTAAACTTTGTAACCCGTTTTCGGTCGCGTGTGATTTCGCGTTGTTCGTTTGCCGTTTTGTCCGTCGGTTGTCGAAAATCGCCGTCACGATGATCCCGACGGCTGTACTGATCGCCGCCGTCACGATGATTGCCACGACGTCCATATTACCCCTCCGTCTTATCGACAAACCATTCGTCGCGGAGGGCGGTCTGCCCGCCGTCGCGTTCGATTTCGGCGCGGGTCTTGCCGTCAAGAGCGTTGACCCATATCACGAGCGCGTCATTGATTTCGCGGTCGTTGAGTTCGCCGCGGTCTTTTTGTTCGTTCGCCGATTTGAGCCACGCCGCCTTACTGAAAACCTGTTCGGATTTCCTTTCGTCCGTTCCTGCTTTTCCTGCCATTTTTGAATACCTCCGAAAATTTTATTTTCACGCCGCCGCCTGTAACGTTCGGGCGTGGAGTGATACGATTTTTTGCGCCCTGCCTTTCGATATGATCGGTTTTATGCGCTCGGTGTAATATCGCTTGAAATTGATGACCTTTGCGCGTGCTATGTACGATATAAACCTCACGCATTGACGCAAGCGGACTCCGAAACGTTTTATTTTTCGGACGACCCGCGTCAAACTGTAAAATACGCGTTTCCGAAGGAGCGTGTACCCCTTGTAAAAACGATATCCGACGAAATCAATCGGTCGTGTTCCGTACCTCCATATTTGCCAATCGTCTTTTATCCGCAATTTGCCGCGCCGCAAAACCCGCGTGAGGGTTTCGTGCGCCCTGTGCAATTTGCGTTTATTCCGATCGAGGAACACGATATCGTCCGCGTATCGTACATAATGGTTTATGTGCAATTTTTCTTTAACGACATGGTCAAACGTCTGCAAGTAAAAATTTGCAAAACCTTGTGACGTGTAATAACCGATCGGCAATCCCGACCCGCCGTTGTCGAGTATATCGTCGATGAGTTTCAAAACCCGTGCGTCTTTTATGACGCGGCGGAATTTTTGTTTTAATATTCCGATATCGACGGACTCGAAAAATTTTCTGATATCCGCTTTGTAAACGTACTTGATTTTCGGGTCGTTTTTGATAAACTTGACGACCGCTTTCCTCGCTGCCTTTGTCCCGCGACCGACGACCGATCCGCAACAATACCGATCCATTCCGCGATCAATTATCGGTTGAATGACCTGCATAATCGCCCAATGCACAATTTGATCGGGGAAAAATCGCGGTACTTTTATGTTGCGCGTTTTGTTGTGTTCCCGCCTCGTTTTCATGCGCGGCGGGGAAAACACAATTCCACGTTCGATTATCCGTTGCACGCGGGCGGCGTACAATTCGGGGTTGTTATATGCGTCCCTAACAATCCCCCGACGGTGCTTTTTATGTTTCGTTGCGTTGCGTACTGCCAAAACGAGGTTATCAATCGACGTGATTTTTTCATATAAAAATCCTATTCTTTTCATGGTTCATTTTCAAAGAGTCTTTGTTGCGCCTTACGGTGTTTCAATGCTTGCGCCCTACTAAACCGTACTCTTTGTCGGCTATTTTCGACCGAGTGGTCGAGGATATGGAGTCCCTAAAAAGACTTTCTATGCAACAAATTCGACCGCCGACGTTCGTGTTCGCGTCCGACGAGGAATTGTCCGCGTTCCAATTCCACAAACCCGCGTTCGTGTCGTTGTTCCAATTCCCGCCGACGTTCAAAACGCCAACTATTCGGACTCCATACCCCTCGATTGATTATCCTTGTTTTTCGTCGCCCCGCACGCGTTCATCGCGGGGGAAGTTTCCCCCGATCCCCCTCAAAGAGGTTTATAGCAAAGACGACCGCCGACGATCGGGCTCGCGGCCGACGAGGAATCGCCCGCGGCCCAACGCCACAAACCCGCGCGCGCGCCGCTGTCCCAAGACCCGCCGACGCACAAAACGCTGTTTCCGCAATTATACCCGCTGTCGCAATAGTATGTACTGTCCGACCCGCCCTCCTCGGTGCTATATCCGAGTAAAGGGAATTTGTCGAAATATTCGATTTTGACGATATTTTCGCCGTTATCGTACACCGTGTCCGCCACATAGATATACGGGCTGACATACTTGTTGGACTCGTATTTCGTGGGGTCGAGGCATATATACACCCGCTCCGTGCCGTCATCTTCTTCTTTGAAGTTGATACCGTCGCACCATTTGTAAACGTTTCCCCACAAATTCTCAATGCCGCGGTATTTCATCGCGTGTTTTCCGTCGGTATTGCTGACCTCCGACCCCGACGGCGTCTTGACCCCGTCGGTGCGTCCCGTTGCAATCGCCGCCGAGTTGCTTTTCGCGTACCCGTACATGATTGACTGCGAGTTCGTCGTTTTCATTTCGACGAGCCACAATTCCTTGATGATCGCGTCGATCAAGAAATCGTACTGCTGATATCCCGCGCCGTTCGCCTTGCACCCCGTGCGGAAATCAACTATGTTGATATTGACGAGGACGGTCGCGCCCGATTTGGAATATACGCGGGACTTTGATCCGCTCCCTTCGTACTTTCCGACGAGAACGTAATCAATTTCGTT
>CANQOT010000021.1 GCA_947625555.1 uncultured Clostridia bacterium | reverse complement strand
TGTCAAGTGTTTTTTGATAATTTTTTCATTTTTTTGCAAAAATTTTTTCAAAAGCCCAAAATTTATAATAAATTGAGTGAATTTTGAGGGTTTTAGACGGGAAGTTATGAACAATGAGGAAGAAGAAACCCTCTCCTTGGGGAGAGGGATCAAAGGGTGTGGGGCAACTTGAATGCCGACATTATTATATGGAATGGCGAGTGGAATCCCCCACCTCAGTCTCGCTCGCGCGAGACAGCTCCTCCCCGAGGAGGAGCTCTCCCCCACCTGTCTCACTGCGTTCGCCACCCCCCTACCCCCTCCCATGGAGGGGGCTTGCGGACTGCGTACGAGAGGGGCAGCGCAATGAATAATTCCTGCGGAAGTTGTCTAACATTCAACGGGGTGAGCATCTTTCCGCCCGAAATACATACAATGGTAACGGGGATGCTCACGAAGGAGGAAGGTATGACGGTCAAACGCGGCGAACTCTATTATGCCGATCTCTCCCCCGTGGTGGGGAGCGAACAGGGCGGCGTGCGCCCCGTTCTCGTCGTGCAGAACGATACGGGCAACAAGTATTCCCCCACCGTCATCGCCGCCGCCGTGACGAGCAAGATCCATAAGGCGCGCCTCCCCACCCATATCGAACTGCCGCAGGCGTTCGGTCTGCAAAAGGATTCCGTCATTTTGCTCGAACAGATCCGCACGATCGATAAAAAGCGGCTCATGTCGCGCATCGGGGAGCTCCCCGCGGCCACCATGTCGCGGGTCAACCGTGCGATCCTCATCTCCCTCGGCTTCGACCCCACCATTCGCACGGGCGAATGAGTGCAAAAAAATATCCATCGGATCGCCGATGGATATTTGCTTTTGATATGGAGACCTCAATGAAGGTCTCTTTTTTTCGTCAGGATACCGTGCGTCTCCACTGCATGGTGTAGAGCTTGAACATGCCCGCCGCCCGCACTTGGAGCGAATAGTCGGTCCCGTCCGCGCCGCCATAGACGTAGGCGTCGGTGTACGACCTGCCGATGTTGGGCGCATAGCAGAACCAGCCCGCACCCGTCCCGCGGAAGTTCACCCTCGCAAGGCCCGTGCAGCCCTCGAAGATGCCCTCGCCGAGGGTGACGACGGTAGATGCGATCTCTGCGTAGCGGAGCGACGTGATGCCCTTGAACGTGAAGGGTGCAACGGCGCGCGTGCCCTCCTCGATGACGGCCTGCTTCGCGCTTCCGTCAAAGGTCTCGCCCTCATATTTTACATAGTCGGCGAGTTTGGCCCCGTCTGCCGCGACGAGCGCAACGGCCTTCCCCTCTTCATCGCGGAGGTAGAGCAAGCCGTTCGTCCAATTTTGCTCTGCGGAGAAGAACGGGGTGTTTTTCACGACGTCCGCGCCGACGGTGAGGAGCTTGCTGCCCTTCTCGAACTTCACGCTCGAAAGCCGTGCGCAGTCGGCGAAGGCGTTCGCGCCGATGGTCGTGACGGTCGCGGGGATCACAATGCTCTCGATATTGGAGCCGCGGAAGGCGCCCGCGGGAATGGCCGTCGTCCCCTCGGGAATGTGCGGCGTCCCCTCTGCGCCCGCAATGGTGAGCGTGGAGGCGATGTGCATGGGGCTCGCCTCGTTGTTATCGAAGCGAATGCCGAGATATTGGGCGAAGGTGCCGTTGAATACGACGGTGCCGAGCAGTTCGCACCCCTTGAAGGCATCGCGGTCGATGGCTTTGAGGGTGGCGGGCAGGGTGATCTTTTCGAGATACTTGCAGTCCATGAACGCCTCGGCGCTGATGGAGATGACGTCCGCATTCACTTCATATTCGCCCGAAAGGGAAGTCTGCGCGCGGATGAGGTGGGGCCCGATATAGAGCACGTTGCCCGTCCAATGTTTGGGATCGTTGAAGTAAGCCGTATCCATGAAGGCGTGATCCTCGATCTCCGTCACCTGTTCGGGAATGTCGATGTCGGCAAGCAGGGTGCAACCGCGGAAAGCCTCTCTCCCGATGTATTGGAGGGTGTTCGGCAGAATGGCGTTGGTGAGCGCGACGCAACCCTTGAACGCGCCGTCCTCGATGCGGTTGAGTTTGCAGTCGGCGACGTTTTTCTCCCCTGCAACGTGATTTTCAAAGTGCACGTCCGCAAGGCTTGTGCACCCGTAGAAGGCGTTGTAGCCGATGTATTCGAGGGAGAGCGGGAGCTCCACTTGGGTGATGTTGCGGTTGCCGAAGAAGGCGTCCGTCCCAATGCCGACGACGGGGACGAGCCCCTTCCCGTCGATGTTCACCTCGTCGGGAATGATGAGCTTGGGCGTATCGATGGCGGAGTAGAAGCCGCTCTTTATGGTGCGGATGACCCTTGCCTTCGTTTCCCCCGAGCCCGTCTCGAAGGCATAGGAGAGCCCGTCGGTATGGCACACCTTGCAGATGTTGCTCTCCGAGAAATCGTGTGCAACGGAGACCTCCGCGCCGCAGTGGTCGCATTGGCCCCTGTGGTAGAATTTATCCGAATCGGTATAGCGCGTCACCTCGTGCCCCTTCGTCTCCTCCGTGACCTTGGTGAAGGTATCATGGCAGACCGGGCAGTTGAATGTCGTCACTTCGTCCTCGGTGCAGGACTTCTGCGTCGTGACGGAGAGCTCGTACGGGCACTCCCCGTACACCTTTTCGCCGCACCGCTTGCAGAGCTGGTAGTGGCGTGCATTTACGCGGTCAGCCGTGTAGGGCTGATCCGTGACGTCGTGCGCGAGTTTGGCGATCTCGCCGCCCTCCTCCGTATACTTGCAATCTTTGCACACTTGAATTTCTTTTCCCGGCTTCTGGCAGGTGGCGACTTGGTTGGAGGACTGCATCACGCAGGCCGCCTCGTCCCTGTGGCCGCAGTCGCCGCGCTCGCAGATGCGATAGTGCCGCGAAGTTCCGCCCGAGGTCGCCTCGTCGTGTTGCCACGCGCCGTAGCTGTGCCCGAGGGGCTCGCCCTTTTCCACCCTGTTCACATGCTTGCAGTCGAGACAGGTGTAGACCATCGTCCTGCCGTGCGTGCAGTCCGCCGCCTCCCACGTCGCCGTCTCGTAACGGCAGGCGTAGTAGGTGCTCTTCCCTTCGCGGGGGCAGTTTTCGTTCGTGCAGGTCATGTAGTGGACATACATCTGCGCCGCTTCATAGAAGATGGTCGTGTATTTTACGGTGCCGTCCTCGTTCCTCGCCCAATTATGGCCGAGCGCATCCTGTTTTTCGCCCGAGTAGGCGTCCTCGCAGGTGCCGCACTTGTAGTTCGTGTAGCCCGACGTCGTGCAGGTCGCATCTACATGCTCGGCGACGACCTTCCCGCACGCTTCCACTTCGGGATATTCGGGATCGGGCGTATGAGAGGGATTGGAGCAGACGCGCTTGTGCTGTCTTACGACGGTCGCCGCGCCGTCTGCGTCGCGAAGGCTTGCATCATATGCCTCCACGTCGAAGTGCCAATCGCCGAAGTTGTGCCCGAGAGGTTCCCCCTCGTCGTGCTCGTAGACGTGGTGGCAGGTCGGGCAGGTGTGGACGTGGTGCTCCGCCGTGGTGCAGGTGGCTGGCGTCTTGACGACGTCGAAGGTGCATTCTTCTTTGGTGATGGGCTGTTCGCAGCGCGAGCAAGATCCCGTGTGGAAATGCTCTCCGCCCTCTTCCACGTGCACGGGCTCTTGCATCTGATGCCCGAGGGCGGGAACGGTCTCCTCGTCCTTTATGATATGGTTGCATTCGGAGCACTTTTGCCCCGCCTTGGAGCCCGTCTCCGTGCAGGTGGCGTCCTTATTTTCGCCGAAGGAAACGATGGTATGTTCTTTGAGTTCGAGGATCTTATCGTCGACGGCGCCGCAACCGGGCTGGGTGCAGGTACGCCTGTCGAGCCCTTGGTCGGTGCAGGTGGAAACTTTCACGTGCTGCCATTCGCCCCAGCTGTGTTCCTTCTTTTCGATCTTGCCGAGGCCGCTGAGCGTCTTTCCGCACATGGAGCACTCGGTGCCCGCTTCCCGCCCCTCGGTGAGGCAGGTCGCTTCGACGGCGGGGACCTCCACGGGGATATGGGCATTCTCGTCGATCTCCGTCTCCTTCTGCGGAACGAGGACGGTATTGCAGACGGAGCAGTGGCTCCCCTCCGTCTTGCCCTTTGTCATACAGGTGGCTTCGACCGCCTTATCCACGACGACGGTGTGCTCTCCCGTTGCGGGAATGGCGACGGGGGTATCCTCGGTGCCGCACTCGGTGCACTTGCGGGTCTTTGAACCCTCCGTGTTGCACGTCGCCTCGACGACGGTGTAGTATTCGCCCCACGAATGCTCGTGCGGCTTTTCTGCCTCTTTCGTGCCGCAAGCGGCGAGCGTAGCCGCGGCGCCAAGCGTCGCGAACAGCATTCCGATGAGTACAAAGATGTGTTTTTTGCGCATGGTTTTCTCCTATGTGCCGCTTTGCGGCAATTTTTTCATACAGAGCGCCCCGTATAGCCGTGCGAATTTGCGGGGCGGAGCTCGAAAGCAAAAGAAACCTCCGCGCGTAGGAGTGCGGAGGCAAATTGATTGAATTTTACGAGAGCTTCTCGAGGAGCTTGAAGTCGATGCCCTTCTCGCCGATCTTGACGATGCGGACCTTGACGACGTCGCCCACGGAGAGCACGTCCTCCACCTTGTCGATGCGGTGATCGCTCATCTTGGAGATGTGGATCATGCCGTCCTTGCCGGGAGCAAACTCGACGAACGCGCCCGTCTGCGAGAGGATACGCACGACGCGCCCGATGAACATATCGCCCACTTCGGGATCGTGCACGATGCTCTCGATGATGGCCTTCGCCTTCTCCGCACCCGCGGGGTCGCCGTAGGTCGCGATGCAGACGGTGCCGTCGTCCTCGATGTCGATCTTGGTGCCCGTCTCGGCGATGATGGAGTTGATGACCTTGCCCTGCTTGCCCACGACGTCGCCGATCTTCTCGGGGTCGATGGTGAAGAAGAGGATACGGGGCGCATACTTCGAGAGTTCGGGGCGCACTTCGGGGACGCACGCGAGCATCTTGGAGAGGATGAACTGTCTGCCCTCGTTCGCCTGTTCGATGGCGGTGTGCATGATCTCCTCGGAGATGCCCTTGATCTTGATATCCATCTGAATGGCGGTGATGCCCTTCGTCGTGCCGGCGACCTTAAAGTCCATATCGCCGAGGAAATCTTCGAGGCCTTGGATATCCGTCATGACGCGGAACTCGCCCGTCTCTTGATTTTTGATGAGGCCCATCGCAACGCCCGCGACGGGAGCCTTGATGGGAACGCCCGCATCCATGAGGGCCATCGTGCTGCCGCAGACGGACGCCATGGAGGAGGAACCGTTCGAAGAGAGGATATCGTTGACGACACGGATGGCATACGGGAACTCCTCGACGGGAGGGATCACGGGAAGGAGCGCACGCTCTGCGAGGGCGCCATGTCCGATCTCGCGCCTTCCGGGAGAGCGCAACGCCTTCGCTTCGCCCGTGCAATAGCCGGGGAAGTTGTATTGGTGCATGTAGCGCTTTTCCGTCTCGTCGTCGAGGCCTTCGAGCTTCTGCGCCGCGGCGAGCATGTCGAGGGTGCAGGTGGTGAGCGTCTGCGTCTGCCCTCTCGTGAACACGGCGCTGCCGTGCGCGCGGGGAAGAACGGCGCGTTCGCACCAGATGGGACGGATATCTTTGAGCCCTCTGCCGTCGGGACGGATGCCCTTATCGAAGATCTTCGCGCGGACCTTTTCCTTGGTGAAGTAGTACACGCTGTCGTTGATCTCGCGCTCTTTGCCGGGGAAGATCTCGGCGAAGTGTTCGAGGATCTCCGCGCCGACCTGATCCTGACGGGACTGACGCTCCTGCCTGTCGAAGGTATCGAGGGCCCAGTCGAGCTTTTCGTCCGCATATTCGCGGACGGCCTTGTCGATGTCCTCGGGAATGTGGTAGAGTTCGATCTCCCTCTTGGGCTTGCCGACGGCGGGAACGATGACTTCCTCGATATACTTGCAGATCTTGGCGATCTCGTTCTGCCCGAACATGATGGCGCCCACCATCTCGTCGTTCGTGACTTCGTTCGCGCCCGCCTCGATCATGAGGATGGCGTCCTTCGTGCCCGCAAGGTTGAGGTGAATGGTGCTCCTCTCGCGCTGCGCCGCATCGGGGTTGATGACGTACTGCCCGTCGACGAGGCCGACGACGACGGAACCCGTGGGGCCCGCCCAAGGGATGTCGGAGATGGCAAGGGCGATGGAAGAACCCACCATGGCGAGGGGTTCGGGTGCAACGTCGGGCTCGACGGAGAGCGCGGTCGCGATGACGACGACGTCGTTGAAGAGGCCCTTCGGGAAGAGCGGGCGAAGGGGACGGTCGATGAGGCGGGAGGTGAGAATGGCCTTATCCGAGGCCCTGCCCTCCCTGCGTTTGAAGCCGCCCGGGATCTTGCCGACGGCGTACATCTTCTCCTCATAGTCCACCTGCAAGGGGAAGAAGTCCATGCCCTCGCGGGGCTTTTCGGACATGCAGACGTTTACCATGACGGCCGTCTCGCCGCAGCGGACGACGCACGAACCGTTGGTCTGTTCGGCGTACTTGCCCGTCTCGACGACGACCTCTCTGCCGCCGATCTCGAATTTGAATTCTTTGTAGCTGGGTGTCATAAAATTTTTCTCCTTTCTGCTCCTTTTCTTTGCCCTTCCGCCCCGTGGCGGAAGAAGCGGTTTTCATGAAAAAAGGGCGGAACAAAGCCCCGCCCGTTTTCAGCTTTTTACTTACGAAGATCCAGCGCCGCAACGACGGCACGGTAACGCTCGATATCCTTGGCCTTGAGGTAATCCAAAAGACCGCGGCGGCGACCGACCATCTTCAAAAGTCCGCGGCGGGAGTGATTATCGTGCTTGTGCTCCTTCAAATGCTCGTTGAGGTGGTTGATGCGCTCGGTGAGGAGTGCGATCTGCACCTCGGGAGACCCGGTATCACCCTCGTGCTGTGCGAACTTTGCAATGATCTCGTTCTTTTCCATTTGCGTTTATCCTCCTATGGAAATTATTCGCGTGACGCCAAGAAAGACGTGGAGAGCGCCTGACCTCGCGTACGTCGACTATTAGGATAACACATTCCCGAGCGGATGTCAAAGGATTTTGCCCGCCCCCGTGCATTTTTCGGAAAAGAAATTTCAGGTAATGAATGATGACCTGCCCTTGCCCACCCCTTGAGGGGTGGGTGTCACGCCGCACGCGGCGTGACGGAAGGGGTGTTTGCAATCGAAAGCGACACCCCCTCAGTCTCGGCTTTGCCTCGACAGCTCCCCCTCAAGGGGGCGCCAAGAGGAGCTCTCTACCTCTCTCGGAAAATCAGCCGAGGAGCATGCTCCTCGGCCGGTTTTGTGCTATAATGTTCTCACAAGTCCCCCACCCCCTTGCGGGGGTCGGTGCGGAGATGGGGACCCCCGCACCGACGAAGGGAAATTATGAAAAAGGGTGAGCTGTTTTAGCTGCCCCCTTTTAAGGGGGCGGCTCCCGCAAAGCGGGTAGTGGGGGTTGGTCTTTCCCTCATTCCGTCCCGCGCGCACTATTGTCTACTAAGCGCGGCACGAGGAGCGTAGCGACGAAGTAACCCGCCGTAGGCGGTGAGTGAATCTTGGCTCCTCCGTGGGAGGAGCTGTCACGCGCAGCGTGACTGTGGTGGGGCGTTCGCCGTCATACCGAACCCACGCAGTGGGTGAGTGTATCCCCTAATACGTAGTCCGTAAGGCTCCTCCGTGGGAGGAGCTGTCACGCGCAGCGTGACTGAGGTGGGGCGTGTTTTAGAATGTCACCCCACCCCCTTGATCCCCCTCCCATGGAGGGGGCAGGGGTAAAATGCGGGTTAATCCTCTTTGCCGGGCAGCATTGCGACTTCGACGGGGGCGACGGAGACCGCCTCGGTGATCGCAGAGATCTTGTCTGCATATTTGCTCCAACCCTTCGCCGCTTTATAGGCGTCGATGCTGCCTTCGGGAACATAGATGTGTTCCAGCGCGGGGCACCCCGAAAAGACAGTTGAATCGACTTTGGGCGGCGTCGTCGCTTTCACGGTGACCGTTTTGAGCTGAGGACAGTTGTTGCAGATCGCAACCAAAGAAGCCTCTGCGAACTTGTCTCCTAAAACAATGCTCGTCAGTTGAGGACACGAAGCAAATCCATATCCGCTGATCTTTGTAAGACTTTCAAATTCAACGGACGTGATTGCTGTATTGTCGAAACAGTTGCCTCCAAGGTATTCTGCCTTGGGAGCCGAAATAGATTTGAGCGCAGTCGCTCCCTTGAATACGTTCGAATCGATCTTTGTTACCTTGGGGAAGCTCAAAGATTGAATCTTGGTATTATAGATGAACGAAGCATTGTAAACTTCGGTTACATCCTCAAAGGTCACAGAGGTTTGCGTAATGTACGGGAAGTAGAGATACAGGATTGTCCCGTCATAGGAGACGATCGCGTTGTTCACGATCTTGAAGGAAGTGTTGGCGGGGTCGATCGTAATCGATTTTACTTTATTGTAATTCGCTACATCGACATCGTTCTTGCTTCCCGTATTGCTCGGATTTAATCCGAAGAGTTCTCCGAGCTTCGGGAATTTCGTAAGGTTGGCGGGAATTTTCATGTTGACATAATCACCCGTGTACTCTTGAAGAGAGCCGTCATCATTGATCTTCCAATCGGCATCGGACGCTTGTTGGAACCCGCATTCGCACGTGTCACCCTTTGAAAAGTCGTGCGCCGCGCGGGTCGTCTGGTCGATCGTGTCATCCTTCGGGCACTTCTTCCAATGCTCTTCCGCATCATACGTCCATGTTGTGTACTTGTGGACGTGGATCCTTTCGACGTTGTCCTGCCCCACTTTCCATTCGATGCGGTACAGCCACGCGCCGTCGCCCGGGCAGCCGAGGTTGGCGACGGACGGGAAGTACTGCCCGTTGAGAACGTTATATACTTTGAACGAATCTCCGGGAGTAAGCTCCACCTCGGCAGACCACGTTTCGACGCCGTCGAACGTCATATGGAGACAGTTGTTCTTGACGTTCGTGTAATCGGGCCATTGGCTCTGCGGGCGCGAGGCGATCGTGCCGACGATGTACATGTCCTCCGTCGTCGTAGGCGCCGCCACGGGCTCGACGAGCTCCCAGCTCACATAGTTATCCGCCCAAGGTGCGGGTGAGGGTTTCGTGTGTACGGTGAATTTGTAGATACCGTCCTTGCCCTTCGCGACGCCGACGTCCTGGTTGCCCATGTCGACGAACGTGCCGTCGTTGCCCCTGATCTCGTTGAGGCCGAAGAAGGTGCCGTCCGTCCAAACGAGGGCGTTGTTTTCGTCCCTCTCGTCCTGGCGGATCTTGAACTTATCGCCGCCCGCGTAGATCTTGAACTGAATGGTATAGAGGGTGAAGCCCTCTGCGTCTTTGTGAGGTTCCTTTTTGAGTTTGAAATTGGGTTTGAGTTCCGTCCAGCTCGAATTTTGCAGGTCGCCTGCGCCGCTTCCCGTCGCCCAGAACTCGCGGGTGTCGAGGTCTGCGTCGGGGGTTTCGTCATCGCCGCCTTCGCCGGGCTTCTTTGCACCGCAGACGCAGTCGCCGCTCGAAAAGTCATGGGCCTGCTTGCCCTGCGCCCAGATGTCGCCGTCGTTGGGGCAGACCATCCAGTGCTGCGTGTCACTGTGTTCCCACTCGGTGTACTCGTGGGTGTGTTCGGGGGTGTCGGGGTCCTTGTCGCCGCCGCAGGCGGAGATACCGACGCCGAGGCTTGCGACCATTGCGAGAGAAAGTCCCGCGATAAGCCAATTCTTTTTGTTCATAAAATACCTCTTATCATGTATTTGTCCCAATTATTGGGACTAAAACCAATTATAGTCCAAAATTTTGGGACTGTCAAGTAGTTCGTCACAAATTTTGGTACTAAATTTATAAAATATGAAAAACAAATTTATTGTGCGTATCCATGAGTTAATTTGTGAGAGTGGAAAGAAACAAAATGCGATCTGCCGTGAGCTTGGCATTTCCAAGCAAAAACTATCGAATTGGAAAACGGGCTACACCGAACCCTGCCTGGACGACCTTATGATGCTTGCCCTCTACTTCGATGTTTCGAGCGACTACCTTTTGGGGTTGGAAGATGAGACTTGCCTCTCCTCCCGCAGCCCGAAATCATAAAAAGGAAATAGGTTATATAATATAAATAAGGAATGGATAAATACAAAAACCCGCGGGGCGTGCAAATATTGCACTCCCCGCGGACGGGTTATATGGCGTCATTCTGAACGAAGTGAAGAATCCCGAAGTACGAAGTCCGTGTTTTCATTGAGGGGATCCCTTCGAGGATTGGTTCGCGGTTTTCATTATTATATTACGGCTCAGGATGACGCGTTTGACGGGCGCGCGGTTCATCTCTTCATTCCGACGCGGCACCAAACAACTTATTCTTTTCCTCAATGATCGTTTCGAGCTTGGAAAGATAGGTCGCGAGGTCCTTGGGGGAGGCAAGGCGTTCGATGCGGCCTTCGCTGAAAAATACCCGCTTCGAGATCGCGTTCGCACCCACGGCGAGGTTGTCCGCAATTTCCTCCATGACGTCCACATTGTAAATGCACGCCTTGTTCGGTTTTGTCCAACCGACGTTCTCGTGCGCGCCCGCCATATATTTTTGGCGGTAGAGGTAGTAGGGCGCATACCCAGCTGCGGAAAGTTTTTCGCGGGAATAGGCGATCATCGCAGACATGCCCCCCTCGGAAAGCGTCTCCGTCTCCTCTTTGAGCTTCGCGCCCTTTTTGAGACACAGGGTGTGCACGGTGATGTTTTCGGGGGAAAGACCGATGGCGGTATCCACGCTGTTTTCGAACTCTTCGAGCGTCTCGCCCGTGAGCCCCGCGATGAGGTCGCAGTTGATATCGAAGCCGTACGGCCGCGCCATTTCGAACGCCTTCACAACGTCGTCTGCCGAATGCTTCCTGCCGATCGCGGCGAGCGTTCTATCCGAAAAGCTCTGCGCGTTGATGCAGATGCGCGTCACGCCGTATTTTTTGCACAGGTCGAGCTTTTCCTCGGTAAAGACGTCGGGCCGCCCCGCCTCGACGGTGTATTCGCACCCGTTTTCTCTGAGGGGCGCAATGGCTTCAAAGACGCGTTCGAGCTCTTCCGCTTCCAGCACAAAGGGCGTCCCCCCGCCGATATAGACGGAGCGCAGGTTTTTATAGAGTGGCTTTGCGGCTTTCAGCTCTCTTTCGAGGGCAGAAAGGTAGGCGGGCATGAACTTCCTCGTCGCGGCGATGGGCGCGGTGATGAAGGAACAATAGACGCACTTGGTCGGGCAGAACGGGAGGGAGACGAAGAGGTCGCAATTCCCCTCCTTGCGCTCGTAAATGCCCCGCTGCCCCTCCAAAACGCGGGCGGTGAGGGCGATGTTTTCTTCCGAGACGCCGAGGGTGCGGAAGAAATTTTCGAACTCCCCCGTCTTTTCGAGCGAGGCGTAGGCGAGGCGGGTCGGGCGGATGCCCGTGAGCGACCCCCACGGCAGTTTTTTATGAAATTTTTCGGACAGAATGTTGTAGAGGGCGAGCTTCGAATACCGCTTTACAAGGCTCTTTTCCTCCGTCGCCGTGCGCGCGGTATCCGCATAGGAATAGGGAAACTGCTCCCCGTCGATACAAAAAACGCCCGCAAAACGGGAATTGCCAGCCATAGAGGTGTGTACGATTTCGAGCGCGTCCGCGCCCTCGAAGAGGCGGCAAACGTCCATGAGTTCCTGCGAAAGCCATTCGGATGCGCAAGACAGCATAATTTTTCTCCTCAATACGCGTTATGTGGGCACCATGTCCAAAAGCGGCCGCAAAAAATCGCATGCGGGCGGGCCGCGGACGGGGCCTCTTTCAACTGCTCAAACGGTGTACGTCGATGATCTTGTCCCGCATTTTGAGCTTGCTCATGAACACCTCGGCGTCCTCCCTGCCCATGAGGGTGACGGTGACTTCGACGATGGCGGCATTGCTCTTATCGTACCGCCCGTTGATGGAGGTGATGGAGAGCTTCATATCCGCCGTCGCCTGCGAGATGGCGGCAAGCGCGGCGCCCTGTTCCTCGGCATAGACGACGAAAGTCACGCGGAAGCGCGCATCGCCCGCCTTCTTGACCCATTCCGCGGGTTGCAGACGCTCAACGTCGACGTTGCGCATGTTGGCGCAGTCCTTCCTATGGATGACGACCCCCCTGCCGCGCGTCACGAAGCCGACGATCTCGTCGCCGGGGACGGGCGAACAGCACCCCGCAAAGGAGACGAGAAGGCCCGAAAGCCCCTTGACGGTGACGGTATCGCTGACGTTCTTTTCCTTGAACGGGCGCAGTTCGACGGGCTGGGGAACTTCTTTGCGGAAGTAGTCGATGAGTTTGAAGAGGACCTGGTTGACGGAGATCGCGCCGTAGCCGACGGCGGAGAACATCTCGTCCTGCGTATCGAAGTTGAGCCGCGCCGAGACGATCTTGAAGCTCTCGGGCGTGAGGAGCTCGGAGAGGGTAAACCCCCTCTTTTTGGCCCCATCTTCGAGCATGGTACGGCCCAATTTGATGTTCTCTTCCTTCGTCTCCTTCTTATAGAACTGCTTGATCTTCGCCTTGGCGGAGGAGGATTTGATGAATTTGAGCCAATCGCGCGAGGGGCCCTTGCTCGCGGGCGAGGTGATGATCTCGACGACGTCGCCGAGGGAAAGCGTGGAGCTCAAAGGGACGATCTTGCCGTTCACCTTCGCGCCCGTGCAGTGGTTGCCCACCTCGGAGTGGATGGCATAGGCGAAATCGACGGGCGTCGCCCCGTCGGGCAGGGAGATGACCTTCCCGCGCGGGGTAAAGACGAGAAGTTCGGAGCTGTACAGTTCCTCCTTCACCGTGTTCATGAACTCTTTGGAATCCTTGAACCCGCCTTGCAGTTCCATCATCTCGCGGATCCACGAAAAGCGTTGGTCGAGCTTGGTCTCGGTATCGCGGTTTTCCTTATACTTCCAATGCGCGGCGATACCGTATTCGGCCGTGCGGTGCATCTCCACCGTGCGGATCTGGATCTCGAAGGGCTGGCCGAAGTCGGTGACGACCGTCGTATGCAACGACTGGTACATGTTGGGCTTGGGCGTTGCGATATAGTCCTTGATGCGCCCCGGCACGGGCTTCCACTTCTTGTGGATCTTGCCGAAAACTTCGTAGCACTCGTCCACCGTGCTCACGATGACGCGCACGGCGGTGAGGTCGTAGATCTGTTCGAGGGCGAGATTTTTCGCCTTCATTTTCTTATAGATGGAATAGAAGTGCTTGGGACGGCCGAACACATCCCCCGCGATGTTGCTCTCTCGGAGAATGGCCTTGATCTCCTCGACGACGAAGTTGACGAAGCGGTTGCGCTCTTCGAGCTTTTGATGGATGTTCGCGACGAGAAATTCGAACGCCTCGGGGTCGAGATATTTGAGGCAGAGGTCCTCGAGCTCGCACTTCACCTGACTGATACCCAACCGCCCCGCGATGGGCGCATAGATATCGAGGGTCTCCCGCGCCATCTTCTTCTGCCGCTCGGGGGAGAGGAAGTTCAAGGAGCGCATGTTGTGGAGACGGTCGGCAAGTTTGATGATGATGACGCGGATATCCTTCGCCATCGCGATGAAGATCTTGCGGAAGTTCTCGGCCTCCTCCTCTTCCTCCGACTTAAAGACGATCTTATCGAGCTTGGTGACGCCCGACACGAGCGTCAAAACCCCGTCGCCGAACTCGCGGCGGATATCCTCTTCGGTGGCGGGCGTATCCTCGATGACGTCGTGCAGAAGCGCCGCGGCGATGGTCTCGGCGTCCAGCCCAAGGTCGACGAGGATCTCGGCGACGGCACAGGGGTGGATAAAATAGGGTTCGCCCGAGGCGCGCTTCTGGTTCTCGTGCGCGTTTTTGGCATATTCGTACGCGTGCAGCAGCATATCGCGGTCTGCACCCGTGTAATTCTCGTAAAGTTTCATGAGGATGGCTTCCATCTTACCCCTCCTCCTGCATTTTAAGCACCGCCGCATAGATGGGTGATTGCGTGAGTTCCGTCTTGACCCCTCGGAAGATCGTGAGCCTCCCATCCGCAAGGGAGATGAGGCCGAGCTCCTCGAATACGGCGAGGGCAAAGACGACTTCGAACACATCGAAGGGAAGGCCGAGGCTTCTCGCGGCCTCCGCGTACCCCATGCCCGTCTCCACTCCCTCGAAGCGGCGGAGGGCGGAAAAGACGGTAAGAAGGTCCTCCCGCACACATGAGACGTGTTTGATGGCACCCATGTCCGAAAGCTCTATGTTCGATAGAATGCGCGCCCTACCCGTTTCGGGCAATGCCACGGGCCCGTCGAGGACCGCGATCTCGCGGAACGGGGAGAGGTCGGCATCGGGCGCGGGCGAGAGAATGACGCAGTTGCCCGCTCCGCGCGAGGCGGGACGGTAGAGATCGATATCCAGCCCGTCGAGAGCGGGGAACTTATCGAGCGTGCGCCGATCGTGCACCACGGCGCATAACCCGTAGGCGCAGGCGTCGATGCGCTCCTTCAAGAACGCGTTCATCCCCTCCGTCGTGAGAAGTTCGACGGAAGAAGGACGCGGGGCGGGCAGAAGGCGCAGAAGATTTTCGAACGCGTCGATCTCGACGTCCGAGCCGCTCCTTCCGTCGTAGACGACGGTGCGGACAAACCCCTTCACATACTCCTTGCCCTTGAATTTGGAGACGTTATATTCGAAAACGATGTTCTTTTTGAGGTCGCTTTTGAGGACGGCGAGGTCCTTGATCCCGCCGAAGTAGACATAGTCCATGCCCCCGATCTTCATCGCGATGTGGGGCGATTGCGGCTTCAAGGGGGCGGCGTCCACCCTGCCGGCCGCGATGGTGAACAGGGGCTTGCGGTTGCCCATGCCGCACGGTTCGAGGAGGGTGAGCTCGCGCGCGATCTGCCTGAAATCTCCGCTGCATTCCCCCGCGATATAGACGACGGGTACAAAGTCCTCGCGGGAATATTTCTCGCCGATGTAGGCGTTGAGCGACGATTTGAGAAGTTCGAATTGGTCCTCGGGCACATTGATGCCCGCCGCCTGCGCGTGGCCGCCGAACTCCGAAATGTGTTCGGAACAGTTCTTCAACGCGTCGAAGATGTTGACGCGTTCGATGCTGCGGGCGCTGCCTTTGAGGACGTCGCCGCGGCGGACGAAGAGGAGGGCGGGGCGCGAAAATTCCTCCGCGATGCGCGCCGCCACGATACCGATAAATCCCGCGTTCCACCCCTCTCCCGCGAGCATGACGACGTTGCCGTAGGGGCCATCGTGCACGATCCCTTCGAGGACTTGGTTATAGAGCTCGTCGCACGACCTCTGCCGTTCCATGTTGTAGGCGTTGAGGCGGGCGGCGAGGTCGAAGATCTCGCTCTCGTCCTCGCTCGTAAAGAGGGTGAGCGCCGCACGGGCGTCCCCCATCCTCCCCGCCGCGTTGATGCGGGGCGCGAGGGTGAAGGCGAGCGTCTGCGCCGTGACCTCCCCCGCCTTGCCGAGAAGGGCCGCAAATGCGGGACGGGGTGAGTTTTCGATGCGGCGGAGGCCTTCGGCGACGATATCGCGGTTCTCCCCCAAAAGGGGAACGCTGTCGGCGACCGTCGAGAGGGCGGCGAAGTCTACGAGGTCGTAGGCCTCCTTCCCGATGAGGGCCTGCGCGAGCTTGAACGCGACGCCCGCGCCGCAGAGGTTATCGTAGGGGTAACCGTCTTTGAGTTTGGGATTGATGACGATGCAGTCGGGGAGCTCCTCGGGCAGCTCGTGGTGGTCGGTGACGATGACGAAGGCGCCCTGCTCCTTGATATATTCGACCTCCTCCTTGCAGGAGATCCCGCAGTCCACGGTCACGATGAGGTCGGGCAAAAAGTCGTCGAAGATGCGGTCGATGGCGGTGACGGAGAGCCCGTAGCCGTCGCTGCGTTCGGGCACGAAGAGATAGGGCTCGATGCCGAACCTTTTCAGGGCGCGCGAAAGCACGGCGCATGCGCCGATGCCGTCCGCGTCGTAATCGCCGAATACGGCCACGCGCCACTCCTCTTCGCGCGCACGGGTCAGAAGCTCCACCGCCTCGCGCATGCCCTGCATGAGCATGGGAGAGAGGTAATTTTGCTCGGACGGGTGCAAAAAGACGCGCATCTTTTCGGCCGTGTCGATGCCGCGCGCATAGAGGATGCCCGCCGTCACCTCCGATATCCCGGCGGCGCGGGCGAGCGAGCTCACGATATGAAGTTGTTCGGGCGAAAATTCAAATTCGCGGACGAGCTTCTTCATGTGTTTTCCCTATCAAAAAGGGCGGGATACGCTCCCGCCCATAGATTTTATTTTAGCGGTCACTCCTCTGCTTCAAGCTCCGCCTTCTTCTTTTTGCGCACATAGCCGCCCTTCTTGGAGGCGCGCTTCTTATCGAACGCCTTGCGGATGGGCACAAAGACTTGCGGGCCGACAAAGAGCGACGAATAGACGGGCACAAGGCAACCCACGAGCGCGGGAAGGACGAGGGCGCGCGTACCCGCCGCCGCGACGAGCCCCGTCACGGCAACGACGGCCGCCAAAGCCGCCGCGATGAAGAGGACGTACTTCCACGAGGAAGCGATCGCCCCGTCTGCGAGCGCATCGGCCGCAATGCCCGCCTGTTCCTTGGCCGTGCTCCTGATCTTGATGCACAGCGCCGTCCAGACGGCGACCGAGGCGAAGGCCGCGATCGAAGCGTACAGAAGGGGCGCGAAGCCGAACACGGGAATGCGGGTGAGGGCGAAGAACGCCGCCGTGAAGAGCGCATCGTGGACTGCCACCACGAGCCCCGCGACGCCGCAGCTCACGCCGAAGCGGATGGCAACATAGGCAAGCGCGACGACCGCACCGACGGTGATCGCGATCGCGCCGCGCCATGCCGCCTTCTTCAAGGCGAGATTTTCGAGCGCGTGCCATGCGACGGATTCCACGCCGTCGCTGATGGGCGATCCCTCGACCTCGGCCTGCGCATCTACAAACGCCTCGATGGCGGTAACGGCTGTTTCGAGTTTTTCGTCCGCAGTCTTTGCGGAGAAGGTGTAGCGCACGGTGATCTGCTGGCCGCTCGCATTCAAGTCATTCGAAGTGAGAGCGCCGTTCTCAAAGCGCGTCTTCCCGTAGGAGAGACCGCTGTCCTTTAAGATCTTTTCGACATTCTCTTCGAGGAATGCGCCGTCCTTGCCCGCCTCGCCGTTGACGACGGTCGTGCCGTAGGAGACGTCGATGCACTTTGCCTCGGGCTTATCCTGCGCGTTGTTGAATCCGAACAGGGCGTAGAGAATGACGCCCGCGACGATGATGACGGAGGAGATTGCGATAAGGAGCGCAAACAGCTTTTTGGATCTGAGCTTATTCATCTTCGAGTTCCTCCCGCTTGAAGTTGCAGAACTTGCCCTTGTCCTTGGCGAAGGACATCATGCAAGCCCAATGGAAGCGGCCGACGGCAAGCGTGATAAGACCGGAGAGCACCGTTGCGATGCCCAACGTAAAGGCGAAGGTCGCCAGCTCGCCGAGTGCGATAAAGAAGGTGACGAAGGAGATGAGCGCGAGCACGATGTGCGCGTCGAAGATCCCCCAGAAGCACTTCTTGTAACCGTTCTTGACGCAGGTCCCCATCGTCTTGCCTTGCGCATATTCCTTGCGCACGGCCTCGAATACCGCGATGTTGGAGACGGAAAGGAGCACCATGCCGAACAGGACGGCGAGAAAGGTCTCGATCCCGAGATACAGGAACGGAATGCCCCAGATGAGCACGATCATCAGAAGGGTCAAGATGAGGAAGGCATAGAGGAAAACAAACCCGAGCCTATGATAGCGAATGAAGAAGAAGGCGAGGATCGCGACGGCCAGAATGCCGCATGCGGCATAGAGGAGGGTGAGCGCAAGGCTGCCGAACTGCGCCCGCTGCGAGTAGACCTCGCCGACGGAGAAGTTCAGATCGGTCGCTTCGCCGTTGAGCGCGGTATTGATCGCGAGGGCGACGGCCTTCGCCTGCGGCGCCGTGTAGCTGCCGCTGACATAGAGCGTGCTTTGGTCGATCTGCTGGTCCGCGCGGAGCGGGATGATGGGGCTGTCGCCCACATAGAAGTAGACATAGGTGGAACCCGAGGCATCCGCCGTCCACGCCTTCACGGCTTCGCGGCCCGCCTTGGTGAAGCGGATCGCAACGGAGGGCGAACCGCCGTTGGAGACATAGTAGGCCGACTTCACATAGTCGTGGATATCCTCGCCCTCGGCAAAGACGATCCCTTCGGCATCTTCTGCGTTCTCGCCGCCGTAGCGAAGATCGAACTCGCCGACCTGTCCGAGCGAAGAGAATACCGCCGCCTGCGCCGAAGCATTTTTGAGCGCGGGAAGGAAGATCTCGACGGAATAGTCGTCGCGGACGTCGACGCGGGAATTTTTATAGCCGAGCTCGCGGACGCGCGTTTTGATCTGGGAGACGGCCGCTTGGAAAGCCGCTTCGAACTTCTCGTCTACGGTTAAGGTATCGCCCTTCGTGGCGACGCCCTGCTTGTCCGCATCCTCTTCGTCGTATGTGCCGATCTTAAAATAGAGCGAGCCCTTCTTGGCATAGCCCTCCTCATATTCGGTGACGGCCTTCTGCGCTTCCTCTTTGTCCTCTTCGGACGCCGCTTCCAGAGCCGCCCGGCGAGCTTCGAGCTCGTCCTCATACGCATCGCGGGAGAGCACGCCGTCGGGATAATACACGACGGAATAACCGCCGCCGACATAGGAACTGCCCGTTCCCGTCGTCACATACTCGCCTTCCGCATCCTTGTCGAACGTCAGATCGTTGCCGATGAGGGCATCCTTCTGCGTACTGACTAAAAATGAGCGAAATCCCAAATATCCGCCGTAATCGAACGATACCGCGCTCATAAATGTCAAGCCGAGTATCATGATGGTTACAAGCGTCAGGAATAACGCCGATTTGACCTTGCCCATTCGCCTCCTCCTGTATGTGCCGGCCCCGCGGAAACGCTGTTCCCTCGATCGGCCGGCCGATAAATCAACTTTCACTTTCCCCTATCCGGGAAATTTACTCTCTTCATTATATAGGAAAAGCGCGCGCGCGTCAAGCCGAATTGCGCCGCTTCTCCCAAATTTCTTGTTTTTTTCTGTTATTTTTCGCGCGCCTTGCGCGCCGCGAGCACGTGCATGGCGCATTCGATGCGTTTTTTCATCATCGCGCACGTCATCGTGTACGGCTCGTCGATGTCGCCCGAGTAGTGGTAGTTGTTCGCGCTGCACCCGCCCGAACAGATGAACTTCGCAAAGCAATCGCCGCATTTCTTACGGGTGAACAGGCAACTCTTTGCGAACTTCTCGCGCAGAGCGGGGTCGAGCTTCCCCTCGAACACGTTGCCCATCTTAAATTCCTTGTCCCCCGCGAATTGGTGGCAGGGATAGATGTCGCCGTTCGGGACGACGGAGAAATATTCGTTGCCCGCGCCGCACGCCGATACCCTCTTGGAAAGGCAGGGCCCCCCTTCGAGGTCGACGTGGAAGTGGAAAAACAAAAATCCCTTCCCCTCTGCCTCGCGCTTTATGTACTCGTCGCAGAGCTTTTCGTACTCCTTTTCGATGACGGGAAGGTGTTCCTCTTTGATCTGCAATTCGGGGATATCGGTGACGACGGGCTCCAAGGAAATGGAATCGAATCCCTCGTCGGCGAGGAATAAAACGTCCTTGGAAAAGTCGAGGTTCTTCGCCGTGAAGGTGCCGCGCACATAGTAGTGCTTGTCCCCGCGGACACGGACGAACTTCTTGATCCTCTCGATGACGGCATCGAAGCTCCCCTTGCCGTTTACCGTCTTTCTCACGGCGTCGTGCACTTCCTTCCTGCCGTCGAGGGAGAGGACGACGTTTTCCATCTCCTCGTTGAGGAACTTGATGGCGTCGTCGTCGAGAAGGAGGCCGTTTGTCGTCGTCGTGAAGAGGAACTTCTTGCCGAGCTTGGCCGCCTCTTCCTTGGCGTAGCAGACCGTCTTTTTGACGACGTCGAGGTTCATGAGGGGCTCGCCGCCGAAGAAGTCCACCTCCAAAACCTTGCGATTGCCGCTGTTTTTGAGAAGAAAATCAATGGCGGCCTTGGCCGTCTCAAAAGACATGACCTCGCGCACGGAATGGTAGGCCCCCTCGTCGGCAAAGCAATATTTGCAGCGGAGGTTGCAATCGTGCGAGACGTGCAGGCAGAGCGCCTTCACCTCATTGGATTTGATGGGGCGCGCCTCCGTCTCGGGGGCATTCAGAAGCCCCTGCCCTTCGAGATCCGCGATCTCGGCGAGCTCTTCGTCCGTCATTTCGATAGCATCGCCCGAAAAATAGCGGGCCGTCCGCTCGTCGCACGCGTGCAGGCTCCCGCTGCCCGTATCGTAGAGATAATAGTTATCGTGATATGTAAAAACGTGGACCATGGCAGTTTATAAAACACGGGAAAAAGCGACGCTGTGCGTCGCTTTTCGTAGTCGGTGAACGGGGTTACTTCTGCTCGTCGATCTTCTGCTCGCGGGTGACGCGTTCGCAGGATTGGTTGCCGACGGTGCAGCTCGTCTTGCAGGCCGATTGGCAGGTGCTTCTGCACTCACCGCAGGCCGTTACTTTCTTCTCTGCGGGTTTTGCGATCGTCTTGATCATGGTAAGTCTCCTCAATGCTTTTTTTCCATTATACAACGTGTACGCGCAATTTGCAAGCGATTTATCTCGTTTCCTTCCGAATTTTCACGCCTGCGAGGGCGCCCAACGCGCCGAGGGCAGCCGAAAAGAGGAGCTCGAGCGGGAAGAACGCCGTCACATGGAAGCCGCCGATCGCCCCGAAGAGGAGCATCGTGAAGATGCAGGCGGCCGCACCCGCCGCCGCACCCTTGAATACGGCCTTCCCCGCATGGACGAAGATGAGGCAGAAGAGAAAGGCCCCCACCCCCTTGATGACCCAATTCACGGCAGTCACCGCCGACTGCGGGGGCGCATATGCCTTGACGATCACGGCGAAGATCGCCGCAGAAAAGAGATAGAATACCGTACAGACGACGGCCGCAAGCGCTGTTTCGAGCACGGCCTTTTTGAGATTTTTTTCCATAGAAAAACCCTCCGCATGCGTAAGGTATGCAGAGGGTCGCTTCGTTATGACAAGGTTATTCTTCTTTGTTTTCCGTCTCTTCGGGCACATCTTCCGCGGGCGCTTCCGCAGGCGTGTTTTCCGCGGGCGTCTCTTCGGGCGTATCTTCCGCTGCGGGTTCTTCCTTCCCGGGTTCCGCAGGCTCCGCGGGTGCGGCGGCCGCCGCCCTCTGCGCGATCTTTTGCGCCTCGGCCTGTTCGCGGGCGATCTGCGTCGGGCCCTTGGCGTCCGTCTGGTAGATGGATTCCTTGGCGAGTTTGAAGTAGCTCTTCCCCGCCGTTTCGCTGCCCGTCTCGATGATGACGGTATCGTCGTCGCACACTTCGACGACAACGCCGCAAAGCCCGCCCGCCGACTTCACCTTATTGCCGGGACGGATGGCTTCGAGCTGTTCGACATACTCCTTCTGACGGGATTTGTTCTTCCTGCCCGAGAATACGAACCATACGATGAGCAGGACGACGACAACGGCAAGGATGATGAACACGCCGTATTTCGAGAAGAAATTCCCGTTGGCCTCCTGCTTATAGGTCTTGCTGTTGATCGTCAAGGTGCCATCTTTCAGGGTGCCGTTCGCGACTTGGGTCTCGCCCGTCATAAAGGTGATCGCGCCGTTTTCTTCGTTATAAGTGTAGGTGCCGCTCGTCTCGCCGTGCGACCATGCATCATTTTCTTTGAGCTCATAGATGTCGGTGGAGGTCGCGGAATTGACATACTTGCCCAAGATGGAATTTCCGCCGCAACCCGCGAGCGAGAAGAGGCACACGAGGAGGGCAAGGAGCGTCAAAAGTACCGGAAAGAACTTTCTTTTCATGCTTTTCATAGATCCTCTATTCCTTTTCAAAAAGGTTTTTCTCAAACATCATACAAACTTTTTACGCTTTTGGCAAGCGTTTTCCGGGAAAATTTTCCATTTCACCTACTTTTCATGCGCGAAATTTGGTGTTTCAGGGCGTATTTTCCCCCTGCTTTTTGTAGAACTCCGCGGCGAACTCCTTCACATATCCGCCGAGGATGCTCTCGCGGAGGCCGTGCATGAGGCGGTGCAGATAGGCGATGTTGTGGAGGGAGAGGAGCATTCCCCCCATCATCTCCCCCACGTTGACGACGTGGCGCAAATATGCCTTGGTGTAATTTTTGCAGGTATAGCAATCGCATTCGGGATCGAGGGGAGAAAAGTCCTCCTTATACTTCCCGTTGCGGACGACAATCTTCCCCCGCGATGTGAGGGCGGTCCCGTTGCGGGCGACGCGGGTCGCGAGGACGCAGTCGAACATATCCACGCCGCGCAAGACCCCCTCGACGAGGCAATCGGGCGAACCCACCCCCATGAGATAGCGGGGCACGTCGGTGGGCAGTTTAGGCTGCAAGAAGTCGAGAAGTTCGTACATGAGGGACTTGGGTTCCCCCACCGAGAGCCCGCCGATCGCGATGCCGTGTTTTACGTAGGGAAGGCAACGGGCCAGGCTCTCTTCGCGCAAGTCCTTAAAGAAGTTCCCCTGCACGATGGGAAAGAGCGCCTGACGGGGCACATCGTGGACATGGTAGCACCGTTCCAGCCAGCGGGAGGTGCGTTCCATCGCGATCTCGGCCTCTTTATGGGTGTAGCCGTACTCCGAGCACTGGTCGAAGGCCATGATGATGTCCGCCCCGAGGTTGTGCTCGATCTCCATTGCCTTCTCGGGCGTGAAGGTGTGGTAGCTCCCGTCTACATGAGAGGAAAAGGTCACCCCGTCGTCGGTGATCTTATTGAGTTTCGCGAGCGAAAAGACTTGAAATCCGCCACTGTCGGTGAGAATGGGCCTGTCCCAATTCATGAACTTATGGAGGCCCCCCGCCCGCTTGATGAGCTCGTCGCCGGGGCGCATATAGAGGTGATAGGTGTTGGAGAGGATGATCTGCGAGCCGATCTCTTTGAGGTCGCGCGGGAGCATGCCCTTGACGGTCGCCTGCGTGCCGACGGGCATATACACGGGCGTTTCGATATCGCCGTGCGGCGTGTGGAAGATCCCCGCCCGCGCCCCCGTCTCCGGGTCCGTCTTGATGAGTTCAAAAGAAAAATATTCGTTGTTCATGATGATTCCCTATCCTGTCATACCGAGCCGCCGTAGACGGCGAGTGTATCCCCTCATACGAAGTCCGTGTGGACACCCCTGTCATACCGAGCTCGTGCAACGAGCGAGTGTATCCCCTTATACGAAGTCCGACTTTCGGTTTTCATTCAGGGGATTCTCTCGGCTCTGCGAGCCTCGGAATGACAGCGTCACCCGCGTACCCGAGCCGTCTTGTTAAACCTGTCATACCGAGCCGCCGTAGGCGGCGAGTGTATCCCCTCATACGAAGTCCGACTTTCGGTTTTCATTCAGGGGATTCTCTCGGCTCTGCGAGCCTCGGAATGACAGCGTCACCCGC
>CANQOT010000020.1 GCA_947625555.1 uncultured Clostridia bacterium | reverse complement strand
ATCCATATCTACTACAAACTATTAGGCAAATAACCTAATGACCTAAAACGATATTGTCCATTTGCGCAAATAAGTAAGAGGATTAAATGTCATTCCGAGCCCCTGAAAGGGGCGAGAGAATCCCCTCAATAAAAACTCGAAAGTCGGACTACGTATTAGGGGATACACTCGGGGCGTTGCCCCTCGGTATGACAGTTACCCAGCCTACCCTCCATAATTCCCTTCGTCGGTGCGGGGGTCCCCATCTCCGCACCGACCCCCGCAAGGGGGTGGGGGAGTTATGAGAACAAAGTAAAGTACAAAAAACCGAGGTCTCCTCGGTTTTTTTGTTATTCCCCGCATCATTTTCGGGGCAATGATATCCATATAATATAGAGCAAAAAATTTTCCCGCAGGGGGACGGCATGAATCTGACCGAAAACTTCGGCTCCAATGTGTTCAACGACAGCGTGATGAAAAATACCCTCCCGGGCGAAGTGTACGCCACCCTTCGCCGCACCATCGACGGCGGCGCGCCCTTCGACCCCGCCATTGCCGCCACCGTCGCCAACGCGATGAAGGACTGGGCCGTGGCCAAGGGCGCCACGCACTACACCCATTGGTTTCAGCCCCTCACGGGTCTCACGGCGGAAAAGCACGATAGCTTTCTCTCTCCCGCGGGGGATCGGGCCATCTTGCAACTTTCGGGTAGAGACCTCATCGTCGGCGAGCCCGACGCCTCGTCCTTCCCGTCGGGGGGAACGCGCGCGACCTCGGCCGCCCGCGGCTATACGGCGTGGGACCCGACCTCGCCCGCCTTCGTCAAAGAGGGGACGCTCTACATTCCCACCGTCTTTGTCTCCTATACGGGCGAAACGCTCGATAAAAAGGCCCCGCTTTTGAAGTCGATGACCGCGCTCGATATCCAGGCGCGGCGGCTGCTTTCTCTCTTCGGCCTCAAATGCGGAAAAGTCTCGACGACGGTCGGGCCCGAGCAGGAGTACTTCCTTATCGATGAGGACGTCTTCTCTCGGCGGGAAGACCTCGTGCTCACGGGAAGAACGCTTTTCGGCGCACATGCGACGCGGGGGCAGGAGCTCGAAGACCACTACTTTTCCTCGCTCAAAACGCGCATTGCCGCCTACATGCACGACCTCGACGAGACGCTCTGGCGCCTTGGCATCTTCGCTAAGACCAAACACAACGAGGTCGCCCCCGCCCAGCACGAGCTCGCGCCCGTCTTTTCGACGACGAACATCGCCGTCGACCAAAACCAACTCACCATGGAGCTCATGCAAAAGGTCGCGGGACGGCACGGCTTCGTGTGCCTTCTCCACGAGAAGCCCTTCGAGGGGGTGAACGGCTCGGGCAAGCACAACAACTGGTCGCTCTCGACGGACACGGGCCTCAACCTGCTCGACCCCGGGGAGGACCCCGAAAAGGAGCCCCGCTTTCTGCTCATTCTCGCCTGCATCATTACCGCCGTCGATAAATATCAAGGAATTTTGCGCGCGAGCGTCGCATCGGCGGGCAACGACCACCGCCTCGGCGCGGACGAAGCGCCCCCCGCGATCGTCTCCGTCTACCTCGGCGACCAGCTCGGCGCCCTCGTGGAGAGCATCGTCAAAGGCGGGGCATATGTGCCCAAAAAGCCCGTCCCGGGGTCCATCGGCGTGCCCTCGTCGCCCATCTTTCCCATCGACACGACGGATAGAAACCGCACCTCGCCCTTCGCCTTCACGGGCAACAAATTCGAGCTGCGCATGCTCGGCTCTTCCGCCTCCGTCGCCGACCCAAATATCGTTTTGAACACCATCGTCGCCGAGACTTTTTCCGAGGCGGTGGAAGCGCTCGACGGCGCGCAGGACTTCGATACCGCGTGCAAAAAGTACACCGAAGATCTCTTCAAAGCGCACGAGCGCATCATCTTCAACTTCAACGGCTACGGCCCCGATTGGGAGCAGGAGGCGGCGAGAAGGGGACTTCTCAACTTGAAAACGACGGCCGAGGCGGCCTTGGAATTTTTCAAGAAGGAGAACATCGCCGTCTTTGTGCGGCAGGGCGTGTATAGCGAAAAGGAAGTCATCGCCCGCGCGAATATCATGCTCGAAACGTATGCAAAGACGGTGTGCATCGAGGCGCGCACGATGGTGAAAATGGCGCGGCGGCAGATCTTTCCCGCCGTCAACGGGTATTTGGAGGAGCTCTTGCAAGTGATAGAAGAAAAGCGCGCTTTGCATGAAGATCTCCCCTCGGATGCGGACATGGTGGTGGCAAAAAAGCTCTCGATGCAAAATGAAGCACTCATGCGGGCGGCGGAGAAGCTGGAAAGCGACCTTTTAGCCCTTCCCGAGGGGGCAAAAGAGGCGGCAAAAGCCGTTTCCGACGTCATCATCGCGGACATGGGTACCCTGCGCGCCCTTGCCGACACCATGGAGACCCTCTGTTCCACCGCCCACTGGCCCCTTCCCACCTATAATGAAATTTTGTATAGCGTGAGGTGATCGCCTTTTTTCAGTAGGGTGTGTCTTGCTCTTTTTCGGAGGCGTCCGCTTTTTGATAGGTGTAATAGGAATAAGTTGAATGCGTCTCGGCGCGTTGCGTCATACAGCGAAATATAGCATCGCGTAGCATTTCGGCGTTTCCCCTTGCCGTAAGGGTGGGGTCGGGATAAAATGGCCCGTCGATATACACTGTGATGCGCGGTTTTTTGCTATGGCGCCGCCTCTGGAAACAGGTCGTCATGCAGACGGCGGGCGCGTGGTTCATTGCGGCAAATTTGAAGCTCGCAGCGGGGAAGGGGCGTATCCGCGTATAGTAGGGCCATACATGTGCCTCGGGGAAAATGGTCACGGATGCGCCATGCTTGATCCTCGATGCGATACAACGTTGCATGTCCATGCCCCGTTCGAACGACAGGGGAATATTGCCGACGGCGCGCATGATAGGAAGAAGGGGCGTAAGGGAATTGGTCTGCCTTCCCGTTAGGATATAATTTTTTCTGCCGCTGACCGCTACATTGGAGATCAAGGCGTCGCCGACGGTCAGCGTATGATTACCGTAGAGAAACAGCCCTTCTCGGGTCTTTTTGAAAACTTCTCGACCGACAAAGCGGATACGGAATTTGATTTTTAAGTACAGCCACGCAAACGGTTTCGCCAAAAAATAATACAGGAAGAAGTCGCGGGCACGCCCTATAAAACTTGTCGTTTGAAAGCGGTAATTTTTCGGCAGAGGTTTTAATTTCTCCTGCGGGACGGTCGTCGCAAAATCCTCTTCAAGCTCATCGGAATAATAGAAAATCTTTCTCATGAGCCCCTCTTTCCCGTGTTTTTATTCTGCATGATCCGCTCCGTGGGCTTCCATGCGGGCGGCTTTTTCTTGAACACGGCGCAAAAATATGCGAGAAGGTATTCGAGGATATAGAGGGGGTTGAAGAAGGCAACGGAGAGCCGTTCCCACGCGGTGATGGCGGAAAATTCATCGCGCGCACAAAGGAGTGCGAGGACGGTAAAGAGGTGAAGCAAAAGATAGAGAATGGAGAGGGGGAGGACAACGAGCAGACAAAGCGCCCTCACCCAAAGCCCATCTCCCGCCGCGCCGTAATAGATGGAAAGGGCGATCCCGCACAATGCGGCGCCCGCCGTTGCGATCAGAAATAGCACATAAGGCAAGATGCCGAAGAAAAATTCCACCTCTCCGCGCGTCATGCGCTTTTGGATTTTCACCTTCTTCCAAATTTCTTTTTTGTATTTACGGCTACTTTGACGGTACCCTGCCAGCCATCGCACCCGCCGCGAAAAGCTCTCTCTGTGCGAGAGGGCCTCCTCCGTATAGAGCACGGCATAGGGATAGTATAAGAACCGAAAGCCGCGCAACATGCCGTCGAGTTTGAGCTCGAAATCCTCTGTAAGCGTTCGATACTTCCAACCGCCGATCTCTTCGATGACTTTGCGCCGCACCATGAGCCCCTGTCCGCACAGATTGAGGGGCATATGTAAGGCAGTCCGGAAAGCGTTTCCCAGATCATCGAGCATGGGCCATGTGAGGGCAGAGCAGTTGGAAAAAATCGACCTGTTCTCCTTCCCGCCGAGGAAATTCTTCGCCCATTTCCGCGTGATGAAGATATCCGCGTTGTATTCGAGTGCGTGGTTGAGTTCGCGAAGATAGGAAGGGGATAGAACGCCGTCGGCGTCTACGATCACGAAAGCATCGAAGGAAGCGAATGTATCTTTTTTTAGCGCATTGAAAAAACCCTCGAGCGCATCCCCCTTGCAATGTTGCTCCTTGACGACGATCACATTTATTTGTTGCTGTTTTGCGAGGGCGACAGTCGGATCCTCTTGATTTTGCACGATGATGAAGGGTATAAAATTCTCGTAGTCTTGCGCTTTGAGAGAGGCGAGCAGATCTCCGATGACTGCGCTCTCGTTTCTTGCAGGGATCAACACTGCAATTTTGCGGCTTTCGTAGGCGTATCGGTGCGGTAGTTTTTTGAAGGCATAAAAAAATCCGCAGATGTGGGGAAAGTATAAAATAAGGGCGGCCGCCGCAATCGCGGCATAGATAATCAGTGCGATCTCGATCATAACTTTTCCTTTGTAGTCCTATTATAATAACAAGTATAGCACTATAAGACTAACAATGCAAGCCAATAGGAATAATTTTTTTGATAAAAACCTGTAAAATTATTTCTATAAGACTATCGGGGGAAAAGAAAATGAATGTTGGAGCGAGAATTAAGGAGCTTCGCGAACGGGCGGGTTTTACCCAAAACGGTTTGGCGGAATGGGCCGGGGTTTCGCAAACGCACCTTCGCCGCGTTGAGCTGGGCCAGCAGGATATCACGGTAGGCCAGCTTTCTCTCATCTGCGACGGGCTTGGCGTCACACTTGCAGAATTTTTCAATGTTACCGGGGAGCGGGAGGGCTTTTCGGAGTGCATTGCGAAACTCACCCCGAAGCAGCGCCAGCTTTTAATGGAATTTCTCAAAAGCATTTGAATGAAACAGCCGAGGAACGGCTCCTCGGCTGTTTTCTCGTCCCCTCCATGGGGGTGGGCTTCCCCGCTTATGACGTTCTTTTTTCTTGACAAAGTTCGTCCTCGGTGTATAATAAAACAGAGGTGTTTATGAAAAAATTGCTTGCAGTGTGCGCCGCGCTCTGCCCCTTGGCGCTCTCCCTCGTCTTTCTCGGCGGGTGCGCGCTCTACGGGAACGACCGCTCCCGCGTTGGCACAATGGGGGTGTGCGAGGAGGGGGACAGCGTCTATTTTTCCCTTCCCTTTGCAGGCGGGGAGGTCACGCTTGCATTCGATCGGGCAGAAAATACCCTGTCGCTTGCCGAAAACAACGTGGAGTGCGAACCTGTGAGCGAGCGCGTCTTATGGGGCGACACCTTCCCGCGAGGGCTCGTGGAGGCGGCGGAGGGATACGAGGAGCTTGCCGGACAAGTGGAGGCGCTCGACACCCGCGACGAGAAGTATCTCACCGCATTTGCAAGTAAGACCGCAGACATGGTATATGGATTTTGCGTCATCTACAAAAATGCGACGGGCTTTCTCTCGGGCGGCGGACAGATCGACGCGAAGAAGGTAAAAAAGAGCATTCTCTTCTCTTTTGATCGGGAGGAGGGGGAGCTGAACATCCTTTCCACGCTCGAAAATCGCGTTGCCGTTGCCTTCGACGGGGAGAACGTGGTGTATTTCTACAAGGAAAAGTACTATTTGGGCGATCTTTCGGGGGAGAAGGAGAAATATCTCTGCGATGACGCTGCCTACGATAAGGGGTTGACCTCATATAGCCACGCAACATTTTTCGAAGGCGGAGGGTGGTGCGTTCTCTACTTCCACCACAGCGTCGATAGCAAGGCAAAGTCCTTTGAGAAGTACGTTATCACGGACATGGGTGGCACATTTTACGCCGAGATGAAGGTTCCCGAATAATTTTGCCCCCAAAAATGCAAGGGGTTTGAGGTACTTTGGATGAAAGTCAACGTGAAAAAATTAAATGAAAATGCAAAACTGCCCGTCTACGGCTCGCCGAGTGCGGCGGGCGCGGACCTCTACGCCTGCGGCGACTATGAGGTGAAGGCGGGGGAGACGGTGTTCGTACACACGGGCATCGCCATAGAGCTACCCGCGGGCACGGTGGGGCTCATCTATGCGCGGAGCGGGCTCGCGTGCAAGCAGGACCTTGCCCCTGCGAACAAGGTGGGCGTCATCGACTGCGACTATCGCGGCGAGATCGTCGTCGCCCTTCATAACCACGGCAAGGAGCCCCGCCATATCGCTGCGGGGGACCGCATTGCCCAGCTCGTCATCGCCCCCTATTATACGGCGGAATTTGCGGAAGCGGATGTGCTCTCCGAGACGGTGCGCGGCGCCGGCGGCTTCGGTTCTACGGGAAGGAAGTAAGAACTTCCCAATTACGTCATTCCGAGCTTGTCGAGGAATGACCTTATTATAATATGGTGATGCTTCGACTTCGCTACTTCGCGCAGAGCGCTCGTGCCGCGCTTTGTGCAATCAAAATGCGCGCGGGGCAGCATGACATAATTAGAACGACGCGTTTGACAACAGGAGTATTCATATGCGGATGAGAAGAAAGCGCAATTTGGAGCCGCGGATGGAGCGGTGCGCGCCCGTCCTCGTGGCGCGGGGAAGGCCCTGCCTCAATTTGAAGGAGGCGGCGGAGAACTTTCGCGCCATTTTGGACTATCAGACGCTCTTCGGCAACAGGAACCCCGTCGAGCTCGAAGTGGGCTGCGGCAACGGCTACTTCATCGCCGAGCTCGCCAAGCGCAACCCGCAAATCAATTTCCTCGCCGTCGAGCTGTGCACCAACGTCATTCTCACGGCGATGGAGCGCGTTCTGCGCGAAAATATCCAAAACGTCCGCTTCTTGAATATCCCCGCCGAAATTTTGGCATGCTATATCCCCGAAAAGAGCATCCGCAAAATTTACCTCAATTTCTCCACGCCCCTTCCCGAGCCCAACCGCGAGAAGCAGCGGCTCACCTCCTCGCGTTTCCTTTCTATTTATAAAGAACTTTTGGCGGAAGGGGGCACGATCGAGCAAAAGACGGACAGCGCGTTTTTCTTCGATTATTCCCTCAATAGCTACCGCGAAAACGGCTTTGCGGTGACGGACGTCTCGCGCGATCTCCATAGGAGCGCGTGGGCGGAGGGGAACATCGTCACCGAGTACGAGCAGAACTTTTCTTCCAAGGGCATGCCCATCTACTTCGCCCGCGCCGTGCTTATGTGATGCGGGCGTTTCAACCATATTATAATAAGGCTTCCCCCGTCTACGGGGGAAGGCTTTTTTCTTTTTCTCTCTTGTCCATAACCCCCCAATTTCGCTCAAATTATTATAAATTTTGCCTGTGGAAAAAAAATTTTTGCAAAAAATTAAAAAATTTTTCAAAAAAGTCTTGACAAATGGACGGGGGGGGTACAATATATGATGTCATAAAAAATGACAAAATTTTCATTATGGAGGAAAGTTATGAACAAAAAGAGTTGGCTCATTGTGGGTTTATCGCTCGCGATGGCCGCAAGCATCGGCGTGGGCATCTCTGCCTGCGGTGGAAAAGAACCCGACACCCCGCCCACCCCCACGGAGCACACGCACAACTACGACGCGTGGGACTACAACGAAACGCAGCACTGGAAGTATTGCGACGAGCACGGCGAGGACAAGTCCAACATCGACGAGACCACGCGCGAGGGCCATACTTTCACGAACGGTTCCTGCGAATGCGGCATGAAGGAAGCGGACGTTACGCCCGACGAGGACCTCGACACCCGCGAGTTCTGGGTCACCGGCTCGGGCGCGGGCGACCTGAAAGATTGCGGTTGGGACATTTTGAAGGATACCTTCAAGCTCACCAGACAGCCCAAGAAGGATGCCGAGGGCTTCACCCTCTATACCATTCAGTTCAAGATCTACGCGGGCGGCGATAACTTCAAGATCCGCCAGGACGAGCGGGACACCGCGGGCGCCCTCGTCTGGACGGACGGCACCTACTTCGGCCTCAACGAGATCAAGGAGAACGACGGCACCTTCGTCGACGGCGGCCTCGGCAACATCGCCGTTGCAAAGGGCAAGGACGGCATCTATAAGTTCACCGTCCATACGAAACCCGCCCCCGCGGCTTGGGCAGACAACTATGTGAGCTTCGAGCTCGTGGAACCCGTCGAGGGGCTTCCCAAGACGGAAGATATCTATATCGTCGGCAATCTCAAAGAGTATCCCACGAACGCATGGCCGACGCTCGTCAAGAACAGCGTCCAGAAGGACTGCGTGCCCCTCGAATTTGACGGCGACAAGACTTGGAGCACCACGGTGCGTTTGAGAGCAAACGTCGATACGTTCAAGCTCTATAACACCGTCAACAATAAGTACTATCCCGACCCCGATCCCAACCTCACCGTCAAGACGAGCGGCGACTATAAGATCTCGTGGGTCGTCGGCACAAATACCGTCACGTTGGAGCCCGTCGAGCACACGCATTATTTCAGCAGAATGGGACAAGACGAAACCCAGCACTGGAAAATCTGCTGGCTCGACGACACCGCGGACCCCGACGGCACCCGCGAGAACCACGTCTATGACGACGATCAGGACGCCACCTGCAACACGTGTGGCTACGAGCGCCATCTCCACAAGTACACCGAATGGGGCAAAGACGAGACGCAGCACTGGAAGCAGTGCCCGACCGATAAAGCCATCGACGATAGCACGCGCGCAGACCACACCTTCGACCCCGACACGAACAAGTGCGAATGCGGCATGGAGAAGGTGGAAGAGTGCGACCATGAGGGCACGGTGACGTTCAGCTATTCCGCCGAGACGCGTCCCGAGCTCGTCGCGACGGGCGGGACGATCAAGGGCACCTGCTCCAAGTGCGGCAAGGAAGTGGACGTTCCCTACGACGTCGGCGAAGCCGCCGAAGGCGTGAATAAGACGGCAGCGCCCACGAAGGCAGTCATCTTCGAGAACGACAAGACTTACTATGTGACGTGCGACGGTTTGACGAGTCAGGCATGGAGCCGCTTCTATCTCGGCTATGAGATCAAGGCGGCAGGCACGCTCACCCTGAATGTCGACGTCGTGTACTATGCGGATGAGACCCGCATCCCCGGATTGAGGAATTTGGCAGTCACTGCGAAAGATTTCACTTCTCTATTCGCCGTTACGGATTGGAGTTCCACTGCCAACAAGGCGGACGTCATCATCGGGACGGGCAAGTGGAAGCAGGAGGCGTGGAAGGAGAGGATCGAAGTCGATGAACTCGATGAGGAAAAGGCGAATCTTGAACCGCTCCATACCTTGAAGATCACGTTCAACGAGGAGGACGTCGGCAAGTACTTGCACATGGAGATCGGCACGATGAACACTGGCATCTTGCTCCATGTGAACTTCGCTCCCGCCGCCGCGGCCGCCATGGTCGCTCCGCAGGAAGTTGCAATGTTGCCCGAAAAGAAGGACTAAATAAAGGCTTCCCCCCTGCCCCCTCCATGGGAGGGGGATCAAGGGGGTGGGGTGACGTTCTAATTCGTCACCCTGCCCCGACCGCGGCTTCTATTGATTATCCAAGGTCGGCACGAGCCGAAGGCGAAGTAGCCTGTCGAAGGGTCTCCGCATTATAAAAATAAGGAGATGTTTCGACTTCGCTCAACATGACGAAATAATAGCTCGCCCCACCACAGTCACGCTCGCGCGTGACAGCTCCTCCCACGGAGGAGCCTTACGGACGCGTTAGACTTTCGCCCCATTATACACAGCTCACCCTTCATAATTTCCCTTCGTCGGTGCGGGGGTCCCCATCTCCGCACCGACCCCCGCAAGGGGAGAGGGGAGTTATGACAAACAGAATAGCACGAAACCAGCCGAGGAGTTCGCTCCTCGGCTGGTTCGTAAGGCTTCCCCCCAAAGTAGAGCTGCCCCCTTTGAAGGGGGCGGCTCCCGCGTAGCGGGTGGTGGGGGTTGGTTTCTCTTGGCGCCCCCTTGAGGGGGAGCTGTCGAGGCGAAGCCGAGACTGAGGGGGTGTCACTTTCGATTGCGAACACCCCTTCCGTCACGCCGCTTGCGGCGTGACACCCACCCCTCAAGGGGTGGGCAAGGGCACCCTCATTCTTCTTCTCGCACAATTACCCATTGAACAGCGCTTTGATCATTTGGGTGACATAGGAGACGGGGACGAGGTCGAGCTTATCCTTGAACTTTTCGCACGCCTTCATGTTCTTCGCGGGAAGAATAACGCGGCGGAAGCCCATCTTCAAGCACTCGTTCACCCGCTTTTCGGCAAAGTTCACGCCGCGCACTTCGCCCGTGAGGCCCACTTCCCCAAAGACCGCCGTGTACTTCTCGATGGCGATCATCTTCTCGGCAGAGGCGAGGGCGGCGCACACGGCAAGGTCTGCGCTCGGTTCATTCAAACGGATCCCGCCCATGGCGTTGAGATAGATATCCTGCATGCCGAGGGGGATGCCGCAACGCTTTTCGAGGACGGCGATGAGGACGATGAGGCGGTTGGGGTCCACCCCCAAGGACATTCTGCGCGGAAGCCCGTAGGCCGTCTTTGCCATGAGCGTCTGGATCTCCACCATCATACAGCGGTTGCCCGTCTCGCTCGGGGTGACGACGGCCCCCGCCGCAATGCCGCGGCTATCGGAGAGGAAGAGGGAGGAATAGTCGGAAACGCCGAAGATGCCTTCGCCCGTCATCTCGAATACGCCCACTTCCTGCACCGAGCCGAAGCGGTTCTTGACGGCGCGCAGGATCTTGAAGTTTTCCGACCGCTCGCCCTCGAAATAGAGGACGGTATCCATGATATGTTCGAGGACCTTGGGCCCCGCGAGCGTGCCTTCCTTCGTCACATGCCCGACGAGGAAGAAGGTGATGCCGCGGGATTTTGCGATGCGCATGATTTTCGCGGCGCATTCCCGCACCTGCCCGACACTGCCCGCCGCGGAGGAGAGGGCCTCGGTGTACACGGCCTGGATACTGTCGACGATGACATATTCGGCCGCATAGAAGCTCTCTTCGGCCGCTTCGAGGTTGGTCTCGTTGAGAAGGAGCAGGTTATCGGAATTCAGCCCCAGCCGCTCACAGCGGAGCTTGACCTGCGAACAGCTTTCCTCGGCGGAAAGATACAGGACTTTATGTTCCTTGGCAAGGTGCGCCGCGACCTCGGTGAGGAGGGTGGATTTGCCCACGCCCGGGTCGCCCCCCACGAGGACGAGAGAGCCTTTCACGATGCCGCCGCCGAGCACAACGTCGAGCTCTTTGATGCCCGAAGAGACGCGCTCGAACTTCTCGAACGTGACTTTCGAGAGGGGGATTGCGCGCGAGGGAGTCGCGGACATGGTAGGCTTGTTTTTCGCCAAAAGGGGGGATATCGCCTCCTCGACGAGGGTGTTGAACTTCCCGCAGTCGGGGCACCGCCCCAGCCACTTGGGCGAGGCGTATCCGCACTCGTTGCATACAAATTGCGTCAAATTCTTCGGCATAGTGGTTCCTTTATTTGATGGTATGTTTAGGTTGCCCCCTCCCGAGGAGGGGGGTAGGGGGGTGGGTACGATTTCAAAACACGCCCCACCTCAGTCTCGGCTCTGCCTCGCCAGCTCCTCCCACGGAGGCGCCAAAGCGGCGCATTGTCTCCTTCCGTTCCCGTTAAACCGCGGAGAGACAAGAAAGACAAGGAGTGCGAGGCTTTTCGCAGCCCGCGTACTTGGGCGTACGTGGGCAAGAAAAACGTAGCACGACGCAGTATTTCGCCGTCTATCTGCGGTTCGATTGAAGAAGAACGAGAGCATAGCAAGTGATGCCGCGGCCTTCGCCGATATACCCCAGCTTCTCGTTCGTCCCTGCGGCGACGGCGACGTCTCCGCAACAGAGGGCGGCGCGCAGGTTATTGCGCATGCCCTCGATATAGGGCGAAAGGCGGGGCTGTTCACACAAGATCGAGATGCTCGCGTTCTTCACCGCAAACCCCTTGATGCGCACCATCTCCATGACGATGGAGAGAAGCTGCATGCTGTTTGCGCCCTTGTACTTTGGGTCGGAATCGGGGAAGTGGTAGCCGATATCGCGCTCGCCGATGGCGGAAAGCAGGGCGTCCATGAGGGCGTGGGCGAGGACGTCGCCGTCGCTGTGCGCCTCGATGGCGCGGTCGGAGGGAATGACGACCCCGCCGAGGGTGATGTAGTTCAAATTGAGCCGCGCGATGCCCATATCGATCTCGTCTTGGTGGGCGAAGGCGTGGGTGTCCACCCCGAACCCGACGCGCTCGGCGGGCATAAAATCGCCCGCATAGGTGAGCTTTCGGTTGCAGACATCGCCCGCGATGATGTGGGGCTTGCCGAGATAGGCGGCATAGACGCCGCTATCGTCGGTGAAATCCCCGCCGCGGCCTTCCCCGAAGGCTTTTTCGTAGGCGGAAAGGATATCTTTGGTGAAAAATCCCTGCGGCGTTTGCAGGGCATAGAGCGATTTGCGGGGGGGCATGTCTGCGATGCACCCCTTAAAAGCGTGCGCAACGGTATCCGAAAGGGGCACCGCGGCGACGGCGGAACCGTACTTTTTCACGCTCTCGATGCAGTCCTTGATGATTTTTTGCGTGACGAAGGGGCGCGCGGCGTCGTGAATGAGCACCATGTCGCCCTTGGCCTCTTTGAGCGCGCGGAAAACGCTCTCCCCGCGGGTCGCCCCGCCGCGCACGGTGCGGGCGCAGGGGAAGGGGGAAAGAATGGCGCGGACGCGCGCCTCGTCCGCCTTTCGGCATGCGACGAGGATCTCGCCCGCAAACGGCATGAATGCGGAGAGGGAATGGCACAAAACGGGCATGCCGTTCAGCTCGTGCAAAACTTTGTTCTGGGGCGTTTTTGCCCGCGTGCCTTTTCCTGCGGCACAGAGTATAACGGTAATCATAGTATTTCGCTTTGAGAAGCATTGGGCTTCAGTGTCATCCCGAGGCTCGGAGAGCCGAGAGGATCCCCTTAATGAAAACGTGGACTACGTACTTCGGGATCCTTCGGCAGGCTCAGGATGACGCGTTTGACAATCGGACTTCGTATCAGGGGATACACTCACCCGCTTCGCGGGTTCGGTATGACAGGATTCCCCATGCGCGGTTTTTACTCCGCGATGACCTCGTACAAATTCTGGGCGTCGTCCTTTTTCACCGTCTCTTTGAGGTCGAGCACGCGGAATTTGAACTTCCCCGAAAGGAAGGAGATCTCGACGACGTCGCCCACCTTTACGCGGTAGGAGGGCTTGACCTCTTTGCCGTTCACGCTGATCTTCCCCGCGCTCGCCGCCTCCTGCGCGACGGTGCGCCGCTTCAAGATCCGCGAGACTTTCAAAAATTTATCGATGCGCATCCGTGCCTCCCAAGCGCCCGTTTATGGGGCAGTTTGATGAAAATTTTCCACTTTTTTTGTCGTTTTCGAAAAAAATTGTTTTACACGCGCAAAACGAGTTGACATCTTGTGCATAAAAAGTTATAATTCCATACTGTATCATTATGTTTAGAATGCGCCTATGCGCCCGTTTCGCCGAATTTTTATGATTTTCGGCCAAACGTCTTTCCCCATTATACCGCCTTTTCGGACATTTGTAAAGAGGGGGAAGGAAAATTCCATTCGGACATTTCGGTTTTTATCGATGAAAAGATATACTCGGTAGACCGTCAAGTGATAACATCAAAAAAGGAGTTATTTGACGGATGAACTTACCAATTCAAAAGTACGGCAAGACTGAACGCAGAAAGTTCGGCTCCATCAACGAGGTCATCGACATTCCCGACCTCGTCGAGATCCAGAAAGAGAGCTACCGCGCGTTCATCGAAGAGGGCATCTCCGAGATCTTCGAGGACTATTCGCCCATCACCGACTTTTCCGACCACTTCGAGCTCTACTTCCTCGACCATGAGTTCGGGAAGAACTCCAAGTACGACGAAAAGGAATGCCGCAACCGCGATGCAACCTACGCCCTTCCCCTCCGCGTGAAGGTGCGCCTCGTCAACAAGGTGAAGGACGAGATCTTGGAGCAGGACGTCTTTATGGGCGATTTCCCGCTCATGACGGAGAACGGCTCCTTCATCATCAACGGGGCGGAGCGCGTCATCGTCTCCCAGCTCGTGCGCTCTCCCGGCGTGAACAACGTCTCCGAGACGGATAAGACGGGCAAAAAGATGTACGAGACCACGGTCATTCCCGGCCGCGGCGCCTGGCTCGAATTCAAGCAGGATGCGCAGGGCGTCCTTTGGGTGAGCGTCGATCGCAAGAGAAAGCTCACCGCGACCGTGCTATTGCGCGCCCTCGGGTACGGCTCCGACCGCGCCCTCGAAGAGCTCTTCGGCGGGGACAAAATGATCGCCGCCACCGTCAAAAAAGACGGGGCAGATCCCAACAATCCCATCCGCTCCGAGTCGGACGGCCTCATCGCGCTGTACAGAAGGCTCCGCCCGGGCGAAGTTCCCACCGAGGAATCGGTGCGCCAGCACCTCAACAACCTCTTCTTCGATCCCCGCCGCTACGACGTCGCGAGGGTGGGCAGATACAAGTTCAACAAAAAGCTCAATCTTGCCTACCGTCTCCCCGGCTGCCGCATCGCGGACGATATCTTCCATCCCGAGACGGGCGAAGTGCTCGCCCTCAAAGGGGACGTCATCACCGAAGAGCAGGCAAAGGCCATTCAGAACGCGGGCATCGGCTCCGTCTTTGTCCTCGTGAGCGATCCCGAAGAGGGGGAGATCCGCCACAAGATCATCTCCAACAACATCGTCGAATTTTCCGCCCTCTCCGAGAAGGACCCCAAGGCGTTCGGCCTTCTCAAAACCGTCTACTATCCCAACTTCGTATTCTCCAAGACCATTGCGGCGGCCTGCGAGGACGCCACGGTGGAGGAAGTCGCCGAGCGTTTCTGCGAGGAGATCAACGCCCTCTACTACACCCACGAGACAGCGCCCGAGGCCGACGAGAAGCAGGAGGAGAAGAAGAACCGCGAGAAGCGGCGCGATAACCGCGTCAAGTTCGTCGCGGCGTGCAAGCTCTTCCACGAACTCTTGAACCGCAAGGACGAGATCGACCCGCTCGCGCCCGTCGACCTCGACAACGAAGTGCGCGTCCTCGGCGTCACGCCTGCCGAGAAGAAGGCCCTCCGTCCCCTCGTCGAGAAGCTCAACCACAAGTGCATCACCGTCGACGATATCGTCGCGGCCGTCTCGACCAACCTCGATTTGCGCTACGGCATCGGCTCCATCGACGAGATCGACCACCTCGGCAACCGCCGCGTGCGTTCGGTCGGCGAGCTCCTTCAAAACCAGCTCCGCATCGGCATGAGCCGCCTCGAACGCCTCATCAAAGAGCGCATGGCGACGGCCGACCCCATGGAAGTCACGCCCGCGTCGCTCATCAACGTAAGGCCCATTTCCGCCGTCATCCGCGAGTTCTTCGGGTCCTCCCAGCTCTCGCAGTTCATGGATCAGACCAACCCCATCGCGGAACTCACCCACAAGCGCAAGCTCTCCGCCCTCGGCCCCGGCGGCCTCAACCGCGACCGCGCCACCTTCGAAGTCCGCGACGTCCACCATTCGCACTACGGCCGCATGTGTCCCATCGAGACCCCCGAAGGCCAGAACATCGGCCTCATCTCCTCGCTTGCGACCTTCTCCAAGGTCAACGAGTTCGGCTTCATCATGTCCCCTTACCGCAAGGTGGATAAGGCGACGGGCATCGTCACCGCACACGTCGATTACCTTACGGCGGACGAAGAGGACCGCTACGTCGTCGCGCAGGCCAACGAACCCCTCGACGAAGAGGGCAGGTTCGTCAACGCCCGCGTCGGCTGCCGTTACCGCGAACTCATCACCGAATATCCCCGCGAGCGCGTCGACTACATGGACGTGAGCCCCAAGCAGCTCGTCTCCGTCGCGACCGCGCTCATTCCCTTCCTCGAAAACGACGATACCAACCGCGCCCTCATGGGCTCCAACATGCAGCGGCAGGCGGTGCCCCTCCTCACGACGGAGCCCTCCATCGTGGCAACGGGCATCGAAGCGGCCATCGCCCGCGATTCGGGCGTCATCGTCCGCGCAAAGGAAGCGGGCACGGCCGTCGCCGTCGCTTCCGACCGCATCGTCATCCGCGAGGACAGCGGCTTCGAAACAGAGTATAAATTAAAGAAATTCGAGCGCTCCAACCAAGGCACCTGCCTCAACCAGCGTCCCATCATCTCCACGGGCGACCGCGTCGAGAAGGGGGAGGTCATTGCGGACGGTCCCTCCACGAGCAACGGCGAACTTGCCCTCGGCAAGAACATCCTCGTCGGTTTCATGGAGTGGGAGGGCTATAACTACGAGGACGCGATCCTCATCTCCGAAAAACTTGTGCAGGACGACGTCTTTACCTCCATCCACATCGAGGAGTACGAGACGGAGGCCCGCGATACCAAGCTCGGCGAAGAAGAGATCACCCGCGATATCCCCAACGTCGGCGACGACGCCCTGCACGATCTCGACGAAGAGGGCATCGTGCGCATCGGCGCAGAGGTGGGGAGCGGCGATATCCTCGTCGGCAAGGTCACCCCGAAGGGGGAGACCGAACTCACCCCCGAAGAGCGGCTCCTTCGCGCGATCTTCGGCGAAAAATCGCGGGAAGTGCGCGATACCTCCCTCCGTGTTCCCCACGGCGAGGGCGGCATCGTCGTCGACGTGAAGGTCTTTACCCGCGAGAACAAGGACGAGCTCTCGCCCGGCGTCAACAAACTCGTGCGCGTGTATATCGCGCAGAAACGTAAAATACAGGTCGGCGACAAGATGGCAGGCCGCCACGGCAACAAGGGCGTCATCTCCCGCGTGCTGCCGCAGAGCGATATGCCCTTCCTGCCCGACGGTACTCCCTTGCAGATCCTCCTCAATCCTTTGGGCGTGCCTTCCCGTATGAACATCGGGCAGGTGCTCGAAGTGCACCTCGGCTATGTTTGCCGCCAGCTCGGCTGGAAGATCGCGACGCCCGTCTTTGACGGCGCCACCGAGAAGGACATCGAGCAGCTCTTCGAGGAGAACAACCTCCTCGGCCCCGAGGGCAAGGTGGACGGCAAGTTCCAGGTATTCGACGGCCGCACGGGCGAACCTTTCGAGAACAGGGTGACGATCGGTATCATGTACATGATCAAGCTCATCCACCTCGTCGACGATAAGATCCACGCGCGTTCCATCGGGCCTTACAGCATGGTGACCCAGCAGCCGCTCGGCGGCAAGGCGCAATTCGGCGGCCAGCGCTTCGGCGAAATGGAAGTCTGGGCGCTCGAAGCATACGGCGCCGCACACATTCTGCAAGAGATCCTCACCGTCAAGTCGGACGATATCGTCGGCCGTGTCAAGACGTACGAGAGCATCGTCAAGGGCAACAACATCTCCGAACCCGGCATTCCCGAGGCGTTCAAGGTCCTCCTCAAAGAGTTGCAATCGCTTGCGCTCGACGTGAAGGTCCTCACCGAGGCGGGCGAAGAGCTCATCATCCGCGAATTTGAGGACGACGACCGCGACGAACCCCGCCGCGACGCGCCGCAGGAAGAAGAGGAGCAAGACCTCGACTTCGGCGCAGGGGAAGAGGAGGAAGCCGACTACGACAGCCTCGGCGCCATCTTCGACGAACCCGACGAAGACGAGGACTTCGTCTCGGACGACATCTTCGGCGACGACAAGGACGAGGGCGACGACCTCTCCGACGTGGACGACAACTTCTCCTTCGGCGACCTCTTCGATGACGACGAGAACGCAGAAGACGAGGACGAGGATAAATAAGAGGGAGGAAGTGAGATATGTACGAATTAAACGATTTTAACAGCATTCAGATCAGCATCGCATCCCCCGAGAAGATCAGGGAGTGGTCTTACGGCGAAGTAACCAAGCCCGAGACGATCAACTACCGTACCCAAAAACCCGAGCGCGACGGCCTCTTCTGCGAGAAGATCTTCGGCCCGACGAAGGATTGGGAATGCCATTGCGGCAAATATAAGCGGATCCGCTACAAGGGGATCATCTGCGAGAAGTGCGGCGTCGAAGTCACCCGCGCCAAGGTGAGAAGGGAGCGCATGGGCCATATCGAACTTGCCGCGCCCGTCTCCCACATCTGGTACTTCCGCGGCATTCCCTCCAAGATCGGCCTCCTTCTCGACATGGGCCCCAAGCCCCTCGAACAGGTCATCTATTTTGCGAAGTATGTCGTGCTCGATCCGGGCCAGCTCGAAGGGACGACGATCACCGTCGGCAACGAAACGGCGACCATCGGCTACAAGGCCGTCATCAGCGACAATATCCTCCGCAAAGCCGAGGAAATGTACGGCGACTCTACCAAGACGGGCCTCAAAGTGGGCATGGGCGCAGAGGCCATCCGCGAACTTCTGATGGCCATCGACCTCGACAAAGAGAGCGAGGAATGCCGCAAGATCATCGACAATAACCCCGCGGGCGCCAAGCGCGTGAAGGCCATCAAGCGCATCGAGATCGTCGAGGCGTTCCGCAAGAGCGGCAACCGTCCCGAGTGGATGGTGCTCACCGTTCTGCCCGTCATCCCGCCCGATCTTCGCCCCATGGTGCAGCTCGACGGCGGCAGGTTCGCCACCTCCGACCTCAACGACCTTTACAGGAGGGTCATCAACCGCAACAACAGATTGAAGCGCATGATCGAGCTCGGCGCGCCCGAGATGATCGTCAAGAACGAGAAGCGTATGCTGCAAGAGGCGGTGGACGCCCTCATCGATAACGGCAGGAAGGGCAAGCCCCTCATCGGGCCTTCCAACCGCGAACTCAAATCCCTCTCGGGACTTCTGCGCGGCAAGCAGGGCCGTTTCCGTCAGAACCTCCTCGGCAAGCGCGTCGACTATTCGGGCCGTTCGGTCATCGTCGTCGGCCCCGAACTCAAAATCTACCAGTGCGGCCTTCCCAAGGAGATGGCGATCGAGCTCTTCAAGCCCTTCGTCATGAAGCGTCTCGTCGAGACGGGCAAGAGCCACAACATCAAGAGCGCAAAGCGCACCGTCGAAAAGGGCAAGGATTTCGTCTGGGACGTCCTCGAAGAGGTCATCAAAGAACATCCCGTCCTTCTGAACCGTGCGCCCACGCTGCACCGTCTCTCCATTCAGGCGTTCGAGCCCATCCTCATCGAGGGGCGCGCCATCAAGATCTCCCCGCTCGTCTGCGGTCCCTTCAATGCCGACTTCGACGGCGACCAGATGGCCGTGCACCTTCCGCTTTCCATCGAGGCGCAGGCCGAAGCGAGATTTTTGATGCTCTCCGCGAACAACATCTTGAAGCTCGCGGACGGCAAGTCGGTCATGAGCCCCACGCAGGATATGATCATCGGCGCCTACTATCTCACCATTCTCCGCAGGGAGGAGGGCAAGAAGTACGACGAATTCTTCCGTCCCGACGAAAACGGCGTGGAGTACGTTCCGCCCGTCTATTCTTCCTTCGACGAAGCCCTCATGAGCTACCAGCTCAAAAACGTGCACTGCCAGGACGAGATCTACGTCCGCCGCACGGTGGAGCTGCCCGCGGGCAAGTTCGACGACCTCGAACTTCCCTACGAAAAGACATTCGAAGGGCCCATCGCCAACAACGGCATCCGCGGGCACGTCACGGTATTGCGCGACGAAAAGACGGGTACCATGTCCGTAACGGGTACCATCAAGACGACGGTCGGCAGGATCATCTATAACGACGATATGCCGCAGGACCTCGACTTCGTCAAGCGCAACGCGCCCGAGGACTATTTGAAGCTCGAACTGTCCACCGAGTTCATCGGAAGCGCCCGCGCCATCGGCAAGAAGCATCTTTCGCGCATCGTCGAGGCGTGCTTCAAGACGGGCTACGCGCCCAAGGCCTCCGCGGTGCTCGATGCGATCAAGGAGCGCGGCTACAAGTATTCCACCCTTGCGGCGCTCACCACGTCCGTCTTTGATATGAAGATCCCCGGCGAGAAGGACAGCATCGTCAAGGATGCCGAAGAACAGGTCGCCAAGATCTCCAAGAAGTTCTCCCGCGGTCTCTTGAAGGAGGACGAACGCTACCACGCCGTCATCGGCGTATGGGACGAGGCGACCGAGAAGGTCGCGGGGCTCCTCCGCGAGCAGGGTGCGCGCGATAAGTTCAACCCCATCTGGATGATGGCGGATTCGGGCGCGCGCGGTTCCATCGACCAGATCAAGCAGCTCTCGGGCATGCGCGGCCTCATGGTCAACCCGCAGGGCAAGAAGATCGAGGTTCCCGTCAAATCGTGTTTCAGGAACGGCCTCTCCGTTCTCGAATACTTCATCTCGTCGCACGGCGGCCGTAAGGGCCTTGCGGATACGGCGCTCAAAACGGCCGACTCGGGCTATCTCACCCGCCGCCTTGTCGATGTCTCGCAGGACGTCATTGTCCGCGAGGACGATTGCTATGCGGGCAAGAAGCCCCGCGGCACCGTCATCCGCGCCATCCTCGGCGCCAACGGCGAACTCATCGAGAGCCTCGAAGATCGGCTCACGGGCAGGTTCGCGGCGGAGGACATCGTGGACGGCGAGGGGAATGTGCTCGTTCCCGCCAACGAGATGATCACCGAGAAGATGGCAAAGCGCATTGCGGCGATGCCCGAATATCAGGAGAAGGGCGTCTCCATCCGTTCCATCTTCACCTGCAACACGCGGTTCGGCGTCTGTGCGAAGTGCTACGGCAAGAACATGGCGACCACCCTTCCCATCCATGTGGGCGAAGCGGTCGGCGTCATTGCGGCGCAGTCCATCGGCGAGCCGGGTACCCAGCTCACGATGCGTACCTTCCATACGGGCGGTATTGCCGCCACGGGCGATATCACCCAAGGTCTGCCCCGTGTCGAGGAGCTCTTCGAGGCGAGAAAGCCCAAGGGCGTCGCTACCATCTGCGAGGTCAAGGGCGTCGTCACGCTCGGCGATGCGGATAACTTGAAGCACGTCATCGTCTCTTCCGAGGAGACGGGCGAAAAGCTCAAAGACTACGAACTTCCCTTCAACGCCGAGCTCAAAGTCAAGAACGGCGACATCGTCGAACCGGGCGTCCAGCTCAACGCAGGCTCGGTCAACCCGCAGGATATCATCCGCGTCAAGGGCGTCAAGGGCGTGCAGGACTACATTCTCGAACAGGTGCAGGCCGTCTACCGCTCTCAGGGCGTCGATATCAACGATAAACACGTCGAGATCATCGTGCGCCAGATGCTCCGCAAGGTCCGTATCGAGAATGCGGGCACCACGGATATGCTTCCCGGCCAGCTCGTCGATATGTTCAATTTCGAGGAACAGAACGAAAAGACCATCATGGCGGGCGGCGTCCCCGCGACGGCGAAGCGCGTGCTCCTCGGTATCACCAAGGCCGCCCTCGCGACAGACAGCTTCCTTTCGGCCGCCTCCTTCCAGGAGACTTCGAGGGTGCTCACCGAGGCCGCCATCTGCACCAAGCGCGATCCGCTCATCGGCCTCAAAGAGAACGTCATCATCGGCAAGCTCATCCCCGCGGGCACGGGCATGAAGGAATACAAGAACGCGAACATCCAGCAGGTCTCGGGCTACCGCGACATCGTCGAAGAGACGGCGGCGGCTTCCGAAGAATAAGGATTTCCCGAAAGGGCGGCAGCAATGCCGCCTTTTCTTTTGCCTTCGTCCGGAATGACCCTCGGGAGAGGAGGAGCGTCCCCCTATATATAAAAGGAATAGGGGAAGGGGCCCCAAAGGCCCCGCAAAAAATTTTTCAAAAAAATTTCAGAATTTTTCCAACAAAATCGCGCACACCGTTGTTATATAGGTGTAAGGAAAAAACAGGAGGAAACTTTCATGAAAAAAAGATATTTGTTTTTGGCAACGCTCGCCCTCGCAGGCATGGCAACCCTTCCCCTCGCCGCATGCGGCGGCAACACGGGCTCGGGCAGCACGGGCGCCGACCATAAGACGGAGGCCACCGAGATCGGCACCTACAAGGGCATTGCGAGCACCGAATCCATCTACGGCGTCGGCGCAGTGACGACGGCGGAGCTCCTCGCCGAGACGGTGCATCCCACCGCTCCCGTCCCGTCCGACCCCGTCTCTCCCACCCCCGGCGAGAGCACGACGCCACAGGAGCCCCAAGAGCCCGCCCCCGAGACGCCAGAGGAGCCCGCTCCGTCCGATCCTTCCCAGCAGCCCGACTACGGCCTTCCCGAAAACGGCGGCGACAAGATCGGCGAAGTGCAGGACGCGGCGAAGGACTTCAACACCTACTTCAACATGCTCGACAGCTTCCTCGACAAGGGCGCGACCAAGACGGTCGTCGAAAAGAACGTCTCCGAGGATCCCATGCTCGCGGACTATGCCTTAAAGCTCACCATCACGGGCATGAACGCCAAGGGCGAAGAGAACGTCCACGTCGTCTACTACACCGAGACGGCGGGCAAGACCAACACGAACACCTTCCGCGACGACGACGAGACGACGACGGTCACCGAGACGACCTACACCCTCGAGGGCGCAGTCCTCATGGGCAAAGACGAGGCGGGCAGCGACGTCTACTACTACATGACGGGCACCCGCACCGAGCGCGAAGTCACCGAGACCGAGGGCATGGAGGAAGAGACCGAGCAGGAGAGCATCCTCAAAATGACGGCCTTCGCTTCCGAACTCGATATGGGTAGCCGCGTCGAATTGAGCAACATCCAATCCACCGAATCGGAGACCGAGCACGACGGCACCGAGACGGAGACCGAGAGCCTCTACACTTACAGCGTCTACCAAGACGGTAAGCTCATCGAATCCACGCAGGTGGAGTTCGAGACGGAGGAAGAGCACGGCGAAGTGGAGACGGAGTACGAGGTACGCTTCATCAGCGGCGCCTCCCGCGGCACCTACGAGATCGAGCGCGAAACGAAGGGCGCTGTCACATGGATCTCCGTGAAGTACAAGATCGACGGCAAGGTCGGCAAGTTCGTCATCATCGAGAACGCCGACGGCACCTACAACTACAAGTTCTCGCAGAACAAGGCCGACGACAGGACGTTCGCGAACTACGACTTCGACGACTGAACGCAGAACTTGGGAAGGATAAGATAACATCAGCTTGACATCGGCCGTCCTCCGTGCTATGATAGTGCGCGGAAAGTACGGAGGCGGTCACTGTGACGCTGGATGAACATCTGAAAAAGTTCGCAGAGGGGGACGATTCGGATTTTGGGGCGTTCTACCTCGCGACGAAGAAACCCATTTATCACATCGCACTCGGCATCGTGCGGGATCGCGCCCTTGCCGAGGACGTGATGCAAAATACCTACATGAAGGTGCTCGCAGGCGCCGGGAGCTACAAGCGGGGCACGAACGCGTCGGCGTGGATCGCCCGCATCGCCCGCAACGAGGCGCTGAACCTCAAAAAGCGCCGCATGAGGGAGTCCCCCGTTGACGAGCGCGAGAACGAACACCTTTTCCCTGTGGCAAAGCCCGATGAATACGGGCTTTTGACCGACGTTGCGAGGCGCATCCTCTCCGAGGACGAGTTCACCGTCCTCATGCTCGCGGCGGCGGACGGCTACAAGCGGCGGGAGATCGCGGCAATGCTCAAAATGCCCCTTCCCACCGTCACATGGAAATATCATCAGGCGCTCGCAAAAATGCGGCGCGCGCTGGAAGGAGGGAAGGCATGAAAAAGAGCGACATCGTAAGATCGCTCCGCGAGGAATCCGATTTGTACACGCCCGACGTGCCCGTCAATACGGGTGCGGCCCTTTCCCCCTACGAAGCGGGGAGCGGGCGCGAGATCGCGCTCGAAAGGGGAGGCGGCAAAAAGAAGATCGTCCTCATCGTGGCGGCGGCGCTTGCGTTCCTTATGTTCCTCGCCGTCCTTCTGCCCGTCGTATTCGGCGGCGGGTGGAACGGCCTCACCACCCTCGTCATCAGCATCAATCCCTCGGCGGAATTTACCCTCGAAAACGGCAAGGTGAAGAGCGCGAAGGCGCTCAACCAAGACGCCGCCGTCATGCTCGTGAACCAAGATCTCATCGGCATGTCTGCGGAAGATGCCTGCGTCACGTTCGCAACGCTCGCCCAAAACAAAAATCTCATCACCGAAAACGGCATTCGCATCCGCGTCACGGGCAAAGATCATGCCCGCATCTCGGGCAGCGTGCAGACGGCGCTCCAAGCCTTTTCGGTCAGCGATCTTCCCGACGAGGATTATACCTCCATCATGGGCGGCTATAACGAGACCGACATGAAGGACTTCGAGGATTACCTCTCCACCCAGTACAGTTCGAGCCGCGAGGCGTTCATGCAGGAAGTGGAGGAACTGCTTCTGACCTACGAAAACGACCTTGGCGCCCTCGACCTCGGCGATCTTGCCGAGGTGGAGAAGTTCAACAAGAAGTATATGCTGCTCGGCGACGACTTTTGGCTCGAAGGGAAGGACCTCGAAAAGAGCAAGCGGGAATGTTTGGAAGAGTATCGCGAATTGCAGGAGGATCTCGCCGAGGATCCCGACGAGGCGTTCGAGGATCTCTTCGAGGACTTCCTCGAGATCTTCAAAGGGGACTACGAGCACGGCGGCAGCGATTGGCGTCACCACGATGATGATGACGACGATGACGATGACGACGATCGTTGGGAGCGTGATGACGATGATGACGACGATGACGACGACGATGACGATGACGACGATGACGACTGAAAAAGCATAATTGAAAGGCTTCCCGTTGCGGAAGCCTTTTTTCATTGACCTGCCCCCGCGCAAGGTAACCGCGTCATTCCGAGGGCGTAGCCCGAGAGAATCCCCTTATACGAAGTCCGAAAGCGGGGGGTAGGGGGGTGGGGTGACATTCTAATTGCGTCACCCTGAGCCTGTTGAAGGGTCTCCGCATTATAAAAATAAGGATATGTTTCGACACGCGCGTACCGCGCGGCTCAACATGACGAAATGATAGCCCGCCCCACCTGTCTCACTACGTTCGCCACCCGCCCCCGTAAACGGGGGCAGGTCAAGTCCTCATTCCGCCCCGCGCGCACTATTGTCTACTAAGCGCGGCACGAGCGCGTAGCGCGAAGTAGGGGCAACGCCCCGAGTGAATCTTGCCCCCTCCATGGGAGGGGGGTAGGGGGGTGGGGTGACATTCTAATTGCGTCACCCTGCCCCGACCGCGGCTTCTATTGATTGTCCAAGGTCGGCACAAGCGCGTAGCGCGAAGTAGCCTGTCGAAGGGTCTCCGCATTATAAAAATAAGGATATGTTTCGACACGCGCGTACCGCGCGGCTCAACATGACGAAATGATAGCCCGCCCCACCTCAGTCTCG
>CANQOT010000019.1 GCA_947625555.1 uncultured Clostridia bacterium | reverse complement strand
ACTTTCGTCTGCATGTCTCCATGCTTCAAAAGAATTTTGATTGCCTTACGTACTTTTCGTTTCATATCCCCCTCCCCCTCACGAGGAAAAAGAGATACTACTCCGTACTTGCTATGCAGTTGTCAATTTGCGCTCCCCAAGACAACAGTCCCGGCTTTTTGCGCTCCCATGCCCCCGCAACAAGGGCTCCCAAAAAAAGACGAAGTATTTTTTTGGGAAAAGGAGCAACCTGCGTGAAAGGCGAGATTTTTGCGCTGGCGCAAAAATCCGCATACGGCGCAGAGTTGCGACGTGGTGGGGTCAAGTGGACTCGAACCACCGACCTCGCGCTTATCAGGCGCGTGCTCTAACCTGCTGAGCTATGACCCCGCGTGATGGTGGAGGTAATCGGATTCGAACCGGTGACCCCCTGCTTGCAGGGCAGGTGCTCTACCAGCTGAGCTATACCCCCACATTTATATTAACGCCCAAAAGGCGATAATATCAAACAAAATGCACCCTTTTAAGGATGCATCGAGTTTATTAAAAATGAATAAGAAAGAAACATCAGTTCCTGTATCGACTGAAAATGGATAACGGATCTATCAGCTACCGTTATCGATTCTCCCTAAAAGGAGGTGATCCAGCCGCACCTTCCGATACGGCTACCTTGTTACGACTTAACCCCAGTCATTGGTATTACCTTAGGCAGCTGCCTCCTTGCGGTTAGCACACTGACTTTGGGCACTCCCAACTCCCATGGCTTGACGGGCGGTGTGTACAAGACCCGGGAACGCATTCACCCCGACATGCTGATTCGGGATTACTAGCAACTCCTACTTCATGTGGGCGGGTTGCAGCCCACAATCTGAACTGAGACTATCTTTATGAGATTAGCTCCACCTTACGGTATCGCGACTCTTTGTAATAGCCATTGTAGCACGGGTGAAGCCCAGAACGTAAGGGCCGTGATGATTTGACGTCATCCCCACCTTCCTCCGTATTAACTACGGCGGTCTGGATAGAGTTCCTAACTGAATATTGGCAACTATCCACGAGGGTTGCGCTCGTTGCAGGACTTAACCTAACATCTCACGACACGAGCTGACGACAACCATGCAACACCTGTCTTCGTGTCCCCGAAGGGAAGTCCTCATTACAAGGATGGTCACTTGATGTCAAGTTCTGGTAAGGTTTTTCGCGTTGCGTCGAATTAATCCCCATGCTCCGCTGCTTGTGCGGGTCCCCGTCAATTTCTTTAGGTTTCAACCTTGCGGCCGTAGTCCCCAGGCGGAATACTTAATGCGTTAGCGACGGCACAGAGGGAGTCGATACCCCCTACACCTAGTATTCATCGTTTACGGCGTGGACTACCAGGGTATCTAATCCTGTTTGCTCCCCACGCTTTCGTGCCTCAGTGTCAGTTACAGTCCAGCAGATCGCCTTCGCCACTGGTGTTCTTCCCAATATCTACGCATTCCACCGCTACACTGGGAATTCCATCTGCCCCTCCTGCACTCAAGTCCTGCAGTTTTGGTAGTAGTTCCGAAGTTGAGCCCCGGGATTACGCTACCAACTTGCAAGACCACCTACGCACCCTTTACGCCCAGTCATTCCGGATAACGCTTGCTCCCTACGTATTACCGCGGCTGCTGGCACGTAGTTAGCCGGAGCTTATTCTGTGGGTACAGTCACTTTCTTCGTCCCCACTTAAAGAGCTTTACAATCCGAAGACCTTCATCGCTCACGCGGCGTTGCTGGGTCAGAGTTGCCTCCATTGCCCAATATTCCCCACTGCTGCCTCCCGTAGGAGTTTGGACCGTGTCTCAGTTCCAATGTGGCCGATCACCCTCTAAGGTCGGCTACCCATCGTCGGTTTGGTGGGCCGTTACCCCGCCAACTGCCTAATGGGACGCGAGCTCATCCATAGCCGATAAATCTTTGACCTCATGGAGATGCCTCCTCGTGGTCTTATGCGGTATTAGCAGTCATTTCTAACTGTTATCCCCCTGCTATGGGCAGATTGCTCACGTGTTACTCACCCGTCCGCCACTAACGAAAGGAGCAAGCTCCCCTCGTCCGTTCGACTTGCATGTGTTAAGCACGCCGCCAGCGTTCATCCTGAGCCAGAATCAAACTCTTAAGTTTAATGGTTTAGAACCGATGCTCTCGCATCGGCGGCTCTAACGAATTTACGTTATTTTGCTGACTTTGCTTTGAGTACTATTGTCTCAAAAAATTGACAGAAACTGTTTTTGCTTGCTTACAAAAGTGTTACAAAAAATCGTTTCTTTCTTATTCGATTTTTAATCTGCGTTTGACGGGCAACAGCCCGTGCCATCTGCCTTTCGGCAAAGTAGCTTTACTATTATAGCATAGGAAAACCACTCCGTCAAGCGATTTGCGACAATTTTTTGAACTTTTTTTGTATAAAAATTATCGCTTATCTCCGGACAGCTTGTACATGATATCACACCGATTTTTGAAAGTCAACTGTTTTGCGCGACTTTTTTTGATTTTTTTCCGATTTTTTTGACGCTTTTTTCCGACCCCAAGGTATTGTGTTTTCGCTGCGATTATGCTACAATAAAAAGGAATTTATACGCACTGTTTGGGAGAAAATCATGAAGATCCTTCGCATCGTTTCTTGCGTGCTTGCCTGCCTTTCGGTCGCCGCCATCGTCCCCGTGGGCATCTTCTCCAAAGATCTCGTCTATATCACCATCCCCATCGCCTCCGCCGCGCTCTTTGCCTTTATCATGTTTTTTGCGAGGGGCAAGTCGGCTCCCGCCCCGCCCGCCGAGGTGGACTTTATGAATACCGACGAGGAGAACGCCGCCATCCGCGAGGAGAGAAAGAGGGAAGCGGATAAAAATCAAAAGTAAAAGTAAAACTGTCCCGCGCGCGTACGCGTACATATAATAATAAAAATTTTAGGGCGCCGCCGAAATGCTTTCGGCGGCGCCCTTCGAATTATCGGAGCGGGTATTCCTCTTCGCTCTCCCCTTCGCCGAGGGTGAGGTCGAGGGCGGCGATGCGGCCTTCGAGTTCGGCCAGCCGGGCGCCCTCTTCGGTGGAGGACATCTGTTCGTTCGCACGGCACAGGCGGCCGGCGTTCACCGTCTTTAAGACATAAATGAGGAACAGGACGAACACCACGAACGCGAGCACTCCAAAGATGACGGTGAGGATGAGGGCGAGGCTGTCGCTGCGCCTCAAAATATATGCCGCGCTCACGATGGCGCCGATCACGAGCGCGAGGACGGCGGCGAGCACGATGAGCGAACGCACGAAGTAGTACTTACGGTTGGCCTTGAAGGCCTCGGCGCGCTCCTCCTTTTCGATAACATACTGCTTGCGGAGGGGTTCTGCCTCCCGGGCGAGGGCTTCCCGCGCCTCGCGGATGGGGCCGCCGAGCTTTTCGAGCACCTCGGCGCGGAGATCTTCGTCCGCCCAATAGAACTCACGGGCGACGTCGCGGTCATAGAACGTCTCGATTTGCGTATAACCCCGCGTGCGGCACAGCCACAGCCCGCGTTTTGCCGACCCGTCGTCGCATTCATAGAGGGCGGCCTGCGCGAAGAGGGGTTCGGCGGCGGCATGATCGCCCTGTTCGAGAAGGGCAGCCGCTTCATCCGCGAGCTTTTGATACTCCGCGCGGGCGCGTTCCTCGGCGCGTTTTTTCTCCTCCAAACGGGCGCGCAGTTGCGAGGGGGTGAGCCCGACGAGATCTTCGTCATAGTTCTCGTCCGCATCCTCGGGAAATTCGACGACGTAATCGGCCTCGTCCCCGGGAAGCTCCTCTTCCCCGCCGTCGGGCGCGAGGGCGTCGACGACGTCGTCGCCCTCTTCGGTATGCCGGACCTTGATCCTGCGCGATTCATCCTTATCGATCAATCTTTCTTCCATAGCTTACTCCTGTATCTCCTCTTTGCCGAGCGCAAAGGGATTTCTGATGGGCCTTTGCATTTGCGGTTCGATGCTCTTTGCGATGAGTTTGCGGCACTTGCCGCGGTACCTGCTCCCCGCCCAAAGGCAGAGCTCCCTGCTCTCGAAACAGGCAAACACCGCGCTGCCCGATCCCGTCATCGAAACGCCGAGGGGGGATAGACTTTTGAGGGCGAGGTAGGCCTCCCCGACGGCGGCCTCCAAGCTCCGCGCGGCCTCGAAGAGGTCGTTCCCGAAGCATTTCGCCGCCCATGCCGTATTTCCCGCGCAAAGGAGGGAGAGGGCCTCCTCGGTGCGATGCGCGCGCCCCTGCCCCAATTCGTCGAAACGGGCATAAGCCTCCTTCGTCGAGACGCCCTCCTTCGGGAGGAGGATGAGGAAGTGCAGCGGCGTGAAGGGAAGGGGTTCGACGCGCTCTCCCCGCCCCTGCAAGCGGGCAAAGCCGCCCGAAAGGAGGTAGCCCGAATCGCTCCCCAGACGGTCTGCGAGCGATTTGAGGGCACCCATGTCCGAGACGTCGTACAGCCTACCCATGCCCGCGATCACCCCTGCAATATCGGCGGACGAGCCACCCATGCCCGCGGCAATAGGGATATTTTTATGGATCGTGATGTCTGCGCCGCACGTCCCGAAGGCTTTGGCGAACGCTTCCCCCGCGCGCAAGGCGTTGTTCTCTTCGGGGGGGATATCGGCGCCGCGCCCGTGCATCGTCACGCGGACGAGCTTATCCTTGCGGCGTTTGAGGGTGATGCGGTCGGCGAGGTCCACGGTCGTCACGAGGGAATCGAGCATATGATAACCGCCCTCGGCGCCCGTGATGTCGAGCGTCAGATTGAGTTTGGCGTATGCGTTGAGCCTGACCGTGTTCATCCTCTCTATTCTAACACGAATTTTTGCCCATTGCAAGGACTTTTATAAAAATCGGCCGCGGCATGTGCCGCGGCCCCATCCTTTACCGTATGGCCGAACGTTTCCTGTAAACGATGACGCGCTGCCCCTCCTTCACGGGAAATTCGATGTCGGGGTTGCTCGCCGAGACTTCCTCGGGCGATTTTTTGAGGCTCTTCGAGAGCTCCCACAGCCCGTCGCCCGCGCGGGGGATATAGACGCTCACCGCGCTGTCGCACACGGGGAGCTTTTCACCCTCTTCGGCGCTCGCGACGAGGCGCGCCTCGATCTTGCGCTTTTCCTGCAAAGTGATTTTGAGGGTGGCTTCGGAATCGATCTCCCCCTCCTGTTTCTGCCGCGCCGACATGCCGCACACGAGCACCGTGACGGACGCTTCCTGCGCCTCGACGGGAATGGAGAAGGGCAAGCTGATCTCCACGCCGCGATGTCCGCCGTCCGTCCCCGCGACGAGGAGCGTCGCCATTGCGACCCCTTCGACGCGCTTGCCTTCCTCCGTCGATACGAGGTTTGCCTCCGCGCGCTGCAATGTGACGGCCTGCAAGGTATCCGTGAAGGCGATGGGCGAAGAGAGCGCGCACTTGCCCGCGATGCGCTCGGCCAGGCATATGACGTCGCCCACGCCCCCGCTCTCCGCCGTCGCGAAGGTGAGCGATGCGTGATGGGTCGGGGAGAAGGCGTCGGTGACGGCGTCTACCGCGACTTCCTCATAGACGCACCCCTCGGCCGAGAGGGTGAACTCGGCAAACAGCTTGCACTTGTTGCGTTCCTCGTCGGCTTCGGCGTGAATGGAAGCGGAAAGAACGCTCACCCGCGCCTCCGCGCTGCACCCGAAGGACGCGCTGTCGCAGGGGATCTCGATCTCGAAGGGCACCAATCTTTCGAAGGAGACGAGGGCGCCGCCCTGCTTCATGGCGAGGATGCCGAGACTGATCTCCCCCTCCACCTTCAAAACGCCCGTCTCGCAGACGAGCTCATTGAGCGCCACCGCCTCGGCGTGCTGCAAGATGTCGCCGATAAAATCCGTTTCAAACTCATCCTCGGTCTCCGCCGCTCCCGAAACGAGGTGGGCGGTGAGCACCTTCACGGGCTCCCGGCGCATGATGAGGTCGCCGCCCGAAAGATATTCGAAGGTCTGTTCGCCGTAGAGCGAGATATCCGCTCCCAATAGGGCCTGCGCGTACACGCTCGCGCCCTCTCTTCTTACCGCAATGTTCTCCACCGCGACGGCGACGCGCGCCGTGAGGGCGGGGAAGCAAAACTCATCCTTGGCGACTGCCGTAAATTCCACCCCTTTCTCCGCGCGGCAGACCTTTCTCTCCGCGTCCTCATAGACGATGGAAAAATGCGCCTTGCCAAAATAGCGCACCTCGCCGTTTCCGACCTCCGCGCCCGTGAGCGCGGCCGCGCAGTGTACCGAGAGGACGGTCTCGACCTCCTGCCCGAACCGACATTCCACCGCCGTCTGTGCGGCGATCTCCTTGCGTTTGCCGTACCCGCGGAAGATCTGCGTTTCCGTTTTCATGATGATACCTCTCCCGATTTGGACTTCCCTCTATCCTATGCGTCCCGCCGCGCCGTTATGCACACAGACTTTTGGGAGAATGCGTCGGATCTTGTCGGAAGTGCATTTTCTTCACCCATGGTTGCAAAAACGGAAAATTTTGCCCGCCCGCTTCCCCAAAATTATAAGGTATAAATCCATTTGAAAATGTCTAAAATCCGTGCATGATAAAGCCCCGTCACGATATCGCGAACGTCAAGCGCACGATCGCGGATTATTTTCAAAAGCAGGTGGACGTCACCGTAAATTTAGGCAGGAACAAGGTCCTCATGTTCTGCGGCAAGCTCTCGGGCGTGTACCCCGCCCTCTTCACCGTCGAACCCGACGACAAGAATTTTTTGGGCAAAACTTCCTATTCCTATGCCGAAGTGCTCTGCGGGAGCGTCTCGGTAAAGCCCGCGAAAGAGGCAAACCCGTCATAAGAAAATGCGCCCGCCCGAAGCCATTGCTTCGGGCGGGCGCATTATATATAAGAAATTATCAGGTTTCTGCCGTACGGTAGAAGTAAAAATAGGTCCCGTCCGAGCCGTCCTCACAAAGACCCGCCGAGAGGAGCATTTTCCGCGAGCGTTCATTCTCGCAGAAACACTTCGCCTCCACCCGTTCGAGATTGAGGCGGGAAAAGCCGAACTCGGTATAGGCGCGGACGGCCTCCGCCGCATAGCCCTTGCCCTCCGCTTCGGGCAACAGCCGCACGCCGATCTCGGCCTCGGCGGCATACCCGAATCGGTGAAATGTGACCTCACCCACGAACATGGTACCCTCGTAAATGCCCAAGGGCATCTCGCGGCGGTGCGAAAAATCCTCCCGCTCCCCTTCGAGGAACCAACGCGCTTGGGGCGGTGTGGGGCGTTTCCAATCCTCCCTGTAATCGTACCCCCAATAGCGGTTGCGCTCCGTATCGGAGGCGAGCCGCGCATAGTCGGCCGCATCTTCGTCCGCAACGGGGCGCAGCGTCAGCCGCTCCGTCTTAATGGTGGGAAGTTTGAAAACGGTATCGATGGCGCGCTTGGGAATGACGTTGTACTTCGGAACGATCTCGACGGGGTCATATTGCAATTTCGACTTACGAAGGCCCAAATCGCCCGCATCGTCCATGCGGTTCAGATAGAGGATCTCCTCGCCGCAGAAGGTCTTTGCGAACTGTTGCGCCAAAAAAGGATAGACGCCCTCATAGTCGCGGAGGGCCTTCTCGATATGGACGACGACCATATCGCCGCACCGTTCCCCGACGGAAAAGCCGACGATCTTTCCGCCCACCCTCAAAATGCCTGCAAAGAGCGCGAGGTCTTTGAGGTAGGGAAGGATGGCGTAGACTTCGTCCATTTCCTCGTCGGCAAGGTAATTCTGCTTGCTGCGCTGGACGGTCTCATATTCTTTCAGGAAGATATCGAGGCCACCCATGTCCGAGGGAGAGGCCTCCGAAAAGCTCCAATCGGGGTAGAGTTTTTCGAACTTATGCACATGGTTGCGCCTGCCCGCGAACTTCTTGCCGGGATACGTCTTGAAGTTCTCCGCAAGGTAGAGGTAGTCCCGCCAGCGGCGGTTGTTCGTGACGTGCGCCTCGCCGTAGCGGGCGATGAGCCCCATCACCCTGCTCTCGGGCACATTGGTGAAGTGCAGCCGCTCGCCCGTGTCGCGGCAGAACTTTTCGAGAGCCGCAATGGCCGCAAGCTCCTCTTTTTCGTTTCCTAAAAGGGAAAGGGGGTAGTGAAAATAGCACTTCCCCCCAAAAAATTCCCGCAACACGAGACAGCCGCAGACGATCGCATAGTCGGGGCGAAGGGCGTCGTGCCACATGAACTGAAAGCCGCGGGAAAAATCCCCGATATGGAGACGCTGCGCCGCAAAATAGGGCGCAAGCGCACTTTGATCCGTCTTATTTACGGGTTGAAATTCCATAAAATTCCGATCGTTTTCTCACCCCCCCTCCCATTTAACGGGAGCAGGGGCTCACTTCACGTTTTCGAGGATATCCAAAAGCTCGGAGAGCCTGTCGAGATCGTCGCGGGTGTAATAGTCGATGTAGATCCTGCCCTTCTTCTCGGTGCCGATGAGGCTGACCTTCGTCTTGAAGGTGGTGCGAAGGCGCTCCACGAGGTGTTTGAGCTCGACGTTTGCAAGGGCGTTCTTGCGCTCTTTTTCCTTGGCGAGCACTTCGGGCGGGTTGAGGAATTGTTTGACGGCGCGCTCCATATCGCGGACCGACCAACCGTTTTTCACGCACTCGCGCGCGAGCTCGACCTGCGATTCCTTGGGAAGGGGCACGAGCGTGCGGGCATGTCCTGCCGAGAGCTTCCCATCCCGCACGAGGGCGATGACCTCTTCCGCCAGCGTAAGAAGGCGCATGGTGTTCGCGATCGCGGGGCGGGATTTGCCGATGCGCTCCGCCAGATTTTCCTGCGTCAGATCGTATTCGTCCATGAGGCGCTTCATGCCGTACGCCGCTTCGATGGGGTTGAGATCTTCGCGCTGCAAGTTCTCGATGAGGGAGATCTCCTGGATCTCGCGGGGGCTCAAACTGCGCACGATGACGGGCAAAAATTCGAGCCCTGCCCGCATTGCGGCGCGGTATCTTCTTTCGCCCGCGATGATCATATAGGTACCGTCGTCCGCCTTATTGACGATGAGCGGGCTGATGACGCCGTGCTCCTTGATCGACTTTGCGAGATCGTTCAATGCGTTTTCGTCGAAGATCTTACGCGGTTGGTCGGGGTTGGGGAAAATTTTGGAAACGGGCACCTGCGTCGTGAGCTCTTCCGTCTCCGCCTGCGCCTTGCCGTAATCTTCCTCCGTGTCGCTGAACAGGGCCGAAAGCCCGCGTCCTAATCCTTTCGCCATAATTTACTCTCCTTTAACATCTTCTGTTTTTTTCAAAAATTCTTCTGTGAGGGCGCTGTATGCCCTCGCGCCCATGCACTTGGGGTCGTGCAAGACGATGGGCTTGCCGTGGCTGGGCGCCTCCGAGAGGCGCACGTTGCGGGGAATGACGATCTCGTAGAGCTTCTTGGTGAAGAACTTCCCGATTTCCGCCGCGATCTGGCGGGAGATGAGCGAGCGGCCGTCGTACATCGTGAGGACGACCCCTTCCACCGAGAGGCTCTTGTTGAGATGCCGGCGAACGAGCGAGATGGTATTCATGAGCTGCGAAAGCCCCTCCATCGCGTAATATTCGCTCTGAATGGGAATGATGACGCTGTCCGCCGCGGTGAGCGCGTTGATGGTGAGAAGCCCCAGCGAGGGCGGGCAGTCGATGAGGACGAAGTCGTACCGTGCCCGTTCCCCCTCGAGGGCGGTCCGCAACACCTTTTCGCGCCCCTTCTTATAGACGAGCTCCACCTCCGCCCCCGCAAGGTCGATGTTGGAGGGAAGGACGAAGAGCCCCTCCACTTCGGTCGCAAGCACATTTTCCTTGACGGGCTCCTCGTCGATCATCACATTGTAGACAGACTTTTTCAGGGCGCTCTTGGAAAAGCCGAGGCCCGTCGTCGCATTGCCCTGCGGGTCGAGATCGATGAGCAAGACCTTCTTGCCCGCCTTGGCAAGATAGGCCGCCATGTTGACGCAGGTCGTCGTCTTTCCGACGCCGCCCTTTTGGTTTGAGAACGAAATCACCCTACCCATGTCCGAGACCTCTTATTCAGATTTGTCATCCTCGTCGTTTTTCGGTGTGTTTTCGTCGTCACCTTGGACATGGTCGTCCGTTTTTTGGGCGTCATTTTGCTTTTCGACGGAAGATGTGGCACCCATGTCCGAAGAAGGACCCTTCGAAACGCTCTCTTCCGCTTCCATTGCAGCCGTCACCCGTCCGAAGGGATCGTCGGGCGATGTGCGGTCGTGTTCTTCCATATAACGGATAACTTCCTGGTACGAAGCGCCCTTCATGAGGAGATCGACTTCGGCGGTATAGATGGTCTCCCGCTCGACGAGAACGCGGGCCATATTGTCGAGAATGGCACGGTTTTCGAGGAGGAGCTTCTTCGCACGGGTATAGGCCTTCTCGACGATGGCCTTGACTTCCTCGTCGATGATGCCCGCCGTCTCCTCGGAATAGGTGTTCCGCTCTTCGAAGTCGCGGCCGAGGAACACGGGGCCGTCGCTCGAATAGGCAATGGGCCCGAGGCGGTCGCTCATGCCCCATTCGGTGACCATCTTGCGGGCAAGCTGGGTGACCTTTTGGATATCGTTGGAGGCACCGGCAGAGACGTCGTGGATGACGATCTCCTCGGCAACTCGGCCGCCCAAAGCCATGCAAATGAAGTCGTTCAGGCGGTTGACGGTATAGCGGCTGTCGTCGTCCTCGGGGCGGGTGAGTGTGTAGCCCGCAGCCATGCCTCTCGGAATGATAGAGACTTCCTGCACGTTGTCGTTGTACTCGCAAAGTTTTGCAAGGATCGCGTGCCCGGCCTCGTGGTAGGCGGTCGCCTTCTTATCGGCCTCGGTGACGACGCGGCTCTTCTTCTGCGGGCCCATCGTGACCTTATTGATGCCCTCGTAGAGTTCGAGGTTACCGATGAGCTTCTTGCCCGCACGCGCCGCCAAAATTGCGGCCTCGTTGAGGAGATTTGCAAGGTCTGCGCCCGAAAAACCGCTCGTAATGCGCGCGATGACCTTAAAGTTGACGTCGGGCGCAAGGGGTTTGTTGCGTGCATGGACCTTCAAAATTTGTTCACGTCCCTTAACATCGGGCAAATTCACATAGATCTGACGGTCAAATCTGCCCGGACGCAGCAACGCATTGTCGAGAATATCCGCGCGGTTGGTCGCCGCCATCACAATAATGCCTTCGTTCGTCTCGAAGCCGTCCATCTGTACGAGGATTTGGTTGAGGGTCTGCTCACGTTCGTCATGGCCGCCCCCGAGACCCGCTCCGCGTTGACGTCCAACCGCATCGATCTCATCGATAAAGATGATGCAGGGCTGGTTCCGCTTCGCAAGATCAAATAGGTCGCGTACACGCGAAGCACCGACGCCGACGTACATTTCTACGAAATCGGAGCCGCTTGCCGAGAAGAAGGGCACGCCTGCCTCGCCTGCGACCGCTCTCGCAAAGAGCGTTTTTCCCGTTCCGGGAGGCCCGACGAGGAGCACGCCCTTGGGGATCTTCGCACCGAGGTCGGAGAACTTCTTGGGGTTCTTCAAAAACTCCACGACTTCGGCGAGCTCTTCCTTCTCTTCCTCCGCTCCTGCAACGTCGGAGAAGCGGACCTTGATGTTCGTCGTGACACGGGCCTTCGTCTTACCGAAGTTTGCGATCTTGCCGCCACCGCCCGCCGTCGTCCGCAATACCACGATAAACATCACGACGCCGACAACGAGAATGGCGATATAGAGGAATGTGCTCCACCCGGAGCCCGCATTGGGGTCGGAAGCCTCTAATGTGAGAGGGGCGTAGCCTTTCGATTCGAGATATTCCTGCCATTTGTTGATCTGCTCATAGAGGGGCTGGCTGTTTTGGCCCCACGGACTATTGGCCCAATACTGCCTGCCGCCTTCCGTGTAACCCGTCAGAGTGAATCCATCGACATGAATCCGAATGATCTGCTCCGCATTGGAATAATCTCCGACTTTCGAATTGCTTTCATCTGTCCCATCTGCGGCACGCTCATCAAGAATACGTGCCTCAAACTCGCTGTAATCCAACTCTCTGCTGTTGCGGATCTGGGACGAGATGATAAAGTATGCCCCGATACCGAGAACAGCAACGAGGATCACCGCGATGATGATCTTTGTTGTCTTACTCAATTCTTATCTCCTTTTCTTTATTTTTAATATGAAAGGCTTATACACCGAGTTTGTGTACTGCCTTGGATATATTGTATCACAACCAAAAATTTTTATCAAGTGTTCCTCGGAAATCTTTTCCTCTTTTTCATAAATCTCACTATCTTTTCCAAAAATAGGCAAAAAACGGCCATTTTTGCCTATTTTTGGGCCATTTTTGGGCAAAAACAATGTTTCACATGAAACTACCCCCGAATTTTTTGGATTTTTATAATTTCACGTGAAACAATGGGTGCACAAATTCCACATATTATCAACAGTATGCGTTGACAATTGTGGAATTTTTCAGGGAAAATCTGTAAAAAATCGCTCCGAAAAGCCCTGTTTTCGGCTCTTTCGGAGCGATCGTAGTCTTATTTTATGATGCGCGTACTGCCTTTATGCGGGGAGATGGAAGGCCTTGATGAACCAATCGGAGAAGTAGATACGGCTCACGACGGCGGAATTTCCGATGAAATTATCGACCGCGGCCGCGTCGATCCACTTCAAAACGGCGAGAATGATGAAGATGAAGAGGAGCGCTTTGGCAAGTCCCAAAATCCCGCCGAGGACCTTATTGACGACCTTGATGGGCGCGAACTTCTCCACGAGGAAGGTGCCAACTTTCCCGATGAGCCATGCCCCGAGCTTGATGAGAATGACGAGGGCGACAAAGCTGATGACGACTGCGCCCCAGCCTGCGACAGTCGTTCCGCCCATAGCGCTCGTGAGACCGAACCAACTATCGAGTGCGTTCTTCATCGGAATGCAGAATGTGAAGGCAAAGATGACGGAGAAAATAGTCCCCGCGAGCTTGCAGATGCCTTTCACAAAGCCCCGCCATACGCCGAAGAGCATGCCCAAGAGCAAGAGCGCAAAGAATACGACGTCGAGCACCCAGCTGCCCGTTGCTGCAAGTAAATTCATGAATTTCTCCTTACTTTTCTATTATATCACCACTTTTGCGAAAAGTCATACCTTTTGCTCTACATTGATTATAAAATATGGGGAAGGGGGCAAAAATCAGGGGCGCAAAACAATAATCTTTATTACGAAGAGGGTCAGCGCTATGGAATACGCCTTTCACTTTAATAACACGCTCGCGGAGACGGGCCTCTTTATGGCTCTCGGAAAGCTCCTCGGCCCGCTCGAAGCCCCGCCCGTCGTCCTGTGCATCGGCAGCGACCTCGCAGTGGGGGACAGCCTCGGGCCTATCACGGGGACGATGCTCAAAAAATCCCATGGGAGCTTCAACGGATTCGTCTATGGAACGCTCAAAACGCCCGTTACGGCGAAGGAAGTCCGCTATATGGAGGGCTTTTTGAGAAAGACCCACCCCAAAAGCAAGATCGTCGCCGTCGATGCGGCGGTGGGGGAGCCCTCCGACGTCGGGCTCATCAAGGTGACGGGCGGACCGCTCCGCCCGGGCTCGGGAGCCAATAAGCGGCTCGGACGGGTGGGGGACGTCTCCCTGCTCGGCATCGTCGCCCCCAAGTCGGCATTCTCCTATTCCCTTTTGAACCTGACGCGGCTCAACATGATCTATTCCATGGCGGAGATCGCCGCGGGAGCCCTTTCCTCGCTCTCCTACCGTCCGCTTTTCAAAGAAACTTGTTTGTAGAGAACAAAATAACATTTTATTCCATGCTAAAAGTGTTATTTTATTTCATTTTTGAAAATTTTTGAAAAAAGTTTTCATTTTTCTTGACGGGAGAAATTGCGCCCGCTACAATATAGGCGCAAAACCGAAAAGGAGGTGGGAACAATGGTAAGATTGCTGATGTTCCATACGCCGTCCGGGGATTCCTTCCTGTATGCCAACGGAGAGGAGAACCCCGTAAGTTCCGGCGAACGGGTGAAGAGATTCACCAAGGGGACCGCGCAAAAGTGGTTCGAAATGAACTAAAACCAAAGAAGAGACGCAAGCGACAGGCCGCCGCTTTGTGGGAGCATAGGGGAAGGCGCCTTCTTCCCCGCGAAAAATGTTACGATCTCACATAAAATTTATTGAGCGGTTCGATGCAATGAAAGAATGTTTCAAAATATACAAGATTTTGAAATATCGGCGGCTTTCCTTGACGAAATGATAGGCAGGGGTCTACAATAAGATCATAAAAACCGAAAGGAGGAACAGCGTTATGGTGAAAACGACAAAGACGAAAACCTACGATACCGATACAGCGACCGTCATCAAGAAGGTGACGTTCGGCGAATACGGCGATCCCGCCGGCTTCGAGAAAACGATGTATCAGACGCCGGAAGGGGACTTTTTCCTCTACACGAACGGCGGCGAGGCTTCCGCTTTTGCGGCCGAGAAGATCACGGCCTACTCGAAGGCGAACGCCAAAAAGTGGCTCGAAGAGAATTGAGCAAACAAAAAAAAACGGGGCTTGCAAACTTGCAGGCTCCGTCCTTTTTTATTGCGATTTATTCTTCGTCCGAATGAAAAGCTGTGCCCTCTGTCTCGGACATGGGTGCCTCGTTTTCCGTCACAGCGGGCGTCGACCCTTCGTCGTCCTTGCCGAGATAGGTGCCGAAAAAGCCCGTAAAACCGCCCTTTTTGTAGCCCGGCGTCTTGCCCCGCGTAAAGCTCGTACCCGAGCTCTCGGGCGTATCTTCCTTGGGGGGTTCCCTGTGCTCGTAGGGCTTCCTGCCGCCGCGCATGTTGCGCCCGCGGCCGTCCTTTTGGTCCCTGCCGCCGCGGCCATCCCGTCTGCCGCCGCGCTTTTCGTAGGGCTTCATATTCTTGGGGGTGATGACGACGTACCTTGCGGGTTCCTTGCCCTCGCTGCGCGTCGTGACTTCTTCGCTATCGAGGAGGGCGGAGTGGATGATGCGCCGCTCATAGGGGTTCATGGGTTCCAAACGCACGCGCTTGCCCGTACGCACGGCCTTTGCCGCGAGCTTTAAGGCGAGACGCTTCAAGGTCTCCTCGCGTTCCTCGCGGTAGTTGCCGCAATCGACGACGACCCGCTTGTATTCCTTCCTGCCCGTGTTGGCGACGGCCCCTGCGAGGACCTGCACCGCATCGATGACTTCGCCCCTTCTTCCGATGATGCCCTTCGACGTGCCGTCGAGATCGATGACGATCTTCTCGTCCTCGGAAGTAAGCACGGGCTGTGCTTCCGACCCGAGGAGGGGGAAGAGTCCTTCGAGAAACTTCACTGCGCGCTGTCCGTCCGTGAGCTTCTCGCAAACCGCGATCTCCACCCGTGCGGGGATGGAACCGAACAGCTTCTTTTTGCCTTCGTCGAGAACGGTGATCTCAACGTCCTCGCGGGCGACGCCGAGCTCCTTGAGCCCCGCTTCGATCGCCTCGTCTACCGTCTTTCCTTGAAATTCCATATACATGTCCTCTTATAGCGCTTATTTGCGCGATTTGGTCTTGGATTTTTTCTGCTTTTCGTCTTTTTCCTTCCAGGCGAGCTTGCGCCCGTACTTTTCCTGGATGGCCGCATTCTCCTTCTTTTTGAACACCCTGCCCAAAATGAGGTTGCATAGCAAGGTCACAAGGAGGGAGACCACCGAGCTGATGATCATATAGAGGGAGAACGCCGCGCTGTACATGAACGCGAACACACCGAAGAGGATGGGCATGAGGAAGAGCATGAACTTCTGCGTCTTGGCGCCCTGTCCGTCGGCCGTCTGGTACTTGTTGGCCTCCTTCTGGCTGCGCATCGTGACGACCTGCGACAAGATCATCGTACCGATGGAGAGAATGATGAGGATATAATAGCCGTTATACGCCTTCTGCTGGTCGGTGAGTTCGGAAGTGAGCCGCGCATAATCGCCCGCGGCGATGGCCTTTTTATTGGGCGTGGATTGGGGGACGGGGTGCCGATATGTCGCATCCGACTCCCAAACGTTCTTGATCCACAAAAAGCCCATCTTATGGTTGAGGTAGTATTCCCGCGCGGCGATTGCGCCCAATTTATCGACATAGGACGTGCATGCCGCCTTGCCGGCCGCCGTGAGCTCGCCTTCGTTCGCGTTCAGATCCTCGTTGATCGCCGTGAGGGTGGATGCGGCGAGGGTATCGCTCTCCGCCACGCCTTCGAGATAGGTCTTGAACTCGTCGAGATCGATGTAGTAGTCGCGGTGGATATCCTCTTTTGCAATGTGCACGGGGGTGCCGATCACCCGCCCTTCCGCCGCGTCATAGGTGTAGGTGTAGGAACAAATGAGATAGGTATAGTGGAGATAGGCGCCCTCCTTGTCCGAAGTGACGCGGATGCGCACCGTCTCGTTGGGAACTTCCCGGATGAGGTTGCCGTTTTCGTCCTGAATGGGCAACGTGCCGTCCTCGCCGTAGACGACCTCGTACTTGACGTTGTACGAAGCGCCGCCCTCCTCGGTGAAAACCTCTTCTTGGGACCATTCCGCCTTGTTTTCGATGTCGATTTTGATGACGTTCTCGTCGTCCTCGACGCCCTCGATGGGAAGGTGATAATCGATTCCGTCGGTACCATGTCCGAGAACGGCCGCGTTAAATTCGCCCGTCATGTCGACGAACTGCTTGACGTTGGCATAGCGCGAATAGGAGTTGAACCCCTGGAAGGCGACGATGAGGATGACAAGGGAGAGGATCATGGGAAGGCAGGCGCCGAACATGCTGTACCCGTTCTTCTTGTAGAGCTCCATCATCTTTTGGTTGTACGTCGTCTTGTCGTTCGCGTACTGTTTTTGAAGTTTATCGAGGTCGTCCTTCATGCCGCGCATGATGAGGGTCTGCTTCCTCGTCTTATAGCGCTGGTAGACGTCGAAGGGGAGGGTGATCCCCTTCAAAACGAGGGTAAAGACGATGATGCCGAGGCCGATGAGCCCCACACCCTCGATGATGGCGCGGGCGAACTTCCCTAAAAAATCCAGCCCCGCGAGCGACGAGGTGATTATGGTGTAGTCAATCATAAATTATTACCTTTTTATACGAGCCACCTGCGCTTCCAAAAGCGTTCGGGGGCAGGGTCGATCCCTCCCTTCGAGAGGGGATTGCAGCGCAAGATCCTCCATATGCCCAAAAGAATGCCCACCACGACGCCGAAGTTGTTGATACAGCGCTTCGTGTATTCCGAACAGCTGGGGGTGTAGAGGCAGGTATGATGGGAGAGGCGGCGCTGATAGAAGTTGATGAGCCCGATGAAAACGCCGCGGAACAAGAGAAGCGGCGCCCTCAAAGCGCAGACGACCTTCCTTTTTTTACCCTGTCCGTCTTTCAATGAGGCGCTCCTTTTCGAGCAATTTGCCGATATCGCGGGAAAATTCCCCGTAAAAGTAGGCTTCCTTCTTCTTGGGGATGAGCAGCACCTTGCAGGGGGTCAGAAGCGGCAAATAGCCGCGAAACGCCTCCCGAAGAAGGCGCTTTATGCGGTTCCTCTGTACGCTCCCGCCGAATTTCTTCCCGACGCATACCGCCATGGCCGTCGCTTCGGAAGGAAAATAGACGAGGGTGAGCGTCTTTTCGTGGAGACGTTTGCCGCTTTTGAGGACCGAGGTGATCTCTTTTGCTTTTTTCAGCCGCAGATACTTCATTGCACGCTTTTGGCTTGCGTTATGCGGAGATGTGCTTTCTTCCCTTGTTTCTTCTGCGTTTCAAGACCTTTCTGCCGCCCGTCGACGCCATGCGCTTGCGGAAGCCGTGCACCTTGCTGCGCTGTCTCTTCTTGGGCTGATACGTTCTTTTCATGATAGGATCCTTCCTTTAAGATAGTTATTTTTGATAGAAATGACAATACGGTTTGATTATACGGATTTTCCCCCGCTTCGTCAAGCGATTATGCGGCGTTTCTCACAGGTAAAATCAAATAGAGGGTCTCCTTATCCTCGGTGTTTTGCAGGATGAAGGGGGAGACGGGCCCGTTGAACGAGATCTTGACTTGCTCTTCGGAGAGCGCGCGCAGGGCATCGAGCAGGAACTTCGCGTTCATGGAAATGGTGAGGTCCAACCCCTCGACGGTCGCTTCCACCGTCTCGGAGACGTTGCCCATGTCGGAAACGGAGGTCATCTTCACGCTGCCCGCCGTGATCTCGAGGGTGACGAGGTTGTTCTTGTCGCCGCGGTTGAGAATGGCAGCCCTCTCGGCGCTCGCCGCAAGTTCCGCCCTGTTCAGCGTCACATCCGTCGTGAAATGGGAGGGGATGACGTTCTCCTTCTTAATGAAGTCCCCCTGATAGAGGCGGGAGACGATGGTGAGCGTCTCGCTCCCGACAAGGAGCATGCCGCCCTGCGTATAGATGGTGATCTCCTCCTCGTCATCGGTGAGCATGCGGGAGATCTCCGTAAGGGTGCGGGCGGGGCAAATGATGCTCTGCTCCCCGCTCTTTGCGAGCACTTCGGCAGAGGAGTAGGCGAGGCGGTACCCGTCGAGGGCGAGGGCCTCGAGCTTATCGTGAAATTCCATGAGGCAGCCTTTGAGGACGGGGCGGGAATCATCCTGCGCGCAGCAGAATGTCGTCTCGGCGATGATCTTTTTGAGGACGCCCTGCTTCATCACGAAGAAGTTTTCGCCGATCTCGACGTCGATGGCGGGGAATTCTTCGGCGGGCAATGTCTGGATATAGGACGCCGAATCGCGGTATTTGATCTCGATGCCCTTTTCGCAGGTCGAAAGGGAGATCTCCTCGCCGAGGAGCTTGGCCGAGAAGTCGGCAAAAAGCTTCCCGGGGACGCAGATATCGCCCTCTTCGAGCACTTCTGCCTTCATGCGCTTCAAGATGGAAAGTTCTCCGTCCGTCGCAAGAAGGGAGACGCCGCCCTCTTCCGCCGTGATGCGGATACATTCCATGATGGGAGCCGTCGTGCGAATGGCGCATGCCTTGCTGACCTTCATGACGGCTTCGGAAAGGGTAAGACCGTCGCAAACAAATTTCATGATGTTTCCTCCGTTATTGATGATAGTATAAAAATATTTTTCAGTAATAATAGTAGGCGGCGTGGAAATGTGGACAAGCTCTCCCCGCCCGCGTGCGTTTTCTCTATTATAAAGGAAAAAAGCAAAAATTTCAAGTGATTTGCCGTGGTTTCGGCAATTTTTCGGTTGTGGATGTTGTGTGGACAGGCTGTTCACAAATTCCGCTTGTCCACCGCCTCTTTGCGGGAGTTTTTGCCGCGGAAAAACTTTTCCGCCCCGCGGGGGAAGGTTGTCCACGGATAATTTCACAATGTGGAAAAATGTGGATATCTTTGCCGACATTGGGTTGATAATCAAAAATAGATGTGATATAATCCGATCATGAATGATTTTTCGCCCGATTTTGAAAAATGCCGCGCGCTCCTCGAAAAAAACAGGGAGAAATTTTCGGCGTTTTCCACACTGCTCGCGCGCTATAACGCGAAGTTCAACCTCACCGCGATCACCGGGGAGCGGGAAGTGGAGATCAAGCACTTCCTCGATTCTCTCGCGGGGGAGCCGCTCTTTCCACATGGGGCGAAGGCGGCCGAGGTGGGCAGCGGGGCGGGATTCCCGTCCATTCCCCTATTGATCGCGCGGGAAGATATCTTCTTCGTCCTCATCGAGAGCACGGGCAAAAAATGCGAATTTCTGCGGACGGTCATCGCGGAGCTTGCTCTTCATGCGGAAGTTCTGTGCGGGCGGGCGGAAGATGCGGGCAAAGATCGGGCATACAGGGAAAGGTTCGACGTCTGTTGCGCAAGGGCGGTCGCGCCCCTGCCTACGCTCGCGGAGTACTGCCTCCCGCTCGTGAAGAGGGGGGGCGCCTTTGTCGCCTATAAGGGGGAAAGTGTCGAAGAAGGGGAGCGGGCGGTCACCGTTCTCGGCGGCGGCGCCGTGAAGAGCTATTCGTATGAATTGCCCGAAGAGATGGGAAAGCGGCACCTTCTGTATGTGAAGAAGGAACAAGCGACCCCCGCAAAATATCCGCGCGGAAGGGGCGCGGAGAGGAAGGATCCCATCTTATGAAGGATATGGAGGAAAGGATCTGTGCGCTGACGGGCCATCGCGAATTGCCCGCTGACTTCGACCGCAACGCCCTCTACGATGCGCTCGACGACCTCATTCGGGAGGGCTGTACCTACTTCTGTTGCGGCATGGCAAGGGGGTTCGACCTCACCGCGCTCGAATGCTTTGTAGACCTCAAACAGCGGTACCATGTCCGAATCGAGGCCTGCATTCCCTATGCGGGGTACGAACATGGTATGCCCGCAGGGGACCGCAAAAAGTACAGGACCCTCCTCTCGTGGTGCGAGATCAAGACCGTCCTATACCCCGCCTTCTTCAACGGGTGCTTCCTCGCCAGAGACCGCTATATGGTCGATAGGGCCGATCTTCTCCTTGCATACTGCAAGAAACCGACGGGCGGCGCGGCCTATACCGTGCGGTACGCCAAGCAGCAGGGAAAGGAAATAAGATTTATCGGATAAAGCAGCCCGCGGGGGCTGTTTTTTCTTGGCTCTGGGCGGCCGCCATGCAAAATCCCCCTATTCTTTCACCGTTCGCCCAAATATGTTATATTTCCCGCCCCGAAATGTTGTATGCTCTTTCAAAAATGTCCGCGGGAGGAGATATGGCGTACGAAAAGCGCGTGTGCGTGTTGAAACAGATCAAGAAGGGATTTTCGGCGGACGGGAGCGCGCTTTCGGGCGCGGTCTATGCCGAACGGCTGGGGAGCGAGCTCACCGTGACGCCCCGCATTCTCGGCATCGCCCCCGTCAACGACGGCCGCTATGCCCTCGCCGTCCGCGCGGAGGGGGAGACGGCGCTCTTGGAACTTCGCGGCAACGCCCCCCTCAAAGCGCAAAATTTTCCCTCCATCAAGGCGGGGCTGTCCGTTCTCCTCGTCTTTATCAGGGGGGAAGCGGAGCCCGTCGCATTCGGCAGTTGCGGCGCGGCGCCGCGCGAGTACGGGAGCCTGCTCGCGGCGGTCTCGGGCGAGGAACGCAAGAAAAAGCGGACCCCTCCCCCTCCGCCCGACCCCGAAGAGACCCCCCTGCCTTTCACCCAAAACCCTCCCGCAGTCCTGCCCGAGGAGGACGAGCGCCCCTTTCGCGAAGGCGCCTGCGCGGGGTACGACGACGAGGCCATCGCCGCAGTCAACTACTACGGCGATGCGGGCGATGAAGATGGGAAAGCTCGCGAGGGCGGTCTCGATGGCGAGACGGCGCAAGCGGACGGGCATGAAACTCAAACGCATGGAGGCGATGGCATCCTGCGTCCGCGCGGCACGCTTACATATTATAACACCGTCCGCGAAAAGCTCGAAGAGGCGTTCAGGCGTTTCCCCCGCGACGACCGATTGAAGGAGGTGTTCCCGCAGTCGGAATGGGTGGACGCGGGCGGAGCGCTCCTCGGCGTCATCTATAAAGAGGGGATCCCGCAATTTTTGTGCGTCGCGGCCGAGGATACGGGCGATCTTCCCCCCGCGATGAAGGAGCACGGTTGTTTTGTTCCGTTGAGCCCTGTCTCGGACATGGTAGGGCTCTATGTCGTCTTTCAGTCCGCCGATAGTGGTGAATACGTTACTGTTTCATTAAGCTAAACGCGTATAAGCGGCGCAAATCTTCATCGAAGGTGCGCTTTCCTTGGCCGCGTACGAAAAAAGTACGCTCCCCGCGGAAATGCTCCTTCTCCTTGCCTTGCTTGCTTCTCCGCGTTTTAACGGTGACCTTATTCACAAATTTCTTGCATGCAACAAAGAGGGGCGAGGACGCGCCGCCTTTTTCTCCGCACAATTTTGTGCGGATTTTGTTTACAAATCGTGTGTTCGGTGGTATAATAAAATGGGACGAAAGGTGGTCCTTTCGCCCACGGTAAAGGATTTTCAAGGAGGATCTGTTTGAATGGCACTTACCGAAAACAAGAAGGTTCTTGATTTCGTCAACAGAAGCGCAGAGCTCGCCCAGCCCGATAAGATCGTATGGATCGACGGGAGCGAGGAACAGCTCGAAGCGCTCCGCGCAGAGGGCGTGAGAACGGGGGAGATGATCAAGCTCAACCAGGAAAAACTGCCCGGCTGCTACTATCACCGCACCGCACAGAACGACGTCGCACGCGTCGAGGACCGCACCTTCATCTGCTGTAAGAAGAAGGAGGACGCGGGCCCCATCAACTATTGGATGGACCCCAAAGAGGCCTATGCGATGTGCGGCGAGATCGCCCGCGGGAAGATGAAGGGCCGTACCATGTATGTCATTCCCTATTCGATGGGCGTGCTCGGCTCGCCGTTCTCCAAGATCGGCATCGAGGTCACCGACTCCATCTACGTCGTCCTCAATATGGCGATCATGACGCGCATGGGCAAGGAAGTCTACGACTACTTGGGCAAGGACGGCGACTTCATCAAGGGCTTCCACTGCAAGTGCGACGTCGACCCCGAGAAGCGCTACATCATGCACTTCCCCGAGGACGATACCATCATCTCGGTCAACTCCGCTTACGGCGGCAACGTCCTTCTCGGCAAGAAGTGCTTCGCCCTGCGCATCGCTTCCTACCTCGGCAAGAACGAGGGCTGGATGGCAGAGCATATGTTGATACTCGGCGTCACCTTCCCAGACGGCACCAAGAAGTACCTCGCGGCGGCCTTCCCGTCCGCCTGCGGCAAGACCAACCTCGCCATGCTCATTCCCCCCAAGCACTATCTCGAAAAGGGCTATAAGGTGGAATGCGTGGGCGACGATATCGCATGGATCCGCGTGGGCGAGGACGGAAGGCTTTGGGCGGTCAACCCCGAGAACGGCTTCTTCGGCGTCGCGCCCGGCACCAACCGGAAGAGCAACCCCAACGCCCTCGCGGCGACAAAGAAGGGGACCATCTTCACCAACGTCGCCATCGACCCTTCCGATAACACGGTGTGGTGGGAGGGGCTTACAAAACCCGCGCCCGAACACCTCATCGACTGGCTGGGGAATGAATGGACGCCCGAGATGGGCACCAAGGCCGCGCACCCCAACTCCCGCTTCACCGCGCCTGCGGAGAATTGCCCCTGCCTTTCGGAGAAGTTCAACTCCAAGGAGGGCGTGCCCCTCGACGCGATCATCTTCGGCGGCAGAAGGGCGACGACCACCCCGCTCGTCTACCAGTCCCGCGATTGGGATCACGGCGTGTTCGTGGGCGCGATCATGAGTTCGGAGACGACGGCGGCCGCGACGGGCGCGGTCGGTGTTCTCCGCCACGATCCCATGGCGATGAAGCCCTTCTGCGGCTACCATATGGCAGACTACTTCCAGCATTGGATCGACATGGGTAAGAAGGTCACGCATCCCCCGAAGATCTTCAACGTCAACTGGTTCCGCCAGGACGAAAACGGCGAGTTCCTGTGGCCGGGCTTCGGCGACAACATGCGCGTCATCGAATGGATCTTGAAGCGTTGCGACGGCAAGGTGGACGCGCAGGAGACGGCCATCGGCTATGTGCCCTATGCGAAGGACATCGACCTCGAAGGGCTCAACTATTCCACCGAGACGCTCGAGAGCATCCTCTATGTGAACAAGGCGCGCTGGCGTGCCGAGGCGGATGAGATCGAGGGCTACTTCAAGCAGTTCGGCGACCGTCTCCCCAAGGAGCTCCGCGAAAGCCTCGAAACCTTAAAGGCAAACTGCGAAAAGTAAAAAGCAAAAAGAACGCCCGCCGCACACGCGGCGGGTTTTTTGTGCCCCAAGGCTTCCCCCATTTACGGGGATGGGGGCGGAATATTGCGCGGAGACGTCCGTCCGCGCGGAAAAAGTTACAGATCGATCCAAAGCGCGGGGACGATGCCGTTGCGGACAAAGTCGACATATTCGCCGCCGCCGATCCACCAGTCGCCGCCTTGAACCTGCCCTTTTTCGGAGACTCGGTACACGGTCTTCCCCTTTGCCTGCTTCTCCGGGGTTCTGAGCCACCAACTAAAACACTCGGTGCCCTCTTGCGGCTGGATCCCTTGCGCCTTCGCATAGTCCGTCGCCGTAAGCTGCCGCGTTGCGTCGGCGGACGAACTCGTCACAAATCCGTAAGATTCGTTTTCGACCTCGGCGGAACTCAAAAGAAATACCTTATCCTGCGTGTCCTCACAGGCATAGGGATTGTCCGATCCCACAGCATGAATGTCTAATGTATGATTGTCTACCGTCGTCGTCTCAATGATTGCTTGGGCGGCGCTGTCGAACGCCGTCTCGTAGAAGTTCTCCGTGAGCCACTTGCGAATATCGCTCTCCATATAATTGTTGGGATACACCGTCACGTCGTCTTGGGTGCGCGACTCGCCGTTAGGATAAAAATGGCCGCCGTCGAGAATGATATTTGCCATGAGAAACGCTTTGCCGTCTTCGTTTTCGAGGACGCGCCATTCGATCGGCTCATACCGAAACCAATACACTGTGTTTGTGTTGTATCCGTTTTCATCCTGATAGCTCATGTCATCGAAGCCCGTCCTGCAATTACGTTGCTTTGTAAAATACACCCCGCGGTAACGATTGCTTTGATAAGTTACGTCGATATACCACATATAGTCGGTCACTTCGCCGCCGTAGTAATAGCCGTAGCTCGTCCATTCGCCGCATTCTTCCTCCGAGGGAAGAGCGCCCGCCTTTTCCGTGAGGGCTGAAACGGTCGCCTCCTCCTTTACCTCGCTCTGCGGATATTCTCCGAAGTAGATCTTGGAGCCGTCTTCGCTCTTCGTGTAGAGGGGCGGTCTTGTTTTTCCGCACACCTCGCAAATATCGTCTGTCCCGTAGGTGTGATTTTGATGCGCGTATTCGCAAACCGTGCATGTTCCGTTTTTGTAAGCATGATCCGCGCTCACCGTCTTTTTGCAGACGGAACAAGTCTGCGCATGCCCCGTCTCCGTCTTGGAATATGCGCCGAAGGTATGCTCCTTGTGTTCATAGTTGCAGGTTGTGCATTTGCCGTTTTCGTAGACGTGTGCCCCTGCGTCCTTGCGCTCCGAGGTATGGGAGCAGGTGGCGGCGTGCCAATGGCCGGTCTCGTCGCTCGACCATGCCGTCGCATAGGTGTGCGTGTGAGCGCAACCCGCAAAGGAAAGGCAAAGGCAGAGGGCGGAAACGAACGCCAAAAGGGCGGTCAACAGTTTGTGTTTCATGTTCCTTTTCTCCTTAAAATGTTTTTGCGGGCAAAAAAATAAGGACGCCTCAATCCGAGGCGCCCGCTTCGAGTATCCCCGAATTGCTGCGACACAATTTCCTGATAACGAAATAGGAAAATAAGGATACACCGATGCCCGTTGTATCTTTTCGTTATCAGTATGAAATTGTGTCGCAAGTTCTATTTTATCAAAGAAAACAGATTTTTACAACACTTTTATTGAAAATAGTTCAACGTACGCGAACGGGGAGGAAGCTGTCACCGCAGGTGTGATGGGGGTTATTCTCTTGGCGCCCCCTTGAGGGGGAGCTGTCGAGGCAAAGCCGAGACTGAGGGGGTGTCGCTTTCGATTGCAAACACCCCTTCCGTCACGCCGCATGCGGCGTGACACCCACCCCTCGAGGGGTGGGCAAGATTCACTCAGGCGTTGCGGCCCTACTTCGCGCTTCGCGCTCGTGCCGCGCTTAGTAGACAATAGAGCGCGCGTAGCGCGAAGTAGAAAATTCCCCAAACCGAAGTCCAAAAAAAAGCTCCTCCTTGAGGGGGAGCTGTCGAGGCGAAGCCGAGACTGAGGGGGTGTCGTTTCGATTGTAAACACCCCTTCCGTCACGCCGCATGCGGCGTGACACCCACCCCTCGAGGGGTGGGCAAGGGCACCCTCATTCGTCACGCCGCACGCGGCGTGCCACCTTCTCCCATGGATGGGGGAAGGCTTTTTTCCTAATTTTCCCCTAACAGCCCCCCCACCCCCCCAAAAAAAATTTTTAGAAAAATCCAAAAAATTTTCGTAAAAACTCTTGACAGGGGGGGGGGGGGGGGGGGGGGGGGGAAAAAAAA
>CANQOT010000018.1 GCA_947625555.1 uncultured Clostridia bacterium | reverse complement strand
ATCGAAAACGAGCTCGCGCTCGATGATTTCCCCTTGAAGGCGCGGGAGAGACTCTCTCCCGCCAAAGGGGAGCTCGCCTTTTCCGCCTTCCGAAAAGCGCCGACGGAGATCTTTTCGGTGGCCTTGCCCTCGGGCATGGGTATCCCGTTTAAGCTCTTCGCCGATAAGATCGAGGTCGCCGAAAACGTCAAAGAGGTCGTCGTGACATACGCCTACCCGCCCGCGGAGAAGGCAAAGGGGGACGTTTGCGAATGCACGGGCAAGATCTCCCTGCGCCTTTTGGCCTTGGGCGTCGCCGCGGAATATTTGCTCGCGCACGGCCTGTATGCCGAGGCCTCGGCCTTCGAAGAGCGCTACCGCGAGGCCCTTCGCTCCGCCGTCCGCACGACGGAGCGAAAGAGGCGTATCCGCGCGCGGAGGTGGGTATGATCTACGAAAAGAGCGCCCATCCCTTCGCGGACGGCCGCCGTCTCCTTCCCTGTAAACCCGCCGAACTCAAAGCGCTCGGGAGCGTGCATCTGATCAACTTCAAGCAGCAGGACGGCGCGCTCGTCGAGGCCCACCGCTTCGAGACGGTCCGCTCCCTCGACGAACAGACCATCAGCCTGTTCGCGGCGGCGGATACGGTGTATGCGGGGCTGAACAGCGGGTGCGTCCGCGACCTTTCGACGAACAAGATCCACATCACGACGTTTACCGTCAGCGGCATCGTGACCTACTGTTCCACCGCGGGCGAGCACACCGATTACATCTTCGGGGAAAAGGGCAACGTGCACGCGGTCAGAGACGGGGAAGTGCTCTACTTCCCCGACCTCGGCAAGGCGAAGGTGGGGGCGGTGTTCCGCGAGAGGCTCTACCTCGCGATGGGGAGCAGGCTCTCCTACTCCGCACCCCTTGCGCCCGAAAAGTTCCTTCCCACCGAGGAGGACGCGGGGCAGATCGACCTTTCCGACCTCGGGGGCGATATCCTCGCCCTCGTCCCGTACGGCGACCGCCTCCTCGTCTTTCGCTCCTACGAGATCCTCAAACTCCGCGCCGATGCGAACGACCTCAACTTCGCCTTTTCCAAGGTGAAGTTCGACGGCGGCGAGATCGCGGCGGGTTCCGTCCAAAGTTGCGGGCGGCTCGTCGTCTTTCGCACGGAGCGCGGGCTCTGGACCTTCGACGGGGAACGCTGCAAGCGGTTGGAAGTGGAGGATGAGAGCGTATCCTTTCTCTCGCCCGCGGTCTCCGCGGCGCACGGCGGGCGGTACTATACGCGCGTCAAATACAATACGAGCAACTGCCTTCTCGCAGTCGATCCCGAAAACGGCGAATGCTTTTACGTCTCCGTCGACCCGCAGATGCTCGCGGGGAACGAAAAGGGGCTTTGGTTCAACAGCGGCGGCACCCTCTTCCATGTCGGGGGAAGCGGCTCGTCCGCCATCAACTACTCCTCGCTCGTCTGCGACATCGACCTCTCCGCCAAATGGGCGGGCTACGTCCTCGAAGGCGTCACGGTCGAGGGGAAGGGTTCCTTCACCATAACGGTGCAGGCGAATGGGGGGACGCGGAAGGACTACAAGGCCACGGCAAACGAGATGACCTCCTTCCGCCACACCCTCCCCACCGGAAGGCTCTCTCTCAATATCCTGACCTACTCGAAGGACGCCGCCATCCGCGAGGTCGTATTCCATTTGCGGGAGGTGGGCAAATGACCATCGACATCATCGATCTGACCGATCCCGATTACGCCGACCTAAATGCCGTCCAGCTCGCCATGGTGCGGGCGGCGCAAGTCAAGAAGGACAAGATCGTGGCGGAGGCGGACGACGCCGTCCGGGAGCTCTTCTATCTCCTCCTCAAAAACGACAACGCACGCTCCTATGTGCGCACGAAGGAGGAGGCGCGCATCCGTGCACAGGCAGATGCGGAGATCGAGGCCGTGCGCGAGGACCTTCTCTATCAGCTCGCCTACGAGAGCATAGGCTCGGAGGGGAACGAATACGGACCCTACCGCTATCCCGAGAACCCCAACTACAATCTCACCTATGCGCAGCGGTTTTTGGTCGTGCGCAACTATTACATGCAGGTGGAATCCAACCCCGCGGCGCGTCTCGAAGCGTTCGGCATGGATTCTCTCGCCCGCAGCTATTTGGGGGAATTTTACCAGACATTGTACGAGCAGCTTGCCTCGTATGTGAGATGAACGTCTCGCTTGCAGCTATGCGATTTAACGGGAACCTATGGGGCCCCCTCATTCCGAGCCGAAGGCGAGTGAATCTTTTGCCCGCGTACGCAAAAGTACGCTCCCTGCGGAAATGCTCCTTCTCCTTGTCTCGCTTGCAGCTATGCGATTTAACGGTAACCTGTGGGGCCCCCTCATTCCGAGCCGAAGGCGAGTGAATCTTGTCCCCCTATACGCAGTCCGTCGCCGACCGCAACATTCCGGCCGTCCGTGCAAAATGTGCGGGCGGCTTTTCCCGCAGGTATAAAAACCTTCCGCAATCCCCAAATTAAGGGCATGAAAAAGGTAAAGAACGATCCGCTCGGCAAGGCCAAGGAAGAGCGGGAGACTTGCTTCCCCGAGGCGCGGTCGGAGGAGATCCGTCCGTGACGGGCAAATCCAAGGAAAACTACAACCGCAACTATCTGCGCTATGTCAATTCCTTCGACCCGCCCACCCAGCACTTCAAGACGTGCGGCAGGGCCTTTCTCGTCGGGGGATTTATCTGCACGATCGGGCAGTTTTTCCGCTATATGCTCGAATTTGCGGGGCTCGAAGGGGATATGCTTGCGGGAACGGTCTCCGTCCTTCTGATCTTTTTGGGGACCTTCCTCACCGGCCTCGGCGTCTACGACCGCATCGGCAAGAACGCGGGCGCGGGGAGCATCGTCCCCATCACGGGGTTCGCGAATTCCGTCGCCTCGCCCGCCATCGAGTTCAAGACGGAGGGCTACGTCTATGGCATGGCGGCGAAGATGTTCATCGTCGCGGGGCCCATCATCGTGTTCGGCGTCTCCGCGGGGGCGGCGGTGGGGCTCATCTATTGGCTCATCGGCCTGTAAAAAATTGCCTTAAAAGAGTTGTGTATCGCAAAAAAGTGTGTTAAAATAGGGAAAAGCGAAAAAAAGGAGTCAACAATATGGCAAAAATCACGAAGGATACGCTCATTGCGGATTGCCTCGAACTCAACCCCAACGCTCCCGAGATCTTGCTCGGCGCGGGGATGCACTGCTTCGGCTGCGCGCTCGCCCACGGCGAGACGGTGGAGGAAGCCGTTGCCGCACACGGGCAGGAGCTCGACGAACTTCTCGCAAAGCTCAACGAAGGTCTCGAATGAGCGAACCGATCCGCGGCAGCCCCCGCGGATCTTTCATAGACGAGGAAACACATATGAAAGTCGCATGGAAACAGCGCAACAGCAAGATGTGCATCATGTGCGGGCTGGATAACGAATACGGCGTCCGCGCGCCCTTCTATTCGATGGAGGACGGGAGCGTCGCCACCCTCTTTTCCTACCGCGAACAGCACCAGAGCTACCCCGGCCGCGTGCACGGCGGCCTCATCACCGCTATGCTCGACGAGATGGGCCTCCGCGCCCTGTGGGCGAAGGAGGGGGGAGAAAAGACGTACGGCGTCACGATGTCCCTCGAAACGAAGTACCGCCGTCCCGTTCCCTACGGGGTGGAACTCATCGGGCGGGGGAAGATCGTGTTCGAGAGCGGCAACTTCTGCACCGCCGAGTGCGTCATCATGGATAAAGATCTCAAAGTGCTCGCGGGGGCGACCGTCAAATACATAAAACTCACCCCGCAGCAGATCCAAGCGGGCATCAACGAGCACGAAGAGATGTGCTATCTCATCGAGGACGGCGTCACCGAGATCGCTCTCCCCGCATAAGGAGGAAGGCCGTGCAATACACCCTCGTTACGGGCGCGTGCGGCGGCCTCGGCCGCGCGTTCGTCGAACTCTTGGCGGAGAGGGGGGAACCCCTCTTTTTGACGGGCAGGAGCGAAGCGCGGCTCTGCGCCCTCAAAGAAGAACTTGCCGCCCGCTTTCCGTCGCTCTCTGTCGCCTATCGGGCCTGTGACCTCACGAAGAAGGGGGACCGCCGCGCCTTTTTCGAAGAAACCGACGGGCGGGGCGCAACCTTTTCCCGCCTCGTCTATGTGGCGGGCGTGGATACGCAGATGGCCTTCGAGCGGTATGACGAGAATAAGCTCGTCTTTCAGACGCGGGTCAACCTCGAAGGCGCCGTCTCCTTCATCAACGCCTTCCTGAAACGCGCCCCCCTCGACGGGAATACCGAGATCCTCGCCGTCGGCAGCATGTCGGCCTCGACGCCCATGCCCTATTTCGCCCTGTACAGCGCGACGAAGAAGGGGCTCGAATACTTCATGGCGGGGCTCCGCACCGAGCTCAAAGGGCGTGCAAAAGTCACCTGCGTGCTCCCGGGCGGGATCCCCACGCGCGAGGATATCAAAGAGAACATCAAAGAGCACGGATTTTGGGGGAAGATCTCGGCAAAATCGCCCCGTGCGGTCGCCCAAGCCTCCCTCAAAGCCGTGCATAAAAACAAGCGCAAGAAGGTCATCGGATTTTGGAACAAAATCATTAAGTTGACAACGGACGTGGCACCCATGTCCGTGAAGATGCGCTTCATCGCCAAGCGTTGGGCACAGACGGAGAAGGACCATTTTTCTGCATAAATGCAAACTCTGCCCACGCGTGGGCCGCGTCATTCTGAGCCGAAACGGCTCTACGGAGTCCGAAAAAGCCCATCTTCGAAGAATCCCGAAATACGAAGTCCGTATTTTCATTTGGGAGATCCTTCGAGGATGGGCTCTCGTTTTTCATGATGATATTGCGCCTCAGGATGACGCTTTACGACCCAAGGGGTCGTTTTTTATCTTTATTTTTTCTTCTTCACATCTTCATCCTCGGGGGTGGAGAAGGTAAATTCGATGCGCGGGTTGCGTTCGAGCAAAGTCTTGATGAAGTCGTCGTACCAACTCTCCTTGACGACGATCATGATGTATTTCGACTTGTATTCATCGAAGTACACGACGAGTTTTTTTGCCCCGCGGGCGTGGTGGATGGCGCAGACCGACTTCAAGGCGTACTTCTGCTTGATGAGGCCGAACTGCATGATGAGCTGCCTCTCGGTGACGACGTACTGCGAGCGAATGAGCATGGCGGTGAGGAGCACGGCGAGCAAAATGCTCACGAGGTACAGGAGGATGTACTTCATCCATTCATAGACGGAGGAGAGATCGCCCCCCAAGAACCGCACGAATTGCCATGTAGTGAGGGCGATGCCCGCCGCCGAGAGGACGAGCCCGAGGACGCAGAGGACGAGCATGAGGGCAGAGAAGCGGAAGGGGTACTTTTTCACGGGCGTCGGGCGTTCGTTTTCGGAAAGCTGCAAATCGTTCATAGGCACAGTATAGAGCATTTTCCCAAAAAAAGCAAATCTTTTGTGCGGGCGGGAAAATTTTTCGCGGGCACGCGGCTTTTTTGGGGCGTGAGGGTTGAAAAGGGCGGCGGTTCATGATAAAATAGAGGAAAATTTTTCTTTTCCGCAGAGGAAGCGGCAGGGGGCAACATGGTAAAATTCATCCGCCAAGGCGTCTATTTTACGGAAGAAGGTCTCGTCAAGCAATCGCAGGCGTTCATGACGTCGGATAAAAAGGCAAGGGCGGTGCAAAACACGATGACGCATGCCCTGCTTTCGGGATATGTGCGCGGGGAACAGCTCGCCCTTCCCGTCGGCCGCGTGGCGATGGGCGGGGAGGAGGCGAAGAACGTCTTTTTGACGGCGGAAGCGCTCGGGCTTGCCCAATCCTTTTTGCCCTGCGCCGTTGTTGCCTCGGCGTGGGACGACTTCGACTTCCTGCTCTCCGCGGCGAAGAAGTGGGGCGTCACCCTGCTCGCGGACGGGGCGGGGGAGGCCTATGTGCGCGAACAGTTCGTCTCGCCGGGGGAGATCGTTCTCGGCACGCAATATTTCCCCTGCGGCGCGCTCGGCGCCCTCCACATCGTCGACGACGAAGGGGCGGTGCTCCGCGCCCTTCTCGGTGCGCCTTATCTTTCGGCCGCGCCCCAAACGGTGGGCGTCTGCCTCAAAGGAAAACTGCGCAAGGGGGTCGGGCCTACCGACGTCGCCCTCGCCATTATCAGGGCGCTCAAAGGTCCCGATACGCTCGGGGGAAAGCTCCTCGAAGTGTTCGGCCCCGGCCTTGCGGGTCTCTCCATGGAGAGCCGCTCGCTCATCGACGGGTGGCTGCGCCGCACGGGCTGTTTCGCGACGCTCTGGGCGGCGGACGAGCGCACGAAGGAGTATATGGAAGAACACGGACGGGGGGAGCATTTCCGACCCCATTCCCCCAAAAAGCCCGCCTATTACGACCTCGGGATCTCGGTGGACCTTTCGCGCATCGAGCCCATGCTCGCCGTCTGGCCCGCCGTCTTTTCCGTGCGGGAGGCGGCCGAGGACCCTGCCGCCTGCGGGCTGTGCGCCGAGGGGGAGACCCCGCTCTTTACAAACCTTTTCATCGGCGGCATGAGCGGGACGTACGAAAACCTCGCCGAAGCCGCCGAGATCGTCCGCGGCAAACAGCTCCCCGCGGGGCTCGTCTTTTCCGCCTCGGCCCTCTCTCCCTCCGTCGAAAAGGCCCTCATCGAAAACGGCTATGCGGCCGCCCTCCTCACCGCGGGCGTGACGGCCGGCGGCGGGAACGCCCGTGCGGGCCTTACCGCATCGGACGGGCGCATCGTCGCGGGAGGCGTCATTTTGGATGCGCGCACCCTCGCCCATATCGCGGCGTGCGGCGGAACGCTCTGCTCCGCGCTCGGCCTCTCTTACAACCGCAGGCTGAAAAAGTACGCCTTCGACGGGGCCGTCTATGCCTCCCGCGCTTTTGCGGGAACGCCCGACCTCGCCGCCCCGCTCGACCATGCGCACGGCACGAGCCCCCTCCCCGCGATGGGGCCGCTGCCCGAATCGCTCGACTTGAAGATCGCCGCCTTTGAAGATCCGCTTTGCGGCGATGGGGAAGAATGCGGCGCCCCGCTTTCCGCAAAAGCAGAGGGGGAGACGGAAGAGGAGGGTACCATGTCCGCGTTCGGGGTGCTCTATACCGACCATGCCGAGGGTGCGGAGTGGGGGCAGGCCATATGGCTGCGCGCCAACGGGTACCGCGCCGTGCTCGCCAAAGAATTTTCCGAAAAGCTCCTGATCCACCTCGCCGATTGGGGCATTTTGCCCCTCGGCCTCGAAAGGGCCGACCTGCAAGCGGGCGATAGGCTCGTATTGAGCGATCTGCGGGCGGCGGTCGCGGGCGGCGGCGGACGCATTGCCGCCAAAGTTTTTTCCGCGGGCAGACCGCGCGAGATCTTTTTGACCCTTCCCGCCCTCCCCGAGGCCGAACGCGGGTATCTCTTGTGCGGTTCGCGCGTCACCGCGCTCCGTTCCGCCCAAAAATAGGGGACGCCCCCACGCAAAGGAGAAGCCAATGAAGCGTTACATCATTTCGCTCGACGCGGGCACGACGTCCGTGCGGGCATTCCTCTACGATCTCGCGGCGCGCGCCTTCGTGCACCGTGCCCGGCAGGAAGTCGCCTGCACCTATCCCTTCCCGGGTTGGGTGGAACAGGACGCCGAGGAGATCTATTTCAAAGCAGCCTATGTGCTCTCCGACTGCGTGCGCGCGGCCTCGGGCGGTGCGATCGTCGGCATGGGGATCGCCAACCAGCGCGAGACCGTCGTTCTATGGAATGCGGAGACGGGGGAGCCCGTCGCCCCCGCCATCGTATGGCAGTGCAGGCGGACGAGCGGTTTCTGCGCCGCCATTCCGCCCGAAATGGTAAAAACGATCAAACAAAAAACGGGGCTTTTGCCCGACGCCTACTTTTCGGCGAGCAAGATAAAATGGCTCCTCGAAAAGGTCCCCGCCGCGCAAACACTCCTCAAAGAGCATAAACTCCGCGCGGGCACAGTCGATACCTTCCTCATCTGGAAGCTGACGGGCGGAAAGAGCTTTGTGACCGACGTCACCAACGCCTCCCGCACCATGCTCTTCAACATTCACACCCTCTCTTGGGACGAAGAACTCCTCGCCTACTTCGGTATCCCGCGCGAGATCTTGCCCGAAGTGCGCCCCTCCGACGCGCGGATGGGGGAAGGCGTGCTCGGCGCCCTCCGCATTCCCATCGCGGGGGTGATGGGCGACCAGCAATCCGCCCTCTTCGGGCAGGCCTGCCTCACGGCGGGCGACGCGAAGATCACCTACGGAACGGGCCTTTTCATGCTCTTCCCGACGGGGGACAAGCCCGTCTTTTCGGAGAGCGGGCTCCTGACGACGGTGGGCGGCGGCGTGAACGGAAAGATCGCCTATGCGCTCGAAGGGAGCGTCTTTCATGCGGGCAGCGGGGTACAGTGGCTGCGCGACGAGATGGGGCTCATCGAAAACGCCGCCGAGACGGAGCGGCTCGCCCTCTCGGTGGAAGATACGGGCGGGGTATATTTCGTTCCCGCCTTCACGGGGCTCGGGGCGCCCTATTGGGACAGCGATGCGCGTGCGCTCCTTGCGGGCGTCTCCCGCGGGACGCGGAAGGAACACGTCGTCCGCGCCGTATTAGAGAGCATCGCCTTCGGGGCCAAGGACCTTGCCGACTGCATGCAGAAGGATAGCGGCATCGCCCTGCGCTCGGTGAAGTGCGACGGCGGGGCCTCGGCGAACAACTTCCTCTTGCAATTTCAATCGGACGTCTTGGGGATCCCCGTCGACCGTCCCGCCGAGCGGGAATCCACCGCCCTCGGCGCGGCATACCTCTGCGCCCTCTCCTTGGGGGAAATGGGGGAAGGGGAGATCGCCCTTTGCCGCCGCGTGGAGCGCATCTTCACCCCGTCCGCGGATCGGGAACGCTTCGAAGAGCTCATGGAGGGCTACCGCGCCGCCGTCAAACGGGCCCGCTATCGCCCGTAGCGCCGCGCCGCCGCGGGGAAACTCTCCCTCCCGAAGGGGGAGAAATGGAAAAACCGCCCTCAAACGTTTGACGAAAGGACAAAAACCGACTACAATAAAGAATAGCAAATACCACGAGGGAAGCAAGCGTGATTACACACGGAAACGAGATCAAGTTGTTTGCAGGCAATTCCAACAGGCCGCTGGCCGAGGCGATCGCGAAAAAGCTCAACACGAGCCTCGGCGATTGCGAGGTCACCAAGTTTTCCGACGGAGAGATCAGCGTCCACATCGGCGAGACCGTGCGAGGGCGCGACCTTTTCATCATTCAATCGACCTCCTACCCCGGCAACGATCATCTCATGGAACTTCTCATCATGATCGACGCCGCAAAGCGCGCCTCTGCGGGAAGGATCACCGCCGTCATGCCCTACTTCGGCTATGCGCGGCAGGATCGGAAGGCCCGCTCGCGCGATCCCATCACGGCCAAGCTCGTGGCCGACCTTATCACCTCGGCGGGGGCGGACAGGGTGCTCACAATGGACCTCCACGCCGCCCAGATCCAAGGCTTTTTCAATATCCCCGTGGATAACCTTCTCGGCGGACCCACCCTCTACAACTATTATGCCGATAAGGTGGACGAAAACTTCGTCGTCATCTCCCCCGATATCGGTTCGGTGGGAAGATCGCGCAAGGTGGCCGAACGCCTCGGCTGCCCGATGGCGATCATCGATAAACGCCGTCCCAAGGCCAACGTGATGGAAGTCATGAACATCATCGGTAGCGTCGAGGGGAAGAAGTGCCTGCTCGTCGACGATATGATCGATACGGGCGGCACCATCGTGCAGGGCGCACAGGCGCTTGTCGACGCGGGCGCGACCGAGATCAAGGCATGCTGTACGCACGCCGTCCTCTCCGGCCCCGCCATCGAGCGGCTGGAAAAATCGCCCATCGACGAGCTCATCATGCTCGATACCATCTATCTCCCGCCCGAAAAGCGCCTTCCGAAGATGAAGATCTTATCGACGGCGGATATCTTCGCCGCGGCGATCGAGAACGTGTACCTCGACAAACCCATCAGTAAGATATATGATTGAATGAGCGAATCGCATATCTGCTGCGCGATTTAACGGGAACCATGTTTGCGCGACCCATGCACCTTTGGGTTACCGCGTCATCCTGAGCCGCTATGTTGAAATGAAAACCGCGAGCCCATCCTCGAAGGATCCCCTTAATGAAAACTCGGACTTCGTTTGCGGGGATTCTTCACTTCGTTCAGAATGACGCTCGCCCTCGTTCCTACTTATTTGCGCGAGCAGGGTTTCCCTGCGCTGCGCGCCCCAATTTGCGACGCCACCGCACGCTTGATGTCTTTGAGAACAGAAAAGCGCAGCGGCCGACGGGGCGAAGAGATGTTGAAAATTAACCCCTCGCAAAGTTTTGTTTTGCGGAATCAGGACTTCGTATAAGGGGATCCTCTCGTGGCGTTGCCCCTCGGGATGACGGCGTGGGGTTCCAAAAGCAAAACAAAATTTGCGAAACCATTCCCAATCACTTGCCATAGGCGGAATTGATTTCCGCCGTGGGCGCCCCCATTTGCGACGCCACCGCACGCTTGATGTCTTTGAGAACAGAAAAGCCCAGCGGCCGACGGGGCGAAGAGATGTTGAAAATTAACCCCTCGCAAATTTCTTTGCCCGCAATTTGCCCCGCAGGGTGCTTCTGATAAAAAGAAATTTGCGAAAAAAGAAACTGTTTATGTTCCTCATTATCGGTCTCGGGAATCCCGAAAAACAATACGAAAAGACCTTCCATAACATGGGGTTTCTTGCCGCGGGGGATTGCGCGGCGCTTTTGCATGCCAAATTCAAAAAGAAGGAGTGCGAAGCGAGCGTTGCGGAGGGGTACTTAAACGGCGAAAAGGTCCTGATCGCCCGCCCGCTCACCTATATGAACGCCTCGGGCAGGGCGGTCAAACAGCTCATGAAGAAGTACAAGGTCTCGCCTTCGGAGCTCGTCGTCATCTACGATGATTACGATCTGCCCAAGGGGCATGTCCGCATCCGCCCTTCGGGGAGCGCGGGCACGCACAACGGCATGCGTTCCGTCATTGTCGAGACGGGCATCTCCGATTTCGCCCGCATCCGCATCGGCATTCGCGACGAGGGGGTGGATATCCCGCTCATCAATTATGTTCTTTCCGACGTGAAGAAGGAGGACTACGCCCTCTTCACGCAGGCCTGCCATAGGGCGGCGGAGGCGGCGATCGCGCTTGCCGCGGGGGAAAAATTCGACGCAGTCATGACAAAGTATAACGGATGAACGGATTTTTCTCGTTTGAACAACTCGGGGGCGACTACCCGCTTCTCGGCGCCGAACTGCAAAACCGTGTGCCGACGGCGGTGTTCGGGCTCTCCGATCCACTCAAATATCTCACCTGCGCACTTTTCAGTGGGCGGGCGATCTATATTACGGCGGATGCGCTCTCCGCACAGCGCGCGGCCGATGCCATCGCCGCGCTCTCGGGCAAAAAAGTCGCCCTTCTCCCCGCCAAGGACGAGGTGCTCACCTACCGCAAGGCCCTCTCAAAGGACAGTCTGTACAGGCGGCTTTGCGCCCTCTACGAATGGGAGAGGGGGGCGGACGTCCTCGTCGCCGATATCGAGGCCATCGTCCAGCTCGTCCCCAAAAAGGTCCCCGTCTTTCACCTCGAAACGGGCCGCGAGACGGTGATGGAGGAGCTCGTCTCCGCCCTCGCCGCGGCGGGCTACACGCGGGAGTATTCGGTGGAGGGGAAGGGGGCGTTCGCCGTGCGCGGCGATATCCTCGATATCTATCCCGTCAACTGTCCCCACCCCGTGCGCATCGACTTCTTCGGCGACGAAGTGGAGGCCATCAAGCCCTACGACGAGGTGACGGCGGAGCGCTATCCCAAGCTCTCCTCCCTCGATATCGTCGCGGCGACCGACGTCGTGCTCTCCGAGGCCGACCTCGCCCATATCCAAAGGGAGCTCTCCCTCGCCATGAAGGGGGCGAAAAATTCCACGCAGTACGCGCGCTTGCAGCAGATCGCGGGGGACCTCGAAAGCGCGGGCTATTCCTCCGACTATATCCTCCCTCTGACGGAAAACGCGGGGACCATGTCCGAGATCGCCCCCTTGGATACGCTCTTCATCTTCGACGAGAGCAAGCTCATTCGCGATAAGATGGAGGGGCTGTACCGCGAACATTTTTCGCGCTTTTCCGTGCTCGCGGAGGGGGGCGAGTGCATGCCTTTCTCGGCGGCGCAGTATCTCCCCGCGTCCTCTGCGGGCGATTTTTCCTCCCGCCGCTGTCTCGCCCTCTCGACCTTTGCGGGAAACATCGGCTTTTTCAACCCCTTGAAGATCTTCAACTTCACGGCAGCGCCCGCGCGGCGGTACCTCAATTCCCTGCCCGATCTCCTCTCCGATATCCGCGCATGGAAGCAGACGGGCTACCGCGTCATACTCTTTGCGGGGGCTCCCGAGCGCGCCGAAAAGCTCAAAGAAACGCTGTCTGACGAGGGCATCTCCTACCTTTCCGCCCTGCCCGCAAGGCTCATGGATTTCCGCGGCGTCGCCGTTTTGCCCGATGCGCTCGCGACGGGCTTTCTTCTCCACGAATGCAAGCTCGCCGTCATAGGCTCGGGCGATCTCTTCACCAAGGCGGCCTCTGCCCGCAGGATCAAGCACCGTCGGGGGGACCTCTTTCTTGCGCCCGAGGTGGGCGACTATGCCGTGCACGAGACGTACGGCGTGGGGCGCATCACGGGAATGAAGAAGATCGAGACGACGGACGGCACCAAGGAGTACGTCGCCCTCGAATACAAGGACGGCGACGCCCTCTATGTGCCCGTCGAACAGATGGACATCTTGTCCAAATACATGGGCGGCGACAATCCCACGCTCTCCAAGATCGGCGGCGGCGAGTTCGAACGCGTCAAGGCGCGGGTGCGCGCCGGCCTCAAAAAAATGGCGTTCGACCTCAAAGCGCTCTATGCGGAGCGGCAGGAACGGCACGGCTATGTTTTCCCCGAATACACCGAGGAGATGGAGGAGTTCGAGGCGGCCTTCCCCTTCGAAGAGACGCCCGACCAGCTCCGCTCCGTCGCCGAGATCAAGGCGGATATGTGTTCGGAGAAGGCGATGGACAGGCTCCTTTGCGGCGACGTCGGCTTCGGCAAGACGGAAGTCGCCCTGCGCGCCGCCTACCTCTGCATTCTCGCGGGCAGGCAGGTCGCCTTCATGTGTCCGAGCACCGTGCTCTCCGAACAGCACTTCCGCACGGCGGAGGAGCGCATGAAGGAGTTCGGCGTACGCATCGCCTGCCTCAACCGCTTCCGCACCGAGCGCGAGCAGAAAGACATCCTTTCCGCCCTCGCGAAGGGGGAGGTAGACCTCCTCATCGGCACCCACCGCCTCCTTTCGGACGACGTGAAGTTCCGCGATTTAGGCCTCCTCATTCTCGACGAGGAACAGCGCTTCGGCGTCGAGCACAAGGAAAAGATCAAGAACGTCAAGCGCACCGTCGATTGCCTCACGATGACGGCGACGCCCATTCCGCGCACGCTGCACCTCTCCCTCTCGGGTATCCGCGATATTTCCACCATCGAGACGCCCCCGAGCGCCCGTCTGCCCGTGCAGACCTATGTCGCCGAGCAATCGGAGACCCTCATCCGCGACGCCATTTTGCGAGAGATCGCAAGGAGGGGGCAGGTCTTTCTCCTCTATAACCGCGTGGAGAGCATCCAATCCTTTGCCGCCCGCATCCGCGAGATCGTGCCCGAAGCCCGCGTCACCCTCGCCCACGGCCGAATGGACAAGGCCACCCTCGAAGGCAACGTGTTCGGCTTCTACCGCGGGGAATACGACGTGCTCGTCACGACGACCATCATCGAGAACGGCATCGACCTGCCCAACGCGAACACCCTCATCGTCATCGACGCCGACCGCCTCGGCATCTCCCAGCTCTACCAGCTCCGCGGCAGGGTGGGGCGCGGCGCCCGCCTCGCGCACGCCTACTTCACCTATAAGCCCGAGCGCGTCATGACGGAAAACGCCGCCGAACGCTTGAAGGCCATCATGCAGTTCACCGAGCTCGGTTCGGGCTTCCGCATCGCCATGCGCGACCTCGAAATACGGGGCGCGGGGAACGTCCTCGGCGCCGAGCAGCACGGCCACATGGACAAGGTGGGCTACGAGCTCTACGCCAAGATCCTCAAAGAGGAGATCACGGGGGAGAGGCAGGAACCCGTCGACCTCGATATCAAGGCGACCGCCTTCATTCCCGAAAGTTACGTCGAATCCAACGCAGGCCGCATGGATTGCTACAAGCAGATCGCCGAGATCAAGACGGCGGCCGATTACAAGCGCGTGTGCACCTCGATGGAGGAGAGCTACGGCCCCCTGCCGCAGCCCACGCTCAACCTTCTCGTCATCGCCGTGATGAAGAGCTACGCCTCCCGCCTCCAAGTGAAGAAGATCTCGGTGGGGAGCAAGGGGGGCGCGTTGGAGTTCAAGGGGCTCAACGCGCTCGCGGGGCTCAACGACGCCATGGAAAAATTCGCCCCCTATCTGAGCCTCGAAATGACGAAGGCGCCCGTTCTCCGCTTCAAAATGATGGGGGACGGGGGCAGGACGATGGTGCTCATGACGAAATTTTTGAAGTTTGCTTCAACTTTTCACTGAATTTCCCCGAAAATTATTTGCACCTTTCGGGAAAATACGCTATAATAGGGAAAGTATGAGAGCGTGCGCCCTCGCGCGCGCATAAGAATTTATTCGGAGTTACGCTATGAATGCAAAGAAAAAGACGGCGGCCTTCGCCCTTGCGGCGGTACTTGCGTGCGGCGCCCTTGCGGGGTGCGACGCGCTTACGGTCCACAACCTGACGGAGGACTACGGCCGCACGGTCGCGACGGTCAATATCGGGACGGGCGCGGCCTTCCAGGACGAGAAGGGCGAATTTGCAGAGTACAAGGACGATGCCGAAGAGCTCATCGGCACGTCGGAGATCACCAAGCGCGAGCTCGTCATGAGCTTCCTTTCCAACGGTTCCACCCTCGTGCAGTCCTACGGCATGAGCGTCGAGCAGGCGTTCGACTATCTTCTCGATAACCTCATCCAACAGCAGGCATATGTGCAGTACGCAAAGGCCTATCTTTTGAAGCACGGTTCCCCCAACGAAGGGGAGACCTATTCCATCACGGGCTACAAGACGGCGGTGGGCGGCGTCGACGCGAATGCGACCAAGGCGCAGAAGGATGCCGCGAGCCTCGCCTATTTCCTCACGGACGAGGAAGAGGCCAAGGCGAAGTACGACTTGCGCGTCGCCATCAACAGCGCCATCGATTCGCAGGAAGAGGGGCTCATCAAGGCCACCGACGAGCACGACCATACCGCCGATTCCGACGTTCGCACCACCCCTACGGGCGCGAACACGGTGAGCGAAGATTTCTACGATACCAAGTATGCCATCTACACGGGCAAGGAGACAAGCCTCGGCACCTACGAGAAGCTCGACGGTTCCACCGTCGCGACGCGCAAGGCGGCATACAACCTGTTCATCTCCAACCTTTACAGCAGCGAACAGCTCAAAAAGGGCGAGGATACGACCAAGATCGAGACGACGGACTACTTTGCCCGCCAGCTCGTCTCGCAGTACCAGGCCGCGATCATCGAAAAGCTCGGCGATAAGTTCGAGCAGGAAGCCATCGCCAACCTCGCGGGCGAAGAGGGCGACAGCTGGGCGAAGGATCTCTATGACGAGGCCGTCGCCAACCAGCAGGCGGCCTTCACGGGCGAAAAGTCGGAATCCATCAAGTCGTCGTTCGAGGAGGCGTTCAACGCCATCTCCGATTCCTCCTTCGTCTTTGCGCCCTACGATTACGACTACGGCTATGTGCTCAACATCCTTCTTCCCTTCTCGACGTTGCAGACGGAAGAACTCAACAGCTTCACGAACGACTTCGGCGATGCGAAGGGGGCCAAGTACGCGGCCCGCGCCCGCCTTCTCGAAAAGGTGAAGGGGACCGACCAGCGCGGCACATGGTTCACGGGCCACGAGAACTACTCCTATAAGGGAGGCGCAGATGCCTTCACCGGCGGCGACGCTACCCGCGAATATCTCTTCTTCGAGAATAGCTTCACAAAGAGCAAGGACGATACGGACGGCGAGGGCAACGTCATCAAGACGGCGCAGTACGAGAAGATCAAGAACTACCTCGGCAACTACACCTACAACGGCACGGTGGAACTCGACGACGACGGCGACGTGGAGAAGGTCGAGCCCAACCGCATCGACATCGACGGGTTCCTCACAGAGATGAAGAAGTACATGGAGTCGGCCGGTACCGACCTCGAATTTGTCTCCGTCGGCGGATACGATAACGCTAAATTGCAGGATGGCTACTTCGAGCGCGAGAACTTCTATAAAGACGGCAAGGTGGACTACGAGCAGTTCATCTACGAAGTGGGCAAGGTGAAGAAGTTCGCCAAAGGGAAATTCAACCCCGACGAGATGTTCGTCGCGGGCACGCCCGAGAACACCGCCTTCTCCGTCATAAACGAACTTTCCTTCGCGTATAATACGGATACAGCAGGTCTCAATAGCTACCTCGGCTACATGATCTCGCCCTATCAGACGTCGTACATGAAGGAATTTGAGTACGCGGCACAGCTTGCCGTCAGGCTCGGCGCGGGCTCCTATGTCGTCGTTCCCACCGATTACGGTTGGCACATCATCTACTGCACCTTCTCCTTCGCGGATGTGAGTACGGAGAACGGCGGCGACGGCGTGGCCTTCCACTTCGACCAAAGCAAGACGACGCAGGAGGGCACCTTCTCCTATCTCTTCTTCGAACAGCTCAAATCCAATGTCGTCGATGCCGAGATCTCGAGCCGCAGGAGCGATATCCTCGCCGAATATGCCGAAGCATGCTCGGAGAAGTTCGTTTACGCCTATAAGGATCTATTGAGCCTCTGAATCTGACCCGTTCGGGGGGTCCATGGGGCAATTCAAACTCATCTTAAAATTTATCCTACTCGGTACGGTGCAGGGACTCTGTGAGTTCCTGCCCGTTTCATCTTCGGGGCATCTCGTCCTATTGCAGCGGCTCTTGGGCTTCGGCCTTTCGGGCGGCGGCATGACGTTCGTCAACCTCATGCTCCATCTCGGGACGCTCATCGCCGTCCTCATCGCCTTCCGCAAGGACATTGCGGCCCTCTTCAAGCGGCCCTTCAAGACCTTGCTCATGCTCCTTGTCGCGACCCTTCCCGCAGGCATTTGCGGGCTGTTTTTCGAGAAGGACATCGACGCGCTCTTCGCGGGGGAGAGAGGCATTTTCTACCTCGCCCTGTGCTTCGGCGCGACGGCCGTCCTGCTCCTTGCGTGCGAACTCGTCGCGACGCGCAGGAAGCGCGCAAAGCCGCTCTCCTGGGGGCAGACCTCGGTCATGGGTATCGTGCAAGCCGTCGCCATCCTTCCCGGGATCTCGCGCAGCGGCTCGACGATCGCGGCGGGAACGCTCGCGGGAGCCGACCCCGAGGAGGCCTCGCGCTTTTCTTTCCTTTTGAGCATTCCCGTGATCGCGGGCGGCGCCGTCCTCGGCATAAAGGACGCCTGCTCAGAGCCCGCGCTCCTTTCCGGCCTCGGGGCGGCGGGGATATGCGGCGTGATCCTCGGCGCGCTCGTTGCGGCCCTTGCGGGGTATTTCGCCATCAAGGTCATGCTCAAAGCGATGGGGAAGGCCAACTACAAGTGGTTCGCGCTCTACCTCCTCCTGTTGGCCACCGCGAGCCTTATCATGGATACCGTCGGGCTCCTTTGACGCGCATAACGGAGAGCCCGTCTCCGCATACTGTTGGTATCGGAGGTGTTCTTATGAAGTTGAATGCAGGCGATGTTTGCCCCAAGACGGGCGCGTACAAGGTGATCGACAGGAACGGCAAAGTCATCAATACCGTCTATGTCGGCGAGGGCGAGACGATGCCGCCCACCCGCTACTCGGGTTGCTACTACGAGAGCGAAAAGTAAATGAAAAAGAAGGCTTCCACTTTGCGGTGGAAGCCCGATTTTTTTATGGAAGCCCCGCCGTCGCGCGCTCCAAAGAGCCGACAACGCGGCCTTGTTGCACCCTTTTTCCCCCTTCCGCATAGCATGGGAAAGTAAAAAAAAGAGGGGGGTCGTCTATGCAGGAAAATTGTGTCGCCGCAAGAGAGGAGATCGTGAAGGATTCGAGGGCTTTGAAGTGCGTCTCGCCCGCCTATGCGGGGAGGGGCGGCGCGCTCACAGCCGCCCTGCAATATACCTACCAGGTCATTCTTCTCGGCAAGGACCATGCGAGGGAGGGGAAGGAGCTCGAAAAGATCGCCGCGGCAAAGCTCTTCGAATTGGAAAAGTTGGGCGCACTCATTCAAAAACTGGGTGCGAGCCCCATCTTTTCGGCCTGCCCGCCCTATCCCGTCTCCTACTATTCGGCCTCCTGCGTGGACTATGCCAAGACGCTTCCCGCCATGCTCGAAGCGGATATCCGTTTGGAACGCGCGGCCGTCGAGCGGTACACCCTCATGCTCGCCGCGCTCGAAAATCCCGCCGTGGCCTCCGCCGTCTGCGCCCTCCGCGCGGGGTGCGAGAGCAACCTCAAAGCGCTCGAAGACTTGCAGCGCGGCCTATGAATTTTCGTTCTTTTCGGGCATGAACTTCCAATAGCGCACGGGCATGTAGCTGCGCATCTGTTTGAGCCGTTCGCGCGAGGGGATGTTCACGCTCTTATAGTACTTCTTCCAAAGGTCCTGCCACGCCGTCTCGTCGGCGGAGAGGGCGAGCTCCGCGCGCTCCAAGGGGGCGGTAAAGACGTGTTCCCCGTCATAGACGGCCGCCTTCCGCCTGCCGATATCGTGGATGACGAAGGGGAACAGCCCGAGCCGCGTGCGGAAGTGGGGCACGAGCATATCGCAGATGTCGTTATCCGGGGAGAAGGGGGCGTAGAGCGCGCCGCTCTCGCACTCCATGAAGCGCAAAAATCCGTGGAAGCGGTGCACTTCGAACCCCACCCTGCGGATGCACTCCATGGCGGCGATGACGGCGTCCTCGGCGAGCATCTTCCTGACGGGGCACCCCCGCGCCGCAATGAGCCTGAAATATTCAAATGCCACCGTGTCGCGGTCCTTCTGTCCGCTCCGCAAGAGGAGATCGAGGTCGTGCAGGCAGTCCTTATCGAGTTCCAAAAGCCTGATCGCCGCCCGCCGCGCCCGCTCGGGATCGGCGCGCACGAACACCGTTTTCTGCCCGATGGAGAGCTGTTTTGCGCCCGAGACGAGCACGGCATCCTCATCGGGATAGGCGAGGAGGAAGGCCGTCAGAAAGGCATCCTTTGTACCGTCGTAAAAATAGATCATAATTCCCCCGTGAGCGCCGATAGCGCCGTTTCGGGATCGGAGAAGAGGGAGAGCTGTACCCCCTCGCCGCGGCCGCACGCGCCGAGCAGGCCCTTGATCTTGGTCTCGTTCTCCGCCCCGTAAAATTTGCCGTTTGCCGTGATGAAATGCCGCGCCCGTTTTAAGGTGACGCGCATTTTTTTGAGATCTTCGAACCGAGGCGCGCATACCTTCGCGCTTCCATAATTTTATATGCACTGCGGGCGCCGATGCCGGGCACGCGCAAAAGCATTTCGAGGGGCGCGCGGTTGACTTCGACGGGAAAGAGGTGCATGTTCCGCAGGGCCCATGCGCACTTGGGGTCGAAATCGGGGGAAAGATCCCCGTCCTCGCCGACGATCTCCTCGGCGTCGAACCCGTAAAAGCGGAGGAGCCAATCCGCTTGATAGAGGCGGTGTTCCCGCAGCGCCCCCGCGGGCGTATCGGGCAGGAGCGCGTCGTGCACCACGGGCACATAGGAAGAAAAATACACCCGTTTGAGCCCCGTCTGACGGTACAAGCTCTGCGTGAGCCGCAAGATCTGCCCGTCCCGCTCGGGCGAGGCGCCCACGATGAGCTGGGTCGTCTGCCCCGCGGGGAGGAAGTGCCCCTTGCGCTTTTCCTCGCGGAAGATGCGCCGCTCCCGTTGGAGCTGTTTCATGGGGGCGAGCAGGCTCTCCTTGCTCTTCTGCGGGGCGAGGAGTTTGAGGCTCCTCTCCGTGGGCAGCTCGATGTTGTAGCTCATGCGGTCGGCGTAGCGCGCGGCCTCGTGCACCAGCCGCTCGTCGGCATGCGGAATGCCTTTCAGATGGATATATCCGTGGAAGTTATACTCCGTGCGCAGCTTCTTCACGGTGAGGAGGAGCTGTTCCATCGCATGGTTGGGCGAGCGCACCACGGCCGAAGAGAGGAAGAGCCCCTCGATATAGTTGCGCTTGTAGAAGTCGATGGTGAGCTCGCAGATCTCCTCGGGCGTCGCCGTCGCCCGCTCCACATCGGAATCGGCGCGGGACATGCAGTAGCGGCAGTTGAAGATGCAGTCGTTGGAGAGGAGGATTTTAAGCAGGGAGATGCACCGCCCGTCGGGCGTGAAGGAATGGCAGCACCCCGCAACATATCCGTTCCCGATGCCGCCCGCATTCTTCCGTCCGCTCCCCGATGAGGAGCACGAGACGTCGTACTTCGCGCTTTCGGTGAGGATCTTGAGCTTTTCTTCCGAGATCATACCCATAGTATAGCACACGAAGGCCAAGATGTCAAACGTTTGTTCTAAAATTTGAAAACTTTTGTTTGAATTTTTTCCGCGCTTGCATTCCTGCGGGGAATATGGTATAATTTTGATGAAAAAATTTCACGATGTTTTCACATAGTGATAAAGGGGACGTTATCAACTTTTGGTATCATCAAGAGAAGGGAGGAAAACCCATGAAAGTTTTGATCGCAGATGATGAAGAACGTATCCGCGACGTGCTCCGCGAATATGTGGAGTTCGAAGGGGGCGAGGCGGACGAAGCGGGGGACGGCATGGAGGCCGTCAGGAAGTGCCGCGACGGGGAGTACGACGTCGTCCTCATGGACATCATGATGCCCCGTCTCGACGGGTTTTCCGCCGTCAAGGAGATCCGGAAGTTCTCCAAAGTGCCCGTCATCATGCTCTCTGCGCGCGGCGAGGAATACGATAAACTCTTCGGCTTCGAGATCGGCGCCGACGACTATGTCACCAAGCCCTTCTCGCCCAAAGAGGTGCTCGCGCGCATCCACGCCGTCATTCGCCGCGGCAACATCGCGACGCAATCGGAGGGGGGCATGTACGAGTTCGAGGGCTTAAAGATCGACATGGCGGGCCGCAACGTCTATGTGGACGGCGAGAAGGCGGAGCTCACGCCCAAGGAGTACGAGCTCCTCTTCTACTTCGTGCAGAACATGGGCGTCGCGCTCTCGCGTGAGCGGCTCCTCTCCAAGGTATGGGGGTACGATTTCTACGGCGACGACCGAACCGTCGATACCCATGTGAAGATGCTCCGCGGCAACCTCAAACAGTACCGCAAGTTCATCGTGACCCTCCGCGGCCTCGGTTATAAATTCGAAGTATAAAAAGGCAAAAAGGGGAAGCGGGATGAAGCGCAGGGCAAGGCAAAAGAAGTTGAGGGCAGGCAGGAGCCTGAACCTCATTTTGTGGTTTGCCTTTACGCTTTTCGCCCTCGTCATCATCCTGCTCTTTTTGGCCCTCCAAAGTTTGCTCATCGGCATTCAATACCGCGACGAAACGCTCACTTCCATGAAGCGGGCGGGCGCCGACGCGGCGGACGTTCTCGCCTCCCATCCCGCCGATCCCGTCCTCTGGCGGGAGGTGCGCAACATCGAGGAGGCCTACGACGTGCGTATCCGTATCCTCACACCCGACGGCAGCGTCATCGATTCAAACGGCTACGGGGACGAAAAATACCCCGAGATCGTCGAACAGCTCAAAAACAAGCTCGCCGAGGGGGAGGACGAGGTCGTCGTGAGCGACGTCTCCTCGATCGGCTATGTGACGGCGGTGAGGGCCCAGCCCTACTATCTCTACCTCTCGTCGTCCATCGCCCGCATCCACGCCTTGGAGAGCAATCTGCGTTGGTTTTCGCTGGCGGCGGGCCTCTTTTCCGTCGTCCTCGCCTTTGTCGCGAGCGGCTTTGTCGCCATGCTCATCACCAAGCCCGTCACCGAAGTCACCGAGCGCGCGAAGGAGCTCGCCCGCGGCCATTTCGACCTCGACTTCAAGCGCGACTATTACTGCATGGAGATCGCCGAACTTTCGGATGCGCTCGACTACGCCCGCGAGGAGATCTCCAAGGCGGACGCTATGCAGAAGGAGCTCATCGCCAACGTCTCGCACGATTTCAAGACCCCGCTCACCATGATCAAGGCCTACGCCTCGATGATCGCCGAGATCTCGGGCGAGGATAAAGAGAAGCGCAACGCCCACGCGAAGATCATCATCGACGAGGCCGACCGCCTCACCTCGCTCGTCGAGGACGTTTTGGACCTTTCCAAACTGCGCGCGGGGGTGGGGGTGCACGCGCCCGCCGTGTTCAACCTCTCCGACCTCGTCTACATGATCGCGGAGCGGTTCGACTATCTGCGCGAGACGCAGGGCTACAACTTCGTGATGGAGATCGAGGAGGAGCAGTACGCCTTTGCCGATCGCGAGCGCATCGGGCAGGTCATCTACAACCTCATCTCGAACGCCGTCAACTATACGGGGGCGGATAAGCGCGTCACGGTCTGCCTCAAAGGGGTGGAAGGGGGCGCCCGCCTCGAAGTGGGGGATACGGGCGCGGGCATTCCGCCCGAACAGCTCGAACATATATGGGACCGCTATTACCGCTTGCAGGAGACGCACAAGCTCCCCGTACAGGGGACGGGCTTGGGGCTGTCGATCGTCAAGGGCATTTTAGTGAGGCAGGGCTGTCCCTTCGGCGCCCTCTCCCAATTGGGGAAGGGCAGTACATTTTGGGTGGAATTTCCGCAACCGCCCGAAGACAGAGAAACAGGCGGTGCGTCCGAAGAGGGGCGCGGGGAGAAACAAGCATGAACAAGAGGTGGGGGGCGCTCATCCTTACGATCCCCCTGACGGCCGTGGGCGCCTCGTGCGCCTTCGTCAAGGCCTATGCAGGCAACTATTTCGAGGGGACGCACGGCTGCGGCGTCGTCTTAAAGGAGAGGAGCCCCATCGGGATCTCGCGGGAGGAAATTACCCTGCGGATCTCGGAATTTCCCGACCCGATCTCGGGCATGGTATGCCCGTCTTACGTCAGCGCGTCCTATACCTTCTTTAATCCGACGCAAGAGGACGAGACGTTGAAGCTCTACTTCCCCGAGGGCGATCTCCGCTATTTGGGGGGGGAGCCCATCGCCCTACCGTCCCCGTCGCCCATCGTGGCGGACGACGGCGAGGTCCCGTCCTATTCCCTCCGCCATACCTTCCGCAGCGGCTATGAATTTGACGCCGAGGAGGAAGTCGCCCGCATCGAGGACGGCAAGCGTGCCGATCCCTTCTTCTCCCCCGAAACGCCCGTTTGCAGGCAAGTCTATACCCTCACGCGCACGGACGCGCGCGAGCGCGATTACGCCAATCTTATCTTAAAATACAACCCCGCCCGCACCCGCGTATGGTACGGCAACGCCTGCGGCGCGTCGAAGGCGGTCATCGAGGACGGCTTTGTCCGCCTCACATGGGAGACCGCCCTCCCGCAGTGCGAGATCGGGCTGTACACCTTCGGCGAACCCGCCGAGACGGTGGACGCCTTCGTCACCTCCGATTCCGAGGGGACCAAGCGCGTCGACGACGCCTCCTTTTTGCGTGTGAGAGAGGGAGAACTCACCTTTGCGGAATTTGCGGCCTCCCTGCGCTCCGCGGGCGGAAAGGATGCGGGCGAGGACGATTGGTATAACGCCCTCATCGATCTCCTCAACGAACGCCGCGATAAATTCGGCACCGTCTATGTGCCCGAGGAGTGGTTCAAGCAAGATCATCTGCGCACATGGTACGAGTACGAGCTCGCCGTCCCCGCGCAGCAGAGCGTCACGAACACCGTCTCGGCCGCCCTTCTTCCCACCGTCAACATGAGCGGGCCCGTCTACCGCTACGATTTTCTCCTCTCGCCCGCGCACAGGTTCGCCTCCTTCGGCGAGTTGAAGATCGACATCGAGACCTCCTTCTACCTCGGGTACAGCAGTCTCGCCTTCCAAAAGAAGGAGGGTGGCTACACCCTCACGCGGGAGACGCTTCCCATCGGCGAACTCTCCTTCACGCTCGCGCGGTCGGAACAGGCCTACAAGAGCGTCAACGGCGGGGGCGGCGGCCTCTCGCCCAACATGCGTCTCGCCGTCATCGTGCTGTGCGTGCTCGTCGGCGGGGGGATCGCCGCGGGCGTGGCGGCGGTGATCGTCGGCAAAAAACGCCGGCGCTGAAAATCTTGCAAAACGCTTGCCTTTTTCGGGGCGGCGTGGTAGAATGAGAGCGACCTGAACGGAAAGAGGTGTCTGACCGCAAAGGGGCGAAACAGAGTTACAGCGGGCGCTTCGGCGCCGTATCTCCCTTTGCCCTTGCGGCCAAGGGAGGTTTTTTTATGGAAGAAGAAAGGCGCATTGCGGTGCTCTCCGTCATCGTCGAAAAGCGCGTTCCCGCGGCGGAACAGGTCAATGCTCTTCTCTCGGAATACGGCGAATGGATCGTGGGGAGAATGGGAATACCCTATCACGCGAAGGGGGTCTCCGTCATCTGCATCGTGCTCGACGCCCCCGCATCCGCCATCAACGCCCTCACGGGCAAGCTCGGCAAGCTCGAAGGCGTCTCGGCAAAGACATTATTCAGCAAATATTGAGACAAGGAGTATATGCTATGAAGAAATTACTATCCACCGTCATGGGGGGCATCCTGCTCGCGGCAGCGGCATGCGGGATCGCCTCTTGCGGCACATCGGACGACCTCGAAGTCGTCGCACCCGACGGAGCTCCCGCCCTCGCCCTCCTCAACGCCATCGCGCAGGAAGAGGCGAAGGAGGACGACGTCTTTGATTTCAAGGTCGTCGACAGCAACACCATCTCGACCTATGTCACGGGCCGATCCCCCGAGGCCGACATCTGCATCCTGCCCGTCAACGTTGCGGCAAAGACGCTCGGCACGGGCGCCGTCTACCAAATGCTCGGCGCCGTCACGCACGGCAACTTCTTCTTCCTCGCGACGGGGGAGAGCCCCGTCCTCACGCGGGAGAACCTCGATACCCTCGTCGGGCAGAAGGTGGGGGTCGTCCAGCTTCCGAACGTCCCCGGGCTCACCCTCCGCGCCGTCCTCGACGATTGCGAGATCCCCTACACGCTCTTGCAGAGCGCGCAGGCGGAGGCCGATCCCGATAAGGTCAACCTCGTGCCCTTCGATGCGCCCAACGTCTCACCCGCGGGCGGCTGCGCATATTATCTCTGCCCCGAGCCCGCCGTATCAACCAAGATCAAGGGCACGGCGTCCGCGCTCAAGCCCTTCAAATTGGCGGGGGACTTGCAGGCACTCTATGGCGAAGGGGGTTACCCGCAGGCCGTCGCCGTCGCAAAAAAGAGCCTCATCGAAGGAAAGCCCGAAGCGCTCCGACAGTTCATCGGCTATCTCGAAGGCAGCGCGCAGTATTTGAGCGCAGTCTCTCCCGCGACCGTCATCGAGCTTTTGGACGACGTGCGCACCGACGGGCTCGACCCTTCCTTCAACGCGAACAACCTCACGTCGCAGGTCATCGAGAATTGCTCGGTCGCGTACACGCCGAGCAAGACCTGCAAGGAGGCGGTATGCGCCTTCCTCGAAAAACTCATCGCGATCAGCCCCGAATCGACGGCGCTCCCCGAAGATGCGTTCTTCTATATGAATTGAAGTGAAGAAACAGACGCTTAAAAATTTAGCGTTTTCGCTCGCGGCGCTCGTCTTATTGTGGCTCCTCTGGATCGTCGCCGCGCTCATCGTGCAAAACGGCTACGTCCTGCCGTCCTTTGTCGACGCCTTCAAGTCGATGGGGCGGCTCCTTGCGGACGCGGCCTTTTGGCGCGCCTTCGGGAACACCTTGCTCCGCACCGTCGTCGCCTTTCTCGTCTCCGCGCTTTTGGGGGCGGCCCTCGCCGTCCTTGCAAGTTTGAAGGGGGGCGTCCGCGCCTTCTTCGCGCCCGTCATCTCCGTGCTCCGCACCGTTCCGACGATGGCGATCATCCTCCTTCTCCTCATTTGGACGACGCCGCGCATTGCGCCCGTCGTCGTCACCCTGCTCGTCTTGATGCCCGCCTTCTATGCGGCGACGCTCGCGAGCCTCGACGACGTGAAGGCCCGCTTCGGCGAACTTCCCAAGGCGTTCAAGGTGCCCCTGTCGCGCACCGTATTCAAGATGTATCTCCCGCTCGCCGCCCCGAGCATCCTCGCACAGAGCGGCTCCATCCTCTCGATGGGGCTCAAAATCACCGTCTCGGGCGAGGTGCTCGCGAACACCTTCCAAAGCCTCGGCGGGCTCATGCAGGAGGCGAAGATGTTCGTCGATATGCCCCGCCTCATGGCGCTCACCCTCCTGTGCATCGTGCTCGGATTTTTGCTCGAAGGGCTCGCCTTCCTTATCTGCAAACTCATCGTGAGGTGGCGCACATGAAACTTTCGGGCGTAACGAAAAGGTACGGCGAAAAATTCGCCCTGCAAAATATCGACCTCGAAATCGAAGAGGGGAAGATCACGGCCGTCCTCGGCGAGAGCGGCGCGGGAAAGACGACGCTCCTCAACATCCTCGCGGGCCTTACTCCCTTCGAGGGAAAGACGGAGGGCGTGGGGAAGGTCTCCTACCTCTTTCAGGAGAGCGCGCTCCTGCCCAACCTCACGGTAGAGGGCAACCTGAAATTTGTTCTTCCCAAAGAAAAATGGGGGGAGATCGCGGACATGGTATGCCGTGTTGGCCTCAAAGGGCGCGAAAAGAGCCGCCCCAAAGAGCTTTCGGGCGGCGAAAAACAGCGCGTGGCCATCGCCCGCGCCTTCCTCTACCCGCACGACGTGCTCCTCATGGACGAACCCTTCTCCTCCCTCGACCTCTCCCTCAAAAAGACGCTCATCGAACTGATCGTCGAGCTCTGGCAAGGGAGCCAAGAGACGGTGGTGTTCGTCACGCACGACGTGCACGAGGCCGCCCTGCTTGCCCGGCGCGCCGTCGTGTTGAGGGCGGGCACGATCGTCGGCGACTATCCCGTTCCCGAGCGCTTCCCCCGCAACTTCTTCGACCATTCCTTCGTCGAATCCCTCCTTACCCGCACCCTCATGGATCAGCTCCCGCGGGAAGGCGGCGGAACGTAGAGGGTAGCATGGTGCCCTCATTCCGAGCCGCCGCAGGCGGTGAGTGAATCTTACAATACGCAGTCCGCACCCGCGTCATTCCGAGCGTAGCGAGTGAATCCCCTT
>CANQOT010000017.1 GCA_947625555.1 uncultured Clostridia bacterium | reverse complement strand
AAACACATAATTGGGAATTGTCTGAACATTCTCTCCATAAATAACGGTTGTAAGTGCAGAACAGTTCTTGAAAAGCGGATCGGACTTGGATGCATGCACAATACAATTTATCGCGTTCCATTTTACTTGTATAAGGCTTGTGCAATAATAGAACGCCTCATCTCCGATCGAGATTACACTCTGGGGGATCACTATGCTTGTAAGCGAACTGCAACCTTTGAACGCATATTGTTTGATTTCCGTCACCCCTTCGGGGATATTCAGTTCGGTCACTTCCTGCCCGTCTAAATAGAGGTGATGCGCATAGGAAAGAGGATTGGCGGAAGAACTTCCGAAATCAATATTACACCACGCCGCAACATCGGTGATATAAACCGCTTCAAGCAAACTTACCTCGAACGCCCTCTCTCCGATCGAGGTAAGTTTGCTATTCCCTTCAAACTTCACGCTTTCAAGCGAATCGCAACCATAGAACGCATAACTTCCGATCGAGGTAATGCTTTCGGGAATCACGATGCTTGAAAGCGAATCGCAACCATAGAACGCCTCGTCTGCAATCAGCCTTGTTCCAGGTTTGACCGTGTATGCGCCTGAAATCGTATACCTGCTTGCTTCGATCAGATGATTGCCGATATAAAGCACACCGCTTTTATCCCAGTTGTTTTCGTCGTTGTAATATGCTGTATTATTGAACGCCCCATTTCCAATCGAGGTCACGCCCTCGGGGATCACAATGCTTGTAAGCGAATCGCAACCATAGAACGCAGAAATTCCGATCGAGGTCACGCCCTCGGGGATTACAATGCTTGTAAGCGAACTGCAATCATAGAACGCATAATCCCCGATCGAGATCAGTTGGCTGTCCCCTTCAAACGTCACGCTTTCAAGCGAACTGCAACCATAGAACGCATATTCATAGATGGCATAGTCTTTTCCGCTCGAACTTTTGGCAGGAAGGGTGAGAGACGTTTCATTCCCCTTATGGCCAAGGAGATAGATCTCTTCGCCGTCCTCAAAGAAGATATAGCCATCGTCGGTCACCGTCTGCTTGCTCTTTATATCTGTCGTGTAGACGTACTTTGCATAATACGCTACAGATCCATAGCTATACTCGCCTTTTTCGATCGGAAGTTCGGAATAATTCCACACCTCCACAAGTTTAGGGCAATTACGGAACGCATCATATCCGATCGAGGTCACGCTTTTGGGGATCGCAATGCTTGTAAGCGAACAGCAACCCCTGAACGCATACTCGGGAATCGTCTGAACATTCTCCCCCAAAATGACGGTTGTAAGCGCAGAACAGTTCTTGAAAAGCGGATAGGACTCAGATGTATGCACAATACAATTTATCACGTTCCATTTTACTTCTATAAGGCTTGTGCAATCCTCGAATGCCCGATATCCAATCTCGGACACTCCCTCGGGAATCACGATGCTTTCAAGCGAACTGCAACCCCTGAACGCCTCCTCTCCGATCTTGATCACGCTCTCGGGGAGCGTGACTGCGCCTTTGATCGCACGAGGAACAAAGATTACTTGCGTCTTTTCTTTATCGTACAGGATCCCGTCTTGGCTACTGTAATCTTCCAGATCATCCGCAACTTCGATGCGTTCAAGAGCCGAACATCCCGCGAACGATCCGACGCCGATCGCCCCATTGTTCAAATGTCCGCTCGTAATGACAAGTTTTTTCAACGCTTCCGTGGGAATGTATCTGAGCAATCTCAACGGTATGACCGCCGTCTGAATCGGACAGCCTTCGAATGCTTCCCAATCGATCGAGGTCACGCTCTCGGGTATATTGATGCCTGTAAGCCATTTGCAGTTTTTGAAGGCTTCTTGCTTGATGGAAGTTGTACCTTCGGGGATGTTAAAAACCGCTTCTTCCCCATAAGTGCCCTCGGCCTTAAGTCCGCCGGGAACTTCTTTTTTGAGTTTGGAAATTGAGGTATGTTCTCCTTCCTCATCCTCCCATTGCCATGTGACCTGTTTCCCCGAAATAGAGAAATGCAATTCCCCGTTGCCGATAGACGATTTTAGGTAACTTCCGTCGGAATATGTATCGGTAATTGCGAGGCTCTTTACCGCGCCCTGCACGATCTCCTCCAACGTGCAGTTTTCCACGCCCTCCACCGAGGTAGCGACGAACGTTTTTTCAGGCTCGTCCTCGCTGCAGGCCGCATCGTACCAAACTTCGCTCACCACGAGGTTGCCTTCCGCATTTTTTGTAAATTTGATCTCCGTCTTGGTATAGACGAGCGATTCGAAGGTCTCTTCGAGCTTTGCCATCTCCTCAAAGATCTTCTCGAACTCCTTATCGCTCTGCACGTTCATCATGCGTTCTTCAAGTTCATCCGACTTCTTCATCAAAGAAAGATAGTTGCTGCCGAAATAGGTATAGAAGGTCGTGCTGCTCTCTTTTGCATAGGGCTCTCCGAGGAGCTTTACGACCTGTTCGGGCGAATCGCCGAGATTGACCTTCTTCGTCTTCGTCTCGCCCCCGCCGCCGCAGGCGGAAATGCCGAGAATAAGGCAGAGCGCGCTCGCGATAGCGAGCAAAAGGAGACAAAATTTTTTCTTCATACATTCCTCCGAAAAAAGTATTTTGCGGACAAAATAAAAGGACGCCCTAATCCGAGGAGCGCCCGCTTCGAGTATCCTCGAATTGTTGCGACACAACCCCTATAAATATCGGAAAAAGGATACACCGATGCCGTTGTATCTTGATATTTATAGTATTCGGTTGTGTCGCAGGTCATATTCTACCACAGAGGAAAGATTTTTGCAACGATTTTTATCAAAATAGTCAAAAGCAGAGATTTTCTAAAATCCGCTCTTTTTTCTGCGATAGAGGCCGCGCTGGCGTATTTCGACCAAGTGGTATTCCTGTTCGCGTTCGAAGTCGTAAATGCAGGGGCTCTTGGGGGAAGCGAAGCGGAGCTTCCCGCCGATATCGGCCGCCTCGGCAAAGCCGTATGCACAAATGCACAGGGGTACACCGTAAAAATAGGCCTGTGCGCGCATGAGGGTCTGTTCGAGACCGCCCTCGGGCTGTTCGAAGATGCAGAGCGCGAGTTCGGCGCCGCAGACGGAGAGCGTCTCGGCAACGCGCGGGAAGAACAAATCTTCCGCGACGATGATGCCGAGCTTTCCGACGCCCGTATCGAAGATCTTGACGCCCGCGCCGCAGCGGTATTCGCCCCCGTCGATGCGGAAGGCCATATCCGAAACGCCGAGGATGCGCCCCTTCTCGGCGACGACGACCGACTTCCTGCGGATCCCGCGCGCGTCGGTAAAACACCCGCATACGACGACGTTCTGTTCCTCGCGGGAGAGGACGGCAACATCCTCGAAGAGGCTCGTCTCCCCTTTGAGTTCGCGCTCGTAGCTCACTTCCCCGAGCGCCTGAAAGGAAAAACAGAGGATATCCGCCTTGCTCCCCGCATACCGCTCGCTGTATTCGTCAAGCGTCCCCTTTGTCACAAAACAAATGCGCATACATATCATTGTAGGGCGCATGGGGCAAAAATGTTACATGGGCAGCGCCGTTTTGACGGACAGAGTTCATGCGGAAATGATATGATAAAAAGCGCCCGGACGGCCAAGCCGTCGGGGCGCTTTTTATCGGGTCGTTATCATTCTTTGGGTTCGTTTCCGCCCTGTTGCGCTTTGAGGAGATCGCGGATCTCGGCAAGGAGCTCCTCCGTCGTGGGAGCGGGCGCAGGCGCGGGTTCGGGTTCGGGAGCGGGCTCGTTTGCCGCCTTGGCAGCTTCCCTCTTCGCCTTTGCGGCCTCCGCTCTCCTGCGGATCCTGTTGATCGTAAACACGATGAGGAAGAGGATGAGCGCGGTCAAAAGGAAGGTGATGATCGCGGAGATGACAATGCCGAAATCGAGGATGATGGGCGTCACCGTCTCGGGATTGGCCAGATACTTCGACTCGTTCAGGATGACTTGAAGGGCGCCGAAGCCATCGGGCCCTACGCCGATCGCTTGAAGAAGGGGCGTAAGGATGCCGTTGACGATCGCGGTGACGATCGCCGTGAACGCGCCGCCGACGATGATGCCGACTGCCATGTCGAGGACATTTCCGCGGGAGATGAACTCTTTGAATTCCTTAAAGAAGCCCGACTTTTTTTCTTTTGCCATAAAATTACCTCCGATAAAATTTTATCATTTTTTTCAACCTGCCCATGGTGAAGGCAGAAGGTTGCCGTGATAAGCGGAAACGCCAATTCCCCTCCGCTGTGCCGGGGAGATTCATGCGGGCCTCGCTGTCGAGGCGCAAAATATCCTGTATGGGAATGATGGCGAGGTTGGCCTTGGAGGCGAGCGCCAGACGGATAAACGCCTCGGGAATGCCCTCCCCCTCGTCGCCGAGACGGACGAGAACGCCGCAGGCTTCGAGCTCTGCCGCAAAGCGCGAACGGAAGAGAAAATACTCCTCGGCATTCATGGACCCCACGAATCCCGAGACGGTATCGCTATCGTGCGTGCCCGTATAGCAAACGCAATTTTCCCCATAGAGATGGGGCAAAAATTCGTTGTCCTCCTTGCCGTCGAAGGCAAAGAGCAGCACTTTGCTCCCGGGAATGCCCGTCTTTTTCAAGATCTCCTTCACGCCGTCGCCGGCCGCGCCGAGGTCCTCGGCGATCACTCTGCCCGCGCAGTTGATGCCCGCGAAGATCTTCTCCTTGGGCCCTTCGGCAAATTCGCCCCCCTCCGCGCTCTCCGCATCCGCGGGAAGTTCATAGCATCTGTCGAGGCCGACGAAATGCCCGATGCGGACGACGTCGTACATTTGCAGGGCATCGTTGAGGCGGGCCTTCCACCACGCATAGCCATCCTTCTCGTGCGCCGCCCAATCGTAGACGGGATAGCCCCACCGCTGGCCCGTCGAGGAAAAGTAGTCGGGCGGGACCCCGGCGATCTTGGCGGGACGCAGCTCTTCGTCCAATTTGAACAGTTCGGGATGCGCCCAGACGTCGGCGCTGTCGTAGGCGCAAAGGAGCGGGATCTCGCCGATAATTTTGACACCGAGGCCCTTGCAATGCTTTTTGAGCGCCATCCACTGTTTGTGAAATTCATACTGCAAGAAGTTCCAAAAGAGATACTCCTCGTGGTACTCGGTGCGCATCTCCTCCAAAGCGTCTTTGTCGCGGCGCTTGATCGCTTCGGGCCAATCGGAAAATGTCCCGCCATAGACGACCTTCGCCGTCATGAAGAGCGCATAGTCCTCCGCGGCGCCGCTCTTCACATATGCGCGGAAGTTCTTCCCGTCGAAATTGAAGCGAGAAAACGCCGTCCTCAGGAGCGGATAGCGGGAAGCGTACAGTGCGGCATAGTCGATCTCGGTGCTGCGCGCCGCTTTGAGCTCCTCCTTGGTGAGGAGGTCGTCCTTTGCGAGAAGGTCGAGGTCGATAAAATAGGGATTGCCCGAACTGCACGAGACGGCCTGATAGGGCGAATCGCCGAATCCCGTCTGCGCGAGGGGAAGGATCTGCCAATACTTGACCTTGTTCTTTGCAAGGAGCTTGGCGAAGCGGCAGGCGTCGCCCCCGATGGAACCCACGCCGTACTTCCCCGGCAGGGTCGAGATATGGCACAGGACGCCTGCGCCGCGTTTGAGCTTATTCGTCATTTCAAAATCTCCCCGAGTCTTTGGCATGCCTCGCGGGTGTTCTCCGGCGTTCCGAACGCGGTGAGGCGGAAAAAGCCCTCGCCGTTCTTGCCGAAGCCGCTCCCCGGTGTGCCGACGACGTTTGCCCGTTCCAAAAGATGATCGAAAAATTCCCAGCTCTTCATACCGCGGGGGCACTTCATCCAAAGATAGGGCGAATTTTTGCCGCCCGTGAACCAGATGCCGAGCCCTTCGAGGCACTCCGAAATGCGCTTTGCATTGCCGCGATAGCGGTCGATATTCACCGCGATCTCCCTTTCCCCCTCTTCGGTAAAGACGGCCGCCGCCCCCATCTGCGCGATATAGGACGCGCCGTTGAACTTCGTCGATTGCCGACGCGCCCAAAGGCGGTTCAAAAGGGCCCCGCCCCGCTTCAACGTATTGGGTACGACGGTATAGCCGCAGCGCACGCCCGTGAAGCCCGCCGTCTTGGAATAGGAGCAGATCTCGATCGCACATTCCCGCGCGCCCTCGATCTCGAAGATGCTGCGGGGAAGGGCGGGATCGGTGATAAAGTATTCATATGCGGCGTCGTACAAAATAATGGCGCCGTGCCTTATCGCATGATCCACCCACGCCTTTAACTGAACGCGGTCGTATGCGGCGCCCGTCGGGTTGTTGGGCGAGCAGATGTAGATGATATCTGATTGCACCTTCTCGTCGGGCATGGGCAAGAACATGTTCCCCTCGTTCGCGTTCGCAAAGACGACCTTGCGCCCCGCCATCACGTTGGTGTCCACATAGACGGGATAGACGGGATCGGGAATGAGGGCGGTATTGTCCGCCGAAAACAGATCGAGGAGGTTGCCGAGGTCGGACTTCGCGCCGTCGGAGATGAAGATCTCGTCCGAAGAGAGGGCGACGCCCTTGCGCGCATAGCTCCCCTTGATGGAATCGATGAGGACATCGTACCCATAGCAATAGCGGTCGGGTCCATATCCCTTGAAGGTCTCCGCGCGGGCGAGGTCGTCCACGGCGCGGTGCATGGCCGCGATGACGGAGGGCGCGAGCGGACAAGTGACGTCCCCGATCGAGAGCTTGATGACCTTCTTTTCGGGATGCGCCTTCTGATAGGCGCTCACCTTGGCGCCCACCGTCGAGAACAGATAATTCTCGGATAAGTTGAAAAAATTTTCGTTAATTTTCATGATTTTGACGATATTTCACCGCCGCCCGCACGAACTCGCGGAAGAGCGGGTGCGCACTGTTGGGGCGGGATTTGAATTCGGGATGGAACTGCACCGCCACGAAGAAATCGTTTGCGGGATATTCGAGCGCTTCGACGAGGGAACCGTCGGGCGAAGTCCCGACGATCTTCATGCCGTTCGCTTCGAATGCCGCGCGATAGTCGTTGTTGAATTCGAAGCGATGGCGGTGCCGCTCGGAGACGGTATCCGTCCCGTAGGCCGCGAGCATCTTCCCGCCGAGCACCTTGCAGGGATAGGCCCCGAGGCGCATCGTGCCCCCCATCTTCACGCCGTACTGGTCGGGCATAAGGTCGATGACGGAATGCTTTCCCTCGGGGAAAAATTCCGAGGAGTTGGCGTCGGCAAGGCCTAAAACATCGCGGGCAAACTCGATGGCGACGATGTGCATGCCGAGGCAGAGGCCGAGGAACGGGATATTGTGCTCACGGGCGTAGCGGCAGGCGAGGACCTTCCCTTCGATGCCGCGGACGCCGAACCCGCCCGGAATGAGAATGCCGTCTGCGCCTTTGAGGAGCGCGTCGACGTTGGAGGAATTGATCTTCTCGGTATCCACCCAATCGATCTCCACCTTGGCGTCCGTCTCGTACCCGCCGTGGGCGAGCGCTTCGGCGACGGAAAGGTAGGCGTCGTGGAGCTGGACGTATTTGCCGCAGAGGGCGATCCTGACCGTCTTGCTGCGCGCATGGATGCGGGCGAGCATCTCTTCCCACTCGCTCATATCGATCTCGTTGGGAGCGAGCTGTAAGATCTTGCAGACGATGGTCGAAAGGTTGCTCCGTTCGAGCATCATGGGCGCCTCGTAGAGAACGGGCACCGTGAGGTTCTCGATACAGCACTCGGGGCGCACGTTGCAGAACATCGCGATCTTCTCGCGGATGGCCTCGGGCATCGGCTCGTCGACGCGGGCGACGATGATATCGGGGAAGATCCCCATCCCCTGCAATTCCTTGACGGAATGCTGGGTGGGTTTGCTCTTAAATTCGCACGAGCCCGAAATGTACGGGACGAGGGTCACATGGATAAAGCAGCAGTTCTCCCTGCCCACTTCGCGGGCGACCTGACGAATGGCCTCCAAAAAGGGTTGGCTCTCGATGTCGCCCGTCGTGCCGCCGATCTCGGTGATGACGATATCCGCGCCCGTCGCCTTCCCCACCTGATAGATGAAGGACTTGATCTCGTTCGTGACGTGCGGGATGACCTGCACCGTCTGGCCGAGGTATTCCCCCGCGCGCTCCTTATGGAGTACATTCCAATAGACCTTCCCCGTCGTGAGGTTGGAGAATTTGTTGAGATCTTCGTCGATGAAACGCTCGTAGTGGCCGAGGTCGAGGTCGGTCTCTGCGCCGTCCTCGGTGACGAACACCTCGCCGTGCTGGTAGGGGCTCATCGTCCCGGGGTCGATGTTGATATAGGGGTCGAGTTTTTGCGACGCGACCTTATACCCGCGCATTTTGAGGAGGCGCCCCAAAGATGCCGCAGTGATCCCCTTTCCGAGCCCCGATACAACGCCGCCCGTCACGAAGATATATTTCGTCATAGTGTACCTCTCGCCCTATATTTCGACCGTGCCCCGAAAGGCAAACGCTGCGGGGCCCGTCATCAAGACTTCGTCCCCGTCATAGCGGATGACAAGGTCCCCGCCCTTCAATTTTACGGTGATATCGGTATTTTTTTCGCAGTGCCCGTTGAGGACGCCCGCGACGGCCGCCGCGCACGCGCCCGTTCCGCACGCCCACGTCTCCCCGCTGCCGCGCTCCCAAACGCGCATTTTGAGGACGTTTCTTTCGAGGACGTGCACAAATTCCGTGTTGACGCGCTCGGGAAAGGCCGCATGATGCTCGAAGAGCGGGCCCACCTTTTCGAGTTCCAAACCGTCGGGATCGCCGCCGAATACGACGCAGTGCGGGTTGCCCATGGAAAGGCAGGTCACGCGGTAGGTCTCTCCCCCCACTTCGAGGGGCTGCGAGACGATCTCCTTCCCCCCGATGCGCGCGGGGATCTTTTCGGGAGAGAGCTCCGCCCTGCCCATATTCGCAGTCACGGCGTTCACGACGCCGCCCTTAGAGAAGATCTTCAACGTCTTGATGCCCGAAAGCGTCTCGACGGTCATAATATCTTTTTCGATGTGTTTGACTTCGTAGAGGAACTTTCCGACGCAGCGGATGGCGTTGCCGCACATCTTCCCCTCGCTCCCGTCCGCATTGAACATGCGCATTTTGGCGTCTGCGCACGCGCTCGGGAGGATGAGCACGATCCCGTCGCCGCCGACGGAAAAATGGCGGTCGGAAAGTCTTACTGCAAGTTTTTCGGGCGCGGGAAGGTCCTCTTCGAAGCAATCGAAGTAGATATAATCATTCCCGATCCCGTGCATTTTCCAAAACGTTCTCATCATGGCTATTTGAGTTTGATACAGGCGTCGCGCTCGGCGCCCACGGCAACGTAGACGATGTTGCAGCCGCAGGCCTCTTCGAGGTAAGAAATGTAGGCGAGCGCCTCGCGGGGAAGTTGCTCTTTTTTGCGGCACTTGGAAATATCCGTATGCCAGCCCTTGACCTTTTCAAAGACGGGCTTGCAGCGGTCCAGCGCGCCCGGGTAAGGGAACTCGCGAATGATCTTCCCGTCGAGCTCGTAGGCGGTGCATACTTCGATCTCCTCATAGGCCGAGAGGATATCGAGCTTTGTGAGCGCGATCTCGTCGGCCCCCTGACACCGGATGCCGTAGGAGGAGGCGACCACGTCGAAGGGCCCCACCCTCCTCGGTCTGCCCGTCGCCGCGCCGTATTCGCCGCCCGCCGCGCGGAGTTTTTCTGCCTTCTCGCCGAAGTATTCCGCCGTAAAGGGGCCCTCTCCCACGCAGGTGGAATAGGCCTTCATGACGCCGATGGACTTATCGAGTTTGAGATGCGGGACGCCCGCGCCGATGGGCGCATAGGCCGCAATCGTCGAGGAGCTCGACGTATAGGGATAGATGCCGAAGTCGATATCGCGCAGCGCACCAAGCTGGGCCTCGAACATGATCTTTTTGCCCGCCCTGTTGGCGCGGTCGAGCAGGAGCCCCGTATCGCAGATGTGATCTTTGAGGGGAAGCCCGTATGTCTTGAAGTATGCGACGACCTCTTCCGCCGTGACGGGCGCATGCCCATAACCGCCCGCGACCGTGAGGTTCTTCCATTCGACGATGCCCTTGGCCCGTTCGAAAAGGCTATCGGGATCGAGAAGTTCCCCCATGCGGAAGGCCTTCTTCATGTATTTATCGGCATACACGGGCGCAATGCCGCGGCGGGTGGAGCCGAATTTTTGATCGGCAAGACGATCTTCTTCGAGGCAATCCAAAAGGACATGGTACGGCATGGTGATGATCGCCCTGTCGCTGATTTTAAGGTTCTCGGGCGTGATCTTGACGCCCTTTTCCCGCAGACGCCCTATCTCTTCCGTGAGATGCCTGATATCGATCGCCATGCCCGGGCCGAGCACGTTTACGACGTTTTCGCGCAGGATCCCCGAGGGCAACAGGTTCAGAATGAACTTGCCGCGTTCGTTGATAACGGTATGCCCCGCGTTGTTCCCGCCCTGGTAGCGGCAGACATAGTCGTAGCCCTCGGACAAGAGGTCCACCATCTTGCCCTTGCCCTCGTCGCCCCAGTTGATGCCGCAGATCGATGTAAGCATGTCTTTCTCCTTCCCGCCCGTGCGAAAAGCTATACAGCCCTTCAAAAACGATACTTTATTATACTATACGGGAGCGGCCTTGTCAAGCGCAACGCCTACATTTTCGCGTTCTTGTTGCGCGGCGGGCTGAGGGAGAAAATTTTTGCCGTTTGGGGTTGACAAACGGGCCAAGCGGCGTTAAAATGATAAAAAAAAGGAGGGAAATATATGTTTTGCAGAGATTGCGGTTCGAAGCTCGGGCTACGGTTTCTCGAAAACGAAGGTCTCGTACCTTACTGCGAGACCTGTCACAAGTATAAATTCCCCTTCTTCCCCGTGGCCGTTTCAATGGTCGTCGTGGACCGTGCGGCGAGCAAGATCTTGCTCGCGCGGCATGTGCAGGACGATGCTTTCAAACTCTTTGCTGGCTATGTCAAGAAGGGCGAGAGCGCCGAGAAAGCCATCCCCCGCGAACTCAAAGAGGAGACCGACCTTTCCGCCGTCAAGTGGAAGTACCTCGCTTCCCGCTACCACGACGCAAAGGACATTTTGATGCTCGGCTTCCTCGTCACCGCCGAGGAGGGCGAGATCGTGTTGAACGAAGAGGTCGCCGAGGCGAAATGGTGCACGCCCGAGGAGGCGAAGGAACTCATCATGAAAAATTCCACTGCGGAATATTTTTTAGGTTTCGCCCTTCAAGAACTCGGCAGAAAAAAATAAATCGGCTTCAAGCCGATTTTTTTCGCGGCGGAACAATTTTTTGCACGGAAAAAGGCGGGCCTTCCCCGCCTTTTTCCTCATCCTCCATTTCCCCTCGTCTTATTCCTCTTCTTCCTCTTCGGGAAGGTCGACGTTATGATAGACGTCCTGCACGTCGTCGTTCTCTTCGAGCTTATCGAGCATCTTCAAGAAGGTCTCGAGTTTCTCGCCTTCGAGTGCGATTTTGTTTTGCGGGATCATCGTGATCTCTGCCTGCAAGAATGTAAGCCCCTTCTCTTCGAGGAATTTACGCGCCTCGGAGAATGCCTCGGGCGAGGTGTAGACCTCGAAGGCGTCCTCGGTCGTTATAACGTCGTCCGCACCCGCCTCGATGGCGAGGTCGGTCACCTCGTCCTCCGTGAGCCCGGGAGCCGCTTCGACGACGATGAGGCCCTTGTCCTCGAACATGTAGGAGACGCTGCCCGTCGTCCCGAGCGCGCCGCCGCACTTCGACATGATGGCGCGGATATCCCCCGCCGTACGGTTGATGTTATCGGTGAGCGTCGTGATGATGACGGCCGCGCCGCCCACGCCGTAGCCCTCGTAGGTGAGTTCCTTGAATTCCTTGCCCGCAAGTTCGCCCGCGGCGCGTTTGATGGCGCGCTCGATGTTGTCGTTGGGCATGTTCGCCGCCTTCGCCTTTGCGATGACGTCGGCGAGCTTGGAGTTGGTCGAAGGGTTGGGGTTGCCCTTGGCGGCGACGGCGATCTCCTTGCCGATCTTGGTGAAGAGGCGCCCTCTCGCGGCGTCCGCCTTGCCCTTCTTTGCCTGAATGTTATGCCATTTGCTATGACCGCTCATATTCCTTTCTCCTTGTTCTTTTTTAGAAAATACATCAGAACGCTCGCCGAGACGGCCGCGTTCAGGCTCTCCATGCGCCCCTCCATCGGGATCGCGACGGTGTAAGCCGCCCGCTTGCGCACGGCGTCGGAAAGCCCGTTCCCCTCGTTGCCGATGCAGAGGCAGAACTTTTCGGGCGGGAGGAAGGAAAAAGCGTCCTCCCCGTCCATATCCGCCGCGATCATGGGAATGCCGCGGAGCGCTTCGAAGAGCTCCTCCCGCATGCCGCGCATGAGCTTTGTGTAGAACACCCCGCTCATCGACGCCCGCACGCTCTTGGGCGCGTACGGATCGGCGCAATCGGCAAGGTAGATCTCTTCATACCCCGCCGCGGCGGCCGTACGGATGATGGCCCCGACGTTGGCGGGATCGGCCACGCCGTCGAGAAAGAGACAGCTCTTTTGGGGCGGCTCGGGCGCGCAACAAGGGATCTTTACCTCTGCGACGATGCCCTGCGGCGCCTTCTCGTCCGAGATGTGGCGGAAAACTTCCGCCCCGAGTTCGAGCGTGGGGTAGGGAAGCCTCTCCCCCTCATACCCTTCGCGGAGGGCGATGCGCACGATCTCCATGCCGCATGCGGCACATTCCGAGACCATCTTCACGCCCTCGACGAGAAAGCTCCCGCGCTCCCTTCTCCCCTTCTTTTCTTTGAGGGAAGCGAGCTCCTTTACGGCGGGATTTTGTTTGGATGTTATGACCATGATGTGAAAAAAGCCTTTCGTGGAAAGGCTTTTTTGAATTTACAGTGCAGCTTTCGCCTTGCCGCAGATCTCGGCAAATGCGGCCGCGTCGGTCACGGCAAGATCGGCAAGGACCTTGCGGTTAAGCTCGATCCCCGCGACTTTGAGCCCGTGCATGAGCTTGGAATAGGAAAGCCCGTTGAGCCTTGCGCCCGCGTTGATGCGTGCGATCCAAAGGTTGCGCATATCGCGCTTTCTTCTCTTTCTTCCGACGTAGGCATATTGCAGCGACTTCATCACTGCCTGCCGCGCGATGCGGTAGTTCTTGCTCTTGCATCCGAAGTAGCCCTTCGCGAGCTTGAAAATCTTTCTGCGTTTTTTGACTGCGTTGACGCCTCTCTTGATCCTCATTGCTTGTCCCTCCCGTTAATCCTTATAAGGAATCATCTTTTTGACGGTGTTCTCTTGCGTCTCGGAGACGAGGGTCACCTTGCGCAGGTTTCTCTTTCTCTTGCGGTTCTTCGTCTCTGCTTTGTGGTTCTTTCCGCCGTGGGCCCTGTTCACCTTGCCGGTGCCCGTGAGCCAAAAGCGTTTCTTCGAACTCGAGTGCGATTTCTGTTTGGGCATTGCTTTATCCTCCACGATTGTTTTACGATTTTATTTGCGGCGCACGGCCTGCTGCGGCATGCGCGAACGCTCTTATTTTTTGACGGGCCCGAGGATGAGGATGAGGTTCCTCCCCTCCATGTTGAGCGGCTTCTCGACGACGGCAACTTCTTTGAGCCCTTCCGCAAAGTTGTTGATGACGTCCTTTGCGAGATTGGAATGCGCCATCTGGCGGCCGCGGAGACGGATGGTGACTTTGACCTTGTTCCCCTGCTCCAAAAACTTTTGCGCCTGCTTTGCCTTGACGTTGAGGTCGCCGACGTCGATCGTCATGGAGAGCTGGACCTCTTTGAGTTCGACGATCTTTTGATTGCGGCGGTTCTCCTTCTCCTTCTTCGCTTGCTCGAACTTGAACTTGCCGTAGTCCATGATCTTGCAGACGGGCGGGATGGCGGCGGGAGAGATCTTTACAAGGTCGAGCCCCGCATCGTCGGCGATGTGCTGTGCATCGCGGGCGGACATGATGCCGAGCATTTCGCCGTCTGCGCCGATGAGACGCACCTCGCGGTCGCGGATCTCCCCATTGATCTGATGCTGATTTTTGTTGACTGCCATATTCCTCACAAAAAAAACGGGTTTCGCAGTGGAAACCCGTTGGAATGATTCATGCACGGAAAAATACCGTGACAATTCCGAAATCATTGACCCGCGCCACCTGTGCAGCTACGGAGAGAAGGGTTCGCCTCTGCTTTGACTTTATAAGATTATCATCTTTTTCCCCGTTTGTCAAACATTTTTAAGGCTGTTTCGGGATTTTTTTAGCCTGTCCGCTATAAGAATATCGGGAACGCGATCGCAGACACAAATCACACTTCCAGATACTTTATGTAAAAATTATACTGCTCGCTTTCGTTTTTGACTTCCACGATTTCCCGACTGTCATCGGTATAAATAACCAAAAAGGTCGTAAAAACATTTTCATGTGCTGTTGCCGAACCGATAACAGATCCCGCGACTCCGAAAAGTAACCCGCCGACCACGCCTCTTTTCATTGCGTTTCCCTTGTCTTTTTTAGTCGTTGCACTTACGATCACTGTTTTTTTAATGTTCTGTATTTTCCAGTTCTCAAACTCCTGTATTTTTTCTTGCTGTTCTTTGCACTCTCGCTGAATTTCCTCGCGCTCTTCAACCTTAGCCGATGAAAACATGCAATAGGAAAGATATGCGATCAAGTCTAATCCCATTCCGGATCCCCCGATACTTGCAACAATGGTTGCCGCCGTCCCCATCCCGTGGTCGGCCGAATCGGTACACCATATTATAACCGCAACAACAAGCAATACGCAGCAAATAATTGCCGTAATCCAAAATATCGTAAGTATGGGATTCCTCTTTCTCTTCATAGCAATACTCCAAAATAAAAAATAAGGACGCTCCGACAATAGGAGCGCCCGCGTAGAGTACCCATATTGTCTGCGTCACAATCTTTCTCGCATCGGAAAAAGAAGGATACAACTATGCCGCTGTAACCGATACGAGAGTAGTATTTGATTGTGACGCATTTTTATTTTACCATAGAAAGGAGACATTTGCAACTGTTTTTTTGTAAGAAATTACCCGTGCAATTCATCTTGCACGGGCAATAAAGTGACACAAAACCCCTCGGGCGGAATGACATGTTGCTCCACGCAAACAAATTTGCGAAGATGTTCCCGTTAAAACGCAGAGCTGCAAGCGAGACAAGGAGAAGGAGCATTTCCGCAGGGAGCGTACTTATTCGTACGTGACCAAGAAAAGCACACCTTCGACGAAGTATCGCGCCGCAGATATACGTTTCGCGCCCTTAAAACACAATTTTTTCGTCGTTTTCCTTCTTAACGAGGGCGAAGAAGTCGCCTTTCGGCATGGAGCCGATGTCGCCTTCGCCGCGGCGGCGCACCGAGACGGTGCCCTCCTCCATCTCCTTATCGCCGATGACGAGCTTGTAGGGCACCTTCTCGTTCTCGGCATCCAAGATCTTTCTGCCGAGCTTTTCCTTGCGGAGGTCTGCCTCGGCGCGGATGCCCTGCGCGTTCATCTCGTCGGTGAGCTTTTGCGCATACTCGGCGGCGCGGTCGGTGATGGGGAGCACCTTCACCTGCACGGGCGAGAGCCAAACGGGGAACTTGCCCGCATAGTGCTCGATGAGGATGCCGATGAAGCGTTCGATGGAGCCGAACACCACGCGGTGGATCATGATCGGGCGGTGCTTTTCGCCGTCCTCCCCCACATATTCGAGGTCAAACCGCTGCGGCATCTGGAAGTCGAGCTGAATGGTCCCGCACTGCCACGTCCTGCCGATGGCGTCGACGAGGTGGAAGTCGATCTTGGGCCCGTAGAACGCGCCGTCCCCTTCGTTGACTTCGTAGGGAAGATGAAGATCTTCGAGGGCCTTCTTCAAGGCGTTTGTCGCCCTCTCCCAATCCTCGTCGGAGCCCATGCTGTCCTCGGGGCGGGTGGAGAGTTCGACGTGATATTTGAAGCCGAAGAGGGAATAGACCTCGTCGATGATCCTGACGACGCCCTTGATCTCGTCCTCGATCTGTTCGGGCAGCATGAAGATATGCGCATCGTCCTGCGTGAAGCACCTCACGCGCATGAGGCCGTGGAGCTGGCCGCTCTTTTCGTGGCGGTGGACGAGCCCGAGCTCGCCCATGCGGATGGGCAGATCTTTATAGCTCTTGGGCGAGAGTTTATAGACGAGCATGCCGCCGGGGCAGTTCATGGGCTTGATGGCGCAGTCCTCCCCGTCGATCTTGGTCGTGTACATATTGTCTTTATAGTGCTCCCAATGGCCCGAGTTCTCCCAAAGGGTGCGGGTCATGATCATCGGGGTCTGCACCTCGACATAGCCCTCTCTCCTGTGGATGCCGCGCCAATAGTCGACGAGGATATTTTTGAGCGTCATGCCGTTGGGCAAGAAGAACGGGAAACCTCTCCCCTCGGGAAGAAGGGCGAAGAGTTTGAGTTCCTTGCCGAGCTTGATATGGTCGCGCTTCTTCGCCTCTTCGAGCATGGCAAAGTATTCGTCCATCTCCTCCTTTTTGGCGAAGGCGGTGCCGTAGATGCGGGTGAGCATCTTCTTCTTTTCGTCCCCGCGCCAATACGCCCCCGCGATGGAGACGAGCTTGAACGCCTTGATCCTGCCCGTCGAAGGAAGGTGCGGGCCGCGGCAAAGATCGGTGAACGCGCCCTGTTTATAGAAGGAGAGCGTCGTATCCTCGGGAAGGTCGCTGATGAGTTCCACCTTGTAATTTTCGCTGTATCCGCTCATGAGGGCGATGGCTTCCTCGCGGGGAAGGGTGAACCGCTCGATGGGCAGGTTGCTCTTGATGATCTTCTTCATCTCCGCCTCGATCTTGGCGAAATCGTCGATGGTGATGGGCGTCTTAAAATCGACATCGTAATAGAAGCCGTTCTCGATGACGGGCCCGATCGCGAGCTTACAGGTGGGATAGATGGTTTTGAGCGCCTGCGCGAGCACGTGGGCGCAGGTGTGGCGGTAGACTTCGAGCCCCTCCTTTTCCTTGATCGTGACAATCTCGAGGCTGTCGCCCTCCCGAAGGGGCGTCGAAAGGTCGACGAGCGCTCCGTTGACGCGGGCGCATGCGGCGGCGCGGGCAAGCCCTTCGGAGATCGCCTGTGCGGCGGCAAGGGCGGTCGCGCCCTCTTCCAAAGTGAGCTTATCCCCGTTTTTCAATGTAATATTCATGGTTTTTCCTCCGATTATGTCTGACATAGTACTATGTTTTTCGTCTAAAAATAAAAATCGCGCCCTTAAATTCCCCTCTGGGAGATTTAAGGACGCAATACTCGCGCGGTTCCACCTTAATTGCCCCCGCTCCTCGCAAGGGCCGCTCTTTTTTGTTTTGACAAGAGATAAAGTGGTTTCGCCCTCCGCTTTGGCTTGGGGACCTTTCAGCCAAGAGCCCCCTCTCTGGAAAGCCGCCTGCGGCGTTACTTGTCTCTATCCCGATCGCGGCCGAAGCCGCATATCGGATATGATTTTACTCGCTTTACGGCAGAATGTCAAGAAAATATCGCACGCTCGGCGTAATATTTTTGCAGAAAATCGTGGGTGCCCTCTTCCACCTCGCCGAGGCAGTAGACGAAGCCCGCATCGGAGAGCATGATCTCCGTCTCTACGTCCTCTTCCCCCGTCAGGCGGCTGCGGCGGAGGGGCGCGAAGTTCTCCCCGAATACGGCGCGGCCTTTGAGGTAAATCTTGTTCTTGCTCTCCCCCACGAGAAATTCGCAGAACTTTTTGAGGTCTTGCGAGGAAAAACCCTCGGGGATATAGTCGATGATGCGCGTCCATTTCTCGCGGAGGGAACCCAAACGAAAGGTATAAAACCCGTCGATCGCAAACTCGCCGAGGTCGCCGATCTTGCTGCGGATATAGGCCTTGTCGCCCTCGTAGTCGGCCGCGATCAGGGCGGCGATGAGGAGCTTTCGCTCCCGTTTGGGCAGACACGCGTGGAGCTTTTCTTTGAGGTAGGCATATTTATATCCGATGCCGAGGATCTCGGCGAGCCTTTCCTTCACGATATCCTCGCGGCCCTCCGTCAGGCGCATACGGAAGGCCGTGCGCTCCTCGCCGAAAACGAGCTCCCCGCCCCCGCCCGCGCACACGATCTCGGAGAGCACGGCGTTATATAAGTATGTGATAAAGGAGCTGCGCGCGCTCCCGTCCGTTACGACCACTTCTTCCACACCCTTATTGTATGCGAAGCCGCACAATTTATTTATGGAAGATATTGTGAAGAGGCGGGCCCCTTCCCCTCTGCGCCGCCCCTCCCGTTCGCTCAAAATGCGCAAACAAATTTTCGGAAATTTATAACTTTTTCGCGAAACATACAACAGTTTGCTTGACTTTCCCTTCCTATAATAGTAAAATATTTCCGTTATGGATATGAACAAGATAGAAAAGAAGTGGCAGCAACAGTGGGCAAAGACCCGCCTCAACGGCTTCGATAAGAAGTCCGAAAGGCCCAAGTTCTATGTCCTCGAAATGTTCTCCTATCCCTCGGGTGCAAAGCTCCATATCGGGCATTGGTACAACTACGGCCCCGCCGATTCGTACGCACGCTTCAAGCGCATGCAGGGCTACAACGTGTTCCAGCCGATGGGCTTCGATGCGTTCGGCCTACCCGCCGAGAACTATGCCATCAAGACGGGCGTGCATCCCAAGGATTCCACCGAGAAGAACATCGCCACGATGGAGGGCCAGCTCGAGGCCATGGGCGCCATGTTCGATTGGTCTGCCGAGGTCAAGACGTGCGAGGAGAGCTACTACAAGTGGACGCAGTGGATGTTCCTCCAACTCTATAAAAAGGGCCTCGCTTACAGGAAAGAGGCGCCCGTGAATTGGTGCCCTTCCTGCCAGACGGTGCTCGCGAACGAGCAGGTCGTCGATAACAAGTGCGAGCGGTGCGGCTCCGAAGTCGTGCGCAAGAACCTCACGCAGTGGTTCTTCAAGATCACGGCCTATGCCGAAGAGCTTCTCTCGGGGCTCGACGGGCTCGATTGGCCCGAAAAAACCAAAAACATGCAGCGCAACTGGATCGGAAGATCGACGGGCTGCGAGATCGAATTCGAGGCGGAGAGCGGCGATAAGATCCGCGTGTTCACGACGCGGTGCGATACCGTTTTCGGCGTGACGTACATCGTCCTTGCGCCCGAGCATCCCCTCGCGCTCAAACTTACGACGCCCGAACAGGAAGAGGCCGTAAAGGCATATATCGACTATGCGTCCAAGGCAAACGAGATCGAACGCCTCTCCTCCACCCGCGAAAAGACGGGCGTATTCACGGGCTCCTATGCCGTCAATCCCTTGAACGGCAGGCGCGTCCCCATCTATCTCGCCGACTATGTGCTCGCTTCCTACGGAACGGGGGCCGTCATGGCCGTGCCCGCCCACGACGAGCGCGACTTTGCCTTCGCGACAAAATACCACCTTCCCATCGAAAAGGTCATTGAGAAGAAGGGCGGCGAGACCGAGCTCCCCTTCTGCGAGGACGGGATCGTGAGCGGATCCGTCGAATTTGACGGGCTCTTCGGCGAAGAGGCGCGCGACGCCATCGCGGCAAAGGTCTCCAAACTCGGCAAGGGCGGCAAGAAGGTCAACTACCGCCTGCGAGACTGGCTGGTCTCCCGCCAACGCTATTGGGGCGCTCCCATCCCCGTCATCCACTGCGAAAAGTGCGGCGCGGTGCCCGTTCCCGAAAAGGACCTCCCCGTCCGCCTTCCCTACGACGTGGAATTCCGCCCCGACGGGAAATCTCCCCTCGCCAAGCATGAGAAGTTCATGAATACCGTCTGCCCCGTCTGCGGCGGGCCCGCCAAGCGCGACCCCGATACCCTCGATACCTTCGTGTGTTCGAGCTGGTACTATCTCCGCTATGCGGATGCGAACAACGACAAGCTCCCCTTCGACCGCGAAGCGGTGGACAGGCTGCTGCCCGTCGATACCTATGTGGGCGGCGCGGAACATGCGTGTATGCACCTCCTCTATGCCCGTTTCTTCACCAAGGCGCTGCGCGATATGGGCTACCTCGACTTCGACGAGCCCTTCAAACGGCTCGTGCATCAGGGCGTCATCCTGGGCCCGGACGGCAACCGCATGTCCAAGTCGCACGGCAACGTCGTCTCCCCCGATGAATATGTGAAGGAATACGGCTCCGACGCCTTCCGCCTCTACCTCATGTTCGGCTTTTCCTACACCGAGGGCGGGCCGTGGAACGACGACGGCATCAAGGCGATCGCAAGGTTTATGGACCGCGTCGAGAAGATCGCGTTGAAGGTCCGCGACTACAAGCTCCCCCGCGAGGAAGCTCCCTTCGGGCAGGAAGAAAAGGCGCTCAACTATGCGCGCAACTTCGCCATCTCGCGGATCGGCAAGGATATGGAGGCCTTCTCCTTCAATACGGCCATCGCACGCCTTATGGAACTCGTCAATGCCATCTATAAATATGACGGGGCGGAGAAGAAGAACATTGCTCTGCTCAAAGATACCGTGCGCGATCTCATCCTCCTCATGGCGCCCTGCGCGCCCCATTTCTGCGAGGAGCTTTGGCAGCAGCTCGGCGGAAAGTATTCCGTCTTTGAGGAAAGCTACCCCAAGGAAGATCCTGCCGCGCTCGTCCTCGACGAGAAGGAGTATGCGGTGCAGGTCAACAGCAAGATCGTCTGCAAGGCGATGTTTGCAAGCAGTGCGACAAGCGAAGAGATCGAAAACGCCGCCCTCGCCCTCCCCGAGGTGCAGGAAAAGACGGCGGGAAAGACGGTGAAGAAGTGCATCGTCGTCCCCGGCCGCCTCGTCAACCTCATCGTCGGCTAAAACAAAAAAGGAACGCTCCCGCAGTTTGGGAGCGTTTTTTGAAATTTTCCAAAGTACTATGCGAGGCATAGTACTTTGTTTTTGGCGGAAAAATGGAAGAGATTGCCCTATTTTTTGTACATTTCGGTGAAAATGTGGTCGGCGTATGTTGCGGCGACGTTGACGCCCGTAACCTGCTCGATCCCGCCGAAAAAGGCGTTGGAGTTGACCTCGCAGACGAGATACCCCTCCTTCGAGAGAAGTAAGTCGATGCCGCAGTAGTCGAGATCAAGGCGGGCGCAGACCTCCTGCGCGAGGCGGCGCATCGCGGCGTCCGCTTCGCAGCGTTCTCCCCTGCCGCCCGCGGCGAGGTTGGAGCGGAAGTCCCTCGCGTTCGTCCGTTGCATGCAGGCGACGACTTCGCCCCCCACGCAGATGACGCGCACGTCCCGCCCGCTGCTCTCCGCGATAAACTTCTGGTAGAGGTGGGGCACATATTGCAGGCGCGCGGCGAGCTTTGAAAGCTCCGCCCTATCCCTCGCGAGATAGACCTGCCCTCCGAGCGAGCCGTGATTTTCCTTGACGACGACGGGATAGCCGAGCCGCCCTTCCACTTCGTCCAAAAATTTCCCGTCTATGGGCGCGCCCGCGGTATAGCACAGGCGCGAGGAGACCGTCTCGGGCTGGGAAATGCCATCAAGGGCCAGATAGGTGAGCATCTTATCGTCGCATGTCTCGACCGCCTCCGCGCGGTTGAAGAGCCGCATGCGCCTTTCGAGCGCGCGGGCCGCATACTTATCCTTATCGAGAAAAACGCAAAAATCCCCCTCCGCTTCGAGCGCCGAGGGGCCGTTTCTTACGATATTTACCAAAACGCCGAGGCGCGCGAGCTCCTCTCGGAGCCTTTTGGGCTGGTTGAGCTCCGCTTCCGACTGCGTATAGGCGTTGATGAGAATGAGACCTTGTTTCATCATAGCAAAAACGGCGGGGAGCCCGCCGTTTGAGAGTTCATTGTGCGACGCGGATAACCGACTCCACGACCGCGTAATCGGTCGCGCCCAACTTTGCGACGGCGCTCTTGACGGCGCGTTCGTGCGTTTCGTGCGTGATGAGCGTGAGTTTCGCCTTGCCCTTCTCCTTCTCCCTTTGTGCGAGTTCGACGATGGAGATGCCGCATCTTCCCAAAATGGCGGTGATCTTCGAGAGGATCCCCGGCTCGTCGTTGACCGTCATGCGCATGAAGTAGGCGCACGTGAAATCGTCCACAAACGTCGTTTCCTTATCGGGTGCGGCGGTATTTTTATAGGGCGAATAGCGGTGCTCGCCGTGCGTCGCCGCGAAGATGATATCCGAGACGACGGCGCCCGCCGTGGGCAACTCGCCCGCGCCCTTGCCGTAAAGCATCACGTCGCCGACGGAATCGCCCGTCACAAAGACGGCGTTGAAATTGCCGCCGACGCCTGCGAGCGGGTGTTCCTTCCTGATAAAGGCGGGGTGCACGCGCACTTCGATGCCCGCGTGCGTGCGCTTGCCGATGGCGAGAAGTTTGAGCCGATAGCCGAGGGGTTCGCCGTCCGCGATATCCTCTGCGGTGATGCCGCCGATGCCCTCGCGGAAGATCTTGACGGGCGGGACCTTCGTATGGAAGGCGAGCGAGGCGAGAATGGAGAGCTTGTATGTCGCGTCGAATCCCTCGACGTCCGCCGTGGGATCGGCTTCGGCATAGCCGAGCGCTTTCGCCTCTTCGAGCGCCTCTTCGTAGGAGACGCCGCGCTCCGTCATATTGGTGAGAATGTAGTTCGTCGTCCCGTTGATGATGCCCATGAGGCAGGAGATCTCGTTGGACTGCAAGCCGTCGAGCAGTGTCCTGATGACGGGAACGCCGCCCACGCAGCTCGCCTCGTAGTAGAGGCCCGCGTTGTGCGCCTTGGCGGCGCGTTCGAGCTCGTGGGAATACTTGCAGATGAGCTCCTTATTGGAGGTGACGACGGTCTTGCCCGCTTTGAGGGCCGCAAGCACATATTGGCGGGCGAGTTCCACGCCGCCGATGCACTCGACGACGGCCTGCACGTCGGGGTTCAATACGGCCTCCGCGACGTGGTGGGCGACCTTTTCTTCGGGAATACCGAGCGCTTCGATGCGGTCGCGGCGCGGTTCCAAAACGCTCTCGACGGAGAGGTCGAGCTCCTGCGTCTTTTGATAAAATTCCCTGTGCTCCGTGAGGACCTTATACACTCCGCCGCCGACAACGCCGAGGCCGAGAATGGCTACCCCGATCTTCTTCATTTCGCTTCCTCCGAATTGTTCAAATCATATAGATATTTGAGGCCGTCGAGCGTGAGCATCTTATCCACGACGTCGATGCGGTCGGTCTCATGCGCCATGACCTCCGAAAATCCGCCCGTGGCGATCGTGAGGACATCCTGCGCTTTAAGTTCCTTTTTGATCTTTTTGACGATATAATCGACGAGCCCCGCAAAGCCGAATACGATGCCCGCCTGCATATTGGTGACGGTACTCGTCGCGATGACGCTCTTGGGCGCTTCGATCTCGACGCGCGGCAACTTTGCCGTGCCCGAAACGAGGGAATCGAGCGAACCCTTGATACCGGGCGCGATGACGCCGCCGATGAATTCCCCTTCCGCGCTTATGACGTTGAAGGTGGTCGCCGTGCCGAAATCGACGACGATCATGGGCTTGCCGCAGCCGTACTTTTTGATCGCCGCAACGTTGTTAACGACGCGGTCCGCCCCCACCTCTTTGGCGTTATCCGCCCGCATTTTGAGGCCCGTTCTGATGCCGGGGCCCACCTCTTTGGGCGAAATACCGAGGTAAACTTTGAGCATGTGCCCGATGGTATAGTCGAGCGAGGGCACGACGGAAGAAAAGATCCCGCCCGTGATATCCCCCCGTTCGATGCCGTTGAAGGCGAGCATCTCGATGAGTTGGATCCCGTACTCGTCCGAAGTCTTTTTGAGGTCGGTCGCCACGCGGAAGGAGAGGCGTAGCTCCTCACCCTCGAACAGGGCGCACTTGATGTTGGTATTTCCGATGTCGATACAGATGATCACGAATGATTCTCCGTTTGTCCTTCTACGGGCTCAGTCCCTGCGGGCGCAGGCCTCTTTGCGGACTTCTTTTGCTCGAACGACTTCTCCGCAACGAGCACAATGCGGTGGATGGCGGGAGCGAGCACAAGGTTAATGGCAAATTCGATGAGGAAGTTCCACCCCGCGCAACCGATGAAGAGGAAATAGACGATCTCGTTCATCGACCCGTTTGCGGTGAAGCCCGCAATGGTGCCGCTTATGATGAGGCAGCCGACGATGAACAGCCCCGTATTCATGATGGGCGCCGACACCGAGGCGACGATGGCCGCAACAAAGGTATTCTTGCGGGCGATGAGCTTGTAGAGAAACGCGGGAACAACGCCCGCCGCGATCCCCTTCACAAGGCAGATGAGCACCGTCATCACGGGACTGTCGGCAAGGAGCGTCGCCGTAAAGGCATCCGCCCCCGCAACGCCGTACATGAGTACGATGAAGCCGAACACAAAGCCGAGCGTTCCACCCGCGATCGGGCCGAGCAGAATGCCGCCGAGCACGATGGGGACGAGCACAAAGCTGAGGCTTGTCGTACCGATGCGGAAAAAACCGCCGCAACATTGCAACACGACGACGAGCGCAAGGAGCACTGCAAAGTACGCGATGTTGCGCGCGGAAAAGAGCTTCCCTTTTTTCATATTCAGTTACCTCCATCGGATTTCCGTCTTTCGGAATATCCGCAGAAAAAAATTTTTTCGGAAAGCCGAAAACGGATACGAGCGTATGTATCGTTCCGCCGCGCGGCTTTTCCGTTCTCATTATAACAAACCCGCAAAGTTTTGGCAAACGAATGAAGGAAGGAAAGCACAAATTTCTCCGATCGGGGCATACGATGTGATAGAAAACCCGCAGAACACAATCCATTACATACTCTGCGGCGCTTTATAAGGAGGAAAAACTATGTCTTGCTTGAATGGCAACAGCTGCCTTTGGACGCTCATCATCCTGCTCCTTCTCGGTTCGTGTGGCCAAAACATCCTGAACTCGAGATTGCTCACGGGCTGCGGCTGGCCGCTCCTCGTCGCGATCGCCTACTGCGTGGGCAAGAACGGCGGTCTTTGCGACCTCTTCTCGAGGCTCGGAAACGGCGGTTGCGGTTGCAACAACTAAAAGTTTTGAATCCGATCCGTAGAGAAAATCCCCGCGCTCTGTTGCGCGGGGATCATCTTTTCAGAGATGGTTTTTATTCTTGAAATACAGAAGGGCTGCGATCGTCTTTCCGTCCTTGATGGTCCCGTCCGCGATCATGGAAAAGGCCTTTTCGAAGGGGAAAAAGCAGACGTCTAAAAATTCGTCCTCGTCGGGGTGGCTCTCGCCCGCCGCCGCCCCCTTGGCTTCGTAGATATAGATCGTCTCGTCGGAATAGCCCGGGGTGGGATACATCGCAAAGAGAAGTTCCATATCGGATGCTTCGAGCCCCGTCTCCTCCGCAAGTTCGCGGAAGGCGGCGCGCAGCGGCTCCTCCCCCCTTTCGAGCTTGCCCGCGGGAAGCTCCCAGAGCGATTCGCCGACCGCGTAGCGGAACTGCCGCACGAGGGCGATCTTGCCCTCCTTCATGCACAGGATGCACACGGCGCCGCGGTGTTCGACGACCTCGCGGACGCCCGTCCTTCCGCCGGGAAGGGCGACCTCATCCCGCCGCACCTGCAAGATCTTGCCGCGATAAACGTAGTTTTTTTCGATCGAAGTCTCTCGGAAATCCATCGCTCAAAGTTTGGAGGCGCGTTCGAAGAGCTCCGCGCTGTCCTCGTTTTCCCCGTTGATATAGCGGAGGAGATACCGATAGCCCGCCAAGAGAGCGGTGAGCTCCCCGATCTCCCCCTTTTGAATGGCCGAAGCGCTCGCGGAAAGCAACGACTGGGAGGCCTGCCATTCCTCCTCGCGCAGGCCGAAGGGAGCAAGGCGGATCTTTTCCCCCTCGATGAGGCGGGCGATCTCGGCGAGCTCTTCGCTCCTTCCGCCCCCGCGCACGGCGCGCTTGGCTTCGGGGAAGCAATCGCCCACGATGTCGCGGAAGGGACGGACGACGCGCTCGGCAAACATCGAGTAACTTGCGGTATAGCTGCCGTCTACATAGCAATAGCGGAGAATGAAATCATTGAGCTTGACGGCGTCCGCGTCGATCTCCACGAACAGGCAAAAGACGAAGGCGAGGACCTCGCTCCGCCCTGCGGGAAGATACATCTCCCCCTTCGACGAGCCCTCGCGCACGGGATAGCGAAGGTAGGTGCGCTTCGCCCAAGCATAATCGAATTCCTGCGTGACGGCGGTAAAGAGTTCGGTGAGGCGTTTGCTCTCCGCGATCGCTCTCAAAGCCTCCGAGATCTTCAGATCGGCATCCGCATATTTCCCCTCCACGAGCTCCGTGCAGACGGTGAGAAATTTCGCGATGCAGGCTTGCTCTGTATCCATAGCTCCTCCTTTTCGTAAAGCCCCGATGCGTACTTTGTCTTATTATAGCATATCTCATAAAAATATTAAAGACTTTTTTCCCGAAATATCTTGATTTTACAAAACTTTTTCGTTATAATGAGAGAACATTCCCATCGTGAGCGTACCAAGGAAACTCTCTCATGCAAATCAAAGGCGAGACTTCGGTCAACAAGTTAATCCTCTTGTTCGTCTTCGACAAGATGGAGAGTCCCCTCTCCGAGCGGACGCTCCTCGATATCTGTTCGTCCTCGAATAATTGGATCAACTATATGGATTGCGTCGTCCTCATCCGGAAGATCCTCGGCGACGGATTCATCTGCGAGATCCCGGGAGTAGACGATCCCCTCTATACCATCACGCCCGAAGGAAGGGAAACGCTCGCCAACTTTTACATCAATATTCCCCTTTCCCTCCGCGAGGAGATCTCCCGCTTCGTCAAGAACAACAGCTCCAAACTTCGCACCCGGCAGGAATGCAAGGCCGATTACTATCAGAACAAGGACGGGACGTTTACCGTATTTTTGAAGATCCTCGCCCCCGTCCAGCCCATGCTCGAACTCAAATTCGTCGTTCCCGACAAGAAAACGGCCAACACCATCTATAAGAAATGGGAAGATAAGGCCTCGGAACTCTATTCCGTCGTCTTTGATACATTGGTAGATTAAATCCAAGGAGGAAAAATATGGTTACTTATTGGACCAGAGGGACATGCTCCAAACAGATCATTTTCGATATCGATACCGAGAACAAGATCCATAACGTGAAGTTCATCGGCGGATGCAGCGGCAACTTGCAGGGCATCGCGCGGCTCGTGGAAGGCAAGACGCCCGACGAGGTCGTACCCCTTTTGAAGGGGATCCGCTGCCGCCAGAACACCTCCTGCCCCGACCAGCTCGCGGAGGCGCTCACCCCCTATCTTTCGGCCAATCAAACATAAAAATTTTAATAGAAAAGACGCCCGTCTTGTGCGTAGACGGGCGTCTTTTTGTGTGAGATCCACTCCCCTCTTACGGGGTCCTATATGAGGGCGGGCGGCAGCTCAATGGCAGCCCTTGTAGATGACGGCGAGGCCCCCTTCCGCCGTCTCGCGGTAGCGCTCCGAGAGGTCTTTCCCCGTCGTGTACATCGTCTCCACCACCGTGTCGAAGCGGATCTTCTGCGTCCCCGCGAGGATCTTGGCAAGTTGCGCCGAAGAGAGGGCGCGAAGCCCGGCGACGGCGTTGCGTTCGATACAGGGGATCTGGACATAGCCCCCGACGGGGTCGCAGGTGAGCCCGAGCTGGTGTTCGAGGGCGATCTCCGCCGCATATTCGATCTCTTCCATGGAAGCGTCGAAGAGCCGCCCCACCGACGCTGCCGCCATGGCCGTGGCCGTGCCGATCTCCGCCTGACAGCCCGCTTCCGCGCCGCTGATCGAGGCATTCCTCTTGACGGTGACGCCGATGAGCCCCGCAACGGCGAGCGCGGCGACGATACGGTTTTCCGTGTATCCGTGCTTGGTGGAAAGGTAGTACAAAACGGCGGGCAGAACGCCGCTCGCCCCGCAGGTGGGCGCCGTAACGATGGTGCCGCCCGCGGCGTTTTCCTCGGCCGTGGCGAAGGCGAACGCGCACATGAGCCGCTTTTCGGTCGATTCGGGTTCCTCTTCGAGGTCCACCGTCTCGAACAAAGTCTTTGCCTTGCGCTCTACGCCGAGAGGCCCGGGGAGCACGCCCGAAGCGTTGAGCCCCCGCCTGACCGTATCCCGCATGGTGTGCCAGACGTCTGTAAGAAAATCGCGGATGCCCCCGTCCTCGTAGGTGAAAACGACCTGCTCCAAAGGGACGTTCTTTTTTTTACAATAGGCCATGATCTCGCCGAAATTGGCGAAGGGATAGACGTCGAGTTTTTCCTCCTCGGGCTCGCCCGCGACGCGGATGGTGCCGCCGCCCACGGAGAGATATTCGAGACTCCCCACCGTGCGGCCTTCCCCGTCAAGCCCCGTGATGAGAAGGGTATTGGGGTGGGAAAGATCGGCCCGCTCGAAATCGAATGCGATCTCGCAGGGGCGGGGCGCGAAGGCCTCGCGGAGGGCAACGTCGGTGAGGTGCCCCTTCCCCGTGTGCGCGAGGGAACCGTACAGCACAACGGAAAAACGCACCGCGCCCGGATATCTTTTCAGAAAATCCTGCGCGGCACGCACCGGTCCCATGGTATGGGAGCTCGAAGGCCCCTTCCCGATCTTATAAAGTTCTCTCAAAGATTCCATTTTATGACGCCCCTCCGGAGCGTTTGCGGGAAATTTTCGTAAAACGGCGCATACTGCCGTTATATGGTCTTTCTCTATGTGCTTTTCTCGGTGTATATTCTGGCGGTGAACTTCTACGGGATCCGCTACGCCAAGGCCCTCCGCGACGGAGACGAGACGGGCGATTCGCGTGCGGGAGACGGAAAACTCGTCCTCACTGCCATTTTGGGCGGCGCGGTGAGCATCTATGCGAGCCTCCTCGCCATGCGCTACCGCTTGAACAGTATGACGCTCATGATCTTTTTGCCCGTGATCGCCGTGCTCAACGTCTATTGCTTCTTCTTGGGATTCCGCTCTATCTATCTCTTTATGTAGGGTCGGGGCGGAAGTTCTCGCACAGCCACTTGGCGACGCCGTCCTCTTCGCTGTATCCGATGACCCCCGTCGCCTTGGCTTTGAGCCAATCGTCGGCGTTCTTCACGGCGTATTTCTCGTCGCATACGTCGAACATGTCGGAATCGTTTGAGGTATCGCCGAAGCAGACCACGCGGTCTGCATGAAGATAATTTTTGAGGAACTGCACGCCCGAAGCCTTCGTCGCCGCGCGGGGAGAGATCTCCATCCAAAAGTCGCTCGAATAGGTCTCGGGGTGGAAGATGCAGATGAAGCGGGTATCGTACTTCAAGATGTTCCATGCCTGTTCGAGCTGTTCGCGCGGGCCGATGCACTTGAAATAGAACAAATGGCCTTTGAGAAGTTCCTCGGCGGTATCCGCGGGCGAAAGGCGCGCATCCCCCCTTCTGCGGAAGAGATAGCGGTGGATGCCCGGGGTCTCGTATCCCGTGTACCAGGCGAGGCGTTCCCGATTCTCCATTGCGCTGAACACGATGAAGGCGATCTGTTTCTCGCGCAAAATGGAATATACATACCACTTCCAATCCTCTTCGAAGAGGGTGCAGGAGAGCGTTTCCTTCTTATCGTAATTATAGATGAGACCGCCGTTATAGAGGATGACGGGCGCATGGATATGCAGCCCCCGCACCGCCCCCTGCGCGCTCCCCGAGGAGCGGGCAGTGGCAAAGGTGAGGAGCATTCCGCGCTCAATGAGCCCGTTGAGCTTCTCGATGCTGTAAGCCGAGACGCGCTCCTCTCTTGTCAGAAGCGTGCCGTCCAAATCAGTCACATATAACGTATTCATGGTCTCTTTGCTTCCACTGTAAGTATTATAACACAAATCAAACGGAAATGACACGGAATTACGATAAATTGCAAAAATAATCGGGAAGGCTATCTTTTGCCGCCGTCTGCGGGAGATTTCCCCCTTAGCCGCACCGCGCTGACGAGGGCGAATACGGAGACTGCGACGATGGCCCCCCACAAAATAAAGGTCGTTGTCGCGCACAAAAAGAGCATGCCGCCCCCGATCCCGTCGCCGAACGTCATGACAAGGATATATTGTAGGGCCAAGACGGAGACGAGCGCGTCCACAAAGGAGACATTCTTCAAAATCCGTACGCTCAAATCACTTTGCCGCTTATTCTTGATGAAGTTCATGGTGGACAAAATAACTTTATACGTCGTATAGGCCGCCGTCGCGATCGCAGGGATCGCTGTATATCCGATCTCCCGCCTTTGCATGACCATGAGGGAGACGGGCGCGATGAGGGCGAGATCGATGATAAAGAGAAAGAAACTCTGCACGAGGTAGAGCTTTTTCTTTTTTTCCTCTCTTTCCTCCTCCGAGGGGCAACGCTTATACAGCGCTCTCTCCGAAAAGAGGACATATCCCCGCAGAGCACAAAGGAGTAAAAAGTAGACGGCGATGCCAAAGTTCCAAGCCGCATGGTAGGCAAAGCCTAAATAGAGATTGTAGCTCCCGAATACGGCGGTCGCCGCCATGGAGAGCGAAGAGGAAAGAAAGGTCCTGTGCGCATAGTCGTGCACGACCCTGTCAATTTCTTTCTTGAATTTCCCCTCTTTGCCGCTTTTCATGGCAAAAACACTCCCCGCCCAAAAAATTCAGATGCCGCCCCCGCTCTTCGCATACGGCCGCACGCAAATAGCGATCACTTCGCAGATAAAGAGAATATCGTCCTCACACCCGCGCTTTACCCATTCCATAGTTATAGCGGTCACGCCGCTGATGAAGTAGTGCGACATATATTCTACGACGCGCTTGTCTGTCACGCCGTTCTTCGCATAGATGGGAACGAACACGTTTTCGATGAGCTGTTTATCCATCTCTCCGATGGGAAAGGCGTTGGAATTATTATAGACCTCATACAGCCGCCTGTTCTTCTTGACAAAGGTAAGGTACGGCACAAGGTATTGCGGCGAGATGAAGATGAGTTCGTCTGCCGACATCTTGGAGAAGTCTGCGGCGCTCACGGTAGATCCGAGCGTTTCAAAAAATTCCGTAACGGCGCGCTCCTGCGTCTCCTTCAAGAGGTCGTAGAGGTTGCCATAGTGCGCATAGAAGGTGGAGCGGTTGACGCCCGCCTTTTCGCAGATATCCATAATGGAGATATCCGAAAACTCTTTTTGTTCGAGAAGGGCGATAAGCGCGTCGTCCATTTTCACGGCGGTGTTATGGAATTTGGCTTCGGACTTGTTCATGTTTCACTCCTTTTTTCGATTATAGCATATTCCCACGCAGAACACAAATATAAAATGGAATTTGTTTATTTTTATCCGAAAAACTTTTTTGAAACCAACACTTTTCGGGATTTGTGTTGTGGTGTTTTGGGAAAAACGGTGTTAAACTTTCATCGAGAATGCGGAGGAACTATGGCGAAATGGCAAAAAAAATCAAAATCATAAAGTTGTCGGCGGAAGCGGAACCCGATGATGATTCGGCGCTCACAATGGACGATCTTCGGGAGTTCCTTTCGGCAAAGAGTTACGAAGAGCAATTCGGGATCCTCTTAAAACATTCCGAAAAAAATAAAAAATATATAGAAATAAGGAGAAAGAAAATGGAAAACTACAATGCAGACTATGCCGTCAGCCAAGAAGAGATCACGAAACAATTTGAAGAATTTTGCCACACCAAGGGATTTGTCGCAAAATTCAAAGTAGCTTTTATGCAGATGGGCGATAACACCCGCCGCCAAAAGGAACAGGACAAGGCGAACATCGAAGCCGTCAAAAACTCCGAGGAAAACAAGGCGTTCCGCGAATTTTTGCACACCAAAGGCTTCAAGGCGAAGTGCCGCCTTGTCATCGAGAACATTAAGCGCGGCGCGGCAAACGCAAATGCGGACACCGCAAAAAAGCTCGACGAGCTTCACGCAAAGACGCAGGCAAATATCCGTGCACACAGCACTACCCCCGCTACAACCCCCGCGAACTACTCCGCCGAGCAACTTGCCGCCGAGTTCAACGCTTTTTTGAAGGAGCGCGGGCTCGACGAAAAATACTCCGTCGAAATCGTGGAGGAATGACGCATGACCGAACTTGACAAGGCGCTTTCGGGCGAACAGTTCGACCGAAGGGACAAAGAAGTATATCTTTTCCAAAGTAAGGTAAAGGAAATGCTCCACGAGCTTCATGGGCTCAAACCGTCCGATCCCAAAAGAACGGAAATCATCAAGGAGCTTGTGACGGGTTATAACGAATATGTCTTTATCGAGGACGGTTTTCGGTGCAGTTTCGGTAAGAATATCCGTTTCCACGGAATGGCGATGATCAATTACGATTGTACGTTCCTCGATACCAATTTTATCGATATCGGAAGCTGTGCCTTGATCGGTCCGAATTGCAAGCTCATTTGCACCAACCATTCCATTGACACCGACGAACGGCTGAAAGGCGTATTCAACGACAAGCCCATCAAAATCGGGAGCAACGTATGGATGGGCGCGAATGTGACCGTCTTGCCGGGCGTGACGATCGGCGACAACGCAGTGATCGGCGCGGGTTCGGTCGTCACGAAGGATATTCCCAAAAACGTCGTCGCCGTCGGAAATCCCTGCCGCGTCGTAAAAGAAATTCCTGTTCGGAAAAAATAAAAGTATTTGTGTTCCGCCGTCCCATGGGCGGCGGAATTTTTTTACAAACCAACAGTTTTCGGGATTTATGTTGTGGTGTTTCGGGGAAGAAGCCATTACAATAGAAGTATCAACAAGGAGACGGGTATGAATGCAATCGAAATCAGAGACCTCACAAAGAGTTTCCGTGGAATGTATGCGCTCGACGGCCTATCTATGACCGTGCCGCAAGGCGCGATCTACGGCTTTATCGGCGAGAACGGAAGCGGAAAATCAACGACCGAAAAGTGTATCTGCGGGCATCTCGTTCCCGATAAGGGCAAGATAACTTTGTTCGGAAAACCCTATACCGATGCGGGCGTAAGGGCGAAAGTAGGTGCGCTCATTGAAAATACGGGGTGCTTCCCCTCTTCGAGCGTCTATTCCAACCTTATGATGCAGGCGATCAATTTGGGGCTCCGTGACAGGGCGGGCGAAATCGGGCGGGTACTCAAAATCGTCCGTATGGAGGACAACGCGCGCTTGACCTTTAAGAAGTGTTCGCTCGGCATGAAGCAACGCATCGGCATTGCAATGGCGCTCTTGGGCGATCCCGCCCTTCTCATTCTCGATGAACCCATCAACGGACTCGACACCGACGGCATGCGCCTCATGCGGGAGATCCTCGTGGATATAACGAAGAATTACGGCTGTACCGTCCTCATTTCCTCGCATATCTTGGGCGAGCTCGAAAAGATCGCCACGCACTACGGCATTATCCGTCAGGGCAAGATGATAAAGGAGATTGCCGCTTCGGAAATGGACAGCCGCTCGCAAGTCTACGTTTCCCTGAAAACAAGGGACGACCGAGCCGCGGCAGACCTCTTATGGCGCGGCGGGTGCAACGTCAAATTCGAGGGAGGAGAGCTTCGCGTCTATGACGTGGACGACACGGCAAGGCTCTCCGCCTATCTTCTGCAGAACGGCTTTGCGCCGAGCGAACTCAAAAAGCACAAGATCGGGCTGGAAGAATACTATGTTTCCCTCATGAGCGGAAAGGAGGCTGTGTAATATGGAAAACACGAAAACATTGCAATTCGAGAAGCCGAGCTTTTTTGAACGCCTCAAAGGGATGCTCGGCGTGGACTTCTACCGTCTGTTCCATACGCCGCTCTTTTATATCTTCATCGTGATTGCGGCACTCATTCCCGCGCTTGTATCTATGGGAGCTATGGGCGAAGGCGAAACGGCGGGAATGTTTACAAACGCTTGGCAGATCATCGCCGCAGACAGCCCGCTCTATATCGTCCACGATATGGGTGAATACGCCAACATGAACATGGTGTTTATCTTCGGCGGCATTATGGTTTCGATTTTTATCGGACACGATTATCGGAGTGGGTACGTCAAGCAACTGTTTACCACTCACGCCAAGAAAGAGGACTATATGATTTCAAAAACCCTCGTTTCCGCGTTCTCAATGGTGTGTATGTGCGGAACGTATCTTGTCGGCGGGATGATTGCGGGAGCGGCAACGGGACTTCCGTTCACGATCAATGCGGGTTCGCTTCTGTGCGCCATTTTTGGAAAAGTCATCATGAGTCTCGGTTGGGCGAGCCTCTACACCTTTATCAATATCATCTTCCGCAGGAAATTCGGCATTTCCATTGCCCTCTGCTTCGTCCTCGGCACGGGTATTCCCGTCATCGGTGCGGCGGCACTCGTCGGGAACACGGCGGCACTCAATATTTTCCTCTACGGTTCATCGGTGCAGGCGTGCCTCTCCGCGAACTTCGCGTCCGTCATCGTGTGTCTTGCTTGCTCCCTTGTTTGGGCGGCGATCTATAACGTCCTCGGCTCGGTGATCTTGTATCATAGAGATGTGTATTGAGGTGATACTATGAACGCGATTGAAATCAGAAATTTAACCAAAACCTTCCGTGAGAAGCGTGCGGTAGACGGGCTCTCTATGACCGTCCCGCAGGGCGCGATCTACGGCTTTATCGGGGAGAACGGCAGCGGCAAATCGACGACGGAAAAGCTCATTTGCGGTCTCATTCAACCGAGCGGCGGCGAGATAAAACTCTTCGGCAAAGACCATAGGGATCAGGGCGTCCGTTCGCAAATCGGCGTTTTGATCGAAGCCCCCGGGTGCTTTCCCAACTACACCGTCTGGAACAATATGAAACTGCAAGCCGCCAACCTCGGCTTAAAGCACGAGGACGAAGAAATACGGCGCGTTTTGCACCTCGTCCGCATGGACGGCGCGGCAAGCAATAAATTCAAGAACTGCTCGCTCGGTATGAAACAGCGAATCGGCATTGCCTTTGCCCTACTCGGAAACCCCGCGCTCCTTGTTCTCGACGAACCCATCAACGGGCTCGACGCCGACGGTATGCGCATCATGCGGGAAATTCTGTTGGGCCTTTCCCGCCGCGGCACAACTGTCCTCATTTCCTCGCACATTTTGGGCGAACTTGAAAAAATCGCCACCCATTACGGCATTATCCGCAATGGGAAGATGCTGCGGGAGATGACCGCCGAAGAGCTGAACGCAAACTGCCCGACCTATGTTGCCCTCAAAACGGATGATATGGAAAAGGCGCAAGCGATTCTACAGCGGGCGTTCGGACGGGCGGATATGGATAAGCAGACGGGCGAAATTCGCGTCTACAATGTATATGCAGAAGATGTCGCAAAATATCTGTTCGGGAATTTCGGGATAGCCGTCAGCGAGATCCGCACGGCAAAGATCAGCCTCGAAGAATATTATATCAATCTCATGCAGGAGGGAAGGAAATGAACGAAAATGTCAAAACAGGCGACTTCGGAAAACGCCTGAAAACCATGCTCAAAGTGGACGCGCGCAGAATGTTCACGATGCCCGCCGTCTATATCATGCTCGCGATAAGCCTCGTCCTCCCCGTCCTCATTCTCGTGATGACGTCCTTTATTGGCGGAGCCGATCCGACTACGGGAGAAGCGGCGGCGACCTTCACAAGCGTCTGGCAGGCGATCGGCTCGGCGGGCGGAAACGCCATGAGCATGGATATTACAAGTATGTGCAATATCAATCTCCTGTACTTCTTGGTGGCGATCTTCGTGTGCCTGTTCGTCGGCGATGATTTTAGAAGCGGCTACGTCAAAAACCTGTTCACGGTGCGCTCGAAGAAGCTCGATTACGTCCTCTCCAAAACGATCGTGCTGTTTGCGGCGTCTGCGGGAATGTTCCTCCTCTATTTCATCGGCGCGATGATCGGCGGCGGGATCGCGGGACTTTCCTTCGACGTCGCGGCGGTAGGAGCGAGCGCGGGCGGAATTGTCGCCTGCATGATAAGCAAAGTGTTCTTCGCACTCGTCTTTGTGTCGATCGCCCTAACGCTTGCGACCGTTGGGAAACAAAAATTGTGGCTCTCTATCCTCGGCTCTCTCGCGGCAGGAATGTTGCTCTTTACGATGATCCCCATGATGACGCCGCTCAATGCGGGTGCGCTCAACGTCATTCTCTGCGTCCTCGGCGGGCCCATATTTGCCGCAGGGCTCGGGACGGTCAGCAACGTCATTTTAAGCAAGACGAGTTTGGTGTAATTTTATCACCGTGCTCCCTCTCTGCTCTGCGAGCCTCGGAATAAGGGCGGGGGCGGGTGTCTTTCGGGGAAATATCCAATATTTTGATTGCAAGTCACAAAAATAGAAAAAATTTTTCATAAAAACCCTTGCAATGGCGGGGGTTTTGTAGTATAATGCAATATCAAACCTTCGGGTCAAGTGGGAAATATTATGATTAAAGTAACATTCAACGATCAAGAGCTTTCCGTAAAGGAAGGCACGCGGGTCTTGGAACTCGTGAAAAAGCAGGACAGAAAGAACCTCGTCGTCTGCCAAGTGGGTGCGCAAGTCAAGGAACTGCACTACATTCTCTCCGAAAAGAACGACGGCATGACGATCAAGCTCCTCGGGCTCAACAATGCCGAGGCGGGCAGGGCGTACAGCGCAAGCCTGCGCTATATCGTCGCTATGGCGTTCTATAACATCTTCCCCGACGTGAAGATCCGCTTCTCCTACAACGTCTCGCGCTCCATCTCCTGCCAAGCGCTCACCAAGAGCTTCAACATGGCGCGCGCCGTCGAGGCGATCTCCAAGGAAGTCAAGCGCATCGTCGATGCCGATCTGCCCATCGAGCGGGTCACGGTGACGATCGAGGAGGCGACGGAGATCTACAAGCGCTTCCACCTCGACGACAAGATCGAAATTCTGAAATACCGTCCCGAAAATACGGTGCATCTCTACAAGTGCGGGGATTACTACAACTATCTGCACAGCTACATGGTGCCCTCGACGGGCTGCATCCGGAACTACACCATCACCCCTTACAGCCCCGGCCTCATCATTCAATATCCCCGCCACGAATTGGAAGCGGCTATCCCCGAATTTCAGGAAGAATCGGTCTACTGCAAAACGTTGCAACGGTCGTTCAACTGGGCGGAGAAGGCCAATATCCAGACGGTGTGCGATATCAACCGCAAGGTAGACCGCGGCGAAACGCTCGAATTTGTCCAACTCTGCGAGGCATACCATAACAGGCAGCTCGCCGAACTTGGCGACATGATCGAAAAGGAGATCGAAAACGTCCGCCTCGTCGCCATCGCGGGGCCGAGTTCGAGCGGCAAGACGACCTTCTGCAACCGTCTCCGCATCGAACTTCTATCCCGCGGCATCAACCCCGTCACCATCTCGATGGACGATTATTACTTCGAGAAGGACATGATCTGCCGTATCCAAGGGCGGCCTGCCGACGAGCTCGACCTCGAACACATCAACTGCCTCGATATCGAGCTCTTCAACAAGGACCTCTTCGACCTCATCAACGGCGAAACGGTCACCCTCCCCCGCTTCAACTTTATGATCGGCAAGCGGGAAGCGGGCAAGACCATCCGCGTCGATCAAAACGTGCCCATCATCATCGAGGGTATCCACGCCCTCAACGAGAAGCTCACGAGGTCCATTCCCAAGCACCAGAAGTTCAAGATCTACATCGCGCCCCATGCCCAGCTCAATATCGACAACCACTCGCCCCTCTCCATTACGAGCGCGCGGCTCATCCGCCGCATCGTGCGGGATATGAAATTCCGCAACTGCCCCGCCGCGGCGACCATCGATATGTGGCAGTCGGTGCGCAATGGGGAATTCCGCTGGATCTATCCCAACCAGGAGAATGCGGATTACGTCTTTAATTCGAGCCTCGGCTACGAGCTCTGCGTGCTCAAAAAACAGGCGATGGATGCGCTCGTCAAGATCGCGCCCTCCGATCCGCAGTACCTCGTCGCGAACCGCCTCATCAAGACCTTGAAATACTTCCGCGAGATCGAGGACGAATCGCTCATCCCCTGCAATTCGCTCCTGCGCGAATTCATCGGCGGAAGCTGCTTTAACGTGTAGATTTCGGGCAGACGGGCGGGGAAGGCATTCCCCGCCCTTTCTTTTGAAAACGACGCTATTTTTTGATTTTTGCCGCATTTTTATCCTAAAATGCACAAAATCGGCAGTTTTGAAGAGTACTATGCCTGACATAACATTGCAAAAAGTACCCCGCAAAAGGAGAAAAACCTTGAAAAGAGTAAAGATCACCGTCATGAAAACGGCGCGCTACGACGACCTCATCGAGAAGTACGAAAACCCCCTTCCCCACCCCTGCGACATGGCGCTCGGGCAGGTCTTTTTCTTTGACGGGGAAGGACAGCCCGCGGGGCTTTGCGACAGCGCATGGGAAACGCTCGCCCCCTTCGCCCTGGCGCTCGCCCGCGGTGAAGGCGACTTTTATGACGGATGGATGAAGGATCCCCTATCTGCCATGATCTCCTGCAACGACGGCTTCCGCCCCGTTTCGTTCTACCTCGAAAGGGTCGATTGAATTTTCTCGCCTATGAAACGGCATAAATATTTTCGGGAAAATTTTAAGAAAAAAATCGCAAACGTCGGTGAAAACGTTTGACTTATGATGAAAACTTTGGTAGAATATACAAGCGTTGAACGTGCGGGTGTAGTTCAGCGGTAGAATCTCAGCCTTCCAAGCTGATCGCGTGGGTTCGACTCCCATCACCCGCTCCAATTTCGCAAAAAGAGATGCGCGAAACTTCGATGCAAAGTCAGGTTATGCGCCTGTAGCTCAGTTGGATAGAGCAACGGCCTTCTAAGCCGTGGGCCAGGAGTTCGAATCTCTTCAGGCGCGCCATATACGCGGCGGGTGTAGCTCAGTTGGTTAGAGCGCCAGGTTGTGGCCCTGGAGGTCGCAAGTTCGACTCTTGTCGCCCGCCCCAAGTTTGCTTCTAATGGGGTGTCGCCAAGTGGTAAAGGCACGGGATTTTGATTCCCGCATGCGTTGGTTCAAATCCAGCCACCCCAGCCAACGGCGGCCCATTAGCTCAGATGGTAGAGCACTTGACTTTTAATCAAG
>CANQOT010000016.1 GCA_947625555.1 uncultured Clostridia bacterium | reverse complement strand
AGGAGGGATCCTGTAATGAAGAAGATGATGGTCGCCGTGGCGACGGCAGCACTGTGCATGGGAATGTTGCTTGCGGGGTGTACGACGCTCGATCCCGGACAGATGGGCGGGATCGGCGGAGAGGGAGAAAAGACGCCCCTCGAACAGGTGACGGAGAAGTATGAACGCCTTCCCGATGCCAAGACGATCGGTCAGAAGATCACGATCGCGGCGGGGGACCTCGTGCGGTACGAGAGCGAAAAGACGATCTCGAAGTCGGGCGAGGGGTACAGCATGACGGGAACGGTGAAGAAGCTCAACCCCATCGGGACGGAGAGCGAAGAGCCGTACACAGTGGAGGAAGTGGAAGAGACGTACGCCGCGGCGAAGTTCACGGTGACGCTCGATTTGAAGGAGCTGTACTTCACTGGGACGCCGACGTATGAAAAGGACGTATTGAAGTGCAGCGTGAAGGACGAAGCGGTGGGGAACGTGTTCTCGATCGCGGAGGAATTTCCGGAGGCTGCGACGCCGAAGGGAATGACGATTGAGATCACGACGTCGGGGGAGCATATCGCGAAGATCGCAGTCGCGTACCTTTCCACCGACGAGAGAAGCGGCCAAACTTCCAACGTCACCATCACCCTGACATTTGCCTATTGAACGAGAGGAGATATCTATGAGATACTGCACCCACTGCGGCATCCTTTTGGAGGACCATGCGATCGCATGCCCCCGCTGCCGCTACGCGACGATCCCCGCACCTGCGGGCATAAGGCCCTTCGGCCAACAGCCCGTCTCGACGATGACCGTCGTGCAATTCCCGCAGCCCCAACCCCGGCCGCAGCCGCAACCGGCTGCGGTGCAACCGGCCGCGCCCCAACAAACCGTACCCCAACTTGCCGCGCTCCAACAGAACGAACAACCCCAGCCGCACCGCGGCCGCATTCCCAATGCGAAGGAGGTCGTCAGTGTAAAGGGGCTCTATAAGCGCTATTCGCGCAAGGCCGCTTGGGCGGTGACCGACGTCACCTTTAACTGCTATGAAGGCGAGATCGTCGGCCTTCTCGGGCACAACGGCGCGGGCAAGTCCACCACCTTGAAGTGCCTCGAAGGCATGCTCCCCTTCGAACAGGGCGAGATCAAGATCGCGGGGTACGATATCCGCAAACAGGCGGAGAAGGCGAAGGCGCGCATGGGCTTCGTCACCGATAACCATGCGACTTTCGTCAAGATGACGGGCATCCAGTATCTCAACTTCATGGCAGACGTCTATGAAGTTCCCACAAAGTTGCGTTTGAAGCGTCTCAAAGAGCTCGACGAGGTCTTTCAGCTCGGCAAGCCCATCGAAAATCTCATCTCTTCCTATTCGCACGGCATGCGGCAGAAGATCTGCATGATGGGGTCGCTCATCCATCACCCCAAACTCTGGATCCTCGACGAACCCATGACGGGCCTCGATCCCCGCACGATGCGGGCGGTGCAAGATTTTATGCACGCCTATGCCGCGCAGGGAAATTCCATTATCTTCTCTTCGCACGCCCTCAATACCGTTGCGAAGCTCTGCGACCGCGTCGTGCTCATCCGAAAGGGCAGGCAGGTCAACGAACTCGACGTGGGCGCCATCTACGCGAGGGACCCCAATTTCGATTTCGAGGAGTATTTCTTACGCAATGAAGGACAGGAAGAGTGAAGCGCGCCGCAGCCCGAAGCGGCAAGTCGCGCAACATCAAAGCCAAAACGCGGGCGGCGTAAAATTCCGCACGGTGCGGGCCCTCCTGCGAAAGGGCAGGCAGGAACGCCGCTCCATGTTCAAGGCGGGGCAGTTCGATCTCATCGGCTTCCTTCTGCGCCTCCTTCTCGCGGCCGCCATCGTCGCGCTGTTCGTCGTGTTCTTCGGGCGGTTCGTCGACGTCTATGTCGCCGTCAAGACGGCGGGCAAGACGGATTTTGCCGCCCGTTCGACTGAACTTTTCACCATTCTCTACACCGTCGTCATCGTGGGCATGGTGATCGGCGGCGTGGGGCAGCTCGGCAGGGAACTCTTCACGTCCGACGATATGAAGATCTTCTCGGCGATGCCCATCAATGCGCGGACGCTGTTTGTCGCGCGGCTCATCTCCCTTTACAGGGGACAGTTCACGATCGCCCTCGTCGCCGTCATGACGATCAATGCGACGTTTGCATGGCGGGTGGGCGTCCTGCCCGTTTTCTGGGCCCTGTCGGTGGGCGTTTGCTTCCTTTTGCCCCTCATCACGATGGGGATCGCGGCCGTCATCGTGCCGCTCTACCAGGTCGTCAAGAAGTTTTTGAAGGACCGCTACGTCCTCATGTTCATCGTGGTGACGGCCCTCCTCGGCGTGTGCATCTGGCTCTATTCCATCCTTTTGAGCGGCGTCAAGCAGCTCCTTCTCGGCGATTCCCTCAAATACTTTTTCAGCGAGAAGGTGGTCGATACCATCGGCGCGGTGTGCTCCGCGCTCTATCCCGCACGCTGGCTCGCGGGGATCATGACGGGCTCGGGATCCGTGTGGAGCTGGGTGGGCCTTGCGGCCGTCGCGATCGTCAGCATCACCGTCTCCATGCTCATCATAAGGCGCATTCTCGCGCGCGCATTGCAGGCGCGCAACCAAAGCTCTTCCCCCGCAGTATTCAAAAACAACATCATCACGCCGAAGGGCTCGAAGTTCAACGCCCTGCTCAAAAAGGAATTTTTGCACATTTTCCGCACCCCGTCCTACATGTTCTCCTATTTTTCGGTGGCATTCATCATGCCGCTCATGGTGTACTTCTGCATGGACGTGGGCGCGTCGCTTGTCGTCAATCTCGTGGGGCTCGATTGCAAACTCGAAATTGCGCTCTTCCTCACCATTCTCTTCGGCGCGCTCACCAACGTTTTCTGCGCGACCAACATCAGCCGCGACGGCGAGATGTTCTATGCGGCCAAGGCGATGCCCATCGGCTATAAGACGGTGTTCTTCTCGAAGATCGTCCTGTGCCTCATCGTGACGATGATCTCGCAGGTCGCTTCGGCGATCACCCTGTGGGCGACGGACATGGTGAGCTTCCCCAACGCCGTATTCATCGGCGGCATGGGCATGCTGTTCAGCTTCGCCAACATCGCCGTTGCGACGCGCTACGACTTCAACCACGCCAAGTTCTCCACCGAGGAGGACGGCGAGATCAAGGAATCTTCGGGCACCGTTTCCGTCGTCATCGTCATGGGCATGCTCTTCTCGTTCGTGGTGGGCGGACTCGTGTTCGCGCTCAAAGTATTCTCCCAACTGCGGCACTTCGAGCTTGGTTTCCTTACCTATGCGCTGGCGGGCGGGATCGCAGTCCTTGCCGTCGGGATGGCGCTCTTCTATCTCCTCTTCCGTTTGAAGAGAAAATACTATGAATTTTCGGGAGGCGGTATCTGATGAGAAAAACACTTCTCGCGCTTATCCTTGTCATTCCCATGGTCTTTGTTATCGTCATTTTTTCCTCCGTCAAAATTATCAGCCTCGGCGTGAACATCTCCGTCAGCGGCATCGAGATCAAGTTGGAGGGGCCCGACGACGGCGACGGGGACGAGAGTATCCTCTCGCTCGATATGGCGAAGAAGTTGGAATATACCGTCGCGGCCGAGGTCCTGCCGAGCAACGCGACGGAGAAGGGTTATACCCTCGCTTCGAGCGATCCCGAAGTCGTCGAGGTAACGAAGGGCAAGATCGTCCCCTTGAAGGAGGGTTCGGCGGAGATCGTCGCGACGAGCAACGACAAGGGCTTTACCGACAGCCTCTCCGTCGTCGTCGTATCTTCCAAGCCCTACGGCTTCGACTTTACCCTCTTCGACGGCGCGGGGGAACCCGTCGTCCTCGAAGAAGAGGGGGATACCCTGACGGCCGCGGTGCCGACGGGCAGCTATACCTACGACATGTCTATTCATCCGATGGAATTTACCCAATACACCATCGAACAGACGGAAGAGACGGCGGAGATCTACACCGAGATCGAGAGGGGGGCGAAGAGCATCTTCCTCCCGTTCACGGGCAGGGTGGAGCTTTCCCTCTTCGTGAAAGACGGCGTCGACGGCGATATCCGAAAGACGGTCATCCTCAACGTGACAAAGCCCGAGGAGGCCGTCGCGCTCGTCAACGGCAAGGCGGCATTCGAGGACCCCGCCTCGCGCGAGAGCGCCGTATTCGGGGACGAGACGGACGGGAGCATGCTGCTCGTTGAGGGCACAGCTTCCACAGAGCTCTTTGTAGAGTGTTCGGGGGGCTATCCCCAATTCTCGTCCGACGATGCGGAGTGCAAGTCCATAAAGGGCAAAAACGGCAGATATACGCTCGATATCTCCTTCCGCGAGGGCGCAAAGGAGGCCGAGGCGACCATCACGGCGGGCGGCCATAACATCTTCTATCTCTTCTCCTTCACCGAGGAGTTCACCTTCTCCGTGTTCTCCGACCGCGAGATCTCGGAGGCGGAAGGCGGCGGCCGAGAGGTCACCATTCTGACGGGCACGAACGCCTCCTTCTATGCCGTCGCAGCGGGCGGCGCGAAGGGCGTCCTGTACAGCTGGAAGCTCGAGGGCCGCGAGGATCTTCTCACCGCGGACGGCAATACGGCGACGATCAAGGCGGCGGAAGGGGGGAGTTTCGTCCTCGTCGTCACGGCGGCCTACGGCGCCAAGACGCAGACGCAGACCATCGCCGTCAACGTCATCAAAAAGGTGAGCGTCATCCAGATCGCCAACAATGTGAAGGTGGACCTCGCGCGCGATTATACCGTCGCGGGGAAGGCATACAATGCCTCGCTCGGCCTTGTCGATAACACCTATCCCCTCCTCGTCTATACGTACAGCAGCACGTCCGGATTGGAACAGGCGGGCGACGAGGTCGAATACGACGTCACGGGCGGCGGGAAGATCGCCGAAATAGATCGGAGCAGCGGCAACCCCGTGCTCATTCCGAAGGGGACGGGCGCGGTGACCGTCACCGCCCGCTGGGTGGGGAACGCCGCCTTCAAGGCCAACGTTCAGGGCACCCTGTCGCTCAATATCGTTTTCGACGCCGTCGCCGTCGGGAACGCGCCCGAGCTCGTCGATGCGGCGGAAAAGGGCCGCGAGATCGTCCTCACGCAAAACATCAAGCTCGGCACGGATGCGTCGGGGGCCGATCTTTCCATCGAGCAGCGGCTCGCCGTCCTCAAAAAGCATCGCATGCGCTCGACGTATAATATCGAGTGGTACCGCTACACACAGGAAGCGGTCACCGACGAGAGTTCCAAGATCTCCTATGCGCTCGAATTTAGAAACAGCGTGTACGGCAACGGCAAGTCCATCGACGCGGGCAACTATACCCATGCCCACGACGCGAACGGCACGCCCCTTCTCGATCTCTATAAGGGGCCGCTCTACTTCGTCAATTACAGGCAGATGGCGAGCGTCGCGGGGCAGGACAACTGCGCCTTCCTCATCCGCACCGACGGGGTGAAGCTCTACGGCGTCAACCTTCTCGGCTGCGACGATTCCCTCCTCGCCGATCCCGAAACGGGGGAATACGACCTCACAAGGCTCAACCTCACGGGCACGACGCTCGAAGTGAACGCCGATTGCGAGATCGTCAACTGCCGCGTGAGGAACGGCAGAAACGTCGTCCGCGCATACGGCGGCAACCGCGACGGCAGCGGGTATTTTCTCGAAAGGCTGCCCGGCACCGAGATCGCGGACGCCGACAGGATCAACGTCACCATCGAGGGGTGTATCCTCTCGCAGGGCAGGGAGTTCATTTTGAAGATGGGTGCGAACAGGGCCCTGCGCGCTTCCTCCGTGAACGGGCAGGAGCCGCAGCTGCGCGACAGCAAAAACGCGCCCTATCCCGAACAAAAGAGCTCCAACGTCTATTCGGACGGCGCGCTCTATCGCGACGAGTGGTTCTATTCGCACTATGTCATGACCGACGTCGTCCTCAAAGATTCCGTCATCGAGACGAGCGGGCTCTTCACCGTGGGCATCGAGAGCAACTTCTCGGGCGAATTTCTCTATGAGGGCGCGCCCGACCACCAGTGGCGGGCCTTCACCAAGGAGTGGGAGCATTCGGGCGGAACGTCCTTTGCCTCCGTCTTGCGCCTCGAAGGGGATGTGCGCCTGTACGATTGGAAGGATAGTTCGCTCATCGATTCCTCGTCGCTCATTGAATCGCCCATCGGCGCCCTCCACGAATGGCTCAAACTCGACCTCAAAGGCATGATCGACTTCGTCACCAAGAAGGAGCCCTCCTACGCCGCGCTCATCGAAGATGTGGACGGGAAGCAGTTCGTCCACGGCGGCATCGCCCTCTATGGCGGCGGCAGAAATTATTCCGCGGTCGATTTGAGCGGCCTTACGGAGGGGCTGAACGATCTTCTCCACGTCAACATCAACATCTCCGTCCTTGCCGATGCCGGCGGCAACATGACGCAGCAGGGCACCGTCCTGCCGCGGGCGGCGGGCTCGCACGATTTCAACTTCTATATGTACGGAAGCTCGGGCGGGAACAACTATCTCAAACAGCTCAACGACGAGCAGAGGGGGCTCAAATACAAGGGCGTTACCTCCGTCGCCCTGTTCGATTGAAAAAAAGAAAGCGCGAAAGGCCGCAAAAAAGCGGCCTTTTCCTTTGCATATTTTTCGGGAAACCCCCTGCCCGCGGTTGACATTTTTTTGCGCAGGGGATATAATAATAGAAAAAATACGAGGAGGAAAGACCGTGAAAGGCCGAAGTAGCGATTTTGCAGACCCATTGTATGAGCCGTGGTTCGCGGTCCGCCATCCCGCGTAATTTTACCTGCGGCTTCTTTCGTCTGCACCGGTTGCTCTGAATTTTTCTGCGAGGTGGAGTTATGGAAGAAGAATTGATCCGTTTATTAGCACAAAAAGACTATGAGGGCGCTGCCGATTCGGTGAGGAAAAAGTCTCCCGAAGAGGTGGCGCATATTTTATCCGAAGTGGGGGAAGAGGACGTCATTCCCTTCGCCCGCGCCCTCGAATCGGAACAGCTCGCCGAGGTGCTCATCCTCCTCGACGCCGAGCTCAAAGAGAAGATCATACAGGGCTTGCACGACGACGAACTCCAAGAAGTCATGGAGGACGTCTCCGTCGACGATACCGTCGACATCATCGAGGAACTTCCCGAAGTCGCCCGCCTCATCGCCGAGGAGGACGAGATTCTCGCCCTCCTCGAAAACAGGAACTTTGCCGTCTTGAAGCCCCTCCTTGCGGGCATGAACGAGATCGACCTCGCCGAGGTGTTCGAGAGCGCCAAAGAGGAAGATCTTCCCGTGCTCTTCCGCATTCTCCCCAAGGACCTCGCGGCGCAGATGTTCGTCGAGATCGACCCCGATACCCAGCAAAAGCTCATGAAGAAGTTGAGCGACAGAGAGCTCAAAGATGTCATGGATGAGCTCTTCCTCGACGATACCGTCGACCTCGTCGAAGAGATGCCCGCAAACGTCGTCAAACGTCTCTTGGCCCTCTCCGACAGCGAGACGCGCGCCTACATCAACGAGCTTTTGAAGTACCCGAAGGACAGCGCGGGCTCCATCATGACGATCGAGTTCGTGCGTTTTATGCCTACCATGTCCGTGGAGCAGGCCTTCGATACCATTCGCGAGACGGCGATCGACAAGGAGACCATCTATACCTGCTACGTCACCGACCCCGCCAACAAGCTCATCGGGCTCGTCACGGCCAAGGACCTCATGCTCGCGAAGAAGGGCGCACTCATCTCCGATATCATGGAGGAGAACGTTATCTATGTCAACACGAAGGACGATAAAGAAGCGGTCGCCCGCAAGATCTCCGACTACGGCTTCCTCGCCATTCCCGTTGTAGACGACGAGCGGCGGCTCGTAGGCATCGTCACCGTCGACGACGCGATCGACGTCATCGAGGAAGAGAACACCGAGGATATCGAGGCGATGGCCGGTGTCTTGCACGACAACAAGCCCTACTTGAAGGCGAGCGTCTTTTCCATCTGGAAGAAGCGCGTGCCGTGGCTGTTGATCTTGCTCATCTCGGCCACGTTCACGGGGCTCATTCTGAACAATTTCGAGAGGATGCTCACGCCCGCCATGCTCGCCTGTGTACCCATGCTCATGGATACGGGCGGCAATTCGGGCTCGCAGGCCTCCGTCACCGTCATCCGTTCGCTCGCCCTCGGGGAACTCACGACGAAAGACGCGGGCAAGGTCCTATGGAAGGAGTTCCGCGCAGGTCTGTTCCTCGCCGCGACCCTCGCCGTCGCATGTTTTGCAAAGCTGATACTCATCGATAAATTGCTCTTCGGCTTCGATGGATACAGCATCCTCATCTGCCTCATCACGTCGCTCGCGCTCTTCTGCACCGTCGTCATGGCCAAATTCGTGGGCTGCATGCTCCCGCTGCTCGTCAAGAAGTGCAAGCTCGACCCCGCCGCCGTCGCCTCGCCCTTCATCACGACCATCGTCGACGCGCTCTCCCTGCTCATCTTTGTCGGCCTCGCCACCCTCATTTTGGGTTGAACGCAGTGCATAAAAGGCGCCCAAATGGCGCCTTTTTCATAAAAAAAGTGCCTTATCGGCACTTTTTTGTTATACGCAAGATCATCAAGTAAGGGGAAGGGCGGTGAGGTTGCCGTCGAAAAGGTAGAACACGCCGTCCTCGCAAAAGGCGCGGGCGTTTTCGGGGGAACACGAGATGGGGATCTCGGCGGTCTCCGAGAGCGTTTCCCCGTCCCAGCGGAAGAGGAAGTAGGTAGGTTCCCGGTCGCTGCCCCTGCGGGCGGCAAAGCCGACGAGCCCGTATTCCCCCTCAATGCAAAATACGTTGAAGTTTTGGAGATCGTTCCAAGCCTCTGCCGCCGTAGAGGAGGCGACCTGAACGACTTGCCCGTCGTAGAGTTCCACGTTGACGCCCAAGGGGACGGTCCCGCTCCCGATGCCGAGCAACAGCCCGTCCGTAAACTTCGTCAGGTAGATGGCAAACCCGGGGATCCCGCCCTTCGTGCAGACGATCTTGCCGAGGTCGGCAAGGTCAAATGCGAACAGGGGGTCGGAAATTCGCGAGGCGGTGAACACATAGGCCCTGTCGCCGTCGAAGCGGGCGGCGCGCACGCTTTCGCCGCCTTGGGCGAAGCCCTCCTTGCTCGCGAGGGGGCGCAGCGTCGTCGCCTCGTAGATGAAGAGGGAGACGTTCGTCTCGCTTGGAACGGGGGTCCTCTTCAAAGCGCCGCGGGGGAGGTAGCCCGTCGTCGCAAAGACGCGGAGGGTCCCGTCCCATTCATCCATCGAGAAGGGCCCTTCGATCTTTCCGCGAACGGTCGCCGTTGCGCTCAATGCGAGGCCGCCCTGTTTGTCGTAGGCGATGCGCACGACGTGCGTGCGGTACTCATAGCTCTCCGCGCCCACGTCCGTCGGGGTCTTTGCAAGAAATCCGCCCGTCGCATAGATGGCGTCTTGCGAGAAGTACGCGTCGCCCGTAAAGGAGAGGAGGGCGCGCACGGCGAGCAGCTTGCCCCCTTCCGAGAGGGAAGAGAGGACGGTAAAGGCGGGCTTTTGCGCCTCGTCGGGCAGGAAGATGGCCTCGGCGGGAATGGGTTCCATGGCGCCCAAAACGCCCGTTTGCGGGATATATTCGCTCTCGTCCGAAAGGTCGCAATCTTGGGGCACGGTAAATTGGGAGACCACCCAAAAGTTGCCGTCCGCCAAGCGGGAAGTGATGTAGCTTCCCGAGATATATTGCACCCCCGTCACGGACATGGTGGTAGGATCTTTCGTCTCGACCCCGATGATGGCGGTGTAAGTGCGCAGCGTTCGGGGGTCGTAGGCCGAGGTGAACACGGTGGCCGAGGAGAGGTCGTCGGAAAGGTACATCTCCCGCGTTTCGCCGAAGAAGGTAAACCCGCCCTCGGGCTTGATGGCGACTTCGCCGATGGGGGAGGCCGTCGCGACGGAGTAGGCTTGCAGGCGGTAGTCTGTTGTGAGGTAGAAGGCCGTCCCGTTGCTTTGCGCAAAGAGATCGCCCCCGGTCACGCCCTCCGTCTGTTTGTCCGCGAGGTTGCGGTAGACCTTTTTGGGCGCACTTTGTTCGCTCCCGGGCGCATCCGCCCAATGTTGATCGTCCTCTTCGAAATCGCGGAGGATGGAAGCCAGCCGCTCTCTCACGGCAAAATAGGCGGGAGCCGTTTCGGTCGGATCGGTGTCGGCGAGGGAGTGATCCCCCCCGCCGGGCAGAAAGAGGGCGAGGTTGAGCACGAGCACGGCCGCAAGCGTGCACGAGAGGCCCGCGGCGAGCTTTTTCCTGCGCGCGGCACGCGTCTTTTTGATGCCTTCCGCCTTTTCGAGGATCTCTTCCGTCCGTTCTCTATATGTTTTCATGGCCCACTCCTTTGCTGATGAGAATTTGTTTGAGGACAGCCTTGGCGCGGGCGATGAGGTTGTAGGTCTGTTTTTTCGTCCGTTTCAGGATCCTGGCCGCCTCCTCGGGGCGGAACCCCTCGAAATAGAGGAGATAGAGCACATCCCTGTACTGTGCGGGGAGCTCCTGCATGCACCCGTACACGGCGGCGCTCTGCTCTTTGAGTTCGAGGAGAACTTCGGCGTCCACCGTGCGTTCGGGGGGAGCCGCCTGCCGCCTGTCCGCACGGATGCGGTCGATGCACCCGTTCCGCACAGTCTTGTAGAGGTAGGCTTTGAGGTTGGTCTCGTCCGTGAAGGAGCGCTTCTTTACGATGAGCGCAACAAAGGCATCCTCCGCGGCGTCTTCCGCGGCGAACGGATCTTTCAGATAGCAATAGGCAAACCGCACGAGCGCATCGCTGTAACGCGTGACAAGCGCTTCGAGCGCGGAGCCGTCGCCTTGCAGAAAACGACGGTAAAGGCCGGCGGCTGTGTCGTCCACGTCTGCACCTCTCATCAATGTAACGGGCTAACCCCTTCGATTACTCATTCGGATTATAAATTTTCCGAAAACTTTTGTCAAACATGTTGCAAAAGCTCCCTCTCGTTAGTGGTTTTTTTCACCGACGCGGAAGGGGCGCATGCGGGCGGCCCGCGTTCTTTTGCTTGCATTTTTGGGCGGCGTGTGCTATACTTGACCCGTTATGAAGGTGTTTGCGATCAGCGATCTGCATCTCTCGGGCAAGTCGGATAAGCCGATGGACGTATTCGGCCCCGAATGGGAGGGGCACTTCGAAAAAATCAGGCGTGATTGGCTGGAAAAGGTGGGGGATGGCGACGTCGTCCTCCTCGGCGGCGATACCTCGTGGGGAATGAAGTTCGAGGAGGGCATGTACGACGTCTTGTCCCTCTGCGATCTGCCCGGGGAGAAGGTCTTTGTCCGCGGCAATCACGATTTCTGGTGGAGCGGCATCATGCGCATCCGCGAGAGCGCGCCGCGCGGTTTTCACTTTCTGCAAAACGACTGTCTCAAACTCGGCAACATCGTCATTGCGGGTTCGCGGGGTTGGACGGTCCCCGGCAGCGCCGATTTCACCGAACACGATACCAAGCTCTATCTGCGGGAGGCCGAACGCTTCAAGCTCGCCTTCAAGGAGGTGGAGAAGGTGAGAGGGGAGGGGGATAAACTCATCGTCCTTCTGCACTATCCGCCCTTCAACGTGAAGAAGGAAGATACCCTCTTCACAGCCCTCTTCGAGGAGAACAAGGCGGACATGGTGGTATTCGGCCACCTGCACGGCGCGGGGTTCTTCCCCCTGCGGTGCGAGAAGGAGGGCATCGAATACTTCCTCACCTCGTGCGATAAGACGAGGTTCACCCTCACGGAGATCTTATGAGTTTTGCGCCCCCGTCCGCCATTGCGGACGGGGGCGCTTCCGTTGCGGCGGGCGGGGAGCTTCGGGCTCCCCGCCCGCCGCCTTTCTATCATAAATGCGGCCGCCCCGTCATACCCTATCCGTATGGAACAATACCGCGAGACCATTGAAAAAACGCTCGCCCGCGTTGGGAGCTCGGCGGGAGGATTGAGCAGCGCGGAGGCCGCACTCCGCCTCCGAAAGAACGGCAGAAACAGCCTGAAAGAGGGCAAAAAGAAGAGCAAGATCATGCTCTTTTTTGCGCAGTTCAAGGACCTCATGACGCTCATCCTCATCGCGGCGGCGGCGCTTTCGGGCGTGCTCGCCTTCGTCACGGGGGACAGGAGCGAACTCGCCGATACCGCGATCCTGCTCGCCGTCATCCTCCTCAACGCCGTCGTGGGGTTTCTGCAACAGTACCGCGCGGATGCGGCCATCGCCAACCTCAAAAAGCTCTCCAAATGCGAGGCAAAAGTCATACGGGACGGGAAGGTCGTCAAGATCGATGCGGAGGAACTCGTCGTCGGCGACGTCGTCGAACTCGAAGAGGGCGACCGCGTTCCCGCGGACTGCCGCATCCTTTCGAGCGAGAATTTCCGCTGCGACGAATCCGCGCTCACGGGCGAGAGCGTCCCCGTCAAAAAATACGATTGCGTCGTCGAAAAGACCGCCCTCTCCGAGCGCAGGAACACCGCCTTCCTCTCCTCGTTCTGCGTGAAGGGCACGGCGCGGTGCGTTGCCGTGGGGTGCGGCATGGATACCGAAATGGGCCGCATCGCCACCCTCTTGCACGAAAACCGTCCCGACCCTTCCCCCCTCGATAAGACGATCGCCAAGCTCGGCAAGATCATCACCGTCTCCGTGCTCCTCGTCGCCCTCGTGCTGTTTGCGGGGGGGATGCTCGCGCAGCGGCTCACCCTGCTCCAAAACATCATGGCGGCGATCGCGGTCGCCGTTGCGGCCATTCCCGAGGGGATGGGGGCCGTCGTCACCGTCATTTTGGCAATGGGCGTACAGCGCATGGCGAAGAGCCGCGCCGTCATGCGCAAACTCTCGGCGGTGGAAGCGCTCGGCAGTTGCAGCGTCATCTGTTCGGATAAGACGGGCACTCTCACAAAAAACCGTATGACGGTGGAAAGTGTTTCCGTCGGTTTTGCGGGGACGGGGGGCGAAAACTGCATGCGCGAGTTCTTGCGCTGCATTCGCGTCTGTCATTCGGTCAAGGGCAGCGCGGGCAGCTATTTGGGCGACCCCACCGAGATCGCCCTTTTGGAATATGCCGACGGGCGGGACAGCGCCTTTTCCTTCCGCGCCGTGGGCGGCACGCCCTTCTCCTCCGAGCGCAAGATGATGAGCGTCCTCTGCACCTTCGGCGGGGAGACGCGGCTCTATGTAAAGGGCGGGGCAGACGTCCTGTTGAAGCGGTGCACAAAGGTACTCACGGCGAAGGGCGAGGCACCCATGTCCGAGGTCTACCGCTCGGAAATCGAAAAAAAGTCGTCGGAATACGCCGCAAAGGCCATGCGCGTTCTCGGTTTTGCCTACGGGGACGGAGCGCAAGAAGAAGATCTCACCTTCATCGGCCTTGCCGCCATGCTCGATCCCCCGAAGGAGGGCGCCAAGGAGGCCGTCGCGGCATGCGCGCGGGCGGGCATCAAGACAGTGATGATCACGGGCGACAGCCCCCAAACGGCCTTCGCCATCGCGACCCGCCTCGGCATTGCGTCGAATGTTTCCGAGGTCGTCACGGGCGAGGAGCTCGACAAGATGGGGGAGGAAGAATTTTCGCGCAACGTCAAGCGTTACAGCGTCTATGCGCGCGTCTCCCCGGGGCATAAGTCGGAGATCGTGCGCGCGCTCAAAGCGGGCGGCGAAGTCGTCGCGATGACGGGCGACGGGGTCAACGACGCCCCCGCGCTCAAAGCCGCGGATATCGGCGTCGCGATGGGCTCGGGCACAGATGTCACCAAAAATGCCGCCGACGTCGTCCTCGCAGACGATGATTTTTCCACCATGGTGCGCGCCGTCGAGGAGGGCCGCAGCGTCTTTTTCAACATCAAAAAGACCATTTCCTTCTTCCTCGCGACCAACCTCGCCGAGGTGTTGAGCGTCCTCATCGTCTCCCTCTTTTTGTGGAGGTATGACTTTCTCACTTCGACCCAGCTCTTGTGGGTCAACCTCATCACCGATTCGCTGCCCGTCCTCGCGCTGGGCGTCGAAAAGACGGAGGGCGCAATGTTGCGGCCCCCCGTCTCGGACAGAGAAATATTTTCGCGGCGATCGCTCTGCCGTATCATATTTTTCGGCCTCGCGCAGACCGTCATCCTCGTTACGATGTTCGTCTGCGCAAACAGAGTATGGGGGAACGGCGTCGCGAGCACGATGGCCTTTGTCGCCCTCTCGGGCCTCGAACTCTTCCACGGGTTCAACGTGCGGCGGGAAGATATGCTCTCCCGCCCGAAATCGCCCAACTGCATTTTGCTTCTCACGGTGGGGGTGGGCGTCCTTCTCTCCGTTTTGCTCGTCGTCATCCCGCCCGTCCGCGTCCTCTTCGGCCTGACGGCCCTCGACCTCACGCAGTGGGCGATCTCGCTCGGCCTGTCCGCGGCCATCGTCCCCGTCGGCCTGTTGTATCGGATGGGGGAAAGGCTGTGCGGACGGGTCAGAAGGCACGAAAGACGCATCCCTCTTCGCGAAAGGCCTTAATGATGGCGGGAAGCGCCTCGGCGGTCGCCGCACAGTCGGCCCTGTCGTGCATGAGGAGGACGACGCGCTTTTTTCCCTTGGAAGTGCGCAGGGCGGTCTCCGCCAGCGTCTGTGCGTCGGGGGCGGTAAGTTCGGCATCGCCGTTCACGGCATTCCACCAGACGATGTGATAGCCGAGGCCCTGCAAGATCTCCTCCTCCCTCTCGTGCCTGCCTCCCCCGGGGAAGCGGTAGACCTTCGGCGCGACGCCCGTCGTCTCTTCGATGAGCTTTGCGCACGCCTGCACGTCCCCGACAAGCGCTTCGGCGGAAGCATAGATCTTATCGTAGCGGTGCGACTGCGAATGTACGCCGACGGTGTGCCCCTCCCGCACCATGCGTTTGAGCACCTTCTCCCGCCCGTACACCCGTTCGCCCACGACGAAGAAGGTCGCCTTGATGTTTTCTTCTTGCAGAGTATCGAGGATCTTGCCCGTGACGACGGTGCTCGGACCGTCGTCGAAGGTGAGAAAGACTTCGCGGCGCTCATCGGCAAAAGTGAAGGCGGGGGTGGCCGCCATGCGCCCGCTGAAATGGGCGAGGATGGCGAGGAGCACCGCAAACGCCGCGAGGAGCAAATATTGGTTTCTTTTCAGCATACCACAAGTTTGCGCCGAAATCATAGATTTATGATTGCGCGCCGCCCACAAAAAAAGCACGGGGCGGCGCGCGCATACTTCATAAAAACATGAAGCATACTTTGGGTATGAAACAGGAAAAAACCGAGCAGTCCAAAGAGGAAATGCAGTCCGCAAGACAAGAGGAAAAGCGGGAAGAGATCAAAGCGCCGACGCATTCCGAGCATACCATGTCCGCGAGACGCACCGCGATTGTCGTCGGCGGATCCTCGGGGATCGGGCGGGAGACGGCCCTCAAACTTCTCTCGAAGGGCTACCGCGTGTTCAACGTCTCGCGCACGCCGTTCAAGGGCGACCGCATCAAGAGTTTTTCGGCCGACGCCGCCCTCGAAGGCGAGATCGCGCGGGCCGTGAAGAGCGCGGGCGAAGAGGCGGGGGCCATCGACCTCTTCATCTATTCGGCGGGCTTTTCCATGGCGGCGCCCATCGAACACGCGAAGAGCGGGGATTACCGGTATCTCTTCGAAGTCAACTACTTCGGTGCGGTGGAGGCCCTGCGCGCGGCGACGCCCTTTTTGAAGCGGCGGGGCGGCAGAGCCATCCTCGTCGGCTCCTTGGGCGCGGATATGCCCATTCCCTACGATAGCTTCTATTCTTCGTCCAAGGCTGCCCTCTCGATGCTCGCACGCGAGGCAGATATGGAGCTTCGTCCCCACGGCGTGAGGGTGAGCGCCCTCCTTCCCGCGGGAACGGCCACCGATTTTACCTATAACCGCAGGGTGTACGGCGAGGAGGAGAGCCTTGCCTATTCCCCTTCGGTCAAGAAGGCCTCGGCCGCGCTCGCCAATATGGAACAGGGCGGTATGAGCCCCTCCCTCGTCGCGGAGGCCGTCTTAAAGCTCGCGGGCAAACACAATCCGCCTCCCGTCTCCGCGGTGGGGAAATACAATTTTTTGCGCTATGTGAATAAAATGCTCCCCGAACGCGTCACCGATTGGTTCGTCCGGAAGAAGTTCAACCAAAGGTAACCCGGATCCCCGCCCCGCGCAGGGTAACCGCGTCATTCCGAGGCTCGCAGCCCGCCCCGCGCAGGGTAACCGCGTCATTTCGAGGCTCGCAGCCCGTCCCGCGCAGGGTAACCGCGTCATCCTGAGGGAGCGAAGCGACCAAAGGATCCCGAAGTACGAAGTCCGCAAGCCCCCTCCATGGGAGGGGGGTAGGGGGGTGGGGGTGACGTTCTAATTGCGTCACCCTGAGCCTGTCGAAGGGTCTCCGCATTATAAAAATAAGGAGATGTTTCGACACGCGCGTACCGCGCGGCTCAACATGACGAAATGATAGCTCGCCCCACCACAGTCACGCTCGCGCGTGACAGCTCCTCCCACGGAGGAGCCAAGATTCACTCACCGCCTACGGCGCTTCGGAATGAGGGCGGACTTCGTATTTCGGGATCCTTTGGTCGCTTCGCTCCCTCAGAATGACGCGGTTAACCTGCGGACTTCGTATAAGGGGATACACTTGCCTTCGGCTCGGTATGACAGCGGGGACAAAGATTCACTCGGGCTACGCCCTCGGAATGAGGGAGGCGGAATGAGCGGGTGAAGGTAGGAGGGCGGTCACATAATTTTCTTGTATTTTTCACCGAAAGGTGGTATAATATTGTATCAAGAAAACGTAAAAAACGAGGGTAAAAATGAAGAAAAAATTTTTCATTGCCGCGGCGGCCGTTCTTTGCGCCGGCATCGTTCTCTTCGCGGGCTGTTCGCTCGATGATTTTTCGGGCGCCTCGGCGGATAAACGCTTCCCTTATGACGTCGCCGAAGAGCGGGGCGAAGAGGGTTCGCACGAGAGCTGGCTTGCCTCGCTCGAGGCGCCTTCTACAGAGCTCCGCCGTCTCTTTGACGAGGCAAAGGAGGACGGCAGCTTCGACGGCACCTACTTCGAATTTTTGAAGGAGATGGGCGTCAAGGAGGATAACGGCGCCTATGCGCAGGAGGCCCTTCGTTCCGTCGTCTATGTGCAGGCGCATTTCTTCCCCGCTTCCCGCAATGCGGCCGAATATTACAGCATCGGCTCGGGCATCATCTACGATCTGGATACGGCGGCGGGGGACGCCCTCATCGTCACCAACTATCATGTGGTTTTCAGCGCGGACAGTGTGGGGAACGAGGCCATCGCCCATGTCAGCGACGATATCTCCGTCTTTTTGTACGGTTCCGAGATCAAGACGCGCGCCATCGAGGCCTCTTATGTCGGCGGGACGATGGAGTACGATATCGCCGTGCTCAAAGTGGAAGGCGAAGAGATGCTCAAAAACACCGCGGAGAGCAAGACGATCGCCAAAGAGGTCACGGCGTGCGATTCAGACAGCGTGACCGCGGGCGAGCGCGTCTATGCCGTCGGCAATGCGGACGGCGAGGGCGTCTCGGTGACGGCGGGCGTTGTCTCCGTAGAGGCGGAGGATGCGAAGTTCCTCGCTTCCGACGATAAGACTTACATCACTCTCTCCGAGATCCGCTTCGACGCGGCCGTCAATCCGGGCAACTCGGGCGGCGGGCTTTTCAATGCTTCGGGCGAGCTCCTCGGTATCGTCAACGGCGGCAGGGAAGTGGAGGACGTCGTCGGGTTCGGTTACGCCATTCCCGCGAATACCGCCCTTGCCATCGCGCAGAATATCATCGACACTTGCGCGAAGAGCCCCGAGGCCCACGGTGCGGCGCAGGCCCGCCTCAGCGTAAGCGTACAGGTGCAGGATTCCCGTTCCGTCTGGGACGAGGAGACGGGCAAGCTGTACATCGAGGAAAAGATCGTCATCTACGACATCACGCGCGGCGGAGCGGCCGACAAGATGGGCATGCTCGTGGGCGATACGCTCATTTCCGCCAAGATCATCTCCACGCGCGGCGGAGAACGGGAGATCGCGGTCACGCGGGATTTTAAGCTGACGGCATTCCTGTTCGAAGTGCGCCTCGGCGACACGGTGGAGTTTACCGTATCCCGCGGGGGAAAGACGCTCACGCTCTCGCTCGTGTATGCGACGGAGGACCTTTTCCGCCTCGCCGACTAAAATTTTTGCAAAAGCGCGCTCGTTTGCGCTTGACACGCTCTCCCCGGTTTTGTATAATAGGGGAGAAGATGCGCGAGTCGCCTAGCGGTATGGCGTCAGCTTCCCAAGCTGATTCCGGCGGGTTCGACTCCCGTCTCGCGCTCCATATATGAGAAAAACGCCGACAGTCCGTCGGCGTTTTTCTTTCTCCAATTCCCAAGGGGGAGGGGAGAAATAGCTTTACATTTTTCCGTACGCGTGGTAAAATGGGCGCATGAAGCCCCATGGCCATTCCTTAAAACGTAATCTTCACCGCGGGTTCGAGATCGCCGCGGTCGGCGCGCTCACGGGCGCCTTTGTGGGCGTCGTCGTCACGCTCTTCAACGCCTTCGTGGAGATGTGCGAGGAATTTACGCGCGGCTATTACGGCTATATCCTCGATAGGCCCGCCTTCATCCCTCTGCTCTTTGCGGGGCTCTTTTTGGGCGCGGTCGTCGTGGGCGGGTTTGTCCGTTTCCTTCCCATCATAAGGGGGAGCGGTTTTCCGCAGACGGAGGGCGCGGCGCAGGGGCTTCTCCGTTTCAAGTGGTATAAAGTGCTCACGGGCATGTTTGCGGCGAGCCTCGTCGTCATCTTCTTCGGCCTTTCGGCGGGAAGCGAGGGCCCCAGCCTCATGATCGGCGGTGCGGTGGGGGACGGCCTCGGCTCGGTCTTGAAGCGCAATTCCGCCGTCAGGCGGTATCAGATCACGGGGGGCGCATGTGCGGGCCTTGCGGTCGCGCTCAACGCTCCGCTCACGGGCATCGTCTTTGCCTATGAGGAGACGCACAAGCGCTTTACGCCCGAAGTTTTTGCGAGTTCGTTTGCGTCCGTCGTCGTTGCAATGGTGATCCGTGCCGCCCTCGCACCCCATTTGGGGCTCTTTGCGAGGCCCATTTTCCAAGGTTTCTACTTTGCCGAGACCTCGCTCGCCTTCCTGCCCTATGTCCTTCTCGCGGCGGTCATCGTCTCCGCGCTCGGCGTCGCCTTCTATTTTTCGGCGATGGGGCTGAGGAAGCTCTTCCGTAAAATCAGGCCCAAACACTTCATGTGGAGCTTGCGCATGCTCATTCCCTTCCTGCTTGCGGGGTCGGTCGGCCTCCTCTCCGTCTATGCGATGGGGAGCGGGAAGTTCTTCATCGAGAGCCTTGCAACGGGCCCCGAGGGGAAGTTCGGGAACATCTTACCGCTCTTTTCCTCTCCGGTGTGGGTGACGCTCCTCGTCGCGGTCGTCCTCCGCCTCATCGTCACCGCCTGCAATATCGGCGCCGAGACGCCCTGTTGCACGTCCTTCCCCATTTTCGCCATCGGCGCGGGCATGGGCGCCCTTCTCTCCCTTTTATTTGTGAAGATGGGCATGCCCGCCGAGCTCACGGATACCGTCATCATTATCTGCCTCGCCACCTTCTTCGCAACGGTCATCAAGGCGCCCTTCACGAGCATCATCATGACGGTGGAACTGACGGGCTCGTTCACCTATCTTTTGCCCGTCGTGCTGGCGGTCGCAGTGAGCATTTTGCTCGGCAGGGTGCTGCGGACGGAGCCCCTCTACGAACGGCTCTTGGAGGATTTCATGGAGGAAGAGGGGGCGCGGACGGAAAAACTCACCGTCAAGGTGCGCGTCGGCGTGGCGGCGGGGAACAGCATCCGCGATATCCTGTGGCCGCAGTCGGCGTTCGTCACGTCGGTAATGCGCGGAGAAGAGGTCATTCCCGCGGGCGGCGGCACCGCACTCATGGCGGGCGACATCCTCACCGTCGAGGGAACACCGCAGGAAAGATCGGAATATCTCACCGCCCTGCGCGACGCCGTCGGGGAGATCGTCGCAGTCGATACGACGGAAAACAGCCCACCCATGCCCGAGACTGACGCATCAAGGTGATCGTTTGCGGCTGTATTCATTCCGCTACGATTTGTTTTAGACCACGCCGCGGTGCGCGGCTTTCTTTTTGGGAAAAAATCGACCCCGTGCTTTGTACACGGGGCGTCATTCTTCTATCAGGTCGTCGAGGGAAACATCGTACAGACGGGCGAGCTTGATATAGTTTTGCAGCGTGGGAACGGTCAGTCCGCGTTCGTAACATTGATAGGATTGGTATGCAATGCCGAGCTGTTGGGCGACATACTTCATGGTGTAACCGTATTGAGTCCTCAACATCTTCAAATTTTTCGATAAATGATATAATTCTTTCATTTTCCCCCCTAAACACTTGACATTATACAGTTTAAAACTGTATAATAAGAGAAACACAGGTTGAGCCTGTGTACAAGGAGAAAGATATGAAAAAACAAATGGCAGCACTTTTATCGGTCTCCCTTGCGGGAGCAATGTGCGTCGGGATCGCGGCGTGCGGCTTCGGCTCTGCCCAATCGGGTGGCCAGCAATTCTCCGCGGATACCTTTGACGCGAGTTGGGCGGCGGCCTTCGACGAGGCAAACTTCGAGAACTTCAAGGCAACGTGGAGGACGGATTATTTCCTGAAATTTTCCGGTCCCCGGCCCGAAGATTGGGAGGAGATGGGCCCGGAGAGCATGGCCGAGACGGCCACGGTCGTCTGTGCGGACGGCCGCGAGTATTGGGTCGGCGACATGGATGACGGAACAACCGAAGAAATATATTATTATGACGGCCACATTTATACGAAAGAGTACGGAATTTGGACCGCATCGGAAAGCCAGCCGCTCGTTTCCCAGATTTTAGAACTCTTTGCCGAACCCGCAGAAGAGGGCGAAAAGTTTACTTACGACGCAAAGAAGGGATATGTCTTGACGACGAGCGAGAAACACACGATGCCGGGCGGGGAAGAGTGCGAACTTGTCCTGACGCTTACCTTCGTATTCAAAAACGGCAAGATCTCCCACTTTGTGTACGATCAACTCGAAAATTATACCGATGACGGATATACGGTCGAATACGTTTATGATATCGACTTTACATACGGCGGACAAAAGGTGACTTTCCCCGAGGGATTCCCCGTCGACGAGGGAGGCGGACAGGGTTCGCAAACGGACGGAAAACTCCCCGAAGCGAACTTCGAAGAGGCTTGGGCGGCGGCGTTTGCGGAGAGCAATTTCGAAAACCTTAAACTGAATCTGCAGATGCGGCTCACGATGGGTTCGTACTCCTCGAACGCGATGACGATCGACATCGTTCGCGCAGGGAATGCGGAGAACATCGTGCAAGTGGTCAGCGGCCATACCATTCGCTACTATTATGACGGCGAGAATACTTATGAGCAAGAGGAAGAGGGAGGGGAATGGAGCATATTGCCCGAGCATAGGGAGGTCGCAACGGCCGTGGCCATTTTGGGAGAATATGTTACCCCCTTCGCCGACGACGCGGGCAAAGCCGAATACAGCGAAGAGCTGGGCGGCTACGTTGTAGAAGGCGTTTTCTTGTATTCGGAGGATGTGTCGGAAGATGCGCCTATCATACCGACCACGAACGTATTTGTCTTTAAGGACGGAAAGATCGTCAAGCTCACGCAGACCTTCCACGAAGAAGAGTCGGATGCCGATTATCTCATCACGATCGAGTTTACCTACGGCGGACAGACGGTGACCCCGCCCGCGTTGGGTTAAAGCGAAACCATAAAACATTTCCGCCCGAGGGACCCCTCGGGCGGATTTCTTTTTTGTTTCTTTTTGCAAGAGCGCGGTCAAATCACCGCTCGAATGATGAGAGTTCCCCCTTATACAGCGGGGGCGAGCTTTTTCTTGCGGTTTTTGAGTTCGCTCTCGAGCTCGGTGCAATCCTCGGTGAGCTCGGCCTCCGTCTCCGAGACGTCGATGCCGTCCAAAATGTTCTGCAAACGGTATTCTTTATTGAGGTATTTGATAGTCTGGTAGCCGATGACCGTCGTGAGGGTGCCGTTCACGAGCCCCTGCACGGAGGAATCGACGAGGGCAGAGATGGCGGACCCGAGAATGGGAATGCCCTTGACGGCGCTGCCCATCGTCTTTGCAACGGCGCCTCCGATGTTGGCCGTGCCCAGCCCGTAGGCGACGAGGGCGTTGGAGATGACGGTCGCAAAGATCTTGACGAGCCTTGCATCCGACGGGCGGAACCCATAGAGGAACACGAGGTCCTTGATGAGTTGCAGATTGATGACGACGACGATTGCCGCGTCGATCTTGGCCGATTGCGAAACGGCGGAAAAGGCGGCGCTCTTCAAGGCGCACTTGCGGATGAGGGAGCGGGCGGACTTCTTCACCGACCCCTTGTAGAGCTCGGTCAAACAAGTTTTGAGCTTCTCCTCGTTGCCCGTTTTCAGCGCGATCGCCATTCTGCCCACGACTTCGGAATCGTACCAACCGACGCCCTCGACTTTGGCCGTGAGATCGATCATCTTATCCGCGATGTCGTGCCGCAGCTTTTTGTTGTGCCGCTGGGCCTTCCTTGCGGTGGAGCCGTTGACGTTCGTCATGAAGTACCCCGCATGCAAGATCTTGACGGTGGGGACGATAAAGACGCAGATATAGAGCACGAGACATGCCGCACCCGTGCCGTAACCCGCATATTCGTTGAGATCGTAGACGCGGAGGGTGACGAGGACGAGCACGACGAGGAGGAACACCCCGACGATAGCGGCCATAAAGCGCAATAAGAACTTCGCCCCGCGCACGTTCTGCCGCTTGACGTACTTCTGCTCATACTCGTAGATCGTCATCTTGCCGCCGAGGGCTTCTTCCCGTTCGGCCTCGGGGGCGGTCGTTTTCTTTTTCATTTCGGGTCTCCCATTTTATGAAAGTAGTTATAGAATACTACTTTTTATGAGGTTTGTAAAGATGTTTGGGAAAAGTGAAAAAGGGGGGAGCGGGGGAAATTTTTCCCATGAAGAAAAATGATTGAAAGTTCGCGAAGAATATGCTATAATCTTTTTATGAAGAAAACGACGATCTACGAAGATAAAAAAGCAAAGATCGAACAGCGCACCCATGCCTGCCCGCATTGCGGTTATCCCGTGCTGGACCATATGACGGAGTGCCCGCGCTGCAAGAAGAAGATCACGCCGACGGGCTATGTGCCCATGAGCGACGAAAAGATCAAAAAGATCCGCTGGATCACCTATTCGATCGGCGCGGTCATCTCCATTGTCATCATCGTGCTCATCATCGTTTTCAGAAAATGAAACGCATCGCCCCGCCCGAGGTCTCCCCTCCGGTGGGGTTTTTTGTAAGGTACAGCGTGTGAAATTCCCCAAAAAAAATTTTTTGCCGCTTGACGATGGCAGTACTGTTATATTATAATAAATGCGCGGTTTTAAGGCGCGCCGTCGAGGCAAAGAACGCCTTGCGCCGCGGGAGGTTCGGAACGTGATAAGCCGTTTTTATGCAGAAAAAAAGCAGGGGTTCGATCGCGAGGCGAGGGCCCTTTTTTATGAGATCGGCGAGGTATTGGGCATCAAGACTGTCGAAAAGGTCCGCATTCTCTACCGCTATACTGCGGAAAGTTCCCGCCCCCTTCCTCTTTTGAAGGCGCTCGGCGATGGAGAGACGGCGGTCGGGATGTACGCCGGCCTTGCGGGCGCCCGCGTCTTTGCTACCGAACCGTTCGGCGGGGGAGCAGACGGCGTTTCCGAAGCGGCCGAAGCCCGTCTCCGCCTTTATACGGAGGAGCCCTTCACCCTCCGCGCCGCAAAGGTCTATGCGATCTACGGGAGCGTATCGGAAGAGGAACTCGCCGCGATCAAGGCCCTTGTCTTGCGCCCCGAGGGGAGACGGGAGGCGAGCCTCGCCCTGCCCGCCGCACTCGCGGAAGAGCGTCCCGCGCGGCAAGCGTTCGAAAATGTATTTGGCTTCCGTGATTTGGACATGGGTGGCCTTGAATCGCTCATTAAGCAATACGATCTCGACATGACCCCCTCACAGCTTGTCCTGTTGCAGAAATACTTTAAATCGGAATATCGCGACCCCACCATGGCCGAGATCGTCCTCTTCGGGACGCTTTGCCGGGAGGGGAAGGCCATGCTCTCCGCTGCGATCGACGAGGTCACCTTCGGGGACGAGACCCTCAAAGGGGCCTACGGCGAATATCTCGCCGCCCGCGAAGAACTCGGGGAGGAGGGCCCCGCGACCCTCGGGGACATCGCGACCGTTGCCCGCAGACTTTTGCAAAAGCGCGGCGGACAGGAAGATTTCGAGGAGGTCGGCCAGATCCCCGCGATCGTCGTCAAGACGCCCGTCGGGGAGCAAACATGGGCGCTCACCCTGACGGAAGGGGCATTGCGTCCCGAGTGCAGCTATGCCGTGTTGAAGCTCGATTGCGCGCAAGACTCGCTTTCTCTGCCTGTCGCGGCGAGGAAAGATCTTTGCGCCGCGGCGGAACGAGAGGCGGAGGAGTTGCGCGGCGCGGGCATCGCGACGGCCGAGGTGGCCGCAGTCTACCACGAGGGATACGAGGGGCCGCTCTCGATCGGGATCATTCTGGCGGCAGGGCCCGCCGAAGGCTTCCGCTATGCTCCGCCCGTGCCCGGAGACAGGGTCATCCTCGTCGGCGGAATGCCCCATACTTCGACGGGCGAGAAGATCCGCCGTCTCTTCAAGCGGCAAGATGCGACGGCCCTCGTCAAATGCAGCAGACCCGTCGGCGCGGAGGGCGTCGTTCCCGCGGCAGCATCGCTTGCGGATGGCGTCGACCTCGACCTCGATGAGGTTTTCACGGCGAATACGGGAATGGGGGAAGGGGGGACCGCGCGCTTCGGCCCCTGCGGAAAGATCGCCGTCGTCACCGAGGCCCGCGAGGCCGAGAATTTTATCCGATTTGCCAATGAAGAGGGGCTCGATGCGGCGGCCATTGCCACCGTCACCGAGATCCCCCGCCTCATCGTCCGCCAAGGGGGTAAGGTCATCGTCAACCTCTCCCATGCGTTTATAATGAATTGCGGCGCAGAGCAGCGGCTTACGGTTTCTTCCGAAGGCGTCGCCGCTCCCGCCGATCCTCTCCCCGTCGACTTTACGGCGGGCATGCGCGCGGTTGCGGGCGACATAAATCTCTGTTCGAGGAGGGACCTTTGCGAACGGTTCGATAGCGCCGTCGGTGGGAAGGCCGTCCTCGCGCCCTTCTGCGGAGAATACGCCTCAACGCCCCCGCAGGCTGCGGTATCCCGCATCTTGCCCGAAGGGGTCGTCGGCTATACGGCGTGGGGCGGGGACCCCGGCCTCGCCGAAAAGAGCCCCTACCGCGGGGCCTATCTTGCCGTCGTCGAGAGCATCTCCAAGCTCGTCGCGGCGGGTGCCGATTTCAAGGATATCCACCTCCTCCTTACGCACACTTTCCCGCGCGAGGGGGGCGAGGACTTTTGGGGGAAGGCGCTTGCGGCCCTTCTCGGCGCATGCAAGGCGCAACTCGATCTCGGCGTTGCGGCGATGGGGGAAGGGCGTCTCCTGCAAAGGGGGAAGATCCCGCCCGCGACCTATTGCATCGCTTCGGCAACGGGCATGGAGCGGGAAGTCATCGCTCCCGCGTTCAAGGGCGCGGGGCATAAGGTCGTCCTTTTGGCCCCTTCCCGCGATGCGGACGGGTTGCCCGTCTCCCATTCCCTCATCAAAAATTTCAAGATCGTGACCGCGCTCATGCGTGCGGAAAAGGTACTCGCGGCCTACGCCGTGGGACGCGGCGGGGTTGCCGAAGCCATCGTAAAATGTTGCCTCGGCAACGAAATCGGCTTCCGCTTCGCGGACATGGTACCCATGGAGACCGTCTTTGGCGAGATGTGCGGGGCGTTTATCCTCGAACTCAACGACGAGACGGCCGTGGGCGAGGAGATCGGCCGCACCACTCTCTCCGAGACGGTCGCCCGCGGGCTCGACCTCGTCCCGCTCGTCAGCCTGCGCGCGCTCTTCGAGGGCAAGCTCTCCCCCGTCTATGGGGAACATACGGAGCATGCCGATGTGCCCGTCGCCAACCTTACATCCTTCAGAAAGAGCACATATATTGGCGATTTTAAGGGGAAAAAGCCCCGCGTGCTCCTACCCGTCTTTGCGGGGATGAGCGGCGCGGAGGAGGCCGCGAGAGCCTTCGCCGCAGGGGGCGCCGAGGCCGAGATCTGCTATGTGAAGACGGGCGCTCTGTCGGAGACGGCCGCCTCCTTAAAGACGCTCGCCGCCCGCATCGCAGAGAGCGATATCATCTTCCTCGCAGACGGCAAAGAGGGGGACCATGTCTGCGGTTTGGGCAAGTATATCGCGACATGCCTGCGCTTTGACGACGTGAAGACGGAGATCGAGACCCTCTTGGACGTGCGCAACGGCCTCGTCGGCGGCACGGGGATCGGGTTCGAGGCGCTCTTGGAACTGGGCCTTCTGCCCTACGGAAAGTTTGCCGAGCCCGGCGAGAACAGCCCGAAGATCGCGGGGAGCATCGCGGGACACAGTATATTCCGCACCCTTCGTGTAAGGATCTCCTCCGCTGCCTCGCCGTGGCTTGCGGGCATGAACGCGGGCGACGTTTTCACCGTCTCCGCACGTATCGGCGGGGGGCTCTCCCTCGACGGGGAGACGGCGGAACAGCTCGCCCAAAACGGGCAAATTTTGGCGCAGTTCGCCGACTTCGAGGGCAATGCCTCGATGGACGCAAGGGCCAACCCGGCCGGAAGCGCCTTTGCCATTGACGGCCTTCTCTCCCCCGACGGTAGGATCATCGGCACCTTTACGGGCTTTTTCTTGCAAGGCAGAAAGCAGGAAACGCCATGAGCGGAGCGCGTACGTCTATTCAAAAAATCAATTAAAAATCCACCCGTTTGGGTGGATTTAATCTTTGATACGGCCGAGAAGATAATCGACGCTCGTATCCAAAAGGTCCGCGATGGCGACGAGTGTATCGAAGGGACATTCCCTGTCGCCCGTTTCCCAATAGGAGACGAGGCGGGGTGAGACATTCAGTTTTTCGGCGAGTTGTTTTCTCGTAAGGCCCGCTTCTCTGCGCAGTTCCGCAAGGCGAAGACTAAAATCACTCATAAAAATATTTTAGAACAAAATGTTCTAAATTACTTGACGCGGAACGAAGTGTTCCATTATAATGATAGAAAACAGAATGAAATATTCTGAAAACAAAAACGGAGGATACGTATGAAAAAATTTTTTTCAGCTCTTATGGCGGCGGCAATGTGTCTATCGCTCTGCGCCTGCGGAACAGGCGGCGGAAATGGCGAAAGCAGTGAGGTCGACGGCAACGGCAGCGGGACGGAGGAGCATAAGGTCGTCCTCACCGAAGATACCGACTTTTCGGCCCTCGTCTCGGACAAGGTGACGGAAAAGGAGTGGGACGCGGCTTTTACAAACGAAGCGTTCGCGGGCTGCACTTCTTATTTGAAATGTGAGCGGGAAGAGGTCAAGACCAAATTCGGCTATCAAAAGACGGATGCGGGATATGATATTCGTTTCGACTCACAGCTCCTCTTTGATGGCGAGTGGGAAAGAATGCAGGAGATGATCGTCCGCGTTGCGGGAACGAATGCCACGGAATACTCGAATGTTCCCGACTCCGAAACGGGGGAACTGACAGATACCTACAAATTTATTACGTCTAATATCGGCGGCGAAGACAAAGATAGCAAGGTGCAGCGGGAATGGGCATACGCCTTCCGCAACCTGATCGCCTATGATTTTTCGGGGCAGTTCGAGAAATTCAGTTACGATGAAACGCTCCATGCCTACACCTATGAGGGGGAGAGCCTTGTCACACCCTATTCGCCGATGGAAGCGATGGCAGACGATGGGTATAAAATTGCTTCTGCGACCGTAAAGCTCGTCGGCGGAAAGCTCGCCTATGCCAAGGTTCTGATAAGCGGCGAAAAGGATCCCGAGGAATACTTCTATTTCGACTACGGCAAAACCGAGGTCACCATTCCCACAGAGGCAACGCCTGTTTCTGAATAAGCAGGCGCAAAGAGGCTTTTGCGGCATTATTTTCTCCCCTCATTTCTCTTGACGAAGGAGGGGAGTTTTTGCTATAATTTTTCGCATGAAGACGGATATCGAGATCGCACAAGAAGCGAAGATCCAACACATTTCGGCAATCGCCCGCAAGCTCGGCCTCGGGGAAGAGGACATCGAGTATTACGGCAAATATAAGGCAAAGATCGAGCCCTCGGCCCTCGAAGGAAGGGCGGAGCGGGGCAAGCTCATCCTCGTCACCGCCATTACCCCCACGCCTGCGGGGGAGGGAAAGACGACGACCACCGTCGGCCTTGCGGACGGGCTTTCCCGCCTTGGGAAAAAGACGGTCGTCGCCCTCCGCGAGCCCTCGCTCGGGCCCGTGTTCGGCATCAAGGGGGGAGCCGCGGGCGGCGGCTATGCGCAGATCGTTCCCATGGAGGATATCAACCTCCACTTCACGGGGGATTTCCATGCCGTGGGGGCGGCCAACAACCTTCTCGCCGCCATGCTCGACAATCATATCTTCCAGGGGAATGAACTCGGCATCGACCCCGAGAGGATCGTCTGGAAGCGTTGCGTGGATATGAACGACCGCCAGCTCCGCTATGTCGAGGACGGTCTCGGCGGCCCCAAATCGGGGGTGCCGAGGAAGGACGGCTTCGATATCACCGTCGCCTCCGAAGTCATGGCGATCCTCTGCCTTGCGACCTCGCTCGAAGATCTCAAAGCGCGGCTCGCCCGCATCGTCGTCGCCTACAACAGGGAGGGCAAGCCCGTCACGGCGGGGGACCTCAAAGCGGCAGGCGCGATGGCCGTTCTCTTGAAGGATGCCATAAAGCCCAACCTCGTGCAGACGCTCGAAGGGACGCCCGCCCTCGTGCACGGCGGCCCCTTCGCCAACATCGCCCACGGGTGCAATTCCGTCGTTGCGACGAAGGCTGCCTTGAAGCTCGGCGACTATGTCGTTACCGAAGCGGGCTTCGGCGCGGACCTCGGCGCGGAGAAATTCTTCGATATCAAGTGCCGCATGGCGGGCCTCAAACCCGCGGCGGTCGTCGTCGTCGCCACCGTGCGCGCCCTCAAAATGCACGGGGGGGGCGCAAAAACGGAGCTCGGGCGCGAGGATCTTTCTGCTCTCGAAAGGGGCCTTCCCAACCTTGTGCGCCACCTCTCCAACATCAAAAATGTGTACGGGCTTCCCGCCGTCGTCGCGGTCAACCGCTTCCCGACGGATACGGACGCGGAGATCGCCCTCGTCATCGAAAAGTGCAAAGCTCTCGGCTGCAACGTCGCCCTCTCCACCGTTTGGGCGGAAGGCGGCAAGGGGGGCGAGGCGCTGGCGAGGGAAGTCCTTCGCCTTACCGAGGAGAAGGGCGCGTTCCGCTTTGCCTACGACGAAACGCTTCACATCAAGGAGAAGATCAACGCCATCGTCACCAAAGTGTACGGCGGCAAGGGCGCACGGTTTTCCCCCGAGGCGGAGGAAGAGATCGCGCGGCTCGAGGCTTTGGGCTTCGGAAAAACGCCCGTCTGCATCGCCAAAACGCAATACTCGTTCTCCGATGACGCCGAAAAACTCGGCGCGCCCGAAGATTTCTTCGTCACGGTGAGGAGCTGCAAGATCTCGGCAGGGGCGGGATTTGTCGTCGCCCTGACGGGCAACATCATGACGATGCCGGGGCTCCCCAAGGAACCCGCCGCGGTGCACATCGACATCGACGAAAGCGGCAAGATCACGGGGTTGTTTTAATGGAAGAGCGGGAACTTTTGGAGCGCGCCGTGCCGCCCCTTCTCGCATGGTACAACAGCAACAAGCGCGACCTCCCTTGGCGGAAGGAACGCTCCTTCTATACCGTGCTTCTATCCGAACTCATGCTCCAACAGACGCGCGTGGAGGCCGTGAAGGAGCGCTATACGCAGTTTTTAGAGCGCTTCCCGACGGCGGAGGCGCTCGCCGCCGCATCCGAGGACGAAGTGCTCAAAAATTGGGAAGGGCTGGGCTATTACAGCCGCGCCCGCAATCTGCACAAGGCCGCGAAGATCGTCGCCGAGAGGGGTGAACCTCGGACATGGGTGGGGGTAAGAGCGTTGCCGGGCGTGGGCGACTACACCGCGGGAGCCATTTCTTCCATCGCGCTGGGGCTCAAAGAACCCGCTGTGGACGGAAATGTTTTGCGTATTTTGACCCGCCTGTTCGCCGATGGGCAAAATATCGATGATATTCGCACGAAAAAGTATTTTTCCGACCTTTTGAAGGAAGTCTATCCGCCCGAAACGGCCGCCTTTTGCGAGGCGCTCATGGAGCTCGGTGCGATCGTCTGCGTGCCCAACGGACCGCCGACGTGCGGGGCATGTCCGTGGTCTGGGCTCTGCAAAGCGCATCTTTCGGGCAGAGAAGGGGATTTTCCCGTCCGCGGCGAGAAGCGCCCGCGCCGAGTGGAGACCCTCGACGTCTATGTTTTCAAATGCGGCGATCGGTATGCCGTGCGAAAGCGCGGCGCGGGTCTCTTGGCAGGTCTATGGGAGTTCCCCAATGCCCCCGCTGTGGAAGCCGCAGGCAACGCTTCTGATGGAATGGACGCTAACAAACGTTCTGCCGCGAAACTCTCCGATGTCCCTGCCGCGAAACTTTCCGATGCCTCTGCCGCGGAGGCTTCCCAACATGCCCCCTCCGAGGAGGGTGGTAGGGGGGTGGGCGCCTCCCTCTTCGGCACCGTCCTCGCGACCAAACCCGCGCGACATATTTTTACCCACGTTGAGTGGCGGATGACGGGGTATCTCATCGAGGCGAAGGAACTCTTCCCGCAGTTTGTCTGGGCCACGGCTTCCGACATCAAAAAAAATTATGCCATTCCGTCGGCCTTCAAGGCATTTATGGAATGGATAAAATAATCGAGTGCGTCCCGCACTCTTATGCCCTTCGTCCTGCCCCTCACCCTCATTCCGCCCCTCATTCCGAACCCCTGAAAGGGGTGAGTGAATCTTGCCCCCTCCATGGGAGGGGGGTAGGGGGGTGGGGTGACATTCTAATCACGTCATGTTGAGCTTGTCGAAACATTTCCATATTATAATAATGTCATTCCTCGACTACGCTCGGAATGACGAAAGAAAACACGTCCCGCCCTCATTCCGAGCGAAGCGAGCGAATCTTGGCTCCTCCCACGGAGGAGCCTTTTCTTCTTCCATTGTTCATAACTTCCCGCTTCAAACCCTCAAAATTCGCTCAATTTATTATAAATTTTGGGCTTTTGAAAAAATTTTTACGAAAAAATGAAAAAATTATCAAAAAACACTTGACAAATGGACGGGGGGGTACAATATATGATGTCATAAAAATGACAAAAAATTTCATTATGGAGGAAAGTTATGAACAAAAAGAGTTGGCTCATTGTGGGATTATCGCTCGCAATGGCCGCAAGCATCGGCGTGGGCATCTCCGCCTGCGGCGGCGACAAGGACCCCGACACCCCGCCCACTCCCACGGAACACACGCACACCTACGACGCGTGGGACTACAACGACACGCAACACTGGAAGTATTGCGACGAGCACGGCACCGACAAGTCGAACATCGACGAGACGACCAAGGCAAACCACGAGTTCAAAGACGGCAAGTGCGAATGCGGCGCGACGGAGGGGGGAGAGATCCCCGACGCCGACCTCGACACCCGCGAGTTTTGGGCGACGGGCGCAGGCGCAGGCGACTTGCAAAATTCCAGCTGGACGGAGCTCAAACCCAATTTCAAGCTCACCAAGCAGCCCCACAAAGACGAGGACGGCTTCACCCTTTACACCATTCAGTTCAAGATCTACGCGGGCGGCGACAGCTTCAAGATCAGGCAAGACGAAAAGGACGAAAACGGCGCGCTCAAATGGACGGACGGTACTTACTTTGGCATTGACGAACTCCGCAACGCTTCGGGCACCTTCATCGACGCGGGCACGAAGAACATCGGCGTTGCCACGGGCAAGGACGGCATTTACAAGTTCACCGTACATACCAAGCCCTCGCCTGCACCTTGGAAGGACAACTTCGTGACTTGGGAACTTATCGAGAGCGTCACGCCGCCCACGACGACGGAAGATATGTACATCGTCGGCAAACTCGCCACATATCCCAAGAACGATTGGCCCGGCTTTGGTAAGATCGAGGACTGTATCCACATGACGTTCGACGGGGATAAGACTTGGAGCGCGACGATCACCGTAAAGAACGGCGACCAGTTCAAGGTCTACAACAAGCTGAATCAGCAGTACTATCCCGACCAGGGCGGGAACCTCACGCGCCCGAGCGATGCGCCTGACGGCTTGTTTGAGGTCAAGTGGGTCTCCGGCGCGGTTAGACCGACCGTCACGCACATTCACAACTATGTGAAGTGGGGGTATGACGACGCGGAGCATTGGAAGGCATGTGACTTTGACAGCGCGGAACAAGAGGGGACGCGCGAGGAGCACGATTTCGGCGACGGCGACACCTGCGAATGCGGGTTCCAGAAGGAAGGCGATCCCGATTGGAAGATCAACGACGACGGCACCCTTCAAGAGTACACGGGCGGGATCGAAACCATCAAGATCCCTGCGAACCTCAAAGTATTCCCCAAGCTCGACCAAATCTTCGGGAAGAACAGCAGCGGCCTTGTCGATCAAAACAACCTTGCCAAATTGCAATCCCTCACCATCGACCCGAAGAACGAATATTTCAAGATCGAGAACAATGCAGTGCTCTCCATCGACGGAACGACGCTTTATTTGTATCTTCCGTACAGCACGGAGACCGAAGTCACCTTTGAAAACGTGACGACAGTCGGAGATAACGCGTTCTATGGCAACTCGACCGTGACGACCGTCAACCTTCCCGAGGCAGTGACACTCGGCAGCTATGCTTTCTACTACTCCTCCAGCCTGGCAAATATTTCGTTGCCCAAAGTGGAGACCATTTCGGCAGCCTGTTTCGGTAAAGTTGTGTTGACGAGTATCGAACTGGAAAGCGTGAAAACGATCAAAATCAACGCTTTCTATGACTGCAAGCAGCTGAAAACGATCGTATTCGGCGAGCAGTTATCGGATATTGGCGATGGAAAGATATTTTCCGGAGACACAATTCCCACGTCTGTCACCGTCAAGGCGACAACGCCGCCCAAGGCAAGCGCAAGTTGGGGGATCGGCTTGTACAGCAGCGACCCGACAAAGGTCTATGTCCCCGCCGAAAGCGTGGACGCATACAAAGCTGCCGAGGGCTGGTCGAAGATCGAAAAGTTGATCGAGGCTATCCCCGCCGAGGCAGTCTCCGCGCAGGAAGTGGCCCTTCCTGCAAGCAAGAAAGAGGACTAAATAAGGCTTCCCCTCTGCCCCCTCCATGGGAGGGGGGTAGGGGGGTGGGGTGACGTTCTAATTCGTCACCCTGCCCCGACCGCGGCTTCTATTGATTATCCAAGGTCGGCACGAGCCGAAGGCGAAGTAGCCTGTCGAAGGGCCTCCGCATTATAAAAATAAGGAGATGTTTCGACTTCGCTCAACATGACGGAATAGAACACGCCCCACCACAGTCACGCTCACGCGTGACAGCTCCTCCCACGGAGGAGCCTTACGGACGCGTTAGACTTTCGCCCATTATACCCAGCCTACCCTCCATAATTCCCTTCGTCGGTGCGGGGACCCGTTCTCCGCACCGACCCCCGCAAGGGGTAGGGGAGTTATGAGAACAAATCAAAGTACAAAAAAACCGAGGTTCCCTCGGTTTTTTTGTTGTATGCGCCCCCTCCATGGGAGGGGGTGGTGAGGGCAGAGCTGCCCCCTTTGAAGGGGGCGGCTCCCGCGTAGCGGGTGGTGGGGGTTGAATGTGAAGAGCCCCCACCTGTCTCACTGCGTTCGCCACCCGCCCCCGTAAACGGGGGCAGGTCATCACCCTCATTCGTCACGCCGCATGCGGCGTGACACCTTCCCCCGTAGACGGGGGAAGCCTTTCGGACTTCGTATTAGGGGATACACTCGCCTTCGGCTCGGTATGACAGCAGGGGATAAAGATTCACTCGGGCTACGCCCTCGGAATGAGGCACCCTCATTCGTCACGGCTACGCCTATGCGCAATTCGTCTCTACAAACGCCTTTCCCCAAAAATTGCCGTGCCGAGACGGATCATGTTGGCCCCATGTCCGAGACACAGCCTCCAATCGCCGCTCATGCCCATCGAAAGGTAGCGGACATGGGCGTCCTGCGCCCGCGCGTCGTCATAGAGCATTCGCATCTCGTCGCAGAGGCGGCCGAGAAGGGCCTCGTCCTCGGAGAGGGGGAGCATCGCCATGAACCCGACGGGCATCATTCCCGCCCTTTGCTTCATTTGGGAAAACGCCGCCAAAGCCTCTTCGGGGGCAAATCCGCCCTTCGTTTCCTCGCGCCCGATGTTGACCTCTAAGAGGATCTCCTGCACGGCGCCGAGCGAAGCCGCCCGCCGCGCGATCTCGTCGGCGAGTTCGTAGCGGTCCACCGATTGGATGAGCCCCACCTTGCCCGCAATGTATTTTACCTTATTGAGTTGCAGGCGGCCGATGAAGTGTTCGCGTGCGCCCGTGAATTTCCCGTGCTTTTCGCGAAATTCCTGCACCCTGTTTTCGCCGACGTCGGTAATGCCCGCGTCGATGGCCCGTTGGATCTCTTCCGCCGTCCGCGTCTTGGTCGCGGCGACGAGGGTCACTTTCTCCCCGAAAGCGTTCCCGCACGCGATCTCGCCCAAGATCGCCCTGACATTCTCTTCGATCATAGTCTTGCCTCGCCCGAAATTATAGCATAGGGCAAACAAATTGTAAAGCGGCGGGGAGGGGCCTCCCGCCCCGCCCGCGGAAATTTTTCACAGGACTTTCATACGCCCCTATGGTAAAGAAGTTGACAAAACACACATCGTTGCATACAATAAATAACTTGAAGGGGATTGATACCCCCGACGGGCGATAGGTTGCGGCGTCGCTGCGGCCGCCCGTAAATTCAGCGCAGGGAGCGAACAAGTTGAAGATCCTCAAATATCTCAAAAAGAAGGATTGGGCCTTCCTCGGCGTGGGCGTACTGCTCATTGTCTTTCAGGTCTGGCTCGAGATCACCATGCCCGAGTTTACCGAGAAGCTGTCCTCGGGCATTTCGGCGGGCAGCATCACGATGGGCGAGGTATGGAAAAACGGCGGGCTCATGATCGCCTGTGCCGCGGGCAGCCTTGCGGCCGCCATCATCTGCGGGTGGTTTGTCTCGCATATCGCGGCGGACTTCGCAAAGACGTTGCGCGAAAAGCTCTTCGATAAGATCACCGAGTTCGGCAGCGAGGAGATCGGCCGCTTCACGACGCCCAGCCTCATCACCCGTACGACCAATGACGTCGTGCAGATGCAGATGCTCGTCGCAATGGGCTTGCAGGTCGCGGTGCGCGCGCCCGTCATGGCGATCTGGGCCATCTGCAAGATCTCGGCCTCCGATATCAGATGGACGGCGGCGGTCATCATCACCGTTGCCGCCATCGTCGTGATGCTCGCCCTCATCGTGGGGCTGTGCTATCCCAAATTCAAAAAGATCCAAAAACTGACCGACGACCTCAACGACATCACCCGCGAGAACATCGGCGGCGTGCGGGTCATCCGCGCATACAATGCGGAGGGATACCGGGAAGGCAAGTTCGAAAAGGTCAACACCGCCGTCACGAAGAACAACCTCTTCACGGCGCGGACGATGGGATTTTTGATGCCCGTCATGACGCTCTGCATGAGCGGGCTCTCGCTCGCCATCTATTGGATCGCGGCCGTGCTCATGAACGATCTCCAAGGCGCTTCGGCCATGGCGGAGCGGGCGCAGATCATCGGCGATATGGCGGCCTTCTCGCAGTACGCCCTGCAAGTGGTGGGAGCCTTCATGACGCTCATCATGATCTTTATCGTCCTTCCCCGCACGATGGTCTCGGCGAAGAGGATCAACGAAGTCTTGGATACCGTGCCCGCCATCCGCTATCCCTCCGAGGAACCGTCCACGGACACGGCGGGGGTCGTCGAGTTCAAAAACGTCGCATTCGGCTTTCCGGGCGGCGGCGAAAACTGCATCGAGGGCATCTCCTTCAAGGTGGGCCGCGGCGAGACGTTCGCCATTGTCGGCGCGACGGGCTCGGGCAAGACGGCGCTCGTCAACCTCATCCCGCGCTTCTACGACGCGACGGAGGGCGAAGTGCTTCTCGACGGCGTCAACGTGAAGGAGTTCACGAAGGAGACGCTGGGCGGCAAGATCTCGATCGCGCCGCAAAAGGCCGTCCTCTTCAAGGGGGACGTCAAGTCCAATGTGACTTACGGGGCGAAGGAGGAGCCCGCAGACGACGATCCCCGCCTCGCCCGCGCCCTGTCCGTCGCGAAGGCCGATTTCGTGTACGATCTCGAAGCGGGCATCCACGCCGAGGTCGCGCAGGGCGGGACCAACTTTTCGGGCGGGCAAAAACAGCGCCTCTCCATTGCCCGCGCCGTCTTTAAGGACGCCGAGGTCGTCATCTTCGACGATACCTTCTCCGCGCTCGATTTCAAGACGGATATGCTCGTACGGCGCGCCATCAAACAGGAACTCAAGGATACGACGGTCATCATCGTCGCCCAGCGCATCGGCACCATCAAGAATGCCGATCAGATCCTCGTCCTCGACGGCGGGAAGAGCGCAGGCCTCGGCACACACGAGGAACTTCTCGAAACCTGCCCCGTTTACCGCGAGATCGCACTATCCCAGCTCTCGAAGGAGGAACTTTGATGCCCGCGCACATGAACCATATGAGAAGAAACCGCATCGCTACCAAGGAAAAGCTGGATGTAAGATCGCTCGGCAAGCTGTTTGCATTCTGTAAAAAATATCTGCCCTTTATCCTCATCGCCGCAGTCTTTGCGGTGGGCGGGGCGGTTTGCACCATCATCGGCCCCGAGAAGATCGGGGATCTGACCGCCGCGCTCACGGACGGCGTCGTAAACCCCTCGGGCGTGGACATGGGTGCCTTCCTTTCCGTCTGTTACGACCTCATCGTCATCTATGCGGTGGGCGCCGCCGCGGGCTATGCGAGCCAATTTTTGATGGCGACCGTCACGCAGGGCGCGTCGCGGAAATTGCGCGCTTCCATCGATAAGAAGATCGGCCTCGTTCCACTCAACTACTTCGATACGACGACGAAGGGGGACCTGCTTTCCCGCGTGACCAACGACGTCGACATCATCTCGCAGACGCTGGGTTCGAGCATCGCCAACCTCACGAGCGCACTCGCCCTCTTCATCGGGACCATCTATAAGATGTTCGCGACGAATTGGATCCTGGCGCTCGTCACCGTCGGGACTTCCCTCTTGGGCTTTCTCTGCATGGGCGTCATTCTCACGAAGTCGCAGAAGTATTTCAACCGCAAGCAGGTGGACCTCGGCATCATGGACGGGCAGATCGAGGAGGTCTACTCGGGCCACACCGTCGTGAGCGCCTTCGGCGGCAAACCCTTCGAGACGAAGCGCTTCTCTAAAACGAACGGCGACCTCTTCGTGGATAACGCGCGCTCGCAGTTCCTCTCGGGCATGATGATGCCCATCATGAACTTCGTCGGCAACCTCTCCTATGCCCTCATCTTCATCGTGGGGTGCGCCATCGCCCTCGGCGGGGATACGCAGATGCTGCCCACCATCATGTCGTTCGTGCTGTATGCGCGGCTGTTTTCGCAGCCGCTCGCGACCTTCGCCCAGTCGATGACCTCCCTCCAACAGGCCTCGGCGGCCTCTCGCAGGGTGTTCGAGTTCATCGAGACGGAGGAGATGGAGGACGAGAGCCAAAAGGCGCAGAAGCTCGAACGGGTGATCGGCGATGTGGAGTTCCGGCATGTGCGCTTCGGCTATACCCCCGAAAAGGAGATCATTCACGACTTCTCCGCACGGTTGAAGGCGGGGCAGAAGGTGGCCATCGTCGGCCCCACGGGGGCGGGAAAGACGACCATCGTCAACCTCCTCATGCGCTTCTACGAATGCGAGGGGGAGATCCTGATCGACGGCGTTCCGACGAAGGAGATGAAGCGCGAGGACGTGCACGAACTCTTCGACATGATCTTGCAGGATACATGGCTCTTCGGCGGCACCATCCGCGAAAATCTCGTATTCAACCAGAAGGACGTGCCCGACGAAAAGCTCGACGCCATTTGCGAAGCGGTGGGGCTCAAACACTTCATCGCGTCCCTTCCGCAGGGGTACGATACGCCCATTTCCGATTCCCTCAATCTCTCCGAGGGGCAGCGCCAGCAGCTCACCATCGCCCGCGCCATGGTGAAGGATTCGCCCCTCCTTATCCTCGACGAGGCGACCTCCTCCGTCGACACGCGCACCGAGCTCGTCATCCAGAGCGCCATGGATAAACTCACGGAGGGCAGGACGTCGTTCGTCATCGCCCACAGGCTCTCGACCATCCGCAACGCCGATGTCATCCTCGTGATGCGCGGCGGCGATATCGTCGAGCAGGGGAGCCACGAGGAGCTCCTCGCACTGGGCGGGTTCTACGCCGAGCTATACAACAGCCAATTTGCCGTTGCCTGACCGAAAGAGAGGGCACCATGTCCGAGGGCAGCCCGTCGAAACCTTGGGCTACGCGCGCTACCGCCAACGCTGAAAATGGGCTTTCGGCCCGCGCGGCCTCAATCCGAATAAATTAAAATATAACTCCCCCTCCGCGATATAGCACGGAGGGGGAGCTCTCATAGAGAAGTTATATTGCTTTCCCGTATTTCCCCAAAAGAAAATCAAAGGGGGTAGCGGTCGGATATTTTTTTGAAGATGCGGATAAAGCCGTTCATGGTATCCCGGGTTTCGGAGATTTGGAATACCCCTACAAAGCTGCAACAATCGTCATTGCCCGTGCCGAATGGGTCGCGCCGGAAGCTCACCCGTATCTCATCTTTGAAGATGCGCATTCTCAAGTTCTCTCTATCATCCCCGACGTATTCTTCCTCGATCGTTGCGCCGTCGGCAGAGATCCTGTTCACCCACAAATAGCCTTGATGGGTGCCGTGTACGGAGCCGTCCATAAAGGCGATCCACGCATAGCCCTTATCCGGATAGCCGAGGTGTTCCAACTTGATGCGGCTCTTCAAATACCGATTGAAGTCGGTGTCCCATGCGTCATTGACCATTTGGGTGAAGGTCCCCCCGTGGAAAATATCCCCCGTTATGTAGACTTTCATAGGCCGTTCGTGCTCTTTTCTCTTTTTTTCCTGCCTGATGCGGGCGAGGGCCGTTTGTTCCTCGATATACGTCATAAAGTGACTGAAAACTTCCGAAAACTTTGCCAGCCGCAACATGGATTGCTCGATGGCGTCCTGATAGCTTTCACGGTCGTAGGGGACGATCTCTCTTTCGCAGTAAATTTTTTGGACGCCTTCGCCATCCGCGCCGTCATCCCAAGAGCAATGAAATCCGAGGAGGCTTTCGATCTTTTCCTTGCGGGCGGAAAAGCATTCAAACAGTGCGGCATTGTTTTCGATCTGAACGCCATATCCGACGGTACCCTTGCAGGGGTCAAATTCGATACAAATGCAGAGATCGGCGGGAAGGCCCTCCGCTTCCACATGCGCATCGCCGGGGAAGGCGCCGTCCGCTTCATAAAGAAGTTGCAAAGAAAACGGCTCGCCGTTGTCCGTTAAAATCCTTTGATAGGTCTCCCAAAAGTATTTCCGTTCTGCCTGTGTGCTCGTCGCCATAGCGGCTGCTCCTTTTCCGATTGTGTATGAGAAAGGCGAAACCGTCTCCCAAAGGAAACGGGTTCGCCTTTACTGCTTCTGGTGAGCGGCATTCAGTCTTAATCGAATACCCGTTTCAATCCCAATGCGACTGCAAAAACAGCAACAGCCGCTTATTCAATATTTGAATATATTTCTCCGTAACTTCCCACTCCTGCGCAAGTGCCTTTTGCGTCTTTCCTTGAAGATATAGCCCCTCATACACCTGCGCCTGCCGCTTCGGAGCCGCTTTTGCAAGCGCATTATAACGCGCAATCAAAGTTTTATAGTCGCCGTGGTCGGTGACTTCAAAAGGGCGTTTCATCGTGCGTTTGAGCTTGTAATATTCCCGAATGAAGCGCAGATCGGCGCGTATTTCTTCCAATGATTTCATCTTGTTTTCCTCTTTGCCTTACTCCGAAAAGTTGGGGCTGTGAGAATGCGGCGTGTGCTTGTCTTGAACAAGTAAGCCGCTAATCGTCAAAATTATAAGACCCCTTAAAAACTGATTGATGATGAAAAGTAAGATATTCTATCCGCTTATCGTCCATAGGTAAAGCCTTTATAAACGTATCGTTTTTCAAGCCAATCTGTTTCCATGTGTAAGCTGAAATAAACTCGGAAAGAATGACATGACGCTTTTCCGTAAATGTAATGAACCCTCTATCGAATAGCTTATCATACAGCGGAGAAAGCATATAACCATTATAAGGGTCTATTTTCTCTTTATCGTTTGACGCTGCCCACGGCTTAATATGACTTGCAATAAGAAGTCTTTCATCGGAAATCATAGTAAACGGGCAAAACCGACATTGTTCCAAAAGCTGTTCACGATATTTTCCTTGCCCTTCTCGCGCCCTGCTGATTTCACGGCGAATTTCATTTTCATGCTTTTCTTTGGGCGTTTTAGGCGTTGGCTCTTGCTTCTGTTTCCCATAGCTAAACACCAAAGGTGCGCTTTGCTTTTCCCAAATTGCATCGAAGTCAACGAATAATTTCCAATAAAAAAGCGGAGCGGCATCAGAGCCTACTTTTTCGACATAAATATAACTTACCAATGGAAGCGCGATTTGTCTAATAATTTGATACCCGTCATCGGTCGAATTTATGTAACCGCGCGGTCCTGCTATTTGATATTGGTCATTGATTTTGAAGAAAATCACATCATCGAGCTTCGAGATCATTTCCATTCTCTCGCTCCACAGCTTCGGAAGTTCTTCTTTCTTGGCATATTCTTGGGACGGATTCATATATTCGTTTTTAATGGCAAGCATGTAGGCAAGCAAATCGACTTTAAGGAGAAAACACTGTGCCGTAAATCTTTTTTGCCCATAAAAAGAATACATCTCATCTTTGGAAGCGATATAAAATTTTGCTTCTCCATGACCGTGACCGAGCTTGTTGCTTCCAACGACCACACAATCGGGAACAGTCATCATGGACTGAAAAACTGCCAAAGTGGGTAAATTTTCACCGTTAATCTTCATACTTTACTCCATATTGTGTTATATCCATTTGTTTTAAGATTGCAATAAGAACATCGACAACAATGCTATTCCCCGACTGTTGGTACATAGAAGTGTCTGATACAACTATCTTAAAACTATCCTTAAAGCCCATAAGCCTTAAACACTCTCGCGGCGTCAGTTTTCTAATTCTGCCCTTATATGTTACATAATTATCGACGCCGGCGCGGTGCATTTTGTGCATGGTTTGCAACAGAGGACGTGCAACATCCAAATCCGTTTTTGTGGAGGTTCTAAAATTCTTTGTCCCGCCCGCCAAAACATATTTTGCAACTTTTTCGGAAAGATAATATTTTTCCTCCACATCACGAACGTCGAAAATAAATTCATCAAAATCTTCTTCGTAGCCCTCGTCAAGTGCAACAGGGTGATACACAAAATCACCATGCCAATTAAATTGCTGATTACGCTTTTGACACAGGGCTATTTCTCCATTAACCTGCGTGTAGCATTTCTCCTTATTTTTATGACTTGTTACAAATTTAACGCCTTTTTCCCGAAGAAAATATTTCGTATCTACAAAATCCTCTAAAAAATCATACATACGATACTCTAATTTAATCGGAGCGGGAAACAGGAAATCCGTTTTCTTTTTGAAACCAACACAATAAAGGCGTTCCCTATTTTGAGGGATGCCATAATCTTTGCTATTTAATACTCTAAAATGCACGTCATATCCAAGTTCTTCAAAAATATCATGAATGACATGCCAAGTTCTACCCTCATCATGGTTGAGCAAGCCTTTCACGTTTTCAAACAAAAAAACTTTCGGCTCGGTTTCCTTGATGATCCGCGCAAACTCATAAAAAAGCGTACCGCGCGCATCTTCAACGCCCAACCGTTTCCCGACCATAGAAAATGCTTGGCAGGGTGCGCCGCCTACCAAAAAGTCAACCTGTCCTTTATATTTTTGCGCGTCAAATTCGCGGACATCGGAAAACCAATTCTCTTCCTTAATATCGTAGTTTGCAAAATAGCTTTTTTTGCAAGCCTCATCTATATCGCCCGCAAAAACGATTTCACACTTTAATTTTAACCGCTGAAATGCGTGTTCGATAGCACCAATTCCACTAAAAACGCTACCCAAACGAACCGTGTTGTCGGGACATGAGAAAGCAAGTTGTTTCCAATCAACGTCAGAAAGCTCTTCGGGTATGATTTCAGAACCCTCGATTGCACCAGCCCTTTCCCTTACAATCTTTTTTATCTCCAAAATCCTGCTCGATTCTTGAAGAATGCTTTCTTCCACCTTTGTCATCTTTTTAGGCATTATTTACTCCTAATTTGTACGCTTAATCTTAATAATCTTCGTGAATGTCAATCATGATACCATTTTCTTTGCAAAACCCGTCAATCTGTTTAAGCGTTTTATATGAGGGTTTTGATTTGCCTGTTTCCCAACGATTGACCGTAGCGAATGAAACGCCAAGCTCTTTTGCAAGTGCCTCTTGGCTCATAAAGCATGTTTGCCGTATTGTTTTTATTTTCTGCGAAAAGGACATATAATCCACCCTAAAATGTTATAGCATCATTATAATCATTTTATAATTTTTCGTCAAGTGAAATGATACCAAAACTCTCAAAGTAAGATTTTTGATTTCGCCTAAAAAGTTGGGGTTGTGATAGCAGGGCGTGTGCTTGTCTTTGATACAAGTGCGGCGGCTGACGCCGCCGCAGACAAGCACACGCCCTGCCGACCTACAAAACCGAAAAAAGAAAGTCATCAAAGCCGCGCGAAGCGGCGGCCGCCGCTGAACCGCTTGGCGATCCGCCGCTTGGTCGCGGCGGTCTTTTTTGATTGTACCTTTCTTTTCATTGTTTTTATGCCGGTCGCGGCAGCGGGCAGTCCGCTCGCTCTCGCGGCTTTTTCTTTTTGCTTCAAATTTTTTCGGGGAAATACCCTGTCAAACTGCTTTTCTCGTGGCTAACCTATGAGGGGATATTGTGGAAACCGAAAAAATCTTGCACGAGATACCCCGCCAAAACGCAATTCTCGTGGCTAACTTATGGAGGGTGTTTTGCGTTCGGACAAAAAACTTTCGCAAAATACCCTAACGAAAAGCGGTTTTCACCGCTTATAGGTGAGGGGTCTTGTGGAAAGCAAAAAAATTTTTGCGGAAATTTTCCCAAACCTCTTAACTTTTATGGGGGTCTCGCCACTAATAAGTGGGAGGTATTTTTGATGAAGCAGAAAATCGAGGTCAGAATATTCGGAGAGCCGACGACGGACGGCTTATCGGAATATGAGCGGGTGGCGTTTTATACCGCGCTCTATGCCCGCATGCAACAGCTTTCCCAAAGTAACAAATAATCTTTTTTGCTTTCGTCTGCGGAGCTTAAACGAAACCGCACTTTCTGGCAAGGGTAAAATGCACGGCGTTCGCCGCCCTTGCCGGAAAGCATAGCGGACAGACAGCGAAAAAACCGCCAATGCGTTTTCGTTTAGATCGCTCGCGCCGAAAGGCAAAAAATTCATTATAAGGAGTTTTGTAACATG
>CANQOT010000015.1 GCA_947625555.1 uncultured Clostridia bacterium | reverse complement strand
GGCTACAATAGATAATGTCATCGCACATGACGAAAAAAATTATTATGGAGGAAAGTTATGAACAAAAAGAGTTGGCTGATTGCGGGCTTGTCGCTCGTAATGGCCGCAACACTCGGCGTCGGCATTTCGGCGTGCGGCGGCGGAAAAGACCCCGACACGCCCGAACATACCCACGAGTACACGAAGTGGCAACACAACGACACGCAGCACTGGATGGTCTGCCCCGCCGACGACGCGATCTGGGCGCAAGGCAAAGTCGACCACACCTTCAAGGATGGCGAGTGCGAGTGCGGCGCGAAGGAAGGCGAAAAGCACACCCACGATTTCACCGAGTGGAAACACGACGAGAACCAGCACTGGATGGTCTGCCCCACCGACGGCGAGATCTGGGAGCAGGGCAAACAGGCCCACGACTTCACGAACGGCGACTGCGTCTGCGGCATGGAGAACCCCGATGGCGGCGACGTCACCCCCGATGCCGACCTCGACACCCGCGAGTTCTGGGTCACCGGCTCGGGCGCGGGCGACCTCAAAGACAGCAGCTGGGAAGAGCTCAAACCCAACTTTAAGCTCACCAAGCAGCCCAAGAAGGACGCGGAGGGCTTCACGCTCTATACCATTCAGTTCCAGATCTATGCGGGCGGCGACAACTTCAAGATCCGCCAGGATGAACGCGACACCACGGGCGGGCTCGTCTGGACGGAAGGCGCCTATTTCGGCTTCGACGGGATCAAGGATAACGACGGAACGTTCATCGACAGCGGTCTCGGCAATATCGCCGTGGCGAAGGGCAAGGACGGCATCTATAAGTTCACCGTTCACACCAAGCCCGCTCCTGCGCCTTGGTCAGACAACTATGTGAGTTGGGAGCTCGTGAAAGCGGTGGAGCCCCTTGCCCAGACCGAAGATATCTACATCGTCGGCCCGCTCAAACAGTATCCCACCAACGCATGGCCGTCAGCCGCCAAAAACGGCGTCGATAAGGATTGCATCCACCTCGAATTTGACGGCGACAAGACGTGGAGCGCCACGGTGAGATTGCAGACCGTCGACGCGTGGAAACTCTACAACAAGGTCAACGGCAAGTATATCCCCGATCCCGGTGCAAACCTCCAAGTCTCCAAGAACGGCGACTGGAAGATCTCCTGGACGGTCGGTACGAATACCGTTCAGATGCAGTCCGTCACGCATGAGCACTACTATAATGTAGACGGGCACGATACCGAACAGCACTACAAGCAGTGCTGGCTCGACAGCGAGATCGACGCCGAATCCCGCGAGAACCACGTCTATGACAACGATCAGGACGCGACCTGCAACACCTGCGGCTACGAGCGCCATGTCCACAAGTACACCGAGTGGGGCAAGAACGATACGCAGCACTGGATGCAGTGCCCCGACGACGGCACTCCTGACGAGAGCACGAGAGAAAACCACACCTTTGACCCCGACACGAACAAGTGCGAATGCGGGCAGGAACAGGGCGCCGCGTGCAAGCACGACGGCAAGATCAACTTCTCCTACACGACAGCCAATGCTCCCGCGATCACGGCGGAAGGCGGCACGCTGCACGGCACCTGCGGCACCTGCGGCGAAGAAGTGGACGTCACCTATGACGTCGGCGTGACGAAATTCGCCAAGTTTTCTGTCTCATCGCAGGTCGCTCCTACCGTCCTCGAAGTCGGTAAGAAGTACTACGGCGAGACTGCAACAAATAAGAGCGGATTCATCGGCGTGAGTTTCGGTTTGAAGGTCCCCGAAGGCGCGGGCTCCCTCGTCATCAAGCTCTATACCATCGTGGAAGGCTCGACCGATACGAAAGTTCCCGCAAATCTCGGCGGTATTGCGATCAGCGACCAAGATTACCTCACAAGCGGCTTGACGTTGCAGACCACGGACCCCGAGGGGAAAGAGAACGCTCCTTACTTCTTCATCTATCAGAACAAGTATATGACCGAAGAAGCGCAGACGCAGTGGCAGAGCCGCATCACCTCCGACTGCATCAATCCTGCCGGCACCGATACGGGCAGTAAGGCAAGCGGAAGACTTGCAATGACGAGCGTAAGCGTCAGCTACACGGCAGAGGATACCGATCGCTACTTCTACTGCGAACTTGAAACGAGGACGGGCACGAGAGTTCTCATCGACGTGAGCTTTGTTCCCGCCTCCGCGACCGTTCTGGTCGCCCCGCAGGAAGTCGCCATGCTCCCCGAAAAGAAGGACTAACGAAAGGCTTCCCCTCCGCCCCCTCCATGGGAGGGGGATCAAGGGGGTGGGGTGACCTGCCCCTGTTTACGGTCACCGCGTGAAAGGCTTCCCCCCTGCCCCCTCCATGGGAGGGGGGTAGGGGGGGGTGACATTCTAATCACGTCATGTTGAGCTTGTCGAAACATCTCCTTATATAATAAGGTCATTCCTCGACTACGTTCGGAATGACGGAATAGAACACGCCCCACCACAGTCACGCTCACGCGTGACAGCTCCTCCCACGGAGGAGCCTTACCCTCATTCGTCACGGCTACGCCGTGCCACCTTCCCCCGTAGACGGGGGAAGGCTTGGAACAGCTCACCCTTCATAATTTCCCTTCGTCGGTGCGGGGGTCCCCATCTCCGCACCGACCCCCGCAAGGGGTTGGGAAGTTATGAGAACAAAGTAAAGTACAAAAAAACCGAGGTCTCTCGGTTTTTTTGTTGTATAATCCCCACCTCCGTCTCGGCTCCGCGCCAGCTCCTCCCCAAGGGAGGAGCTCTATAAACCCCCTCCCTTGGGAGGGGGAATTAAAGGGAGTGGGGTGACATTCTAAAACACGCCCCACCACAGTCACGCTACGCGTGACAGCTCCTCCCACGGAGGAGCCTTACGGACTACGTATTAGGGGATACACTCACCCACTGCGTGGGTTCGGTATGACAGTTACACAGCTCACCCTTCATAATTTCCCTTCGTCGGTGCGGGGTCCCCATCTCCGCACCGACCCCCGCAAGGGGGTAGGGGAGTTATGAGAACAAAGTAAATAACAAAAAAACCGAGGTCCCCTCGGTTTTTTTGTTGTTCCCCACCTCAGTCTGCGTTGCAGACAGCTCCTCCCGAGGGATGCGCCATGGAATGCGGTGATGTTTCGACTTCGCTCAACATGACGAAATGAAGCTCGCCCCACCACAGTCACGCTCGCGCGTGACAGCTCCTCCCACGGAGGAGCTTTACCCTCATCAGTCACCTGCGGTGACAGCTTCCCCCGTAGACGGGGGAAGCCTATGACGCCTAAACTTTTACGCGATTATGCTCTTCCACGTCTTTTCGAATTGTTCTTCCGACCTTAAAAGCTCCTTCGCAAGGGCGCGGATGTCCTCGTCGGCGAAGTCGGGCGACATTTCCCCGAGCGTCGTTTTGAGCGCGGTGATGCCCATCACGGTGCCCTGCACCATCATCTCGGCGATATGGGCGCGGGAATCGTCCTTCATTGCATTCATCTTGATGCCCATCCACATCATGCCCTTCTTGATGGGGTTGGGGTTTTTGAGCTCGATCTCCCGCTCTTTTGCGAGGAGGGCGGCCTTTCCGCCGATGCGCTCGTATTCCTCATGCTGACGCATAAGTTCTTCCTTGATCTCCTGGTCGTCCGTCTCGGGAAGGATATCCGAGATGGATTGGATGGCATATTGGCAGTTGCGGTGCACTTCCGCCAAGACTTCTTCGCTCTTTTTGATGTCCATGGTTTTCTCCTTTTGCTTACAGTTTGCGAAAAAATCATCATTCTATGCGAAAAACCGCTTGACTTTTGCACGCAGGTATGTTACATTTGTTTTTGAGCCGCCAAGGACGGGCACCAAGCGCTTACGAAACAGGAAGCCGCCTATGCAACCTTGCGAGACCGGGAAGAGGAGGTAAAAAGCGAATGTACGCAATCATCGAGAACGGCGGGAAGCAGTATAAAGTTTCCGAAGGCGATGTTGTGAAGGTGGAAAAGCTCAAGGCCGAAGTCGGCGACGAAGTCACCTTCAACGTCGTGATGCTCGCGGACGGCGAGACCGTCAAAGTGGGCGAGGAAGCGAAGGCTGCCAAAGTCACGGGCAAAGTGGAAGCGCAGGATAAGTTCAAGAAGATCATCGTCTTTAAGTACAAGTCCAAGAAGAACGAGCGCAAGAAGCAGGGCCACCGTCAGCCGTTCACCGCTGTGAAGATCGAGAAGATCGTAGGCTGAAAGGGGCTGCCTTTGGGAAGGCATGGGGGAATTTCCTCCGAACGATGAAAATAAGGAGAAGATATCATGATTTTTATCAGATTATTCGCGCATAAAAAGGGTACCGGTTCCTCCCACAACGGCAGAGACTCGAACGCGAAGCGCCTCGGGGTCAAGCGCCAGGATGGGCAGGAAGTCCTCGCGGGCAGCATCATCGTGCGCCAGAGGGGGACCAAGATCCACCCGGGCAACAACGTCGGCATCGGCGGGGACGATACGCTCTTCGCCCTCAAAGACGGGGTCGTCAAATTCGAGCGCCTTGGCAGGGATAAGAAACAAGTCAGCGTCTATTGAGAAATCGGGCCGCACCGCAAAAACGGTGCGGTCTTTTCTTTGAAAATTTTACCGAAAATCAAACCGCCCGCGGCCTTCTTCGCCGCGGGCGGTCATGTATCAATGGCCCTTTTGCTTCCCTTAATTGGTGAGGAGGAACATCGCGAGGAACAGGGCGGCGATGACCCACGTCACGATAGAGATCTCCTTTACCTTGCCCGTGAAAAGTTTGACGAGCACGCACGAGATGATGCCCACGCCGATGCCGTAGGAGATGGAGTAGCCGAAGGCCATCACGGCGATGGTGAGGAAGGCGGGGAGCGCGGCGGCGGGGTCCGACCAGTCGATATCCTTGACGGAGGACATCATCAGGACGCCCACCCAGATGAGCGCGGCCGAGGTCGCCGCCGTGGGGACAAGTTTTGCAATGGGGGAGAGGAACATCGCGACGACGAAGCATACGCCCGTGATGAAGGCGGTGAAGCCCGTCCTTCCGCCCGCCGCAACGCCCGATGAAGATTCGACGTAGGTGGTGACGGTCGTCGCCCCGAACACGGCGCCCGCGCAGGTGCCGAGCGCGTCGGCAAGCATGCACTGGTTGGCGCGGACGGGGTTGCCGTTCCCGTCGAGGAGCCCGCCCTTCGAGCACGCCCCATAGAGGGTGCCGAGGGTATCGAACATGTTGAGCATGCACAGCGAAAGGGAGGTCGTGATGATGACGACGACGAGCTGTCCCGCGCCGATCCCGCCGAAATCGAAGCCGTGGACAAAGACTTGCCCGACGGACTCCCTTCCCCACGCGCCGAACGCCTTGAAGGGGTCCTCGAAACCGCCCGCGATGTCCGTAAATACAGCTTTGCAACCCTCGTCGTTCCACGCGCATCCGAGGCCGATAAGGGCGTAGTAGAGGGCGGCGGAGCCCAGCATGCCCCATAAAATGGCCCCCTTCACCTTCCGTTTGGTGAGGACGGCAATGGCGATGGCGCCGAGCAGGGCGATGAGCGCGCCCATGGCGCCCTTATATGTGACGGCATCGTTCAAGACGTTGAAGGAGGCAAAGACAATGCTCCCCTCATGAAGGTTCACGACGCCCGCATTGTTGAAGCCGATGAAGGCGATGAACATGCCGATGCCGACGGGAACGATCACCTTGACTTCGTTGGGAATGGCGGCGAGGATCTTCTTTCTGAGGCCCGTCGCCGTGAGCAAAACGAAGATGGCCCCGCCGAGGAGGACAAAGAGCATGGCGTTCGCATAGGAAAGCCCCATGGAGCCGCCGAGCAGCGTCCCCGTCACATAGGCGGTCGCCCCCAATCCCGAGGCCTGTGCGAGGGGCATCTTCGCGACGAAGGCCATGAGCATAGTCCCCGCGATCGCGCCGAGGGCGGTCGCGATATAGACGGCTCCGTAGCTCACATAGGGGAAGTCCCCGCCGGCGCCGCCGTACATATCGGGCACGATGAGGAGGGCATACACCATCGCCATGAAGGTGGTGATCCCCGCGACGATCTCGGCCTTGAAGGTGGAACCGCTCCTCGAAATGCCGAAGAATTTATCGACGCTGCCCAAAAAGCCCTTATGCTGCTTGGGCGGCGTTTGAGGGGGTTCACCTTCGGACATGGGTGCCACATCGGGCGTTTCGGCGGGTTCTTGCAGCATGTCGGGCTGCATGTTTTCATCCATAATTTTCTCCTTTGTCGAAAAATCCCGCCGCGAGAATGCGGCGGGATGAAACTTTCATGGGACCCTTTCAGTTCGCCGTCTTGGGATCGAAGTTGAGGGTGTACTGGTCTTGCCTGTCGTCGGGGAAGAGTGTCGCACCCGAGACGACGGGAAGGACGAGCGGATTGATGAGTGCGGTGGTGGTGAGATTGGTGACCGCGGTGCGGAGGTAGGGGAACATCGTCTCGGTCGCATTGATGGCGAAATCCCGCCGGTCGTCCGCCGTGTTCATGTTGTTGACCTCGAAGATTCCCACGAGACGCACGGTGAGGTTGAAGGGTTTTAATTCGTTCTCCTTGGATTCGATCTTGCATTCGAGGATGACGATGTTGATCTTGGGATTTTCCTTGGCTGTCTGGATGCGGCGGGAGAAGAAGGGCTTGATCTCGAATTTTTTATCGGCGGGGGTGGGGACGGCGTTGACCTTGAAGTAGAGTTCGTCGGCGGTAATGCCTCTCATGGTGTACTCGATCATAGAAAATAATACCTCTTTTTAAGAACTTGTCCACATTGTAGCACACCCCCGCCGGAAAGTCAATACCCATACAAAAATTTCACGCACCGTGGCGGGAAGAGCAAAAGGATAACAACTATTGCAGAATTCGTCAACCATTTTTTGGAAAAAAAGTTGAGAAAATTTAACGTCAAAGTGGTGACAATAGTCGTTTTTTGTCCTATAATGGAGAAAATTAGAAGATTTATTTGGTAATCATACATGTAACGCAAGGTGCAACACTCCGCGATTCAGCTTATAAATGGAGAAACGGCTTAAAGGTTGATTGACGATAAACTACAAATAAAATAAAATTTTGTATAATAAAAATCAAAGGAGGCAAATCATGCAACAACAAAAATTTATCACATCGCATGCTGAACGCGTCAAGAGGGCTAAAGAATGGATTAAACGGTTACCCGAGCATATTTCGAGGTTTGACAGGGAAGCCTTTGTGGAATTCTTTCTTTTGGAAGAAGTCGAAGGGCTTTACCGCTACCGTTACGGCAAGGTCAAGTCGCGGAAACCCACAACGCGCGAGGGCATTCACTTCCAAAAAAAGCAACTTGAAAAGATGCACTATCTTATCTATATGCTTGTAAAATGCATTGAAATCATGCACGGCAAGCTCGATGAGGGCGCTTACAGCGATGTGTGGATGGCCATCCCTGAACACCAGCTCAAAATGGCTGCAAACAATCTCAAGTATCTTGATAAACTCATTGAAATCACAGAGGACATGCTGAATGATATGAGCCAAGAGGCTCTTGCGCTGGCAAGAAAGATGAAGGAACAGGACGAATTCATGAACGACCTCGAAATTCACGAAGCGAATGCCCGTAGCTATTACGACGTGGCCGAGTTTAACGGAGAGATCGACGAAATCATTCCTTCCGATACGGTAGACGTGAACACGAAAAACAAACCCAACCTCAACTAACAAAAAATTTAAGGAGAAATATATTATGGCAAAGAAACAAACCAACGACGAAAAGATCATTGCGGCAATGGATTCGCTTGACAAGGGTGTACATACCCTCGAAAAATTCAGCGAAGAGTACAAAGGGCACATAGACGCAGCGGCACTCCGTGGAGACGATGCAAAAGCCAAACAGCTCATCAAACAAAAGCACGGGGTGGATGTACTTGCCGAGCGGCTCAACACTTTGAAGGGCAACGTAAGGCTCGGCGTTTTTACCGCACAGGCCATGTCGCAACTCGGGAAACTTCCCGGAGCGATCGCAGGCTGCAAGGGTCTTCTTGCGGAAACACCTGATTTCAGCAAGTTGTCCAAGAGCATCAGCGGTCTGTTTAAGGATATGAGCAAGACGGAGGCCGAGATCGCCAAGCTCAACGAGATCCTTGAACCTCAGCCCGTGGAGACGATATCAAGTCGTCTCGAGGGCGCAAACATCTCCGAAGAGGAAAACGCAGATTGGTTCAAGGCAGAATATGCGGCAATGGTTGAGCGCATTAAACCCAAGGTCGCTCCCGAGACGGTGGCCAAGCCCGAATTTGACGGCATGACGGGCGATATCGACTACGAAGGCATCATCGAGGACGAAAAGAAGAAGTAAACATGGCAGAAGCAAACATGATGGGAGTTTTTAACTCCAAAGTATCCTCTTTTAACGAGGCAGTCAGAGCGCAGGATGCAGAAGCGATCTCCGACATCGGTATGGAGTTGCTCCGCATCGGGTTTGATGAATGCGTTAAGCCCAATGTCGGGACAAGCCTCAAGGAGACCTATCGAAAGCAATGTCTCTCCGCTGCGTCCTATCTTGCGAAAAATTCTCGGACCCCCGCTACGCCCGTGCGTTCTTCGGGCGCGGCGAACGAGGGGACCGATCCGTACTATGTGCCCCAGCAGTGGTTTTCGGATGAAGTGCCCGACCTCGGGTTTAAGGATATCATCGGCGTACAGGAGGTCAAGGACGCGTTCATGGTGGACGTCGTCGCTCCTCTTCGTCCCGAATTTCGCGAGATCTACCGCAAGTTCAGAGGAGAGCAGTTGGGGACACAGATCCTGCTTTACGGCCCTCCCGGGACGGGCAAAACTCACATAGTCAAATGCCTTGCCGGGGCACTTAATTGCAAGATCGCAGTCGTGCAGACGAGCGAAGTTCTCGCCTCTGTAGTGGGCGTTGCCGAAAAGAATATCCGCGATATTTTTGCACAGGCGGCCGAACTCAACCGTTGCATCATCTTTTTCGATGAGATCGACAGCATCTGTTCCGACCGCGATTCCGAGGACAGCCGTCATACGAAATCCATTTTGACGACACTGCTCACCTGTATGGACGGCTTCATGAAGACGAAGAGGGAGGGGCAGTTACGCATCATCGTTGCGGCGACAAATCTCCCGTGGAAACTCGACGCGGCTTTGAAACGCGGCGGCAGATTCGAGACGCAGATATACGTCCCTCTGCCCGACGGAAATGCGGTCAGAAAATTCGTCGGCATGCAGCTCGACAAACTCCCCCACGACGAAAACGTTACGGTTGATGCCTTGGCGGCAAAGCTCGAGGGATATTCGGGAGCCGACATCAAGGCAGTCATGAAGCAGATTGCAAATCGTCCGCTCGAAAGAGAAGTCAAGAACGTCCTCAATAAACAGATCGGAAGGCCTATGGGCGAGCGGGTGACGATGCAGGACTGCGACGAAGTGATCAAAAAATTCATCAACGGCGTGACGCCCGAGATGCTTCTGCGCTTTGAAGCCTACAATCGCGGCATGCCCTACGAGGACCTTCTCAGCCTTCTGAAGAAGCCGAAAAACTGATAGATAATGCTTACCGGAAAACAAATCAAAACGATATTTTGTAACGCAAGAGAGCTTGCGCGGTTGAATCAACCGCGCGAAGCTCGTTCTTATGTTTTGTTATTGCTTGAGAGCGCGTGTGAAAGCTATAAAAGAGCTTCGACGATCCTCGACCGGGCGAAGTTGGCAGCATTTATGGATCGTTGGATCGCGGTCTCCCGTGAACTGTACGAGAATGGGGTCACGGACTTCGTGCGTGAATGCTTCGGCTTGCCCGCGCAAAGTGAAATCCCTCAAAAAAGGACGCCACCCATAGTTCTTCCCGATAGCCCGCCCGAGTATCCTAAAGCATTTTCGGCGGACGAGGATGACATCGACATAACAGGCCTTGTCGAAGAGACGAAAGAGACGCAGGGTTTGGGTGCGGACGTCTTTGAAAAAAACAAGACGGCGGTCGCCGAGATCTCCGTGGCGGGGAACGGAAAGAGCGAAAGCGGCACGGGATTCATTATTTCGGAAAAGGGCTATCTCCTCACAAACGACCACGTTGTTTTTGACGACGAGGTCGGAGTTTACTTTCCAAAAATTACGATGAAACTCTGCGGAGAGCAAAAACGGCACAAGCTCGAAGTGCTGTTCTCCGACAAAAAGACGGATGTCGCGTTGTGTAAGTTTGACGCAAAGGAAGTCGGCCGATTTGCGGCGGTAAAGCGTATTGCCGACTATTCGTCTCTCTGTCAAGGCGCCGACTGCGTTGTGATCGGTAACGCTTTTGCCATGGGTCTTGCTCCGTTCCGCGGCGAAGTAAAATATACCAAAGATGATGAAGGCAATTTGGTCCATACGGCTCCCTCCAATCCCGGAGATTCGGGCGGTCCTGTCTTTAACCGCAAGGGAGAATGTATCGGTATCAACAAATCCAAAACAGTGAAAGTCAACGATAGATCCGCCGACGGTCTCGCAAACGCCACCCCCATGGATACCGTCGAGAAACTTCTCGAAAAATGGTGCAAGTCCAACAATATCGAATTGTAAGGAGGATGATTTATGACAAAGAAAAAGCTCCTTAATATCTTGACGTTTAGTACTTTGAAAGTGGATCCCGAGAAACGTCCGCTTTTTGCATACGTCGACCGTATGCGCGACGTTTTATTCTGTTGCGATGAAGATGAAGAGATCCTGCTTTTGGACGATGCATTCAGCGTTCTCAAAACTCAAGATTGCTTTGAACGGTTTATCAGAAACACCGATGTAGAAGACCTTCGCAGTTGGTTTATAAATATGCTCGCACAGTGCCAGATGTATGCCAGCCGCCGCAGTCTTATGACGTGTCTAAACGATGTAAAAAAGGCCAATGGGCGCGAGAGGATCTTTAGCCGTATCATGATCCCGCTTGTGCTTATTTTGATCGTGGCGGCACTTGTGTTTACCGTGCTCGGTTCGGTAGGCATCTTAAAAGAAAAACTTGCCAATACGATATCTGCTGTAATTGGTGCGGCGGACTTCGTCCTCGCAGGAGTATTTTTTATCTACGAACAGATTTCTGATTCCAACAAGGAAAAGAGTTTTCAGCTTGAAGAGACGACAAGAGCGAAAGACGATGCGTCCGTATTAGAAGCGACGGAAAAGACGATCGTGAAGATCAATATTTCCAAGGATGACCATTCAACTCATATCACACAAGGCCCCAACGCCGGGGGCATTCAAATCGGAATAAATTACGGCACAAACACGCAAAACAAGAATCATTGACCTTTCACTCGCAGAGGAGATAATAAATGGACGCCAACACGAGCAATACACATTTTGATGATTATTCTACAACGATAAGCCAAGGCAATAATTACGGCGGACTTACCGTGGGGATCCAAAACGGCAATATCTTTGTGTTCAATCTTCCTTCAGATGGAGGGAAGCCGACTACTTCAGACTTTAGACGCTTTTTGAAGGAGACGGTTGGAGAGGAGTTGTCGCCGGAGGAGCTCAATAAAATTACTAATGAGTGCTATTCTTATGTAAAAAACAATTCCGAGCGCGTTCCCCTTCAAGATGTATTGGACCATGCCCAATTGCTCAATGGGTCTTTGAAGAAAATCCTTACAAACACGGAGGACATTCGTCAAAAGACTGCCGAATTGTATAATTTGACCAAGACGACCAAGAAGAAGCAAAAAAAGAGAACGATCGTGCTCTCGGTATTGGCGGGGGTGCTTGCGGTACTCCTCTTGGTCGGTGGGGGGATCGTTTTATGGCAACATTTCAAATCCACAGGCTTTGAGTATGAGGGATTTTGGGTAACTGTAAACAAAGATGGAACGGCGACGGTCAGCGTAAAAGAATTACAAGAGGACATTATTTTCCCCAATTATGTTGAAGACGAAGAGGGGAACCGTTATCGCGTTACCGCTATCGGAAAAGCCGTCACGTCGGAGAATGACCCAGTAGAGAGCGTCAATCTTTCAACTTCGATCCAAAGGATCGAGGACAGTGCTTTTACCAATTTTTCTTCATTGGAAAAAATTGTCATCCCGGAGAGCGTGACATATATCGGCAACGCTTTTCAAGGTTGCATAAATCTCCAAAATGTAAATATCAACGATTTGCAGGCGTGGTGCAAGATCACGTTCGAGGGGGCATATGCCAACCCTCTCATCTATGCGAAAAGTTTGACTTTGAGCAAAGAGCCCATCTCCGGCGAGATTGCATTGGAAGAGGGGATCGAATCGGTTCCTGCATACACCTTTTACGGCGCGGAGATCACCCGGCTTAACCTTCCCGAGAGCTTACAGGCGATCGGGCAATTTGCGTTTTCAGGCTGCGCGTCGCTTACGGATGTCACGATTCCCAACAGCGTGACCTCAATTGGTGAGAAAGCATTTATGGGTTGCAACCGACTTGAAAAGATCACGCTTCCCTTTGTTGGGAACGGATATGATGAAACACACTTCGGCTATATCTTCGGCGCAAGTGATTCTTCCGAAAACGCCAAATTCGTTCCTGTCTCCCTCAAAGAAGTCGTCCTCGCTGGGGGAACATTGGTTGCGGAGGAAGCGTTCATGAATTGCACATCTCTTACAAGCATTACGATTCCAGAAACTGTAACTGAAATCGGTCATAGTGCATTTTCAGGATGCGAGTCTCTTACGGAAATCACAATTCCCAACGGCATGACCTCGATCGGCGAGAAAGCGTTTATGGGTTGTAGCGGACTTGAAAAGTTTTCTCTTCCTGTGGTGGGGAACGGCTCCGATGCAACGTATTTCGGCTATATCTTCGGTGCGAGTGATTCTTCAGAAAACGCCGAATACGTTCCCGCTTCCCTCAAAGAAGTCGTACTCACCGGGGGAACATTGGTTGCGGAGGAAGCGTTCATGAATTGCACATCTCTTACAAGCATTACGATTCCCAAAACCGTAACCAAAATTGATGGCGGATATATGAGCGGGGCTTTTATGGGTTGCAGTTCACTTACAAGCGTCACGTTTGCAAGGGATAGTCAATTGACCACGATTGGATGGTATGCATTTTATGGTTGCAGTTCGCTTTCGAACATCTCGATTCCCGAAACCGTAACCAAAATCGGTGATGATGCATTTTATAATTGCAGTTCGCTTTCGAATATCTCGATCCCCGCGAGTGTAACCAAAATCGGTGATGATGCATTTTTAGGCACATCAATTTACAATGACGTACATAATTGGGATAAACAACTGGTACTTTATATCGATAATTGTTTGATTGAAGCGAAAGAGACGATTTCAGGTACATATATAATAAAGCCGGGCACCCGATTGATTGTAGATGAGGCATTTAAGTCTTGCTATTCGCTTATAAAAATTACAATTCCTGCGAGTGTAACATCAATTGGTAGCTATGCGTTTTCTTGGTGCAACTCACTCGAAAACGTAATGTTTGAAGGGGACAGCCAATTGAGCTTAATTGAGGATGGGGCATTTTATGCTTGCAATAAAATTACGGATATTATAATTCCCAAGAATGTCTCCTCCATTGGAAGTTTTGCGTTTGCGGGATGTCAATCGCTTAAAAATATCGAAGTTGACTCTGCGAATACAACCTACCATGCAAGTAGGAATTGTATCATCCAAACGGCAAGCAAGACTTTGGTCATCGGGTGTAATGAAAGTATTATTCCCCAAGACGGTAGCGTGACCTCTATAGCAAGCTTCGCATTTGCGTATTGTACTTTTAGAAGCATAGAGATTCCGACAAGCGTGACCTCCATCGGATACGGTGCGTTTGAGGATTGTATTTCGCTTACAAGCATTGTCATTCCCGCGAGCGTTACCAAAGTCGGATCACACGCGTTTTATGCCTGCAGTTCACTTACAATTTACTGCGAGACGGCGGAAAAACCTGGCGGATGGGACGAGGATTGGAATCCCAACGGCCGTCCCGTAATATGGGGATACAAAGGGCAATCTTAATGTACAAGCAAAAAGGAGAGATGATATGGAATTCAAGGATCTATTTCGTGAGAAATACAGGGCGGCGCTTCTTGCCGCGAGGGCGGGAAACAAACAGGGCGTGATCGACAGTCTTCGCGATCTCTATTCTATTTTTGCGGAACAATATCGCAAAGAGAACGGCGACCCTATCGTCATCAAGGCCAAGCTCAGCCGCTGGCAGGACATCCTCGGTGGCTATATCGGGATCGTGCAGGCGCACGGGCTTTCCGATCCGCGCATCAGGAAGTTTTTCGGTCTCTCGAACGACATCTCTCTGCCGAGTTTGGGGGACCTGCTCGGCGGTGCGAGTTTTCCTTCCGACGAAAGGGGGGGCGTGCCCGATATTGTCGACCTCACTCCCTCCGAAACGGGCGGCGGCGAATCTGTTGTCGCCGAAAATCCGATGGCGGGTTCACCCATGCCCCAAACGCCCGCTGAACAACCTCCCGAAGAAGGTGAAGCCGGCGAAGGGCTTGACGAACCGAAAGAAGAGTTCCCCGAGCTGCCCATGGGGGAGGTCGGCGAGACGCTTGCCCCGCCCGTCTATGAACCCGATTCTTTGGAACACTTCATCGGACAACAACATATTGTCAAAGTCCTCTTGAAGGAGATCGCCATTGCCAAAGCAGAGGGAAAACATCATCTCGACAACATTCTGCTCTTTGGTAATCCCGGGCTTGGTAAGTCCACGCTGATGCGGCTGATCGCAAAGTCGCTCGGCGTGCGCTTCGAATGGATGGATTGCTCGCAATACCGCAACAGCCAACAGTCGTTGAAAGCATTGCAAAACTTTCTCATGCGCGTAGCGCGGGAGAATGAACCCGTCGTCATCGCATTCGATGAGGTACATATGCTGACAGACGAGTTGCAATCCAGCCTTCTCACCTTGCTCGAAAGCAGGGTCTATGTCTCCCCGCCCGATGTCAACGGGAACGTTAAACGGATCCCCATCGAGGAATTTACTTTCATTGCCGCGACGACGGACGACGATAAAGTGCTCAACACCATAAAAGATCGTTGCCTGAGGCTGAAATTCCAGATGGTGGACTACACGGCGGACGAACTTAGGCAGATTTACAGGACGAAGGTCGCCGCGAAGGGGCTTACGATTACGGAAGAGGCGATCGCCACATGCATTCCGCGCAGCCGCGGCTCTATCCGTTATGTCAATTCCTTTGTAGAAGGGCTCGATCGCGAACTCTACGACGATAGCGGCAAACGCACTTCCACCCATATCGACCTTGCCGTTGCGCAGCGCTTCTTTGAAGAGATGGGGATCGATCCAATTGGCTTGGGGAAAAAAGATCTTGAAATCCTGCGCACAATTGGCGAGGAGGCGAGCGGCGTGATCGGTGCCGAGACGCTCTCCGCCCGCGTGGGTCTCGACCCGAAGAAGTACCTTTCCGAATACGAACCCTACCTTGTGAAGATCAAATTCATATCCGTCACGGGCCGCGGCCGCTCCCTCACGGAACAGGCGATAGAATATCTGAAAAAGGCAGAATAACCGCAAACCCAGAAAAGCTCTTCGGCGCAAGCCGAGGGGCTTTTTTCGTGGAGTTGAAAGCAACATTTTACCCGCAACAATTGACGAAACATGAATGATTATGATATAATGCGGACAAATGAGGAGACAGAACATATGACGAAAAAAGAATTGCTGGAACAAATAGATAAGAGCATATTAAAAAATGATGTTCTGTTGGAAGGATATTACATAAAATACTATCCGCAGTTGAAAGATCTTCTTTACATTGTTCCCGCAAAAACGAAGCTGAAATACAGAGACGGGCATGAGCCGGTGGCGATCGCGGAATTTCCGAAGGATTTCGATGCGTTTTGCAGAAGTTGTACAAGTGCATTGAAACACTTTCTTCCTGCAAACAACGCATCGGCCATCCCGGAGATCGAGAGATTTTTCCTTGACCTGATAGGGAGTCTGAAAGAATGGCTCTCTTCTTTCAGCGATGATTTGATCAAATTGTCTTCCATCAGAATTGGTGTAAGTGAACGCCGTGCAAAGCGCAGGAAAGGAGTTGCTGTTTTTTTGATTCTGCTTGGCATTGCTTCGGTTATCGCAACAGTATTTGCGATCTTAGAGGTTTATGAAGTCGGCGGGATCGGCGGGGGCAAGATTGGCAGTATCATCGGTGCGGTCGGATTCTCTGTAGATGTATTGGCGTTTGTAGTTGAACGAATCATGGATATGCGGGCGTCAACCAACCTTGAAAATGATATCGTAAGAGTTCTGAACGGCGAAGAGTTGAAGATGGATGAATTTGAAAAGAAATATCAAATAGTAATCAAGAATAACAATATTGCCTGTTGCGGAAGTCAGATCAACAACCATTAAAGCGACGAAAGAGGAGAGGGCCGCGGAATGAAAGGGGAAAACAACAAAATAGCTGCATTTTGGAGCAAGATCGGACTTGATGAGAAAGCCGTCGAGAAGATGATGGATTCTATGAAGGACGAACTCTTGCAAAAAATGTCCGCAATAGATGGAAATGTTGCGCGCGAGGCAGATTTGATCAAGGAATTGATCGAAAACGAAGTGATGGGAAGACTTTGCGCCATAGAAGAGAGGCAAGCTGCGACGGAAAAAGATGTCATCGGCGCAATCAAAGCGAACCTATTGGCACTTCAAAATGATAAAAATAAAGAGCGCACAGAGGTGATGGATCGCATCATGGCGGAACTGCGCGGTCAGCTTGCAGACGGCCGTGATCTTTTGGCAAGTATTCAAGCGTTGTGCAAACAAGCTTCCTATCAGGCAGAAAAGCAATACGGCTCACTGATGGGAATGTTGGAAACCATTCATGACACATTAAAAAACCTCTCATGGGACCGTTCTTGTGAACTTCAAGCGGCGTGGAATGCCTTGCGCGAGGCTGATTTCGACCACGCTGAGAAGCTTTTTGAAAAAGCTACGTACGATACAGCAGTTCAGGCGGAGGCATATTTCGGTCGAGCGCTTGCAGATTGTAAGATCCAAATCATATGGGACCCCGTCAAGAACTGCGAACAACCCATATGCTTTGATCAAAATGTCGACCTTTTCCATAATTCTTTTTTTAAGTTGGCGGAAGAAAAAAGCAAAAAAGAAGATAAACAAATTAAGGAGCGGATGGAGGAGTTTGCAAAAAAAGTACAGGAAACTTTATGTTTTTACCGAGGATTCGAAGATAAGAAAATAAATTTTGACTGTTTTATTTGTCTAAAAGAGCATGACGGTGATCAAGATACCGAAGATTATAAATGGCTTTTGGAACAAGGATTATATAATGATCTTAACATAAAAGGGGACGGGGAGAATGATCCTCCGCTTCTCAGTACTTTTTGTGCGCCATATAGTTGCACCAAAGCAATAAAGGATAATGGCCCTGAATTTGAAGCACACATTATGTATGCGCTTTCAACGGCTCGGTGTATGATTATTATTTGTAGCAATAAGGACTATCTTGATACACCGTGGGTCAAGAATGAATACACGCGCTTCTGCAATTTCTTGAAACAGAGGAATCAAAGCCCCGAGCAACAAATCATCGTTTTTTTTAAGGACGGTCCCGTAGCGCTTCCCGACAGATTGCGCGGCACAAACATTCAAGATTATAAAATGACCGAAGCGGGGAAAACTTGGACCAATCAAGACGTTGTAGAAGCCGTAAAAAACCGCGTTGAGCGCGGGAAGAACTATATCGAACGTTATTTGAAGTACTGCCCCAATTGTAACGGATCATATTCTTCCCAGTATGGTTATTGCCCAAAGTGTGGCGGGATCAAACTTCTTGATTCTCATGCATATCTGAACGAGCGATTAAAAGCCTACAATGAGGAATCACAGGCGCGCGAGCAAGCATTGCGGAATGAATTAGAGGCAAGTAAAAAGCGTGAGCAAGCGTTGCAACACGAATTAGAAAAACAAAAACAGATTAAAACACAAAGTTTGGCGTCAACCGAATCGCCCCAGGGCGAGGAAACCCGTAAATTATCGGGCAAAGCCGCCGAAGCCGTTCGAACTGCCGAAGAGCAGCGTAAAGCGCAAGAAGCAGCCCGCATCGCAGAGGAAAGGCGCAAGGCTGAGGAAGCGCGAAAAGCCTCCGAAGCCGCCCGCAAGGCTGAGGAATCACAGGCGCGCGAGCAAGCATTGCGGAATGAATTAGAGGCAAGTAAAAAGCGTGAGCAAGCATTGCAAGACGAATTAAAAAAACAAAAACAGATTAAAACACAAAGTTTGGCGTCAACCGAATCGCCCCAGGGCGAGGAGGTCCGTAAATTATCGGGCAAAGCCGCCGAAGCTGCCCGCAAGGCTGAGGAAGAGAAAAAGCGTATAGAAGAGGAAGAGAGAAAACGCCAAGCCGAGGAAGAGAGAAAGCAAAGAGAAGAGGAAGAAAAAAAATACAAGGAATATCTCGCACAGTTCCTAATCGTCAACGGGGAGCTCAAAAAATATCTCGGTAGCGCAAAAGAAGTATTAATTCCCGCAAGTGTGATTTCGATTGGAGAGGAAGCGTTCAAAGATTGCGATATACTTAAAAATGTGAGATTTGAGTGGGGTAGCGAATTGACTTCGGTTGGAAGCAATGCGTTTTCAGGTTGCAGATCGCTTAAAAGTATCGTGATTCCCGAGAGTGTTACCAGGATCGGTGCGAATACATTCAATGACTGTATTGCGCTTGAGAGAGTGATATTCCAGGGGCAAAGCCAATTAACCTCAATCGGAGAGAATGCGTTTAGGAATTGCAGGTCACTTACAAGCATTGTTATCCCCGAGAGCGTGACCTCGATTGGAGAGAATGCGTTTAGGAATTGCGGGTATTTCAATCAATCCACCGAGAATAGTAGGGGAGATTTCAAGAGACCGCAACAAAGCAAAATTGAAAAGGAATTTCAGATAACGGGTAGAAAATTGATACGCTATTCGGGGACATCACAACACGTTGTAATTCCCAATGGCGTGACGGAAATTGGATTTGGTTCGTTTCGCGATTGTACATTTATTCAAAGCATCGATATCCCTCGAAGCGTTACCTCTATTGGGGGTAGTGCGTTCAGGGGTTGTAAATCGCTTACGAGCATTACTATTCCTCAAAGCGTGACATCCCTTGGGGATTGGGCATTTTACGGTTGTATTTCGCTTCAAAATATAGTACTCTCCAAAGGGATATCCAAAATTGGAAAGATGGTGTTTGGAGACTGTTTATCGCTTATAGAAATGAATCTCCCTCAAGGCATAAACATGATTGGGGATGATGCCTTCTCCGGATGTCGATCACTTAAAAATATAGTGATTCCAAAGGGCGTTGTTTCAATGGGGAGCGGCACGTTCGCTTATTGCCCTTTTCTTACAATTTATTGTAAAGTAAAGCATCGCCCTTTTAGATGGGCTCGAGAGTGGAATCCGGATGGTCGCCCTGTAGTTTGGGGATATAACGGGGTCGGAAAGTAAAGCACAAAAAAGAAAAAAAGGTAGCTTATAGAGCATCGTTTTTCAAAAAGAAATGGTGTAAAATGAGTAATGCAAGAAAATATCTCCCTAAAAGGAGAAAGGAGTACGAGAGTGAAAATATTCATAAATTTTGACAAAGAAAAAATCAATGCCGATTGCTTGGTGACAAAAAGCGCGGCGCTTCTTCCGGGGACTGTCCAAGAGGGGCAGAATGCCGGCGGGAACTGCATCATGGTCGGGGCCGTCGATCCCATGGAGGAAACCTTTGAAGAATGTTTGCGCGAAGGGCTTGAAGGCGCGCTTGTTTTGGCAGAAAAGCGGGGATATGGTTCGCTTGCAATCGACGGCGAAACGTTTGCATCCGAGCGGTCACTTGCCCCGTATGTATGGAACACTTTGCTCGACGTGTTGACGGAATGCGGTGCCGCTTCGCCTAATCGGACGCTCGAAATAAATGTTTATTTGCCCGCGGAAGGAAATGACGCTATTCTGCAAACGGTAGAGCATGCGATAACTGCTCCCGTAACGGAGACAGAGCAACAGTCTTACACCGATTGGAGTGAAGTTGAAGAGAAACTCGAAAGACATCTCAAGAAAGGGCCTCAAAAAGTTTCGGGGGAGAAGTGCTTCCGCGATCTTCTCAATGACTTGATTGAGGCGAGATCCTTTCGGAAATTTTCAGAAGTATATAGAGCATGCGGCATCTCAAAGTCGACATTCTCAAAATGCTTGAATTACACCATCGAATACAGACCGTCTAAATCCACGGTGGCTGCATTGGTCATTGGGCTTAAACTCGACGAAGAGGGAGCGCAGAAACTCTATCATTCCGCAGGGTATCATCTCGGCAATATCGACCTGACAGACAGGATCGTCCGTTTTTTTCTTAAAGAAAAGATCTATGATGTCTATGAGGTCAACTGTTGCTTGACTTATTATGGGCTTCCGCTCTTGGGGGAACATTCCAGAGAGGAAAAGTCAACATAACGAGAGAGTGTAGATGAATCAGGTGCCTTGCAAGGGTTTCTTGCCAAGGCACCTTTTTTCTATCTAATGAGATAAAATTTTTATAAATGAAGCAAACGCAAAGAGAAGATAAGAGAAATAACAGGAGGGTGTATGAAAGACAAAAGTTATGAATGTATTCGCAGAACACTTTTTGATGCAAATGAAAGAGAACCGATAACCCTAAAAAACCGTCAAAGGAACCAAATTGACTTCGAGCAGATTTTTGCCGTGCAGCGCAAAGGAGGCCTTTATTGTATTCTTCGACCGCTTGCCCCCATTGAGGGACTGGGTGTCCATGCCGCCCTTGTGTTTTCCGTGGATACAAAGGGGATTTTCCGCGCAGTAAAGGAAAAGTCGCTTTCTGACGCAATCTTTGCGGAATATTACGGAGCTTTGCAGCGAGCACAAAAAAGGAGTAAAAATGAGCGATAAAACAACATCAATCTGCAATCTTGTTGCGGTTTTGCGGCAGATCGCCGATAAAAAGACGGCGAAACAAAATTCTTGTTCTGTTTTATCAAATATTATCCAACAAAAGGAAAAAGAGGAGCCGCTTCATTCCGGCACGAAGCGAAAAGGGGGTGTGACCGTGAGGCAGAAAAGCATTGTAAAAAGTCAAAAAGTATATGTGAATGTAAACGGCAATACCCCCCAATATACCGAGGTAAAACTGACTGAGGATTACTCTTTGATTAAAGAGTTGGATTCTCATCTTTCCGATATTGAAGGTCAGGCGTATGCCGTACAAGCGGTCAAAGAGTATCTTTTCGGCATCAATAACCGTGAAAACGTGCACGCCGTCGGAGGGCTTTTAACGTTTATGGGGCCCTCCGCAGCGGGCAAGACGATGATGGGGGAAAGGATTGCCGAGGCACTCCATCGCCCCATTTTACATCTCGACATGAGCACTTTCAACGACCGGGAAATCGGTCTTTGCGATTTGTTTGGCGTGAATCGGTCTTTTAAGGCCGCCGAAAAGGGGAGTCTTACTTCTTTTGTTGAAGAAAACCCCATTTCGGTCGTCATTTTGGATGAGTTCGAAAAAGCGCATGCAAACGTACAGAACAGATTTTTGCAAGTATTTGATCGCGGAGAAACGAAGGATTTGTTTACAGAACGGACTGTCAGTTTCCGAAACGTTATTATCATCGTAATCATGAATATTGGGAAACAGCTCTATGACAGATCTCTTACGACATATAACCTTTCGAATGTTTCACAGTCGGTAATCATTCGGGCATTGAGGACGGAAGTGAATCCGCAGACGCAAACGCCATATTTTTCGAATGCGCTCATTTCCCGTTTATCTACAGGGAAAATCATTCTTTTTAACAAATTGCGTCCCGAAATCTTGCATCGGATCACGGTAAAAGAAATTGCAAAAGAAGAAAAATATTATAGAGATAAATACGGTTTGGAGCTACAAGTAAACAGGAAGATGCTGGCGGAGCTCATCATTCTCGGAATCGGAGAACAAGCGGACATTCGCGTGGTGATCAAAGCGGTAAAGGAATTTTTTTCGAAGAACCTCGTTCGGCTGGTAGAACTGAATCGTGCACAGAAAAGACCGTTCATCGCAGTGCGATGTGAGTTTGACTCGGCCACCGAATCGCCCGAAGCAGAGGAGGTGTTTCATAGCCACAACAAGACGCGTGTTTTGGTCTGCTGTAAGAAGGTGCATAGAAAGATTTTCCGTCAGTACGAATCCGATGAGGCCGAAATTCTTTTTTCGGACGGAACCTCATTTGAGGATGCGGTGAAGGGCGGAGATATCTCTCTGGCAATATTGGATTCGGAAGAGGAAGAAAAGAACTTTTCCGGACGGCTATTCGGTTCTTTGACCGAGCGGGAGGCGATCCCTGTCTATGTCTATCATCTAAATGCAACATCGGATGTGCCGCTTCTGTTTTATCTGGATCATGGAGCGACCGACGTTTTTCGCGGGAGAAAAAGATTTTTGGCCGAATGGGTGGGGGAAATTTTGAGCGGATCGAAATTTACCGACGTTGCGCAGACCCTGTTTCGCGCCAACAAAGTCGTAAGATTTCAAACTGCTTATTCCTTCGAACCCCCGCAGACGGCGATCTTATCCATCACGCATATCGATGTTACTTTGGCCCAAGATGCCGGTGATATTGAGAAATTTGCAACCAAACGGGAAATACCGAATATTCAATTCGACGATATATATGGGGCAAAAGATGCCAAGGAGGAGATGATTCGGATCCTGACCGTTTTGAAAGACCCCAAAAAATATATCCGGAAGGGGTTGCGGTTACCGCGCGGGATATTATTGGAGGGCGATCCGGGTACGGGGAAAACTATGCTTGCGAAAGCATTTGCCCACGAAGCGCATCTCCCTTTTATCCAAAAAAATGCTTCCGAATTCAGGCAAAAATGGCAGGGCGAAGGCGCCCGAGCCGTGCGGGATCTGTTTGTGACCGCGCGAAAATATGCTCCCGCCGTGATCTTTATCGATGAAATTGATGCGATTGCCAAAGCGAGAGAGGATTCCGTAAACGAAGGTAGTACGGAAGCACTCAATGCTCTCCTTTCAGAAATGGATGGGTTTGCAGATAATTCGGATGTCCCGGTTTTCTTGATCGCAGCTACGAATTTTAACTTTAAGAAAGGCAAGACGCTTCTTGACCCTGCATTCCTGCGTCGGTTTGACCGCAAGATACATATTGATTTGCCCGATTCCGAAGCACGGAAGCGCTATTTGTCCGATCGGATTTCCCAATATCAAAATGAGGTATCTTCACGGATGATTGAAAATCTTGCAAGGCGTTCGATCGGTTGGTCGCTCGGAGAGCTGGATAATGTACTTCAAAATGCCCTTCGGGAGGCATATAGCGGAGAGGGGAAAACAATCGCAGATGTTCTTTTGAACGAGGCTTTTGAGCGATATGCGGATGGAGAGAGCAAACAACGGGGAGAAAGGGAATTGCAACATACTGCGATTCACGAGGCGGGACACGCTGTTGTCTCCTCCCTGTTGGGTCTGATGCCCTCATATGCGACCATTGGCGCTCGTGGCGGCTATGGTGGATATGTGTACTATGGCGATGAAGGTATTACTGTGCTTTCCCGAGAGGAATGTTTGGATCGCATTGCAATCATGATGGCGGGTAGGGAAGCCGAGCGGTCCTTTTATGGGGAGGCGGGCATTACTTCGGGTGCAAGCAGCGACCTAAAGGCTGCGACAGAACTTGCGGTAAGTATGTTTTGCGAGTACGGCATGGATGACGATCTCCCCGTCTTTATCGATCAGATTCAGCGCTCGTCTCCGCAGGTCATGCGACGGGTAAAGACGCTCATCCAGTCGCAAAGTGTACGGGCGCGCTCTTTAATAGAATCCAATCTCGAACAAATAAGAAGCGTATCCAACGCACTCCTCGAAAAGGTCAATATCGACCAAACGGATTTGAGAAATTTATGCGAAAAGGAGAAAGAGAAACATGGAAATCGATTATGAATGGGCCGCGCTGCGAGGCATGCTTGAGAATTTGAATAAGGGCAAAAAAACAATCACCGCAAAAGAGATCGATGAGATGACCCCCGAGAGGACAAGTGCGTTTAAGTTATACAAAATTATAGAAGGACTCTTAGGTTTAGAAGAAAAGAAATACATCCGCAAGAGAGAGCAGGATATCTACGATATCTTGATCGGTATTAAAGTCCTTCGGGAGGTCATCTTAAAATACGCAAAAGGGAGAAAGCAACAAAGCAGTTCGAAAAGAGGCTCGATGAGGCTTAACAAGCTGTTGGATTCCGAGTGGGTCATCACAAAAAATTCCAGAAAAAACACAAAAATGGTCTCATTTGAAGAATCGGACTTCGAGGATGGTGCCGATGATCCCGATGCGGACTCTTGCGATTTTGACGAAGATGATATCGAAGCGCTTAATGTATTGCGGCGAGCGGGAGGATTTCCCAAGTGGGAGCTTCTCAAAAGAATGCGGGAAGAGTTAGATGACATTTTGGGGGAAGATGATGGAATAGATGTTTCCGAAGATACCGATGATTCGGACGATGGCGAAGAGGGCGCTTTCAAAGATGAAGGGGAGCCCGTTATAACCCAAGAGACCGAAAAAGCCGGTCACGATTTAACGAAATCCGCAGAGGGTTCTCCTCATGCGACAAAGCGCGAGATCGTGTTGGCGAACACGATGATCCATGACGGAAACGATCGGTGGCATAAAGAGGATTCTTTGATGTTTGCTATTGGGAAAGATGAGGCGAGAGAGAATGTTTACGGCGACATTGCCCTCCTGAAACACATTTTGATCGGTGGATCGCGCCATTCGGGAAAATCAACTTTTCTTCACACCATGATCTATACTTTCATTGCGCGATATTCTCCCGAGGACGTCCGGCTTGTCTTGTGTGACGCAAAGAACACGGAATTTGCATGTTACAATGGGATGCCGCATCTTCTTACGGGACAGATCATAACAGGTGCAGAACAGTTTTTTCATTCACTTCAATGGGCAAATGAGGAAGTAAAGCGCAGGTTTCAGCTTTTCGAAGGCCAATTGGCGGAGAATAGCGAAAGGGACATTGCAAAATACAACGCGGCGAGCAAAAATGACGAGGAGAAACTTCCCCGCATTGTCTACATTGTGGATGGGTACGAGGACTTTATTTTGGCGACGAAGTGTAACATCGGGGAAGAGGTTCGGCATTTGATGCAAAAGTCGAACGAAGCGGGGATCCATCTTGTACTCGCAATGCAGCCCGTCAATGCAATTCTGGCAGATCTCAAGATGAGTGCATTCACGCGTATCGCTTTTCGGGTGGGCGATAGAAGCAATTCTGACATGATCCTCGGCGAATGTGGCGCGGAAAACCTTTTTGAATGCGGCGATATGCTCATACGAGAAGGGGACGACGTGCAATGTAGGCGGATCCGGGGAGCCTATATCCCGCATGAGGTATTACTTTCGGGCGTTGCAGCGGCCAAAAAGACTTATAAGGCCAATTTTGATGAACAAGCAAGTGATAAGTTCACATGCGCGGAGAATGTGTCGGCCCAAGAGATCGCACAGGAATATCCGGACGATCCATACTGCATAAAGGCCTTGGCGATCGTGATCCGGACGAGAGAGGTATCTATTTCGCTTGTGCAACGTCTTTGCGGCATCGGCTACCTTCATGCCGCGAGAACGATCGAATGGATGGAAAAGATGGGATACGTCTCTCCTTTTAACAGAACAAAAGGGCGCAGGATATTTATAACGGAAAGTGAATTTATCAAGAAATACGGACGCCGTGATTGATATCAAGCAGATGGTCAGAAGAATGAAAATGTGATGTTGTAATCATTATAAAGGTCATGCTATAATTAAAAGGAGAATCATGAAAAGGAAGCGTAGAAAAACAAATCCCCGTTTCGAGAGCTGGGAAGAGGCGTATGATAGGAGTTTAATGGAGTTTACCGAGTTTATCGAACAGAACAATGTTCGCGTGAAGGATGCCGTTGAAATGCACCTCGCGGATCTGCCGTTTGAACAGATGAAGCGCGGGGAAAAGACGGTGGAGGTACGGCTGTATGATGAAAAGCGCCGTGAGATCCGTGAAGGCGATATCGCCTTGTTTTACAATAAGGATCGATCTGAGTGGATCCGTGCGCGTGTGAAGGCGCTTTATCGTGCGCCAACATTTGCGGAGCTGTTTGAGATGCCCGATATGCTTGCAAAAGCAGGGTTTTCGGACATGCCCCCCGCAGATGCGGTCAATTGTATGTATCAATATTATTCAGCAGAACAAGAGCGTCAATATGGTGTACTTGGAATTGAGTTGTGCGATTTGAAGCAATAAGCCGTAGAAGAAACAAAATAATAAATAAGGAATGTGAAATTTATCATGACAGAAAGAAAAATTATAGAAAAATTACGCACATGCATCGAAAATGCATTCGAATGTTATTTGGGCGAAGTCGGTAAAGAAGAGTACGAAGATGGAGATATGTTCTTCTCGGAAGGATATTTCCATATCATCCTGCATGATGGAAGATTGTGCAAAACGACTTACACTGCAGAGGATTTTTTGATGATTCGTTTTCGCCGGCAAGAGGAATTTCTCGAACCGTATGTCGTGATCTATATGAAGAATGGCGACAGGCTGTATTACTATAATATTGAATGGGCGGATTATTTGAAGACTGCCTGGATGCTCTTCCGTATAGGGCAGATATCGATCAAGGATGATGGACTTATCGATTATTTTGAAGCGCAGAGAAATACGCAAATGCAGGCACGACCCGTCGCCCTTCCCCAAGATGTGGCCGTGGTCGAATATGAGGAAACGTATGCAGAGCAATCCAAGACTTTGCTTGTTGAACTTCAAACACATCTTGCATCCTTGGACGATAGGGGCGTCATTGTTCTAAAAGAAAACTATCGCGAGGATTACTTCGCGTATCTCATGGGCGAGATCGAGAAACACGAAGGAAGGATGTTTTTGGCGCAAGGCACAGCGGGCGTTGTCGGTCTTGTCGTTTGCAAGATATTTCAAGGAGGTGGGGAACAGGACATCACCACATCCTGCCCGAAGATCGGCTTCATCAGCGATCTTGTCGTGACCGAAAAAGAGCGCGGCAAGGGGATTGGGACGGCGCTTCTTACTGCCGCAGAAAAATATTTTGCGGAGCATGAATGCGACTACACGCAGCTCGAAGTGTTCGCACCCAACACGGGTGCAAGGCGGCTCTATGAAAAATTCGGGTTCAAGACAAATTGTCTCTTTTTATCCAAAAGGACGGAAAAGGTATGATCTATATCACGGGCGATACACATGGGCAGCATGATTTTGTGAAGCTACTCTATTTCGCAGATGCGCACCCGGAGCTTACAAAAAAGGACTATATGATCATTGCCGGGGATTTCGGCGGCGTATGGAGCGAGCGGGGGATGGAGACGACGCTCTCCATGTATGCCCGCCTGCCGTTTACCACGCTGTTCGTAGACGGTAACCACGAAAATTTCGATATGCTCAATGCCTATCCTGTGGGAATCTGGAACGGAGGGAAGGTGCATAAAATCAGCCCGGACATCATTCATTTGATGCGTGGGCAGGTATTTGAGATCGAGGGGAAGAGCTTTTTCACGTTCGGCGGCGCAACCAGCATCGATAGGTATTTGCGCACGGAGGGAATAAGCTGGTGGCCACAGGAATTGCCCAGCTACGAGGAATTGGATGAGGGCATTGCCAATCTCAAACGGTACAACAATGCGGTGGACTATATCGTCACGCATTCCTGCGATGAAAAGGCACTTTGGTATCCTCCGCTTCGGGATCGTACCCGCAAGACGGACGTCTATCCGGAGAACCAACTGCTCTCCTACTTTGAGGACATCGTCAAGTATAAGCATTGGTATTTCGGCCATTATCACATGGATGGCGACTTGACCGATAAAAAAACCGTACTCTATCAAAAGATAGTCTGCATCGGATAAAATGTAAAATTGTCAATTGTCCGCCGCCTTCAATCGGCGGACAATTTATGGAAAACCGATGTTTCGGGGCAACTTTATATAAATTTTCCAAAAGGGTGAGTAATTTCCGCCCGAAAGGCGTTTTTATAGTGAAAACGAAATTTTTCGGAGGCGGTCATGAAAAAGAAATTTCTCCTTGCGGCGCTCGGCCTCGCCGCGGTAACGGCTCTTTCGTTCGGCGTCGCGGCATGCGGGGGCGAAGGCGGGGATTGGACGGTCGAAAAGGTCTATTCGAAGGCGCGCTCCTGCGGCTATCGCGGAACGGTGACGGAGCTCAAAGCCGAGCTCGCTGCGCACGCGATCACCGACCTCGGGACAACGGAAAACGGCTCCGATCACGAGCACGTTTTCCCCGAATGGACGGTCGTTTTGGAGCCCGCGTGCGATTCCATCGGCATCTCGTTCAGGCAGTGCACGCTCTGCCGCGAGGCGGAATTTTCCTTTGAAGAAGCTCTCCCGCACACCTTCGGGCCCGCGCGGGTCATCCGCGAGGCCACTTGCGAAGAGGAGGGCGTCTCCCTTTCCACCTGCACGGAATGCGGCTTCGTAAAAGAAGAAGTCCTTCCGCTCGCCGCACACACCTTCGAAGAGGGCTGGACGAGCGACGCGACCCATCACTGGCACAAGGCGACCTGCTCCCACGCGGACGAAGTGAGCGGCAAGGCCGTCCACACCTTCGAGGGCGGCGTATGCACGGAGTGCGGGCGGCCCTCGGGCACCTATCTCGTCCCCGTCCAATACACGGGCATCGCAAAGTATTTCGGCGAGAACATCATGCCGTGGGAATATCTTCATAACGGGGTAGACCTCATCGCCGAGGCGGGCGCGCCCGTCTTTGCGACTGCCGCGGGCGTCATCACAAACCTCGGAGGCGACATGCTCATCATCGCGCATGCGGATGGGGTGGAATCGTACTACCGCTGCATCGACATCGACCCCGCCCTCAAAGTGGGGGACGCAGTGGCGCAGGGCGAGCAGATCGGCACCGTTGCATTCGGTCCCAATTACGAGAGCGACGAAGCGCACCTTTGCTTCGTGCTCACCTTCGATAAGACGCCCAAAGACCCGCTTCCCTATCTCGGGATCGAGTCCGACCGCCGCTTCTACGATTGAGTTTGGGAGGCCCGCTCTGCGCCGTGCGATAGGTGTAGCGGCAGGGGGCCGTGCGACCCATTTTTGGGGGAGAGCCGCCCGCGCACTGTGCGCGGGCGGCTCTTTTGCGGTGGGAAATTTTCCCCGCGCGGTTGCCTTTGACGCCGTGATATGATATACTGAAAGCACAATTCAAACCATTCGGGGGAATTTTTGTGAAAAAGAAGATCGTTTTGGCCGTGCTCGCAGGGATATCCGCGCTCTCGCTCGCGTGCGGGATCGCGGCGTGCGGTGTGGTGGGAGGCTCGCAGGGGGACGACCTTTGGACGATAGACCGTGTCTATGCGGAGGCGCAGGAACTCGGCTTTCGGGGCACCCTCGACGAGCTCATCGCAATGTTCAAGGGCGACGACGGCAAAGACGGCCGCGGCATCACCGCTTTGGAGCTCGATCAGGCGGGCAATCTCGTCGTGACATATTCCGACGGGACGAAGCAAACGCTCGGCCCGATTGCGGGCGAAACGGGTCCGCAGGGGCCCCAAGGCCCGCAGGGGGAGGACGGCAAGAGCGCCTACGAGCTTTGGCTGGAAGCCGGGCACGAGGGCAGCGAAGAGGACTTCCTCGAATGGCTCCGCGGCGAAGGCGCGGGCGAAGTGACGGAAGGCACGCAGGGGCTCCTCTATCGCATGAAGAAGGACGAAGCGGGCGACTATGCCGTCGTGGCGGGGCTCGGGACGGCATGGGAGGCGGAGATCGTCGTGCCCGAAAGCTATCGCGGCCTGCCCGTCAAGGAAATCGGCTGCGGCGCGTTTTCCGATGTGTACGAGGGCCAACCCCGCAGCTTTATCACGAGCGTCTCCCTTCCCGCAAGCATTACCGCGATCAGGGACGAAGCCTTCTTCGATTGCACGCTGTTGGAACAGGTCACCTTTGCCGAGGGAAGCGCCCTTCGGACGATGGGGAATGGGGTTTTCGGGAACTGCTCCTCGCTCACCGAGATCGTGTTGCCCGCGGGCATTGAGGGGGTGGGCGAAAACCTCTTCGAGGGCTGTCCTTTGGAAAACGTTTACTTTTCGGGGGCGGCGGCGCAATGGAAGGCGCTCGGCATCGACGCCGCGACCAATCCCGTGCTCGCCGCGACGCCCTGCTGGTTGTTCTCGCAGGAAGCTCCCGACGGGGAACAATGGGCGGAGAGCGAGCGTTGGTGGCATTACGGCGAAACGGGCGCCGTTGAGAGATATCAAAAACCCGCTGCGGTCGCCGACCTCAACATTTACTTCCCCGAACTCGGCAACGGCTATGCGGGCGACTGCGTCCTCATCAAGACGGGAGATACCGAGGTGCTCATCGACGCGGGTTCACGCAAAGAGAGTGCGGCGACCCTCGTTCCCTATATCAAGCAATATTGTACGGACGGAATTTTGGAATACGTCATCGCGACGCACGCCCACCAAGACCATATCGCCGCCTTCGTAGGGAATGGTAGCACGGACGGCATCTTCGCCAACTTCCAGTGCAAGACCATCATCGACTACGCGCGTAAAAATTCCACTTCGCAGATCTCCAAGGACTACGAGGCGGCGCGGGATAAGGAAGTTTCGACCACCGCGGGCGCGGTGCACTACACCGCCTTGCAGTGTTGGAACAATGCAGATGGCGCCAAGCGCAGCTATGAGCTCGGCAGGGGCGTCACGATGAATATCCTTTATAACTACTATTATGACCACAGCACGAGCGACGAGAACGACTATTCCGTCTGCATGCTCCTCTCGCAGGGCGAGAATCACTTCCTCTTTACGGGCGATTTGGAGGAGAGCGGGGAAAAGTACCTCGTGCAGTATAATCCAGACCTTCCGCACGTGAAGCTCTTCAAGGCGGGCCACCATGGGAGCAAGACCTCTTCCAACGACGTGTTGCTTTCCAAGATCACGCCCGAAAACGTGTGCGTCTGCTGTTGCGCCGGCTCGACGGAATACACGACCAATAAGGAGAACACCTTCCCCACGCAGGCCATGATCGACCGCGTGGCGAAGTACACCAAGAACATTTACGTGACTACCATGTCCACGGGCAGCGGCTATACTTCGATGAACGGCAACATCACGGTGACCTCGAACGCCGAGGGGGTCACCGTCCACGGGAGCGTGAGCGATACCATTCTGAAAGAGACCGCGTGGTTCCGTTCGAACCGCACCTGGCCCGCCTCCGGCGTCTCCTGACCCGCCCCCGCGCAGGGTAACCGCGTCATCCTGCCCCGCGCGCATTATTGTCTACGAAGCGCGGCACGAGGAGCGTAGCGACGAAGTAACCCCTGAAAGGGGCGAGAGAATCCCCTTATACGCAGTCCGCAAGGCTTCCCCCGTTTACGGGGGAAAATTTTTTGTAAAATTTTTTTCCGCAAATGTGTCAAATCATATTGACAAGCGCGGGGGGGGGAGGGGGGAGGTATAATAGAAACAGCACCCGTAAAGCGGCAAGGCCGGCGCCGCAGAGCGGGCGAAATCCAATGAGAGGAGAAAGATATATGAAAAGAGCGATCAAATACTTTGCCGCCGTTGTGGCGGCAGCAGTCATGTGCATTGCGCTCGTCGCTTGCGGCGGTTCGGGCACGGGTACCAAATACACCTTCAAGGAAACAAAGGTGACGACCGATGCGCCGGAATCGGTGGCCTCGGTCTATACAACGCTGGAGTCGACGTACAATACCACGTATGCGGGCAGCGTCCTTGAAGTCAAGGAAGGCGAGATCGTCTGGACACTCGTCCAGCCGAAGCAGGAAGGCACCATGACCTACACAATGGACGGGGATAAATATGTGCTCGGAGGCGACTTTGCCAAAACTCTCGGTGAGGGACTGACTTCCGCTATGGCGAGCGTGGGCTCTATGGGTGAAATCGAGATCGAGTACTACGGACAAAATACGGAGGACGGCTTTGCAATCATCATCAAGGAAAACGTTACCGGAAATCCCGTCATGACTTATCTTACGTACACGTTCAACTTCGTTGCGGCATAACGCAAGGAAGGATCGATTTATCTTTGCCGGCAGGCAGTCCGCTTCGGCGGGCTGTTTTTTTGCGAAAAAATCTCTCCCAAAGCAAAAACGGGCAGAAAAATCTCAAAAAACAGCCTTGAAAGGCTTGTCATTTCGCTTCCAATCGTGTATAATTTCTTTTGGTAATAAAGTATTTTCTTTTCAGGAGGAACCAAACACATGGCAAAAAAGTATTGCTATCTGTTCACCGAGGGCAACGCACACATGCGCGAACTCCTCGGCGGCAAGGGTGCAAACCTCGCGGAGATGACCAACATCGGTCTCCCCGTCCCGCAGGGCTTCACCATCACGACGGAGGCTTGCACGCAGTACTATGAGGACGGCAGGCAGATCAATCCCGAGATCCAGGCCGAGATCATGGAATACATCGACAAGATGGAACATATCACCGGCAAGAAGTTCGGCGACAAGGAAAATCCCCTTCTCGTCTCCGTCCGTTCGGGCGCACGCGCTTCCATGCCCGGCATGATGGATACCATCCTCAACCTCGGCCTCAACGAAGAGGTCGTCGAGGTCATCGCGAAGAAGTCGAACAATCCCCGTTGGGCGTGGGACTGCTACCGCCGCTTCATCCAAATGTTCTCCGACGTCGTCATGGAGGTGGGCAAGAAGTATTTCGAAAAGCTCATCGACGCGATGAAGGAGAAGAAGGGCGTCAAGCAGGATGTCGAGCTCAATGCCGACGACCTCAAAGAGCTTGCGAACCAATTCAAGGCGGAATACAAGAGCCAGCTCGGGAAGGACTTCCCCAGCGACCCCAAGGAACAGCTCTTCGAAGCCATCAAGGCCGTGTTCCGTTCGTGGGATAATCCCCGCGCGAACATCTACCGCATGGACCACGATATCCCTTACAGCTGGGGTACCGCCGTCAACGTGCAGATGATGGCCTTCGGCAACATGGGCGATAACTGCGGCACGGGCGTTGCGTTCACCCGCAATCCCGCCACGGGCGAGAAGGGCCTCATGGGCGAGTTCCTCACCAACGCACAGGGCGAGGACGTCGTCGCGGGCGTCCGCACGCCGATGCCCATCTCCCAGATGGCAGAAGTTTTCCCCGACGTCTACAAGCAGTTCCAAAACGTCTGCAAGATCCTCGAAGAGCACTACCGCGATATGCAGGATATGGAGTTCACCGTCGAGAACGAGAAGCTCTATATGCTTCAAACCCGTAACGGCAAGCGCACGGCGGCGGCGGCCATCAAGATCGCCTGCGACCTTATCGACGAGGGCATGATCACCGAAGAGGAAGCCCTCATGCAGATCGACGCGAAGTCCCTCGACATGCTCCTGCACCCGCAGTTCGATCAAAAGGCTTTGAAGGAAGCGGAAAAGAACATCGTCGGCAAGGGCATCGCGGCTTCTCCCGGCGCGGCGGCGGGCTCCATCGTCTTTACGGCGGAGGACGCGGTCAAAGAGGGCAAGGCGGGCAAGAAAGTCGTCCTCGTCCGTTTGGAAACTTCCCCCGAAGATATCGAAGGCATGAAGTTTGCGCAGGGCATCCTCACCGTCCGCGGCGGGCAGACTTCGCATGCGGCAGTCGTTGCCCGCGGCATGGGCACTTGCTGCGTCTCGGGCTGCGGCGACATCAAGATGGACGAAGAGAACAAGTGCTTCACCCTCAAAGGCAAGACCTATCACGAGGGCGACGGCATCTCCCTCGACGGCTCCACGGGCAACATCTACGATTGCCTCATTCCCACCGTTCCCGCCGACCCCAACTCGGGCTACTTCGGGCGCGTCATGGAGCTCGCCGATAAATACAAGGCCTTGGGCGTGCGCACCAACGCGGATACCCCCAAGGATGCACGGCAGGCGGCGGCGTTCGGCGCGCAGGGCATCGGCCTTTGCCGCACCGAGCACATGTTCTTCGAGCCCAAGAGGATCGGGGCCTTCCGCGAAATGATCTGCGCGGACACCAAGGAAGAGCGCGAGAAGGCGCTCGCCAAGATCGAGCCCATGCAGCAGGAGGACTTCGAAGGTCTCTTCGAGGCGCTCGGCGGCCAGCCCGTCACCATCCGCTTCCTCGATCCGCCCCTCCACGAGTTCGTTCCCACCGAAGAGGCCGATATCGAAGCGCTCGCCAAGGCGCAGAAGAAGACCGTCCAAGAGATCAAGCAGATCATCTCCGACCTCCACGAGTTCAACCCCATGATGGGTCACCGCGGTTGCCGCCTCTGCATCACCTATCCCGAGATCGCCGTCATGCAGACGAGGGCCGTCATGAAGGCCGCCATCGCCGTTGCAAAGCGTCATAAGGATTGGAAGGTCGTGCCCGAGATCATGATCCCGCTCACCGGCGAAGTCAAGGAATACAAGTTCGTCAAGGATATCGTCGTAAAGACGGCGGAAGAGGTCATCAAGTCCAAGCACAAGAAGATCAAGTACGAAGTGGGTACCATGATCGAGATCCCGCGTGCGGCGCTCACCGCCGATGCGATCGCGAAGGAAGCGGACTTCTTCTGCTTCGGCACCAACGACCTCACCCAGATGACGTTCGGGTTCTCGCGCGACGATGCGGGCAAGTTCCTTCCCGCATACTATGCGAATAAGATCTACGAGAGCGACCCGTTCGCAAGGCTCGATACGACGGGCGTCGGCCAGCTCATGGAGATGGCCGTGAAGAAGGGCAAGAAGGGCAACAAGAAGCTTCACACGGGCATCTGCGGCGAACACGGCGGCGATCCTTCGTCCATCGAGTTCTGCCATAAGATCGGCCTCACCTATGTTTCCTGCTCGCCTTACCGCGTCCCGATCGCTCGCCTTGCCGCAGCACAGGCGAACATCAAGAACCCGAGAAAGTAAAACTGCTTAAAAGAAGTAAGAAGCGGCGCCCAAATGGGCGCCGCTTTCATATTGTTCCCTTGCCCTCATTCCGCCCCGCGCAGGGTAACCGCGTCATCCTGAGGAAGCGAAGCGACCGAAGGATCCCGAAGTACGAAGTCCGCAAGCCTTCCCCCATCCATGGGGGAAGGCTTTTTCCATAATTTTTCCTTCTAAAAGCCCCCCGCCGACCCACCCAAAAAATTTTTTAGAAAAATCCAAAAAATTTTCAAAAAAACTCTTGACAGGGGGGGGGGGGGGGGGGGGGGGTACAATAGGGAGTGTCATTGCACATGACGAAAAAAATCATTATGGAGGAAAACTATGAACAAACAAAAATGGCTCATTCTTTTTGTTTTTCCAACCTTTCAATACGCGTTTTTATATTTGTTTCATCGTTTGATTTTAACCCAATCACGCATGGTTTTATTATCCATACTGCTATTCCACAAATGCCTAACAATAAAATCAATCCTACAAATATTGAATACACAAAATCTTTGCCAATAATATAAATAATCACACCGGCAAGCGCGACAAACAATGTGGTAAGAAGTATGCCTATAACAAGGAAGGATTTATTGAACTTGTCTTGTTGTTTTTTATATTTCTCTTTTTCCTCATCGGATAGAGAGATATAAATACTTTCCACATTAGAATCAAATTGATGTTCTTTCATTTTTACTCCTAAATGATAGTAGTTTTGATAGTATTATAGCACAAATTATAGTTGCACGCAACCATATAAAAAAGAAAAAATTCAGTAATTTATAGTCATACATAACCATATTGGGGGGTGTGACTATGATTACCAACGTAAACCACGCATTATCTTTGCGAATACAGGAGTTATTAAAGCAAAAGAACATGACACGTTATCGTCTTGCGATGAACAGTGGGGTAAATCATTCCACGCTTAAAAATATCATTCATGAGACCGTTAAAGATAATTTACTTTCTACCACTATATTGATTGCCCGCGGCTTTGATATGACGGTAAGTGAATTTTTGGATAGTGCGCTCTTTTCAGAAGAAAACTTGAATATTTAATCATTTCTTATGTTTAATTAAAAACTTTTTGCTACCCACTATGATGATATGCAAATGGTCAATAAATGGTCGACGAATTGATTATGAAAGTTACCTTACTGAACTAATAAATTTTTCCCCTTACTTCATGAAGTTAACAAATAGAGAAAGATTTGTGCCAATTACCCAACAGGCGCATGGGGAAGCCGATGTCGGAACCAGCAACTATGAATTAGACTTCAAACTACTTGTTTGTCCAAGTTTTGTAAATAATAAGCTAAAATCGTTGCCGAAGGTTGATTATTCACATTTAGGGGACGGGTTTATAGGGTTGCAAGACAGGAGAGAGGTTGCTATCACTCAAGCCCAAGCGAATGGATTATTTGTACTATTTTATTATAAGCTATCTTCAATTGATGATAAAAAAATCGCCGATGCAGTTAATGATAAAAAAAGTGATTTATATAGCGCAATCAAGATAATGAAAACAGAAAAAAATCTGTTAATTTTTCTTCCGCTTGTGATCCTAGGTGGCACAAGATCAGAAGTAACCACTGTTGTTGCAAGATTAAGGAATTTCTTCAGTTTGAGAGATGACGTCGGTAAAGATACTTATATAACTGTTCTTAGTAAAGACGACGGTAGTTTTTTCACTTTTTATATTCTTAAATACGAAAATTGCGATTTTCAAATTGTAGATGAAGTTTGTAGTTTGTTTGTTCCTTCGTTTGAAGAACTTTATAGGTTGACTTCGTTTACGGAAAATCGATAATAAAATAATTTGCCTCTTTTCAGTTTGGCAGATAAAAAGAAGTTCTCCGCCGCGCCGTAATTTATAACGCTCTCACTGTTTTTTCGCATAGTTGTCATAATTCCATAGTATAATATGTCAAGAAATTAAACATTATGGAAAAACATGACGATCTGCCGAAAAAACGCCACCCCTTCTTCGGCTGTGTGAAAGGGGTCCTGAAAGTATTCAGGAAAAAGCCTACCGTGATCAACCTCGCGGGGGAGCTCCCGGGGCGCTGCATTGTGCTCTGCGACCATGCGGCGAAGAGCGGGCCGCTCGGGTTGGAGCTCTACTTTCCGCGTGCAACCGTCAAGTGGGGCGCACACGAAATGCTCGGGTCGTTTACCGAACGGCGGCGGTATTTGCGGGACGTTTTCTACATGCGCAAACAGGGGTACGGCAGGGCGCGGGCGGGGCTTCTTTCCACCTTCGAGGCCATCTTTGCGCCCCTTATCTATCGCGGAATGAACGTCATCGGCACCTATTCGGACGGGCGGCTCATCGGGACGATGCGCAAGAGTGAGGCGGCGCTCGGGTGCGACATGCCCGTGGTGATCTTCCCCGAAAATTCCGACGGCGGATACTTCGAGGAGATGAAGGAGTTTTTTGCGGGGTTTGTCCTCTTCGCTCTGCAACATCTGAAAAAGACGGGGGAGGACCTGCCTATCTATCCCTGTTACTACCACCCCAAGCGGCGCAGGCTCATCATCGGGGAGCCCGACTATGCGGGGCGGCTGGCGGCGGAGGGCATGAAAAGGCGGGAGATCGCGAGCTTTTTCCGCGACCGCGTGAACGACCTCTTTCATACATATTGCTTGCAAGAGGGAACGTAGTGGTTGCGACGTATCGGTCTCCGCCCGCCTTGGCCGCGGAAGGGATAGGTTATGGTACGTCTTTTGAAAATAAATTTTGCGAAATTTTTGCGTTTTCGGAGAAATACTTTGACAATCCCCGATTTTTATGCTATATTGATAGAGCTTTGAACCCTCCGCAAAAAAGACGTAGTATTTTTTGCGGAAGAGGAGAGGCGGCCGCTTCAAATAACGGCGCAAGCAAAACCACGCTTTTGCGCAAGCGCACCACAATTTGCCCGTCAGGGCTAATTAAATGCAATTCCATATAACCTCCGCAAAAAAGACGTAGTATTTTTTGCGGAAGAGGAGAGGCAACTTGCAAAAGGAGCTCTTACCGTTCGCGGGAAGAGCGTGAAAGGCAAGTTTGCCTCGACGAGCAGAAGTACCCAAGAGGCTCAAGGGGCTCCCCTGCTAAGGGAGTAGTACCTGTGAAGGGTAGCGCGGGTTCGAATCCCGCCTTCTGCGCCAAAGCCGCCCGAGGATTTTTCCTCGGGCGGCTTTGGTATAGAGGGAAAGAACTCGTAGAGTTCGCCCCGCGCGCACTATTATCTACTAAGCGCGGCACGAGCGTTCCGATTCAGAAAATTCAAAGCGACAGGGCAGTAACGCGAAGTAATCCCGCCTTCTGCGTAAAGAGGCTTTCAATATAATGCGTGTTAGAAAAAATTTTGTTGATTTTGGGGAAAGTATTGACAAATAAAGCCAAATATGGTATTATTATATTGTAAAAACCTTTTAGAACTTTTACAAAAACTTTTTTCCAAATTTCTATGAAACGAGCCGTATATTGGATATTTATTGTTGGTTGCTTATTACTATCGGTTACTTCAGTGGGGCTTCACTTTTTCCCGTACAATAAAACACCGACAGCAAAAGAAATATACAATGAATGTTTGTATAATGTTGTTGAGGTAAAAGCAGAGAGCGATCAGATTGGACAGAGTTTTGGAACGGGAGAAATAATCTCTGCTGACGGGAAGATTGTTACCAATGCGCATGTTGTTACATACATTCGACTTTCAGCTGTCCATGAATTTGAAAATTACTATATTCGGTTTTCGTTCGAGGATGATTATAGGGCTGTGACCCTTGAAAAATACGATTCCGATTTAGATGTAGCCCTATTACAGTTGTCCGAATATTCAGATTTAGCTCTCAAACCGATACGTTTGGGCGATTCGGGTAGCATACACTCGGGAGACAGGGTTTATGCTATCGGGAATGCGTCTAATTACGGTATTGGTATTTTTGAAGGTATTGTAAGTATCCCGTTAATAAAAGTAGAGCTTGATGGCTTGACGCGCAATGTCATTCAATGCGATTTAACGATCGCGGCAGGAAATAGCGGCGGTGCGCTATTAAATGATAACGGAGAGCTGATAGGAATTACAACATTTCGAACCAAGGATATGTCGGGCAACGTGATTTACGGGATTGTTTATTGTATTCCCGTAAACACGATACTTGGATATATAAAATAAATTTTTTAGGAGAAATTGTTATGAAAGTAAGAAGTAAGGTTGTTGTAAGCGCTATTTCAATAGCATTAAGTGTCGTTTTGCTGGCGGTTGCAGTCATGGTGGGAATGTTTTACAATTCTTCTCAATCGGTAGACTTGAATCCGAGGATTATGGAACTTTCCGAGAACTCAATAGATTCTCAAGGCGCTTTTGAAGAATTTGAAGGGGTGTCGAGAGAAAAAAAGGATAGCCTTTATACATATAGGGCGCAAAAAAAGTTTGTCAAAGAATCATTTCTGCCCTATGATAAAATTTCCGACTCGAATTTAACGGAAGATGAAATTGAAAGTGTTGATTATGAGGTCGTGATCGATGAGACTTCGGGTGATATTGCCGTTAATGCCATTTTCGCGAACAATGGAGAGCAGATAGTCGATACTTTGCACGGCAATGTTTTTTATGACGAGGATAATGAGACCGATGTGATCTTCAACGTGGACGGAGAATTGTATTCGGCAAGAGAAATTTTGGGGCAATCATCAATTGAAGAATGCAGTTTTTGGGGAAACCTCCTTCACTCCATTGCTAATGCTGCGTTAAAACTTCTTGCAATTGTGGAACCTGCAATCAAACTTACACTGGCTTCCGCAAGCGATGTCGCCGCTCTTCTTCTTGTGGTCGGACAGGAAAAATACCTTGCCAACTACAATGCGAATTCAAAGCAGATTCAACCGAGCGGCTATGTAACGAATCAAAAATCGTATGGAGCTTGGGATTTTGGATGCTCTGACTTAGCATATGCAGGTTGTGAGGTAATTGCCGGCTACAATCTCGCCAAAGCAAAGGGCATAAATATCAATCTTGCTCAGACGACATATCTCTATGAATCTTTAGGTATTGAGCTTGGATTTGCGGCAGGCTATCTAGGTAGTAATCCTTATCAAATAAGTTATTTTTTAAAGGCAATGAATATTAATTATATAAAAGTGACCTCATATTCGACGCTTCAATCTTATATTAAGAATTCTACTCAATATCATATGATAGTTTCCAGATGGAATTATACTTCGGCTAGTTCTATGATTCATACATTTTATGTTAATAAGATGGGTTTCAATTCTATGCAAACATATAATATGAAGCCCAACCAAAAATCCACACCAGCCTACAGTGCAAGCGAACTATTTAATGAGAGTCCCAAAAAGACATTCATCGTGGCGTATTTAATCAAAAAGTAAGGATACCCCGTGTAATTCATATGATTCATAAAAACTCAAGATAAAGTGATATGTGACTTTATAAATTAAAACTCTACGTCATACATTTTAATGGAGGACGTTATGAAGAAAAGAAAATACTTGTTTTTATGGTGTCTTATCCTAATATTATGTTTCAGCTTAGGGTCGTGTGTGCGAATAAAGTATTTCTATAATTATCACGTTGTATGGTATAGCGATGATCCATTTATCGAGTTTGTCGGAGATGACCCTGACTTCAGCGGTATAATAATTTTGAATGGAAAGGAATATACCATTTACATAGGGACTTCGCCCGGAACGACTCGTTTCGTGGGTTTTACGTTTTATAACTATACCACACTCGGAGAGATGACTTCAAATGATGATTTGATTTGGGAAGGAAAGGCAGAGGTGAAGGACAGAAAATTGTATCTCACCGTTGAAAAGGACTATGTATCGGACTATGCGGGTAAAACCATTGTCTTAAACCAACGTGAAATACAAGAAAACAATATTATGTTTCAGCTTAGGGGCGTGTACGTGTTCATGGATGAAATATTTCGATGATTATCACGTTGTATGGTATTGTGATGATCCATTTATCGAGTTTGTCGGAGATGACGAGGAGAATATCGGTAAGATAATTTTAGATGAGACAAAATTCACTATCCTTATAGCGTGTTCGCCTGGAACAACTGATTACTCATATTTTACGTTTTATAATTTTCCCTCACCCGGAGAAGCACTCTCGGGCGAAGATTTGATCTGGGACGGGAAAGCGGAGGTGAAGGACGGAAAATTGTATCTCACCGTAACAAAAGACAACGTATCAACTTATGAGGGTAAAACAATCGTACTGAACCAACGCCCCGTTGAAGATGGCATGGGCGTAGATTGAGAGAAAACACAGTTATTTGGAAGAAATAATACGATGAAGAAAAGAAAATACTTGCTCTTATGTTGTCTTGTCTTATTATTAAGTTTCAGTTTGACAGCATGTGTTTATCCATGGACAAAATTTTATCACGAATTTCATGTGATATGGTATTGCGACGATCCGTTTATTGAGTTTATCGGAGACGAAGAGGTCGGCAAGATGACTTTGGATGGAATTGAATATGACTTGGGTATCGGGCATGCTATTCGCGATTTTCGTATTTATTTTTACGACCGAGAAAAATATAGCGAGAGTACTGCAACGAATGATGATTTGATTTGGGAAGGAAAGGCAGAGGTGAAGGACGGAAAATTGTATCTCACTGTTGAAAAGGACTATGTATCGGACTATGCGGGTAAAACCATTGTCTTAAACCAACGTGAAATACAGTGAAACGACGAGATCGCCGAGTACGAAATTTGCCCCCGATCTCGGGCATGGCGCCACCGTTTTGTGTGGCACTTGTCATACCGAGCCCCGTAGGGGCGAGTTATCCATTCTATATAATACCCCTTCTGCTCTACGCGGGAGGGCTTTTTTTGTGTAATTCGCATAAAAAAATTTCCCCTTGCACACATTGCGCATAGGAGGAAATTATGAAGAAGTTTTTGCTCATCACGACACTCTCCCTGAGCGTGGCTGCGGCGGCGCTCACGGGCACGGCGGTCGTCGCGACACGCATAGAAGATGCGCCCGCCGTCTCGGTGGAAGCGGTCGAAGCCGCCGTCCTCAAACAGGGCAGCAGGGGCAGCGAAGTAAAGGAGGTCCAGCGCCGCCTCAAACAGTGGGGCTACTACACGGGCGCGGTAGACGGGATCTTCGGCGCGGGGACCAAGACGGCCGTCATCGCCTTCCAGAAGAAGAACGGCCTCACCGCCGACGGCATCGTCGGCAAGGCGACCTATCAGGCGCTCGGCATGACCGATTCCTACAACGCCTTGAACGGCGGAAGCGGCTCCGGCTCTTCGGGCGGGACCTCGTCCAACGTTCCCTCGGGGTACACTTCGTCCGACCTCTACCTTCTCGCCAAGGCCATCTACGCCGAGGGCAGGGGAGAGGTCTACACGGGGCAGGTCGCGATCGGCGCGGTCATCATCAACCGGGTGAAGTCCAAGTCCTTCCCCAACAGCATCTCGGGGGTCATCTACCAAAGCGGCGCTTTCACGGCGGTCACCGACGGGCAGATCAATCTCGAGCCCAACCAGACGGCATACAACGCCGCGCGCGACGCCATGAACGGCTGGGACCCGACCTACGGGTGCCTCTACTATTACAATCCCGCGGTCGCCACGAGCTCGTGGATCTTCGGCCGCAAGACGGTCACGGTCATCGGCAAGCACGTCTTTGCCATTTAAGGAGGAGTTATGGAAAAGGAAATCGGTAAGAATGTATCAAGCGGCGCGAAGAAGGTAAAGCGCGTTCAGGAAGAAAAGGCCAAAAAGCCCGTCAAGAAGAATACGGCCGTGAAGAAGGCCTCGGAGCAGGCGGTAAAGCGCGAACATGCCGCGGCGGACGAACGCGTAAAGGCCGCCAAGGCCCGCGCCCAAAAGAAGGAAGAAAAGCTCGACAAAAAGACGGCTTTGAAGCAGGCCAAGATCGAGAAGAAGGCCGCCATCAAGCAGAAAAAGCTCGAAAAGAAGCAGCGCATCGCCGAGAAGAAGCTCGCCCGCAAGGAGATGCTCGCCAAGAAGAAGGCCGAACGTCTCGAAAAGCGCGCCGAAAAGAAGGCCGCTTTGAAGGAAAAACGCGTGGAGAAAAAGGCAGAGCGCGCCGCCCGCAAGGAGCTTTTGAAGAACGAATCCAAGGCGGAAAAGGCCCAGCGCATCGCCCGCGAGAAGAAGGAAAAGATCGCCTTGAAGCGCAAAAAGCAGGAAGCGCACGCGAAGGCGCAGGAAGAGAAGCGCAAGGCAAGAGAGGCCGCCCGCGTCCGCAAGGCGGAGGAGAGAAAGCACAAGCGCGAACAGCGTACCGAGAGAAAGCGTTCGGGCGGGTTCGGCGGCTGGCTCGCCGCGGTCATCTCCCTCGGTACGGCCTGTCTGGTGCTCGCGACCGTCGTCACGGCGGGCGCCATCCGCATGAACGAGATGCAGGCCTCGGGGGAAAATTCCACCCGCGCCACCCTCTACGAGATGGTCTCCGCGAGCGAGGAGCTCGACGACAGCCTCTCCAAGCTCCGCGTCTCCTCGGGCGCGAATGAGCAGCGCCTCCTTCTTACCAATATTTTGGTAGACGCCGCCCTCATGGAAAGCGCGCTCGAAAAGATCCCCGTCGATCAGGCGACGAGCACCGATATCTCGGCCTTCGTCAACGAAACGGGCTCCTATGCGCGCACCCTTCTTGCAAAACTTGCCCGCGGCGGCAGTTTGAACGAGACCGAGCGCAGCACCGTCGCCTATCTCTATGAGATCAACGATAAGCTCTATACCGAGCTCAACGACCTCATGACGCACATGAAGAACAAGGATCTCCGCAGCTTCGTCAACGGCAAGCAGGGGACGGTTTCGGAGAAGTTCGGCGAACTCGGCAACGAGACGAAGGCCGAACCCGAAGAGATCGTAGACGCACCGTTTACGCAGGAGGGGAACGTCGGCGAGAACCGCCTCGCCCGCTTTGAAGAGATCACCTCTTCCGAGGCCGAGAACAAGGCGCGCGAGCTCTTTGCCGCATACCATGTCCGCGAAGTGAAGTTCACGGGCGAGACCGTGACGCAGGAAGTGAGCTGCTACAACTTCACCCTTACCGACGAAAACGACGTCGAGATCTTCGCCGAGATCACCAAGAACGGCGGCAAGCTCGCCTTCTTCGACACCTACGAAGAGTGCACGACGAAGAACTTCGACCTCGAAACGTGCGACGCCATCGCCCGCGAGTATTTGAAGGGCCTCGGCATCAAAGATGTCGAAGCGGTATGGCTCTCCGATGCGGGCATGGTCGCCAACCTCACCTATACGGCGGTCGAGGACGGCGTGCGCATCTACCCCGAGATCATCAGGATTCGCGTGTGCGAAGAAAAGGGCAGGGTCGTCGGCATGGACGCGAGGGGGTACCTCCTCAACAATGAGGACCGAGACCTCGACGCAAGCCTTTCCAAGGCGGAAGCGCAGAAGAAGCTCACCCGCGGGCTCGAACCCTACGCCGCCAATCTTGCGCTCATTCCCGTGGACGGACAGGAAGTTTTGTGCTGGGAGTTTGCCTGCAAGTACGCCGACGGCGAGTATATCGTCTATCTTGACGCAAAGACGGGCGACGAAGTACAGCTCTTCCGCGTGATGCAGTCCGCCCAAGGCAGCTATTTGAGATAAAGCATGCAGTTATTTGAGATAAAGTAGGCAACGATTTGAGATGAAAACGCAAACAGCCTTCCCCATACACGGGGAAGGCTGTTTTATCCTCTTTCCCGCGCGCACATTATAGTTTCCCTCTTAAAGGCCCCCCTAACAGCCCCCCACCCCCACCCCCCTCAAAAAAATTTTAGAAAAACCGAAAAAAATTTTTACAAAAACTCTTGACAGGGGGGGGGGGGGGGGGGGGGC
>CANQOT010000014.1 GCA_947625555.1 uncultured Clostridia bacterium | reverse complement strand
GTATGAATGCCGAATTTTTCCCGAAAAAGGGAATGTCCTTGGCTAAAAATCGCGAGACTTTTAGTCAAGGACACTTGGAGCTACTGGCCGGACTTGAACCGGCGACCTATTGATTACGAATCAATCGCTCTACCGACTGAGCCACAGTAGCAAACCCCTTCTTGCTCATTCATTATAGAAAAGTTCGCATAAAAAATCAAGCGTTTTCGCGCGTATTTTCAAATTTCACGGAAGAATTTTTCCGCACGCGCGGGCTCTATTATATAATAAGGGATTGCGCCTCCTCATGCAAAATACTCCCTCATGTTCAGCACGAGGAAGCACAGTTCGATTTGGAGATAGCGCAGATCTTTGGAAAAGAGGATGCCCGTCGAGAGTTCGCGGGCCCTCCGCGCGGCGCGCCGAAGCTCCACGTTCCAGAGGGCATAAACGCCTTCGCCGTTGTCCGTCGCGAGCCCGTTCAAGGATTGAAGCGCCCCCGTGACGGCCGCCCGCGCCCCCTCCTGCGTGACAGAGGAGCGTTCGAGGCCGTTCGCCGTATCGTACAGGATATGGGAGACCTCGTCCACCGTCTTGGCGTTGGCCTCCGCGCGCGCCCTTTCGGAAGCCCTCTTCCCGGTGAGCGTGAAATTCTCCGCCTCGCGCGAAAGGACGCGCACTTCCACCCCCTTCGCGGACATGGTACCCTCGACGAACTCCGCATCCGTCTTTTTGTAGTAGCATGCAAGGACGACGACGTTCTCCTTTTCGAGGAGGTAGCCCGCCCCGCCCGCGAGGTAGCTGTCCCCCGCGACGACGCCCGCGGTGAGGCTGTCGCAGTCGCGCACGAGGAAGAAGTATTCCTGCCCCAGTTCGACGGTCGCGCGCTTCTTCCCCTTCCATTGGAAGATGGCGAGAAAGATCCCGACGACGATGACAAATAAGATGAGCGCGGCGATAAAGACACACCCCGCGCGCTTCAAACGCACCCGCATACCCTATCGTATGCGTTTTTGCGCCGAAATACGCCCTCTACCCTATAAGAGAGAAGGCTTTTTTCGCGCAAAATTTTGCGAAATCCTTGCAAATTTATGCCCCCTATGATAGAATGAAAATGCGCTACAATTCAATACCAAACGTATAAGATACAACTGCAACGGCATCGGTGTATCCTTTTATTCCTATACGTTTGGGAATATTGTAGCGCAACAATAAGGGGTACCTTATGCGGGCGTCTCCTTATTGGGGACGCTTCTTTTTTTGGCGTCACGGCCCGCAAAAACTTTTGGAGGTATTTTTATGAAACACACTTGCACCCAATGCGGCACGGAGTTCGAAGGGAACTTCTGCCCGAACTGCGGAAAGGGCGTCGAAGCGGCGCGGGAAAATGTCGCCGAGCCGCAAGAAAAGGCCCCCGACCGCGGCACCGTCTCCTCGGGCGCAGTCAAAATCTTTGACCTTCTGCCCTATGTCCCCACCCTCTTGTTCGCGCTCTTTGCAGCCCTCTCCTTCCTCTTCTTCCTCGGTCCCGTATCGGCCTTCGGCGGGTTTGGACTTATGGGAAGCGTCTATGGCATGCTCCCGATGGGGGATACCGTCGCCACGCTGTGCATTGTGCTCATCGCGTTTGCCGCTCTTTCTTTCGTGCTCGCGTGCATCATGCTGCTCTTCACCTTCCGGATCACCCTGCGTGTGAAGAGGTTCGGAAAAGACAAATCGGGCCCCCGCGTCCTCGACGTCCTCACATATGTCGCCTACGCCCTCTATCTCGCCTCGTTCATCGTCGCCATCGCGCTCATCGCCGAGACAAAACTTTTGGGCGGCCCCGGTGCGGCGCCCCTGTGCACGTTGATCTTCGCCCTTTTGTTTGCGCTCTGCTCCGTCGGGGCGATGCTCGCGCACTACCTCATTCCCAAGAAGAACGCCGCGTTTGCGAACTTCCTCAAAGAGCGCGCCGAAAAAGCGCGCGCCGAAATGGGAGAGCCCGTAAAACCCCAAAGCGACGTGACGGAAAAGCCCGAATACCGCACTGCGAACCCCTTGACGCCCGAGCTCGAACAGAAGATCGAAAAGCACGTCAAAAAGAAACGCACGAAGGCGATCCTCGCGATGCTTATCCTCCTTTTGACCTCCATCCCGCTGATCATCCCGTGCCTCGTCGTGTTCGCGATCATACAGCACTTTATCGGTTCCTCCAATCAAACCAAAAACCCGAAGAAGGTCTACACGCAGCGCGGCATTATCGCTACGACGATTTGCAGCTTCATTTGGGCGGCGATCATGATCGGGGGGCTGGGAACGGTCGCACATTTTACCCTTTCGCCCACGGGGTTCCTGCGCACCGCCCTGCCCGCCGGCATCTTTTTGATGGTACTCTGCCTCGCGTTTACCCTTTTGTTCCTGCTCAACGCCATCTTTTCTTTGAAGTGTATGAGTGCGGGGAAGGCGCTCGCGACCGAGATCTACGGCGCGCCCCATCCCATGATGGTCCCCGCGCTCGAAGAGGCCTACCGCGCGGACTGCGAAAAGTACGAGGCATACCGCAAGGAATATAAGAACTATGTCCGCAAGTGCGCCTGCTACGAGGAAGGCAAGGCATATAAGGCTTGAAGGCATATTCCATGATAAAATCGAAGCGCCGCCCGAAAGGGCGGCGCGAATTTTTTTCCTATTCAGAGCAATTTGACGCCGATCGCAAGAAAACCGAATTTTTCCTGTTTCTCGGGGGGATAATAGGCGTCCATATCGTGCGGGGAGGCTTTCTCGCCCGCGTCGTACCCGCAGGCCGCCGGCGGAAGGGCGTGCAACAGGTCTTTGTATGTTGCGAATGTCTGCAAACTTTCGACGGCTACCCGCATTTTTTTGCCGCTCTCCGTCTCGGTGAACTCGATCGTATCCCCCACTTTGACCGCGCGGCGTTTCTCGTCGTTCAGTCTGATCTCGAAGGTCTTTTTCCCCGCCTCGATCTTTGCAAAGGGAGCGGGACAGAGCGTCATGGTGTGCACGCGGCGGCGACGCAAGATGTCGCCCTCCCGAAGGGGAAGCGGGCATTTGAATGAATATCGCGCCTGCACGAGCTTGGCGTCGGGGCAGAGGCTGCCTTCCCCGTCGCGCAGATCCTCGACGGTCACGCGCTTTGTAAAATTCTCCGTGGGAGATAAGATCTCCAACACGTCGCCCTCGAAAAAGCGGCTGCGCATCTCCACCTGCACCCTGCCCCTTTCATAGCCCAAAACGATGGCGATAAAATCACACGTCCCCGAAATTTGCGAGCCGTCCGCGGAGACCGTATCCCCGTTCTTGCCGAAGGCATAGGCCGTGGTGTACTGCCTGTGCGTGAGCGTTTCGAGCTCCTCTCCGAGCGCTTCCGACCACCCCGTATCCAAGATACGGCGGTAAGAATTGACCGTTGTGGCGAGGTAGTACTCGCTCTTCATCCTGCCCTCGATCTTGAAGGAGCACACCCCCGCGGCGGAAAGCTCGCCCAAGTGCCGCGCCATGTTGAGGTCCTTGCTGTTGAGAAGGTAGACCCCCCTCCCGTCCTCTTCTGCGGAGAGAAGTTCGCCCCCCTTCTTGCGGCGAAGTTCGTAAGCGTCCCGGCAGGGCTGGGCGCAGGCGCCGCGGTTGGAACTTCTCCCCTCCAAATAGTCGGAAAGATAGCACCTGCCGCTGTACGAGATGCACATCGCGCCGTGGACGAAGGCCTCGAGCTCCAAACGAGGAAGGGCCTCGTGGATGCGCGCGATCTCTTCGAGGGAGACCTCGCGCCCGAGCACGACGCGCTTCGCCCCGAGCTCGGACCACATCGCGGCGGCCTCGTAGTTTTGCGTGTTCGCCTGCGTCGAGATATGGATGGGAAGGGAGGGCGCGACCCTTCTCGCAAGGCGGAAAACGCCCGGATCGGAGACGAGCACGCCGTCGGCCCCCGCCTCTTCGAGGAATTTCAAGCGCCGTTCAAGGGCGGGAAGATCGGCGTTCTTCGCGAAGATGTTGACGGCGACATAGACCCGCTTCCCCCGGACATGGGCATAGGCAATGCCCTCCGAAAGCTCCTCGTCGGTAAAATTTTCCGCATAGGTGCGCAGAGAAAAATCCTTGCAGCCGAGGTAGACGGCATCCGCGCCGAAAAGAAAGGCGAGTTTGAGTTTTTTGAGGTTGCCCGCAGGGGCGAGAAGTTCTGCTTTCATGGCTCTGTTTGCGACGCCCGCCGCGGTGCGGCGGGCGGAATTTCTATTTCTTTCTGCTGATGGCGAGGCCCTCGCCGATCTCCGAGATCTCCGTCTCGAAGTCGGGATCGCCCTCGAGCATCGCGAGGTATTCGCGGAGGTGCTCTGCGAGCATCTTGCGCTTTTTCGGAGGCTCCCCGCGCACCCAGCCGAAGAGGAGCACGTCGTCCGAGACGAGGACGCCGCCGCGGCGCAAAAGCCGCTTGCAATCGGGAAAATACCGCCTGTATTGCGCCTTCGGGCCGTCCAAAAAGATGAGGTCGAACTGCCCTTCGAGACAGGGCAAAATTTCCCCCGCGTCCCCTTCGAGAAGGCGGATACCTTCCTCCGTGCCGAAGGTGCGAAGGTTCTCCCTCCCCCTCCCGCAGCGCGCCGCGTCGCGCTCGATGGCGGTCACTTCCGCGCCCGAAGATAGGCGTAGCGCGATGGACGTGAGGCATTCGGCCGCCCCGATCTCGAGAATGCGCTCCGCCCCTTCCGCAAGGCGCAAAAGCGCTTCGAGCGTTGCGTCCGCACAGGTCGGGTCGCGCCCCGAAAGGGCCGTCTTTCGCATTTTAGCGAGCTTCGCGCGCCAATCTTCCATCAGCAATATTTCGTGAGAACGCGGTGGACGACGGGGTATTCGGAACGCTCCGCCGCCTCGGGGAGCTCGCCCCCTTCGCCGTCGATATGGGCAAAGACGGCGTCTAAAATTTCCAACTGTTCATGAAAGGCTTCCGACCCGCCGCACGCCTCGGAAAAATCGGTGTACTCCGCGCGGGCCGCCGAGACGTCCTCCCAATCGAGGTTGATCATGGCGAGGAAGTAGGCCGTCTTATACCGCCATTCGTTGCCGCCGAGCGCGCGGAGAGATTCGATGTAGCGCACGGCTTCGGTGGTATCGTCGAGCCCGATCGCGGTGCGCAGGCCGAGCTGAAAGACGAGCACGCGGACGATGGGATAGAAGAATTGGTTCCTCTCGGCCCCGTCGATGATCTCGCGCGCCTTGGCGAAATCCTTCGCGTCGAAACAGGCGATCACGCGGTTATAGACGACGTCGCGGTAGAGCATTCCCGCAAAGAACCACAGCGAGACAAGCGCCGCGATGCAGCCGATGATGCCGAGCGGGAGAATGTCCAAAACAAATCCCAGCACCGCGACGACGATGGCGGCCACCGTGCAGAGGCCGAGCAGCAGACACATGACTGTGAGGCTCTTCTTCATACCTTCCTCCTACCTGAAAATTTCAGATCTCGTTGACGATGGGAATGATCAACGGGGACTGTTTGGTGCGTTTGAAAATATAGCTCTTGGCGGCACGGCGCACGGCGCTCTCGATCTCGGCGATCCCTGCGCCCGAAGGCACGCCCTCGGCGGCGCGTTCCGCGATGTTTTTGAGCTCGCGGAGGGCGTCGCGCTCCTCCTTCTCGTCGGCAAAGACAAACCCCCTGCTCTCGACGACGGCCTCGCCCACGACGCTGCCGCCCGAGACGGAGATGCCGATGAGGAAGATGCCCTCCTCCGCCATGCGCACCCTGTCCTTCAAAACTTCGCTCGTGCCGAAGTCCTCGAACCCGCTCCCGTCGATGAGGCGGGCGCCCGCGGGGAAGTTCTCGCCCCGCTTCAAACTATCGTCCGTGACCTCGGCGCAGGAGCCGATCTCGGGAATGAAGATGCAGCGGGCGGGCATGCCCAGTTCCTCGGCAAGCGCGGCGTGGCGCTTCAAGTGCCTGTATTCGCCGTGAATGGGAATGAAGAACTTGGGCGACAGGAGGGCGTGGATGATCTTGTGCTCCTCTTCGCAGGCGTGGCCGGAGACATGGATCTTTTCGAGGCTCTCGTAGACGACCTTTGCGCCCAACCTCGTGAGGTTGTTGATGACGCCCCAGATCATGCGCTCGTTGCCCGGAATGGGGCTCGCCGAGATGATGATGGTATCGTTTTCGCCGATGGTGACCTTGTTAAATTCGCCCGCCGCCATGCGGGTGAGCGCGGACATGGGTTCCCCCTGCGAGCCCGTGGAGACGATGACGATCTCGCGGTCGTAGTAATTTTTGGCCTTCTCGACGTCGACGAGCATGCCCTCGGGTATGGTGATCTCGCCGATCTTGGCGGCCGCTTCGACGACGTTGAACATGCTCCGCCCCGAGAGGGCGACCTTGCGCCTGAACTTTGCCGCGATATCGACGATCTGCTGCAAACGGTGGACGTTGGAAGCGAAGGTCGCGATGATGATGCGGCGGTCGGCATGTTCGGCAAAGAGGTGTTCGAGCGTCGTTCCCACGACCTTTTCGCTCATCGTGTAGCCCGGCCGCTCGATGTTGGTCGATTCGCCGAGGTAGAGGAGAACGCCGCGTTTGCCGTATTCCGCGATCTCCGCGAGGTCGATGGGACTGCCCGCGACGGGGGTGAGGTCGATCTTGAAATCACCGCTATGGAAGATGATGCCGTAGGGCGTCTCGACGGCGAGGGCGGTCGCCCCCGCGATGGAGTGGTTGACGTTGACGATGTTCACACTGAACGCGCCCGCCTTGATGCGGTCCTTGGGCTTGACGGTGACGAGTTCGACATGGTTTAAGCGATGTTCGCGCAATTTGTTGTCGACGAGCGCGAGCGTGAGCTTCGTCCCGTAGACGGGCGTCCCCGGAAGGAGCTCCTTCATGAGGTAGGGCACGCCGCCGATGTGGTCCTCGTGGCCGTGCGTCAAAAATACGCCGCGGATCTTCTGCCTGTTGCTCACAAGATAGGTGATCTCGGGGAACACGAGGTCAATGCCCGGCATGTCCTCCGTGGGGAAGATGATGCCCGCATCGATGACGATGATGTCGTTCCCGTACTCGATCGCCGTCATGTTCTTGCCGATCTCGCCGACGCCGCCGAAGAATAAGATCTTGACGGGCCTTTTGGCCTTCGCGCGCTTTTCTCTTCCTGCCGCGCCTTTCAAGGGCGTCTTTTCCGCCCCCTTGGGGGTCGCCGCGGGCGTCTTTCCCGCTGGCGCGGGCCTACCTGCGGGCCTCGCCGCCTTGCTCTTTGGGTCGGCGGAGACGGTTTTGGTGAGGACGATCTTGGTCCCCCTCCCCTTTGCGCGGGAGGGACGGCGGGTCTTTAAGCCCGCTTCCTGCATGGCCTCGCGGCTCCTCTCTTCGCCGAGGCTCTTCTTTTTGGGATCCTTCTGCCCGCGGTTGTAGGCCTCGATCCCGTTCAAGATGGCCATTTCGACCGCGTCGGCGGATTTTTCTTTGGGTCTGTTGCTCTTTTTTTGTTGGTTCAAATCAAACTCCTTACAATATGGTAAAGCGGAGAGCCGAAAGTCGGCTCTCCGCATCCGTTTCTGAATCCGAACTTTCTAATCTGTGCGGGTTAGAAATTGAGGTCGGACTTCTCCATAAGCCCCGTCTTGATGAGGCCCTCTTTCAGAAGCTCTTCTTCGCTCCTGAACGCATACATGGATACATAATCGACGGGCTCGATCTCTTCCTTGACGACGCCCAGCCGCTCGGCGAGAAGTTCGATGAGGCGGATGGAACGTTTGAGCGCGACGTTGCTCTTTACTTTCATCATGAGCGGGGTGCGCTCGTACATCTTGGTGTTGCCCGCGAACTTCTGGTGATAGACCGATTCGGGGAACTCCTCGGGATCGAGGGCGAGATAGAGGCAGAGCGTCTTGCCGCGCACGCCGATCTTGGCGACGGTCTCGTTATTGAAGGCGAAGCGATCGTTCGACCAGTTGATCTGCGAGGCCATCTGCGGATAGGCAAGGAGCGCGTTTTTAAGGTCGCTGTAATATTGCTTGACCGTTTCCTCGCTCTCGATGATCTTCGCGGTGAAGCTGCGCTTCAAGCGCGTCGTCATCTCGGGGGAAGGTTCGTCTGCCTCGGCGACTTCGGGCTCATCGGCGGGAGTTTCGACGACCTCGGCCTCGGCGACCGCAAGTTCATCCACGGTGGGCTCTTCCGCAGGTTCCTCGACGGGCTCTTCGACGGGTTCGGGCTCCGCGGGTTCTTCCACGGGTTCCTCGACGGGTTCGGGCTCGGCGGGCTCTTCTACGGGTTCCTCGACGGGTTCGGGCTCCGCGGGTTCTTCCACGGGCTCCTCGACGGGCTCGGGCTCCGCGGGCTCGGTCTCGGCTTGTGCGGCGACGAGAAGGCCCTCTTCCTTCAACATTTCGACGACGCGGGTAGCGGCCCTGTCGTAATCAAACGGTTCGGCGGGCTCGGTCTCGGCCTGGGCGGCAACGAGGCCCTCTTCCTTCAACATCTCGACGACGCGGGTAGCGACCCCGTCGCAATCGAAGGGTTCGGCGGGAGCGGCTGCCGTAGCGGGAACTTCCGCGACAGGCGCCTCGTCGACGACGGCGACGAGCAAGCCCTGCCCCTTCAAGAGCTCGACGACGCGGTTGGCGACGAACTCATAGTCGAAGGGTTCTGCGGGCGCCGCAACGGGAACTTCCTCTGCGACGGGCTCCTCTTCGGTCTCGGTCTCCTCGACGACTTCCTCGCTCTCCTCTTCGGGCGCGGGCTCTTCCTCGGGCTCCTCGGTATCTTCGACCTCTTCGATGGTCCAACGCTGTTCGAGGATCTCGACGACGCGGTTTGCGATGAGCTCGTAATCCACGGCTTCGGTGACCCTGTCGGCAATGGCGGCTTCGTCCGCTGCGGGAATGCCGGCGACGACTTTTTCTGCGATCGCATCCGTATCGGGCTCGGGGAGCACCGCTGCGATCTTCTCGGCGAGTGTGTCGTAATCGAACTCTGCGGGGACGGACGCGGGCGCGTTATCCTCTGCGAGGAGCTCCTCGCGGAGGGCGTCGATCCTTTCGTCGATCTTCTTGCCCAACGTCTCCGTGATGGCCGTCTGCAAGGCTTGAAGGTCCCCGACGTTCTTCTCGTTGACCGCGCTGATCTGCTGTTCCAGATACTGGATCTCGAGAAGGACGGGTTCAAGCTGTTCGCGGATCGCCGCAAGGATCGCCTCCGTCGTGGAGCCGCTCTGCGCGGAATTGAACTGCAATTCCTTCAAGACGGATTCCTTAACGTCGTCGACCTTGGCCGAAAGCCCCTTGTAGATGCCTTCCAAAATGAGTGCATTGTTGTTGTTCATATCGGACATAACTCACCTCTCCTCATGAAGCAATTTTATCTCATGTCCCATTTTACACTATATTCGCGCAAATGTAAATATATTTGCGGAAAAATTTTTATGAAAATGCACGATTTTTTTGTAAAAAACAACGATTTTTCGCGCCATGACCCCAAACATGGTACCCTCCGAACGAAAAATTCGGCGCTTTTGCCGCAATTTTCCTTATCGCCCGACCATGTCCGCGCGCAGGGGCGCAAAGCGGGTGCGGCAGGCGGACATGCCTCGGTGCGGCGCGATCCTTCCCCCGCGCAAAAAGGCTCAAAGGGCCTTGTGCGCAAGGTCGCGCTTCCTCACGCGGATGCGGTTGAAAACGACGCCCACGGTAAAACAGATCATCATCCAATATAAAAAGAGGAGAAAGACGATGACGAGGGAGAGCGCGCCATAGAGCTTCTCGCCGCTCGAAAAGCGGAGATAGACGGCGAAGGCGGCCGAGGCAATAAGCCATAGGGCGGCCGTAACCGCGCTTCCCCCCACCGTGTCCGAAAGGGAGAGGCGGTAGGGACTGACATAGGCGTTGAGGATCCACGCCGAAAAGAGGCCTACGACGAAGAGAAGGATGTATTCGGCGGGATAGGCCAGCCATGGGGAGAGGAAGCGCACGGCATAGATCCCCGCAAGGAGTACGGCGGCAGCCGCCGCAAAGAAGAGGAGCACGAGAAGGGTGAGCCCGACGGCGGAAAGGCGCACTTTCCAACCGTGTTTGGCGCGTTTTTCGTCGTAGACGATCTCCCCGCTGCGGCGCAGATGATAGAAAAAGCTGCTGCTCGACCAGAGCGTCGTCAAGAGGAAAAAGAGGCTCACCCCGCTCCTTGCCCCGTCGGCGTTGTCTTTGAGGAAGAGAAGGAAGTCCCGCGCCCAACCGAAGAGTTCGAGGTCGAGGATGTCCTCGGCATGGAGGGCGCTCCCGAAGAGGAGGGTGAGCCAAAAGAGGAAGGGCACGAAGGAGAGCACCAAAAAGAAGGTGAGCGTGCCCGCGATCGTCGTGTAGCGGTGCGACGCGAGGTCGCGATAGAAATCGCGCGCCCGTGCAAACCATGCGGCGATTTTTCCCGTCCCCCTCCCCCTTTTTCCCTTTTTGCCCATACCCGAAGTTTGCGCAGGACGGGAAAAATCATGAACCGTTCGTGCCCTCATTCCGCCCCGCGCGCACTATTGTCTACTAAGCGCGGCACGAGCGCGTAGCGCGAAGTAGCGAAGCGAGTGAATCTTGGCTCCTCCGTGGGAGGAGCTGTCACGCGCAGCGTGACTGTGGTGGGGCGAGCTATCATTTCGTCATGTTGAGCCGCGCGGTACGCGCGTGTCGAAACATCTCCTTATTTTTATAATGCGGTAACCCTTCGACAGGCTCAGGGTGACGAATTAGAACGTCACCCCACCCCCCTACCCCCCCTCCCATGGAGGGGGCGCAATAACAAAAAAACCGAGGAAACCTCGGTTTTTTTGTACTTTACTTTGTTCCCATAACCTTCCCCGACCCCTTGCGGGGGTCGGTGCGAGGATGGGGCCTCGCACCGACGAAGGGAAATTTATGGAGGATGAGCTGTGTAACTGTCATACCGAGGGGCAACGCCCCGAGTGTATCCCCTAATACGTAGTCCGACTTTCGAGTTTTCATTTAGGGGATTCTCTCGGGCTACGCCCTCGGAATGACACGTAGGACACGGGCAGGTCACCATGCCCTCACCACCGCCTGCGGCGGAGCCTCCCCCCTTTGGGGGGAAGCCTTATTAGTCCTTCTTCTCGGGAAGCAGGGCGACTTCGGCGGGGGCAACAATCGACGATGCGGCGGCGTCTTGAATGTCCAATGTAACCAAATATCCGCGAGACGGTGACTTTGCGGTCGTTCCCCCGGCGTTGTATCCTACCATAACATAAAACTCACCGTCACTCAAATCGCTTTGCTCCACCGTAAAGGTCAAGCAAATATCGTTTTTAGGATTGTCGGGACTCGGAACGTACTGTGCGCCGTTGAATAATATTCTTGTCTTGAACGGTTCTGCAAGAGCTGTACTTGTTTTGGACACAAAGCCCTCTTTTACATCCCTAAAAATACATCCCTTCGATGCCAGCGTTGAGCTTGTTAAAGTCGTCGAAACAGTGATCTGCTGCACAACCGTATATACACCTTCTCCTTGAAAAACAGTATTCAAGGTCAAAGAATATGCGCCCGCCTTCGTAACCTTTACCGCAACACATTGGTAAAGACCTGACCCGTTAGAAACCCTTAAATAAGTTTTCCCCGAATTTTCCAAAATGGTAGCCGACGTTTCAGATGTAGCGGCTTCTGCGCCCTTGTCGTATTGCACCTTCAAAGGCGCCTTGCACAGAGCGCAGACCGCATCCAACTCGCCGCCCTCGGCGACGAATTCGGGAGCTGCCGTGTACTGATATTCAATGCCGCCGTTGTGGGTGCATTCAGCCGGTTCGGGTGCGCCGCATTCGCAGACGCCCTCGGTGAAGGTGTGCTCGCCGCGCGTCTCTTCGTCGATCGCTTGATCGACGGGACACTGCTTCCAATGTCCGTCGGCGTCGTATCCCCACTCGGTGTAGCGGTGCTCGTGCGGGGTGATGGTCGGGCGGGCGTCCCCCACCTTCCAGCTCACGACATACCAACCGTCCTCATCGACGGTGAGATTGCCGCCCTCGCCTGTCGGGTAATAGCCTGCGCTCGCATTGCCCGTCTTATAGTTCCATACCTTGAACTCATCCTTCGTCGCAAGTTTGGCTTCGACGGAGAAGGTCCTGCCGTCCTCTTGGAGTTCCAATTTGTAGCAGTACTTCGGCACATCCGATAAGCCGCCGGTGAATTGGCTGGGCCACTTTGTCCCCATCTTCGAGGCAATCGTACCGACGAGGTACATCTCGTACTGTTCGTTGATGTCGAGCGCCTCGACGGGCTCGACGAGCTCGACCTTCACCTTGTTCTCCTTCGCCAAACCGCCCTTCTTGGTAAGAAGCGTGAACTTGTAGACGCCGTCTGCACCCGTGTTGACGACGATGTTGTCGTCGCCCTTGAAGGCTTCGGGGACGGCGGTCACGTCGAGGTCGGCGAGCATGAAGGTGGTCGCGGCGTCCCACTCCGTCGTGGTGTTGCCCTCGGCGTCCGTCTTCTGCGAAATAGTGTTCTGCTCGATGAATTTGAACTCGTCGGCGGAATAGAGCTTCATCTGATAGGTGTAGACGGTGTAGCCGTTCGCGTCGGGCTCCGTGGCCTTGGTGAACTTGAAGGAAGCGTTGGGGCCCGTCCACGTGCCCGTTGCGAGGTCGCCCATGCCGCCGCCGACGACGTAGAACTCACGGGTATCGAGCTCGGCGGGCGTCACGGGGCCGCTCCCCTCGGTGGCGCCGCATTCGCATTTGCCGTCTTTGAAGTCGTGGTTTGCCTTGGTGGTCTCGTCGATGTTGCTCTTGTCGGAGCCGTGTTCGTCGCAGTACTTCCAGTGCTGCGTCGCGTTGTAGTCCCACGCGTCATAGTTGTGGATGTGTTCGGGGGTGTCGGGTTCTTTTTCACCTCAGGCGGAGATGCCCACGCCGATGCTTGCGGCCATCGCGAGCGACAATCCCACAATGAGCCAACTCTTTTTGTTCATAACTTTCCTCCATAATGAAATTTTTTGTCATTTATATGACATCTTATATATTACCCCCCCGTGCATTTGTCAAGTGTTTTTTGATAAATTTTTCATTTTTTCACAAAAAATTTTTTTCCACAGGCAAAATTTATAATAAATTGAGTAAAATTCGGGGGTTTAGGGGTGGAGGTTATGAACAATGGGGCGTGCTGTCATACCGAGGGGCAACGCCCCGAGTGTATCCCCTTGTACGAAGTCCGCGTTTTCATTTAGGGGATTCTCTCGCCCCTTTCAGGGGCTCGGAATGACGCGTTAGACGAGGCGAGGCAAGACCTGCCCCCGTTTACGGGGGCGGGTGGCGAACGTAGTGAGACAGGTGGGGGCTCCCATGTTCAACCCCCACCACCGCCTACGGCGGAGCCGCCCCCTTCAAAGGGGGCAGCTCACCCCACCCCCCTACCCCCCTCCCATGGAGGGGGCAGGCGGGCATACAAAAAAAGCACGCCGAGGCGTGCTTTTTTTATGCTTTGATAAGATTACTTCAAAATCTTGGAAACTGCGCCGGAGCCGATCGCAAAGCGCGGCGACGGCAAATTTCCCGTTTACTTCAAAATCTTGGAAACTGCGCCGGAGCCGACCGTTCTGCCACCCTCACGGATAGCGAAACGAAGACCTTCCTCGATCGCGACGGGCTTGATGAGCTCGACCGTCATCGTGACGTGGTCGCCGGGCATGACCATCTCGACCCCTGCGGGAAGCTCGATAGCGCCCGTGACATCCGTCGTTCTGATGAAGAACTGGGGACGATAGTGATTGAAGAAAGCGGTGTGACGGCCGCCCTCTTCCTTGGTGAGGACGTAGACCTGCGCCTCGAACTTCATCGCGGTGGGAACGGTGCCGGGCTTCGCAATGACCTGCCCCTTCTCGATCCCCGTACGCTCGATGCCGCGGAGAAGGGCACCGACGTTATCGCCGGCCATCGCTTCGTCGAGCGACTTGTGGAACATTTCGAGACCGGTGATGACGGTGGACTTGGGTTTCTCGATGAGACCTACGATCTCGGCGGGATCGCCGACATGCGCAACGCCCCTCTCGACACGGCCCGTAGCAACGGTGCCGCGGCCCGAGATCGTGAACACGTCCTCGACGGGAAGAAGGAAAGGCTTCTGATCGTCGCGTGCGGGCGTGGGGATATAGCTATCGACGGCGTCCATGAGCTCGAGAATGCACTGGCATTCGGGAGCAGCCAAGATCTCGGCGTCGGATGCGCCGCTCGTCGCCTTTTCGAGAGCTTTGAGCGCGGAACCCTTGATGATGGGAAGATCGTCGCCGGGGAAATCGTAGCTCGAAAGGAGCTCCCTGACTTCCATCTCGACGAGTTCGAGAAGTTCGGGATCGTCGAGCTGATCGGTCTTGTTCAGGAACACGATGATGTAGGGAACGCCGACCTGACGGGCGAGCAGGATGTGCTCACGGGTCTGGGGCATGGGACCGTCGGTCGCAGCGACGACGAGGATCGCGCCGTCCATCTGGGCAGCGCCCGTGATCATGTTCTTGACATAGTCGGCGTGACCGGGGCAGTCGACGTGCGCATAGTGGCGCTTGTCCGTCTCGTACTCGACGTGCGCGGTGTTGATGGTGATACCGCGTGCCTTTTCTTCGGGCGCCTTATCGATCTCGTCGTAGCGCATCTTCTTTGCCTGACCCTTGCAAGCCATAACCATGGTGATAGCTGCGGTCAAAGTGGTCTTGCCGTGGTCAACGTGGCCGATCGTACCGATGTTGACATGGGGCTTGCTTCTGTCGAATTTTGCCTTTGCCATTTTGAGTTTTCCTCCAAATTTTTTTATTTTTTGATAACTTTTTCCGCCTTCCGTGAGGCGGAAGCGCAGCTATCTATCATTTCCGATATCAAGCTGGTTCGCTTGTCAAACCCTATTATACTCCATAAGGAAAATTTTTGCAAGGAAAATCCATGAAATTTTTGCATTTTTTTCCATATGGCCGCGCGCGGGGATATCACTTATCCGCGCGGCTCGTGATGATCTTCTCCGCAATGGAGCGGGGAACCTCGTAGTAGTGGTCGAACTGCATGGTGAACTGCCCTCTGCCCTGCGTGCGGGAGCGAAGCTCCGTCGCATAGCCGAACATCTCGGAGAGCGGGATCTCGGCGTCGATGATCTTCGCGCCGTTCCGATCGTCCGTTCCGACGATGGTGCCGCGGCGGGAGGAGACGTTGCCCATGAGGTCGCCGAAGTAGTCCTCGGGGGTGATGATCTGCACCTTCATGATGGGTTCCAAAAGGACGGGCTTTGCCTTCTCCATACCGTTCTTGAAGGCCATGGAGCCCGCGATCTTGAACGCCATCTCGGAGGAGTCGACCTCGTGATAGCTCCCGTCGAACACTTCGACCTTGAAGTCCACCACCTCGTAGCCCGCGAGGAAGCCGTTCTTCGCCGCTTCCTGAATGCCCTTGTCGATGGCGGGGATAAATTCCTTGGGAATGGAACCGCCCACCGTGAGATCTTCGAAGGCATAGCCCGCACCGGGTTCCTGCGGAATGAGGCGGATCTTGCAGTGGCCGTATTGGCCCTTACCGCCCGACTGCCGCTTGTACATGCCCTCGGCCTCGACGGCGTTGCGGAAGGTCTCGCGATATGCGACCTGCGGCGCGCCGACGTTGGCTTCGACATGGAACTCGCGAAGGAGCCTGTCCACGATGATATCGAGGTGCAACTCGCCCATGCCCGCGATGATGGTCTGCCCCGTCTCCTTATCCGTATAGGTCTTGAAGGTGGGATCTTCCTCGGCGAGCTTGATGAGCGCGAGGGTCATCTTTTCCTGCCCCGCCTTGGTCTTGGGCTCCAAGGAGAGCTGAATGACGGGTTCGGGGAACTCCATCTTTTCGAGCACGATGGGATGCTTTTCGTCGCAGAGCGTATCGCCCGTCGTCGTGTTTTTGAGCCCGACGATGGCGCAGATATCGCCCGAATAGATCTCGGTGATGTCCTTCCGCTCGTTGGCGTGCATCTGCACGAGGCGGCCTACGCGCTCCTTTTTCTCCTTGGTGGAGTTGTAGACGTAGGAGCCCGCTTCGAGCACGCCCGAATAGCAGCGGAAATAGGCGAGCGAGCCCACGAAGGGATCGGTCGCGATCTTGAACGCAAGGCCCGCGAAGGGTTCCTCGTCCGAGGTCTTTCTCTCCTCCTCTTCGCCCGTGACGGGGTTGGTGCCCTTGACGTGGTCGACGTCGAGCGGGCTGGGAAGGAAGTGGATGACGGCGTCCAAAAGGAACTGCACGCCCTTATTCTTATAGGAAGAGCCGCAGAGCATGGGCACGGCCTCCATACGGAGGCAACGCTCGCGCAAGCCCTTGATGATATCCTCGACGGGGAGATCCCCCTCCTCGAAGAACTTCTCCATGAGCTCGTCGTTGGCGGAGGCCGCCTCCTCAACGAGTTTGGCATGGTACTCTTCGGCGAGCGCCTGCATGTCGGCGGGAATGGGCTCCTTGCGGAAATCCTTCCCGAGATCGTCGTAGTAGACCTCGGCCTCCATGCGGATAAGGTCGATGATGCCGCGGAAGGTATCTTCCTTGCCGATGGGAAGTTCGATGGGAACGGGGTTCGCGCCGAGCCGCTCGCGGATCATGCGCTCCACGCGGAAGAAATCCGCGCCGTTGATATCCATCTTGTTGACGTACGCGATGCGGGGGACCTTATAGGTATCCGCCTGACGCCAGACCGTCTCCGACTGCGGTTCGACGCCCCCCTTCGCGCAGAAGGTGGCGACGGCGCCGTCGAGAACGCGCAAGGACCGTTCCACCTCGACGGTAAAGTCGACGTGGCCCGGCGTATCGATGATGTTGAAACGATGGCCTTTCCAGATACAGGTCGTCGCGGCGGACGTGATCGTGATGCCGCGCTCCTGCTCCTGCACCATCCAGTCCATGGTCGCGGCGCCCTCGTGGACTTCGCCGATCTTGTGCGTCTTGCCCGTATAGAACAGGATGCGCTCGGTCGTCGTCGTCTTGCCGGCGTCGATGTGGGCCATGATCCCGAAATTTCTCGTGTGGTTTAAGTCGTATTCTCTTGCCATTATTTGCCTCAAAATTCAGAACGATCAGAAGCGGAAATGTGCGAATGCCTTGTTTGCTTCTGCCATTCTGTGCGTATCTTCCTTCTTCTTGACCGATCCGCCCGTGTTGTTGTAGGCGTCCATGAGCTCGGCCGCAAGTTTCTTATAGGTCTCGCGCTCGGAACGCTTCCTCGTGTTGAGAACGAGCCAACGGATGGCGAGGGTCTGACGGCGGTCGGGCCTGATCTCGATCGGCACCTGGTAGTTCGCACCGCCGACGCGCCTTGCCTTGACCTCGACCGTGGGGGTGATGTTGGCAAGGGCCTGCGTGAAGATCTCCATGGGGTCCATATTCATCTTTTCGCCCATGAGCTTGAATGCGTCGTAGACGATCTTCTGGGCAACGCTCTTTTCGCCGTCGAGCATGATCTGGTTAATGAGCTTGGTGACGACCTTGCTCCCGTATAAGGGATCGGGAAGTACGTCTCTCTTGGGAATATTGCCTCTTCTCGGCATTTTTCTATCCTCCTTGTTTGATTTTTGTTGCGGCGACGCCGCATAGGGTTTCCCCTTCAATTAAGCTATCGCTTGCTTTTTGCAAAGTAGCGAACCTTCTCCCCCGTGTGGGGAATACTGCCTACTTTCCTCGGGTCCCTATTTGAGATATTCCGAATAAGTAGGGAGACTGTTCACGCAATTTGTTTTGGGAAAACAAATTGCCGTGAGCCCTGCGAAGCACAGGGGGATCCTTCGACTCCGCTTACGCTCCGCTCAGGATGATGCCTTTGGCATCATTTAGGGCGTTTTGCGCCGTACTTGCTGCGCGCTTGCTTGCGCTTGGCAACGCCTGCCGTATCGAGCGCGCCGCGGATGATGTGATAGCGGACGCCGGGCAGATCCTTGACTCTTCCGCCGCGGATGAGCACGGAGCTGTGCTCTTGCAGGTTGTGACCTTCGCCGGGAATGTACACCGTACCTTCCTGCTTGTTGGTCAACCTGACTCTCGCGATCTTACGAAGCGCCGAGTTGGGCTTCTTGGGGGAAGTCGTCGTCACCAAAAGGCACACACCGCGCTTCTGCGGGCACTGGTCGAGGATGGGGCACTTCGACTTGAAGGCCTCGCGCTCTCTGCCTTTCTTGATGAGCTGGTTGATCGTGGGCATAGGTTTACCTCCTTTACTTATTTCGGAATATCCTCAAAATCAAACGATTCGAAGAATCTTTTTTTATCCTTTCCGCGGCAAAATTTTCGCACACGAAAAAAGACGCCTTTTCCAAGGCACATGGTACATTTTAACAAAGCAAAACTGCTTTGTCAAATGTTTTTCGCGCATATATCACAAATTTTTGACACTTTTTCTTTATTTAATAGGTATAGGGAAAAATTTTCAAGCAGCATTGTCAAACGCCATAGGCGAGCCGTCGTATAAAAAATGTAGATTGAGGAAACCCGTCAGTTGGTTAGTGCCACTACCCAACTGAAATTGACCTCAAAAATCAAGACGAGATATTTATCCCTTCGACGCAACGGGATCATTTTTTCTTGCCGCCGAGTTCCCCTGCCCGCATGAAATAAAGCAATAGACATCGGGAAAGCAAGAAATTGAAAGCGAAAGCCCCCGTTATTGTTTCATTTAGGCATAAAATCGTTTGGAAAGCCTTGACAAATTTTTATAAAAGGGATAATATGGAAAAGGTAAAAAACGTCAATTTCGGAGGATCCAACCATCATGAACAAGCTCACTGTCAAAGACATCAAGGATTGGAAGGGCAAGCGCGTCCTCGTGCGGTGCGACTTCAACGTCCCCATGAAGGACGGCAAGATCACCGACGAGAACAGGATCCAAGGCGCCCTCCCCACCATCCGATACCTTTTGGACCACGGCGCGAAGGTCGTCCTTTGCTCGCACATGGGCAAACCGCACTCCATTTTCTCGGAGGAAGTAAAACTCAACAAGAAGGATAAGGCCAAGGTCGAAGCTGGCGAAACGACGGCCGAAGCCATCATCGAAAAGGCCAAAAAAGACGAGCCCAAAAAGCTCACCCTCGCCCCCGTCGCCGCCCGTCTCAACGAGCTGCTCGGCGGGAAGGTCGCCTTTGCAAAGGACGTCGTCGGACCCGACGCGCAGGCCAAGGTCGCCGCGCTCAAAGAGGGCGAAGCCGTCCTCCTCGAAAATCTCCGCTTCCACTGGGAGGAGGAGAAGAAGGACCTCGAATTCTGCAAGAAACTCGCGGCATTTTGCGATATCTATGTGAACGACGCATTCGGGACGGCTCACCGCTCCCATGCTTCCACCGCCGCCATCGTCGAATACGGCCTCGTGAAAACGGCCGTCTGCGGCTTCCTCATCGAGAAGGAACTCACCGTCATGGCGGATAGCCTCGATCATCCCGTGCGCCCCTTCGTCGCAATTTTGGGCGGGGCGAAGGTCGCGGATAAGCTCGGCGTCATCTCCAACCTCCTCGAAAAATGCGATACCCTCATCATCGGCGGCGGCATGGCCTACACCTTCCTCAAAGCGCAGGGCTGCGAGATCGGGACCTCCCTCGTCGACGACGAAAAGCTCGACTACTGCAAAGAGATGATCGAAAAGGCGAAGGCCGCGGGCAAGGAACTCCTTCTTCCCGTCGATACCGTCATCACCGACGCCTTCCCCGATCCCATCGACGCCCCCATCGCCGTGACGACCGTGCCCTCGAATGCCATTCCCGCAGACAAGATGGGCCTCGACATCGGCGAAAAGACGCGGGTCCTCTTCGCCCAAAAGATCAAGAGCGCAAAGACGGTCATCTGGAACGGCCCCATGGGCGTGTTCGAGAACCCCACCCTCGCCGCGGGCACCATCGCGGTCGCACAGGCCTTGGCGGACGCCGAGGGCGCAACGACCATCGTCGGCGGCGGAGATTCGGCAGCGGCATGCACACAGCTCGGATTTGCGGATAAGATCACGCACATCTCGACGGGCGGCGGCGCTTCCCTCGAACTCTTCGAGGGCAAGACCCTTCCCGGCATCGCCTGCCTCAACGATAAGAAATAAAAATGGTCCGTCGCGGCCGTAAGGAGAAAAATATGAATAAACCCAAGAACATGTACGAGACATACAAGCTGTTTTTACTGCTCTTCACCATCATCCTGCCCACCGCGGCGGGATTGAGCCTGCTCCTCTCCATCCTCGTGTTCTGCCTCGCCTCCTCGGTGTGGTGGATCGGCCTTTTGTTCCTCATCTTCGCCCTCGCCGTCCTCGGCGTATGGTGGTTGATCCGCGGTTACATCAAGGACGCCATGAAGGAAGAAAAGCGGCAGGAAGAACTGCGTGCCGCCAACGAGCCCGCCGAGGCTGCTCCCGAAGAAGAGACCCCCGCGGAAGAACCTGTTGAGGCTGCTCCCGAAGAAGAGACCACGGACGAAGCGTAAACCAATGTGAAGCGTCCCCCCAAAAATGGGCGGGACGCTTCTTTTTTTATGGCGCAAAGCGTGAAAAGCGTTTGCATTTTGGGCACGTTCGTGGTATGATACTGGGGAATTTTATGCAAGGAGAAACTTTATGCGTAAACCCATTATTGCAGGAAATTGGAAGATGAACAACACGGCAAGCGAGGGCGTCGAGCTCGTCAATGCCATCAAGCCCCTCGTCAAGGGCGCAAAGTGCGACGTCGTCGTGTGCGTTCCCGCCATCGACATTCCCGCCGTGAAGAAGGCGCTCCGCGGCTCGAAGATAAAGCTCGGCGCGCAGAACGTGCACTTCGCCGAAAAAGGCGCCTACACGGGCGAGATCTCGGCAAACATGCTCAAAGAATACGGCGTGCAGTACGTCATCATCGGGCACAGCGAACGCAGGCAATACTTCGGCGAGACGGACGAAACGGTCAACAAGCGCACTTTGGCCGCCCTTGCGGCCGGGCTCACCCCCATCGTCTGCATCGGCGAGAGCCTCGAAGAGCGCGAGGGCGGGCTCACCGAGAAGGTGCTCTCCGCACAGATCGAGAAGGACTTCGCGGGCATCGAGGATTTCTCCAAGATCGTCGTCGCCTACGAGCCCATTTGGGCAATCGGCACGGGCAGAACTGCCACCGACGAACAGGCCAACGAGACCATCGGCTTCATCCGGAAGCGCATGAAGAAGGCCTACGCGGGCAAGAACGTGGGCAAGATGCGCATCCAGTACGGCGGCTCCATGAACGCCAAGAACTGCAAAGGGCTCATGGCCCAGCCCGAGATCGACGGCGGCCTCATCGGCGGCGCCTCCTTGAAGGCCCCCGACTTCGCGGCCATTGTCAATTTCGATAAGTAAGAAAATATTTGGCATGTCCGTCAGCACAAGCGCAGACGGGAAGCTCAATATAGCGCGGAAACGCGCCCCGAGACGATGCCTCGGGGCGCGTTTATTTTATGTAAGACGGAAAACTCCCCTATTACAAGCGGATGCGCAAGACAGGGACCACGCCGCCGTTCGTCTTGCTGACGGTTTGGTCGCTGGCAGCGCCATCATAAGTGACGTTGTACACATTGGCATCGCCCCAGATAGTCGGTGTGCGTAAAAGCCAACGGCTGTTGCCATTGTCAAGCACTTCTAACCCCTGCGACTTTGCATAGTCGGTCCCCTTCAATTGCCGTGCCTTATCGTGTGCTGTTTCGCTGCTCGAAAATCCGTACGCGCTCGACAGCATATCCTGCCAGCTCAACAGGAATACCTTATCCGCCGTATTTGCGCTTGCATGTTTTCCGCTGTCGTATTGCGGGTGCGACGGCATCGAGGCGGCGCTGTTGTCCACCGTCGTCGTCTCGATGATCTTCTTCGTATCCGCGTTGAACGCCGTATTGCAGAACGTTCCGTTAAGCCATGTGCGGATGTCGCTCTCCTTGTAATTGTTGGGATAAACGGTGTTGCTGTCTATCGAGCGGTTGGTGGCGCTGTCCATATAATACTGTTGGCTGTCCAAAATAATGTTCGCCATGAGGAGCGCCGTTCCGTCCTTCTGCTCCAAAATGCGCCACTCGATCGGTTCGTATTTGAACCAATAGATGGTGTTCGTGGTGTAGCCGTTTACCTCTTGATAAATTGTGGATTGGAAACCGCCCTTTGTGAAATACGGGCGATACTCCGTAAAATACACCCCGCGGTAGCGATTGTTTTGATATTCCACGTCGATAAACCACATATAGTCCGATACGGCGTCGTTAAGATAATAGCGATAACTCGTCCACTTGCCAGCATTCGAACTTGTGGGATTGCTCCCCGCCGCCATACCGAGACTGTTGCGGAGCGACCGGTCGCTGTCGTTTTCGTCTTTCACATTCGTCTGCGGATACTCCCCGAAGTAGATCTTGCCGTCTGCACTCTTGGTATAAATTCCTGCGCCGCAGACCGTGCACCGATTGTCCGCGCCAAAGGTATGCTTACTGTGCGCATAGCCGCAGTCCGTACACGCTCCGTTTTTGTAATTGTGCTGTTTCGACACTTTCTTGCCGCAGACGGAACAAGTTCCCGCGTGCCCCTCTTCCGTCCGTTCGGAATATTCCTCGACCGTATGCGTCTCATGCTCATATTCGCAGTCCGCACATACGCCTTCTTCAAAGCGGTGCGCTTCGGTCACCGTTTTGCCGCAGACGGAACAAGTTCCCGCATGCTCCTCTTCCGTCCGTTCGGAATATTCCTCGACCGTATGCGTCTCATGCTCATATTCGCAGTCCGCACATACGCCCTCTTCAAAGCGGTGCGCTTCGGTCACCGTTTTGCCGCAGACGGAACAAATTCCCGTGTGCATCTCCTCCGTCTTTTCGGAAAACTCCTCCAAGGTATGCGCCTCGTGCTCGTAGTCACAGACCATGCACTTGCCGTTCTCATAGGTGTGCGGGATCACTTTGTCCTTCACCGTCTCATGTCCCTCGCAGGTCGCGTAGTGGAAGTGCCCCTCACTGCTGCTCGACCACTCCGTGGCCCATGTATGGGTGTGTTCGGGTGTGTCGGGACCGTCTGTATTTTTGGTCTTGCCGCAGGCGGTGATGCCGAAGGCAAGGCAAAGTGCGCTCGCGAGGGCGAGCAAAATGAGCCAAAATTTCTTTTTCATAAGAATACCTCCAAGAATTTTGCGGGCAAAAAATAAGGACGCCCGACAATATCGGACGCCCGCAAAGAGTATCCCATATTGTCTGCGTCACAACTTTTCCTATCCATATGGGAAAAAGGATACACCTGTGCCGTTGTATCTTTATGGATAGGTTATGCAGTTGTGACGCATTTTTATTATAGCAAATCGAAGTCGTTCTTGCAAGCAAATGAGGAAATATTATTTCGGAGAGGAAAAAAATTCCAAAAAGCCGCCGCCGACCTTGCCATTTCGGAAAAACTTGTGTATAATATACTGCGGAAAAAATCAAGAGGACATCAATATGAAAACACCTTATGCGATCGTCATCATGGACGGCTACGGACTGAACCCCGAGCACAACGGCAACGCAATCTTTATGGACGGCAGCAGGAACGTGACCGCCCTGCGGAAAGAATATCCCTCGGCCACCCTCGGCGCGAGCGGGCTCTCCGTCGGGCTCCCCGCGGGACAGATGGGAAACTCCGAAGTGGGGCACCTCAACATCGGGGCGGGACGCATCGTCTACCAAGACCTCACCAAGATCACCAAAGCGATCGAGGATGGCGACTTCTTCGAAAATCCCGCCCTCATCCACGCGATGGACAACGCGCGCGACAATCATAAGAAACTGCACCTTTGGGGGCTGCTTTCGGACGGCGGCGTGCACTCCCACATCACCCACCTCTTCGCCCTTTTGGAAATGGCGAAAAAGCGCGGCGTGCCCGAAACCTATGTGCATGCCTTTATGGACGGGCGAGACGTTTCGCCCACCTCGGGCATCGGATATGTGAAAGAACTGCTCGCCTTCATGCAAAAGTTGGGCTACGGGAAGCTCGCCTCCCTTTCGGGAAGGTACTATTCGATGGACCGCGACAACAACTGGGACCGTCTTGAAAAGAGCTACGATATGCTCACGCTCGGGACGGGGCTCCACGACATAGACCCCACCCATGCCCTTGAAGAGAGCTACAAAAAAGGCATTACAGATGAATTTGTTCTGCCCACGAATATCTGCGAAAACGGGCGGCCCGTTGCGCTCGTCGAGGAGGGTGACAGCATCATCTTCTTCAACTTCCGCCCCGACAGGGCCCGCGAGATCACCCGCGCCTTCTCGCAAAAGGAATTTGTCGTTCCCAAGGGCACGGCCTTCGAGCGCAAGACGGGATTTTTGCACCCCACCTACGTCTGTTTTACGGTGTACGACGCCGCGTTCGAAGATTTGGAGATCGCTTTCCCCAAGCAGAGCATGGAGAACACCCTCGGCGAATACCTCGCGAAGCTGGGCAAAAAACAGCTGCGCATCGCCGAAACGGAGAAATACGCGCACGTCACCTTCTTCTTCAACGGCGGCGTGGAGGCTCCCAACGAAAACGAGGTGCGGGTGCTCATCAATTCCCCCAAGGTGGCGACGTACGACCTGCAACCCGAGATGAGCGCGCCCGAAGTGACCGAGCGCGTCCTTCAAGAGCTCTCCACGGGCGAATACGACGTGATGATCTTAAACTTTGCCAACTGCGACATGGTGGGGCATACGGGCGTCATTCCCGCGGCCGTCAAGGCGGTTCACACCGTCGACGAATGCGTGCAGAAGGTCGTCGATAAGATCCTCTCCATGGGCGGTTCGCTCCTTCTCACGGCCGACCACGGCAACGCCGATAAGATGCTCGCGGAGGACGGGTCCCCCTTCACCGCGCACACCACCAACCCCGTGCCCGTCGTGCTCGTCTCGGAGAAATACAAGGACGTGACGCTCCGCAAGGACGGCATTCTCGCCGACCTCGCCCCCACCCTTTTGGAGATCATGGGCCTGCCCATCCCCCCCGAAATGACGGGGAAGAGCTTGATAGAACAATAAATTTTGGGAAAGATTGCGGCGGGGCGCCGAATGGGCGCCCCGCCGCTTTACTTTTTTATCGATTACATGTCCTTCATGCCACGCTTGCCCTTATAGAGGCGCTTGACCGACGTGCGGTGCTCTTCGCCCGAGAAGAGGCGGAGAATGTTTTTCCTGTGGGCGAACCACGGGAAGAAGTTCAGCGCGAGCAAGATCATGAAGATGGCGACCGTCCAACCGTTCAACATCTCGCCCTCGTAGCGCAGGACGAAGATGATCGCCTGCCAGACGGTGAGGCCCGTCACCCCCAAGAGGGAGCCCATCGAGCCCCATTCGGTAAATCCGATATAGAGGAGCACGCCGATGAGCGCGCCCACCGTGCCGAATACAAACCACGGGTTCTCGCAGGGGATACAAAATGCGAAGAGGCCGAGGGTGGAGGCGATGCCCTTCCCCCCCTTGAACTTCATCGTGACGGGATAGATGTGCCCGATGATGACGAACAGCCCGCAGAAGTAGCGTGTGAAGTCCGAGATCGCGACATGGGTGCCCTCAAAGACGTATCCGCGGAAGATGAAGTAGCTGATAAGGGCGGGCAAGCCCCCCTTGCAGGCGTCGAGCAAAAAGTTCGCGAGCCCCACTTTGAGGCCGAACTCGCGGCTGATGTTCATCGTGCCCGGGTTGCCGCTTCCGATGCGTCGCACGTCCTTATGGCGGGCTTTGGCGAGAACGACGGCAAAGTTGAAACAGCCGACAAAATAGCACACGACCGCCATGAGAAGGAGCCAATACCAAAGTTGTGAGAAGCCCAGCTCCTTCATTCCTTCTCCTTCTTGCTCTGCGCACGGATCCTGATGGGGGTGCCCGAAAAATCGTACGCCTCGCGGATGACGTTTTCGAGATAGCGTTCATAGGAAAAATGCAGAAGCGTATCGTCGTTGACGTTCAAAACGAAGAGGGGCGGATAGACGGAGACCTGCGCCGCATAGTAGAGTTTAAGGCGTCTTCCGAGGTAGCTCGGCGGTTCGCTGATGCGCATAGCGTCGATGAGAAGGTCGTTGAGGGCCCCCGTCGAGATGCGGTAGCCCGCATGCGCGTAGACCTCTTCGGCGAGGGACAGGAGCTTTTCGACGCGCTGGCCCGTCTTGGCCGAGATGTAGACCGACCTGTAATAACTCATGAATTTGAGGTCCTCGGCGAGCTTTTTCTCGAAAGTCTGAATGGTGTGGGTATCCTTTTCGACGGTGTCCCACTTGTTCATGACGATGAGAGAGGGCTTGCCCTGCTCGTGCACATAGCCGACGATCTTCACGTCCTGCTCGGTGAGCCCCTCCCCCGCGTCGACGACGAGGAGCACGACGTCTGCACGGCGCACGGCGTCGAAGGCGCGCAAGACGGAATAATATTCCACGTCGTCCTCCACCGAACGCTTGCGGCGGATGCCCGCCGTGTCGATGATAGTATAGGTTTTCCCGTCGCGCTCGAACCGCGTATCCACGGCGTCGCGCGTGGTGCCCGCGATGGGCGTGACGATGGTGCGTTCCTGCCCCAAAATTTTGTTGACGAGAGAGGATTTGCCCGCATTGGGTTTGCCGACGACGGCGATCTTCAAGCCACCCATGTCCGCGGTCTCCCCCTTCGGGAAGAACTCTACCGCCTTATCGAGCACGTCGCCCATGCCCGTGCCGTGTTCGGACGAGACGGGAAAGGGTTCGCCAAGGCCGAGAGAATAGAACTCAAAGACCTTTTCGGGCGAATAGTCGTCCACCTTGTTGACGACGAGGACGACGGGCTTTTGGGAGCGGCGCAGAAGCTCGGCGACGTCGTAATCGGAGGAAGTGAGCCCCTCCTTTGCGTCCGTGAAGAACAAAATGACGTCGGCCGTGTCGATGGCGAGCGAGGCTTGCAGGGCGATCTGCTTCCACATCGTATCCTCGCTTTTGAGTTCGATGCCCCCCGTATCGATGAGAGTAAACGGCCTCGAACGCCATTCGGTATCTACGGCGATACGGTCGCGCGTGACGCCCGGCCTGTTCTCCGTGATAGAAATTTTTCTTCCTGCGACCCTGTTGAAGAAGGTGCTCTTCCCCACATTGGGCCTGCCGACGATCGCAACGACGGGAGCCATGGCTCTCTCCTTAAAAAAACGTATTCGCGTGTGCCCGCGGCCGTTTTGACGGCGAGCACAGAGAGGATGCTTTTACTTGCTTTCCTTCCTGACGATTTCGAGAATATGAAGGAAAACCTCGGGCATGGGCGCCTCGAACGTCATTTGCTCCCCCGTTCTCGGGTGGATGAGCGTGAGGCGGTAGGCGTGCAGGAGCTGCCCTTCGAGGTCGAACCGCTGCCTGGCGTAACCGTAGACCTTATCCCCGACGACGGGGTGCCCCATGTGCTTTGCGTGCACGCGGATCTGGTGCGTCCTGCCCGTTTTGAGCGAAAAACGGACAAGGGTGTTGTTTTTGAAACGCTCCACGACGCAAAAATCCGTCTCTGCGCGCCTGCCTTCGCCCGCGGGCAGGACGGCTTGGCGGAGCCTGTTCTTGGGGTCCCGCCCCATCTGCGTGACAATGGTGCCGCAATCTTCCTTGACGACGCCCTCCAAAAGGGCGAGATATTCGCGCCTCGCCGTCTTTTCGGCGATCTGTTTGGAGAGGGAGAGGTGGGCCGCATCGTTCTTGGCGACGACGAGGAGGCCCGAAGTCTCCTTGTCGATGCGGTGGACGATGCCGGGACGCAGTTCGCCGTTGATGCCGCTCAGGGACTTCAAGCGGTACAAAAGGGCGTTGACGAGCGTCCCCTCGTAATTGCCCGCGCCCGCGTGGACCGTCATCCCCTGCGGCTTGTTGACGACGGCGATGTCGTCGTCCTCATAGACGATTTCTATGGGGATATCCTCGGGTTTCGCCGCAATGGGGGTGGGATCGGGAATACAGATCTCCACCGAATCTCCCCCTTTGAGCGCCGTCCCCGCCTTCGCAGGGACGCCGTTTACCCATACCATGTCCGCGTCGGCGAGCTTTTTGACGGCCGAACGGGTGAGGTCTGTCTTTCCGCTCAAAAAGAGATCGGCGCGGCAGGGCGCCTCGGCGGTGAATTTAAGCCTCTCCATACTTCTTCTTTTTCTTTTCTTCATCCTGCCGCTTTTGCTCTTCGCGCCAGCTCTTCTTCAAGGGGAAAGCAGCCGAGGGGCCGATGAAGAGCAGGATAATGATGAGCGCGACCGCGCCGAGCGTGATGCAGAAGTCGGCAAAGTTGCACACGTTGAAGAAGCGGATATACATGAAATCGCGCACCACGGCCTTCCCCGCGGCGTCGGCGATGAACAGCCTGTCCAAAAAGTTCCCCATGGCCCCCGATGCGATGACGAAGAGGGAGAGCGCGGCGGGCAAGTTCTTCTTGAACAGCGTGAGCGCGAGCGCAATGAACACTGCGGACAGAATGGGCGTGAGCACCATGATGACCGTGATGAATGCGGTGTTGCCGTTCCCGATGCCGAACGCGACGGAATCGTTGAGCACATAAGTAAATTCGATCCACCCCTTGATGAGGGGGATCCGCGTGCCCTCCGAGAGGGTGATCTGCGCGACGATCTTGGTGATCTGGTCGATGAAAAGAAGCACGAGCGCAACGAAGATGCAGATGAGGATGCGCTTGATGCGTTTGATTTTTTGAGAGTTCATGAATTTTCCTCCATGAGGCCGAGGTCGCGGCACAATTTGGCGAGATCGAGGGGCTGTTTGGGCGCGATGACGTCGTCCATGTTAAAGCCCGTATCCTCCTCTTCCTCCTCGCCGAGCATGGTGCGGAGCTGTTCGGTATAGCGTGCAAATTCCGCGACATCCTCGCGGTCGGGATATTTTTCCTGCAATCTTTCGGAAAGATCTCTGCACTTTTCGGCGAGGAGCTTCCTCTCGCGCTCCTCGTTCTCCCGCGATCTCTGCTGCTCTTCGGAGAATTTCTCGCTCGCCTTCGAGGCAAAGATGAGGGCATCGGCAACGCTGCCCCGCTCTTCTTCGAGTTTCAGAACGCGGGCTTCAAGCATCCTGTTCTCCTCTTTGAGAAGGAGCATTTCCCGCTGCTTCTCGTCGAGGGCAGCGCCGTATTCCTGTTGTAACCGCTGGATCAATTTTTTGACGCGCCGCTTTGTATAAAGCATCATTCCCCCTTTCCGCGGCATACCATGTCCGCCTTCAATTTGTAGAGAGCGGGCGATAAGTCCACTTTATAGATATGCGGCAGATCGCGCCGCGTGTACTCTTCCCAAAAACGCGCCTTTTCGGCCTTGAAACGCGCCGAATAGACGGACAGGGGTTGAGTTTTTCGCATGCGCCTCCCGCCCGTCACGAGGGGCGTGCGGAGGTTCCTCGCCGTAAAATTTTCGACCGTCATGCGCTTCCACGTCTCGACGGGGTGGAACAGCTCCAACGGCCGCCCTTCGTCCACGGGCTCGCCGGCGCGCACGATGTAGTCGGCAACGGCCTTGCCCGTCGCCCTGTCATAGATGCGATAGACGTCTTTGAGGCCGGGGTTGGTGATCTTCTCCGTCGTATCCGAGAGCTTGATCTTGGGGATCTCGACGCCGCCTTCGAACACGGCCGCGAGCTTATAGACGCCGCCCAGCGCGGGAAGGTCGGCGCTCGTGATGAGTTTGGTCCCCACGCCCCAGCTGTCGATCTTCGCCCCCTGCTGTTTCAAAGATGCGATGGAATATTCGTCGAGGTCGCCCGAGGCGCAGATGATGGCGTCGGGGAAGCCCGCGTCGTCGAGCATCTTCCGCGTCTGTTTGGAAAGATAGGCGAGGTCGCCCGAATCGAGGCGGATGCCCTTCCCCTCATGGCCCGCGGCCCGCAGTTCGCCAAACACCTTGATGGCGTTGGGCACGCCGCTCTTTAAGGTATCGTAGGTATCGACGAGGAGGAGGCAGTTATCGGGGAAGCTCCGGGCATAGGCACGGAAGGCTTCGAGCTCGCTCTCGAAATCCATCACCCAGCTGTGCGCCATCGTCCCCGAGACGGGCACATCGAAGAGCTTGCCCGCGTAGACGTTGGAAGTCCCGACGCAACCGCCGATCATGGCCGCCCGCGCCCCGTAGATGCCCGCATCCGCGCCCTGTGCGCGGCGCAGGCCGAACTCCATCACGCCCCCGCCCGCCGCATCGACGATCTTTGCGGCCTTGGTCGCGATGAGCGTCTGGTGGTTGACGAAGGTGAGAATGGCCGTCTCCACGAGCTGGGCCTGTATCATGGGCGCCTTGACGGTGAGGATGGGCTCGTAGGGAAAGACGATCTCCCCCTCTTCGACGGAGGTCACGTCCCCCGTGAAGCGAAGCTTCGCAAGATATGCGAGAAATTCCTCCGAAAAGCACCCGAGCGAGCGAAGATAGGCGATGTCGTCCTCGGTGAAGTGCAGATTTTCGAGATACTCCGCGACCTGTTCCATGCCGGCGGCGACGGAATATGTGATGAGCTTGTTGGGACGGAAGAACACGTCGAAGGCGGCCGTCTCCTCGTGCCTGCCCTCGTTGAAATAGCCCTGCCCCATCGTGATCTCATAGAGGTCGGTGAGGAGCGTCAGATTTCTCATTTTTCGTCCCCGTCCTTATGGTTTTTGACGCCGAGCGGGGCGGGACGCGGCCGCTCTTCCTCCGCGGGCTCTTCGCCCTCGGACTGCGTTTCCTGCGGCTCTTCCGCGGACATGGTACCCTTCTTTTTCTTCTTGACCTTTTTGGGGCGGGGCGGATAGTTCGCGCCGAACATGTTGATCTTGGAGAAATAAGGCTGCGCCTTCTTGCTGTATGAAGAATACTTCGTAATGCCGCAGGGGTCCCCTTTGCGGCTGCCGATGAAGGCGTCCTCCCGCACAAAGTTGATGATGAGCAGGACGAGGATCGCGATAACGCCGAAGCCCGCGAGCATGATGGCGAACAGTTCCGACCACATCACGCCGCCCGCGTCGAGGATAAAGTTGGGATCGCGCAGAGGCTCCATGATGGCGCGTACCGTGCCGTACCATACGAAGTAGAGGCAGGTGGAGATGCCGTTGGGCTTCTTCTTGCGGAACCAAGTGAAGGTGAAGAGGATCGCCCAACCGATGAGGTTGAGCACCATCTCGTAGAAGAAGAACGCATGGTGCCATTCGCCCGTCTCCTCGATGTGCACCGCCCACGGGAACCACTGTTGCGCGGGATCGGTGATGAGCCCGCCGTACACTTCCTGATTGAAATAATTCCCCCAGCGGCCGATAGCCTGCGCCAAGAGGATATTGATGACGACGCAGTCCGCCGCGCGCAGGAAGTTCACCTTGCAACACATGCAGACGATGAAGCCCGAGAGCACGCCGCCGATGACGCCGCCCGTAATGGAGAGCCCCGCCCAAGGGAAATCGAAGAAGGCCTTGATGCCGAGCCCGGGGTCGGTGAGGCAGGAAAAGAGCCGCGCGCCGATGATGGCGGACGGGATACATACCACGAAGAGCAGGTAGATAAAGCCGCTGTCCATATTGCGCCGCTTCATGAGGAGCGCCGAGAGGATGGCGGCAATGATCATGCCGCATACGATGACGATCGCGTAGTATTGGATCTGCAACGAAAAGACGTAGATCCCCTTGTCGTATGCGCCGAAGAGCGGATTCTTATCGAGTAAAAGCGATTGCATAGCGTGCTCCTATTCCAATAGATTGCTATTATTATAAACCGCGCGCGCGGAAAAGTCAACACCGTTGGGGCGAGTGCGGAAATTTTTTCCGACGGCAAAAAATTCCCCCATAGTATGGGGAATTGCGCGCTATTTGATGTTGACCTTCAAGGGTTTAGCGGCGCCGAGAACGGGCAGCGCAACAAAGAGAAGGGCATAGTTGATGAGGCTGTTCCAGATCTGCCCGAGGACGAAGAAGCGGATGAAGGAGTAGGTCCAGAAGTTCAGCTCGCCGCCGAAGCGGGATGCCGCGGCTTCAAGCACATTCTTCGGCATATAGATCTCCAATCCGATGTAGTACATGCCGAGGCTGTTCACCCCCGCCGAGCAGAGGACGAGGGTCAAAAGGCAGATGAGGGCAAGTTTTACATAGCCGCTCCCGCGAAATTTTAAGGGGAGCTTCATCACGAGCCCCGCGATCGCCGCCATGAGCGCGCACGAGAGCGCCACCCACCAATAGTAGGGATAGCCCGCGCTGTTGACGAGATATCCCACCCCATCTCCCAAAAAAACGGCGGCGAAGCCGAAAACAGGGCCGATGAGAATGCCCGCGAGCACGGATGCGAACACGGTAAACGAGAACTGCGTCGTCGCGAATTTGATCTCGAACATGTTGACGACGATGCACAGCGCCGCCATCACGCCCACATAGGCGATGCGCGTCGCCCTGCTCTTGCCCATGAGCGTCGCGGAGAGAAGCGCGCGCTCCCAAAGGGGGGCATGCCCCCTTTTGGGGGACTCTTCCTCGGACATGGTACCCCCGTTTTCCGTCTCAGCCCCACTGATAGAGGGCGCTCTTTTCTTCCTTTTCAGGGAGAGGGCGAGGGCGGCCGCAACGAGCGCGAGGGCGAAAGCGACGGCCGAAAGGGTCACGATAAGTGCTGTTTCTGACATGAAAAAACCTCCTTTGAGGAGGTCCGTAATTTCGCCGTCATTTTGCGCAAGGCTCTGTAAGGGAGCGGCCCCCCTCGCAAGGAAAGCGTGAAAAGGAGGCGTGCGACGACGAAGCGGACGCGCCAAAGGCACCGCAGGACGCGGGAGGTCCCCCTCTCCGCCCTTTCGTTTGCGAACAACGTCCCGTTTCGCAACACTTGACGCGCCTTGGCTACTCTTCTTGAAAATGATAGCATACGGCGCGCAAAAGCGCAAATAAAAATTACATATTTCCCGCAAATTTCACAAAAGATGTAGATATATGGTACTCGTCATCATTCGAACGGCGATCATCTTCATCGTGCTTCTCGTCATCATGCGGCTCATGGGGAAGCGGCAGATCGGCGAGATGCAGCCTTTCGAGCTCGTCATCACCCTCCTCATCGCAGAGCTTGCCTGCATCCCGATGTCCGATGCCTCCATTCCCCTTCTCTATGGCCTCGTCTCCGTCGTCGCGATCTATGTCTTGCACGAGATCGTCACCCTCATCGACCTCAAAGTCAAGCCCTTGAAGTCGCTCATCAGCGGAAAGCCTTCCCTCGTCGTCAACAAGAACGGCATCGACGACTACCAGCTCAAACGCAACAATCTCGACGTTTCCGACCTCATCGAGAGTTTGCGCACGGCGGGGTATTTCTCCCTCGACAGCATCGATTACGCCCTCTACGAATCCAACGGACAGTTTTCCGCCCTGCCCAAACAGGACTACGAGGAGACGCAGACTTCCCTCCCCCTCGTCATCATCGACAACGGCAAGTTCGATAAGAAAAATCTCGAACTCATCGGGCTCGGTGAAGAATTTTTCCGCGGCGTCCTCGAAAAGGAGGGGGTGAAAAGCGTCAAAAAGGTCCTCGTCCTCACCGCCGACGGCACGGGCAAACTCTATTTGCAGGTGAAAAAACAGAAATTCAAGACGATCAAGATCGAATATCCCGGCGGCAAGACGTGGTAGACGCCCGCCCTACATATGGTGAAATCACTCACGGCCATCGCGGTCGCCGTCGCCCTTCTCATCGGGCTCGGCGTCGGGGAATGGGTCTCGGTCAATCAAGAATTCGGCAACTTCGGGAAGGAGCTCGCCACCCTCTACGATAAGACGGAAAACGGCACCGCAAGCGGAGAGGACGCGAGGGCCGTGCAGACTTCGTGGGAACATAAAAAGGAGACGCTGCACGTCTGGATCCCCCATAGCGACATCACGCGCATCGACGACTACATGTCGGAAACCGTGCGCCTCGTGGCGGAAAAGAACTATGCGCTTGCCCTGCCCAAGATCGAGATCCTCATTCATCTTGCGAAGTGCCTGCCCGCTACCTACTCCCCCGCCATCGAAAATATTTTTTAGTTGAATTTCCCACCCCTGCTATCATTCCGAGGGATTGAGCAAACCGCGCGCAGTTCAACGCGTCATTCTGAGGCGCAGCCGAAGAATCCCGAAGTACGAAGTTCGAAAGGCTTCCCCCCAAGGGGGGGAAGCTGTCACCGCAGGTGACTGATGAGGGTAAAGCTCCTCCTTGGGGAGGAGCTGGCGAGGCGAAGCCGAGACGGAGGTGGGGAATAACAAAAAAACCGAGGTTCCCTCGGTTTTTTTGTACTTTAATTTGTTTCTCATAACTTTCCTACCCCCTTGCGGGGGTCGGTGCGAGGATGGGGCCCCGCACCGACGAAGGGAATTATGGAGGGTAGGCTGTTTAGTACTCTTTCTTGCTTGCGGGAAGGGCCACTTCGGCGGGTGCGGAGACTACCTCCGTAGGGATCGCCTTGATCTTGTCCGCCTGATCCTTCCATACATCTGCTGCCTTGTAGGCGTCCACGCTCTCCGCGGGCACGAAGATGTCGGTGATCGCTTTGCTCAACTGGAACAGATACTTATCTGCCTCCAACACCGTCGTCGTCTTGATCGTTACCGTTGTGAGGACGGTGCAACCTGCAAGGAGGGTGCCCGTGCCCTTCAACGTTTGCAGCTTTTCGCCGAACACGACGGTTTTGAGCTTCGCACAATAGGTGAACACGCTGTCACCAATCGTCCTGATGCTTTCAAGGTCGACAGATTCGATGTCCGACTTGTAGAAAGCGCTTTTATCCAACGTCGTTACGGTGCGCAAATCGGCAGTCGTGACCTTGGAATTGGCAAAGGCAGAGGACCTGATTACCTGTACTTTCGTAAACTCGACCGTTTTTACGCCGGAAGCATCGAAAGCGTTTTCTCCGATCACCTCCGCAAGAGGCAGGGAAACCGTTTCGAGCGCGGTCGTTTGATAGAAGGCGTATTTTCCGACGTTCACTGCCTTGGGGAAGCTGACCGATGTTACGGTCGTGTTATAATAGAACGCAGAATTGTTGATCGTAGTCACGTTTTCGAAGGTGACTTCGGTCTCCGTGCTGCAAGGGAAATACATGTAGAGGACGGTGCCGTCGGTAGAGAGGACTGCGTTATTTTCGACCTTGAAGTGTTCGTTTTTCGGGTCGACCGTCACGGACTGCACTTTGGCAAGGTTCGCTTGGTCGCACTTTGCGAACTCATAGGTGTTGTTCTTGCCCATGCCGAAGAGTTTCCCGAAATCGGGGAATACCGTCAGGTCGGCGGGGATCTTCAAATTCACATAGTCGCCCGTGTATTCAACAAGTTCGCCGCCTTCGATCTTCCAGTCGGGGTCTGCTTCCTGTTGGAACCCGCACTTACAAGTGTCGCCCTGCGAGAAATCGTGCGCTTCAATGGTGCTTTCGTCTTTTGCATTATCAAAATCACAAGCCTTCCAGTGGTTCTCGCTGTCATAAGCCCACTTCGAATAGGTATGGACGTGTTTGAGAGTCGGTTTGAGCGCACCGGAAACCCAAGTGACTTCAAACAAGCCGTCAGGCGCATCGCTCGGACGCGTGAGGTTCCCACCCTGGTCGGGATAGTACTGCTGGTTCAGCTTGTTGTAGACCTTGAACTGGTCGCCTTCCTTTACGGTGATCGTCGCACTCCAAGTCTTGTCACCGTCGAAAGTCATGTGAATGCAGTTCTCAAGGACGCCATAGCCGGGCCAATCGTTCTTGGGATATGTGGCGAGTTTGCCGACGATATACATATCTTCCGTCGTCGTGGGCGGCGTGACGCTTTCGACGAGCTCCCAAGTCACGAAGTTGTCCTTCCACGGCGCAGGGGCGGGCTTGGTATGTACGGTGAACTTGTAAATGCCGTCCTTGCCCGTTGCTACGCCGATGTTCTTTGTGCCCGCGTCGATAAAGGTACCCGAAGCGTTGCGGAGTTCGTCAATGCCGAAATAGGTACCGTCCGTCCATTTGAGGGCGCCATTTTCGTCTTTCTCATTTTGGCGGATCTTGAAGCTATCGCCGCCGGCATAGATCTTGAATTGGATGGTGTAGAGCGTGAAGCCGTCCTCGTCCTTCGTGGGCTCTTTGGTAAGTTTGAAGTTGGGTTTCAATTCCGTCCAGCTGGAATTTTGCAAGTCGCCCGCGCCCGCACCCGTCGCCCAGAACTCACGGGTGTCGAGGTCGGCATCGGGGATCTCTCCCCCTTCCGTCGCGCCGCAGACGCACTTGCCGTCTTTGAAGTCGTGGTTTGCCTTGGTGGTCTCGTCGATGTTGCTCTTGTCGGAGCCGTGTTCGTCGCAGTACTTCCAGTGCTGCGTTTCGTTGTAGTCCCACGCATCGTAGTTGTGGGTGTGGGTTTCTCCGCCGCAGGCGGAGATGCCCACGCCGATGCTTGCGGCCATTGCGAGCGACAATCCCACAATGAGCCAACTCTTTTTGTTCATAACTTTCCTCCATAATGAAAATTTTGTCATTTTTTATGACATCATATATTGTACCCCCCCCGTCCATTTGTCAAGACTTTTTTGAAAAATTTTTTAATTTTTTGCAAAAATTTTTTTTCCACAGCCAAAATTTATAATAATTTGAGCGAAATTGGGGGGTTATGGACAAAAAAGAAACCCTCTCCTTGGGGAGAGGGATCAAAGGGTGTGGGGCAACTTGAATGCCGACATTATTATATTGTATGGTGAGTGCCCCCCACCTCAGTCTCGGCTTCGCCTTGACAGCTCCTCCCCAAGGAGGAGCTCTCCCCCACCTGTCACGGCTTCGCCGTGCCACCCGCCCCCGTAAACAGGGGCAGGTCTTTCCCTCATCAGTCACGCAAAGCGTGACAGCTTCCCCCGTAGACGGGGGAAGCCTTGCGGACTTCGTGCTTCGGGATCCTTCGGTCGCTTCGCTCCCTCAGGATGACGCGAACCTAATATGGACATGTTTCGACAAGCTACTTCGCCTTCGGCTCGTGCCGACCTTGGATAATCAATAGAAGGCGCGGTCGGGGCAACATGACGTGATTAGAATGTCACCCCACCCCCCTACCCCCCTCCCATGGAGGGGGCTTGCGGACTGCGTATTAGGGGATACACTCGCCCGCTTCGCGGGCTCGGTATGACAGCGCGGGACAAGGCCAACCCCCACCACCGCCTGCGGCGGAGCCGCCCCCTTCAAAGGGGGCAGCTCTGCCCTCATCAGTCACCTGCGGTGACAGCTTCCCCCCCTTGGGGGGAAGCCTTTCGGACTTCGTATTTCGGGATCCTTCGGTCGCTTCGCTCCCTCAGGATGACGCGAACCTAATATGGACATGTTTCGACAAGCTACTTCGCCTTCGGCTCGTGCCGACCTTGGATAATCAATAGAAGCCGCGGTCGGGGCAACATGACGTGATTTAGAACGTCACCCCACCCCCCTACCCCCCTCCCATGGAGGGGGCAAGATTCACTCACCGCCTACGGCGGGGCGGAATGAGGAAAAATTGTTATTTCGAAAAATATCGAAATAAGCGATTTTTCAAGAAAATTTCAAAAAAATCATAAATTTTCGTGATTTTTTGCATGAGAAAGGCCGCGGAATGATCCGCGGCCTTTCCCCAAACTATATCAACTATTCTCTCATCCAATTACGCCGGAAGCGTAATATCGGATACGCCGCTGTAACTGATGGTGTAGCTCGTCTCGTTGGAGCCGCCGGAGGTCTCGACGTAGGAGTAGAGGGCGACAAGGCGGATCTCCCCGTTCACTTCGCCGAATTTGAGGATCTGCGGCATGATAGAATTGCCGCTCGTATAGCCCTTGTCCTCGGCACTGTACGTGAAGTCTTCGTACTCGAAGCCATAGAAGGGAATGACGCCCGTATCGATGATATTGATACTGCTCTCCTCTTTCGTCCACGTGCCGTCGGTCAGCTTGTAGGAATACCTCGTCGAGTCGACGATGCCCGTGTACCTTTCGGTCGACTGCGATTGTCCGCCGCTCGACACGGTCGTTATGAGATAGGCGTTGCCGCCCTTCTGACGCGCCTTGATGGTCGTCGTCATCGTTGCGGTCTGGCCGTAGGCGGACATCTTCTGTTTGCTGGTGACGGTAATCGCGAACGTCGAATCGTCGTCCTCGAGGTAGTCGATGGCGGCTTGCCACTGCGCTTCGGTCACTTCGATGGAAGCGACGCCCTTCGCGTTCGAACCGCCGCCGCAGGCCGCGAACGATACACACATTGCCGTGGCGCAGAGGGCTGCGGAGATGCCAAGAAAAACCTTCTTCATACAAATAAACTCCTTTCCGATGATTTGCCCCTATTATAAAAGAAGAAGCGCTAAAAAAGCGCTGAAAATTCCCCCTCCGCGGGAAAGAATTTGAAATAATTTTTGTCCTTTTTATTGACAGGGGTATCTTTTTCTTCCTATAATAATGGATATGAAGGCCGACGGGAAGCAAAAACTTATCCGCGTCTTTTCGGGCGTTGCCGACGGGGCGCTCCTCCTTGCGGGGTGCATCGCGGCGATCGCGACGAACGCGGCGGGCGCGACATACAGCGCATTCTACCTGCAATCGGTGGAGATCCTCTCCATCATCGAGGTGTGCTTCTTCGCGCTGTTCGTCATCATCGAGATCGTCTCGGCGTTCACCATTTCGGATTCGACTTGGCACACCGCCTTTGTCGCCCTCGCCCTCCTCGGTTTCCACCTCACGGGCGCGGACTTTTTGCGCACGATGTTCGGCGCGGAGCAGAGCATCTTCTCGCAGATCGGGGATATCCTGCATTTTTTCTTCTTCGAAGGGGCCGCGATCGCCCTCTTCCTCTTCTGGAACTATACCTACGGCCTCGGCATTCCCCGCCGCGTCCTCTTTTTGGGAGCGGGCTGGGCGCTGATCGCCCTCGCGGCCTATGCCTCTCTGTACTTTTTCGGCTACCGCATGATCGGGTTCGGGATATGCGTTTTCGGCCTCATTGCGGCGACGGCCTATTTGTACCGCCGCATGGGCGCGCGGCAAACGGACAAGACCTTCATCGCCTCGGAAGCGCTCTTCTACGCGCTCGCGGGTTCGGCGATCACCGCCGAAGCGTGCGTCCTGCAAAACCGTTCGCCCATCGGGTTTACGGCCTTCCATGCGATCCCGCTCGTGCTCGTCTTTCTCAGCGTCTATGCCGCCTTCGCCATGCGCACCGACCGCGAGGCGCTCAAAGCGAGCGAATACAAGCTGCAATACGAGCGCATCAAGGCGCGCGCCCTCAAAGAACAGATCAAGCCGCACTTCATCTTCAACGTCCTCGCCGCCATCCAATCGCTGTACCGCAACGATGTCGACGACGGCGACCGCGCGGTCACCCTGCTCGCGAGGCACCTGCGCACCAACATCGAGGCCTCGGATACCGACTTCATCCCCTTCGAAAAGGAGCTCGACAACGTACAGGTGCTCGTCGACCTCGAAAATATGCGCCTCGGCAAGAAGGTGAACATCATCTACGATATCGACTGCACCGACTTCGAGATCCCCGTCCTCTCCCTCCAACCCTATATCGAGAATGCCATCAAATATTCGCGGGTCAACGAGAAGGAGGACGGGTTCATCTGCATCTCCACCCGCCGCGAAGAGGAGGGCATCCTCGTCGCCGTGACGGATAACGGCGTCGGGTTCGACCCCTCCGCCGTGAGCGCATCCTCGTGCGGGATCCGCAATTCCTCCGAACGGTTCTCCATGCTCATGGGCGTCACGCCCGAGATCGAGAGCGAACCCGGGCGGGGGACGAGCGTCCGCATTTTTATCAAAAACAGCACCCCTCCCCCTCAAATTCCGAAAGATTGAGGGGGAAACAGTCAGGAGAGACATGAAGATCATCATCGTGGACGACGAAATGGCGGCGCACCATACCTTCCTCGGCGACGTCATCGGAAAGACGGACGCCGAATACCGCTTCTTCAAGGACGACGAGAAGGAGATCTCGGAATATATCTTGAAGAACAAGGTCTCGGCCGCCTTCCTCGATATCAGCATGCCCCATATCAACGGGTTCGACCTCGCAAAGAAGCTCATCGCTTTGAGCGGGGATATCCGCATCGTCTTTGTCACGGGATTGAGCGCGCGGGCGTCCGACCTCGATCCCGAAGTGCGCGCGCATACCGTCGGGTTCCTCTATAAGCCCTACGATGCGGACGAACTGCGCAATCTCCTCTCCGTCATCGAGCGCGGCGCGCCCAAACTGACGGTGCGCATGTTCGGCTCCTTCGAATGCTTCGTGGGCGATAATCCCGTACGCTTTTCCTCCAATAAATCCAAGGAACTCTTCGCCCTGCTCCTCGCCTACAACGGGAGGTCCCTCTCGATGACGGACGCCATCTCCCAGCTCTGGCCCAATTTGGAGACGGACAAGAGCAAGATCTTATACCGCGACGCCGTGTGGAGGTTGCGCAAGACGCTGCGGCAGATCGACTTCAACTGCGTCGGGTTTGCCCGCGCCTGTCTCTTCCTCGAAAAAGAGGGCATCAAGTGCGACTACTGGGACTACCTTTTGGGGCTTCCCGCCGAATATGGCGGAGAGTTCTGCAAATCGTACGATTGGAGCATCGAATACCTCCCCGCCCTCGACCGCCTTCGCAAAGAATAACCGCCTTTCACAGAAAATCCCCGTACCATGTCCGCGGTACGGGGATCATTTTATGTTTGAAGTTACATTCTCTCGCGCGCAGTGGCGAGCATGAGTTTTATGCGGTTCTCCTGGTTGACGCGGGTGGCCGAAGGATCGTAATCGACGGGCACGATGTTGACGTCGGGGCAGAGGTTCTTCACGCTCCGCACCGCGCCCTTGCCCGCGATATGGTTGGGCAGACAGCCGAAGGGCTGCGTGCAGACGATGTTCTTCGTCCCGCTCTCCGCGAGCGCGGCCATCTCGGCGGGAATGAGCCACCCCTCCCCCATTTTCACCCCCTGACTGATGACCTCGTCGGCGTACTTGCGCAGGGCTTCAAAGTCATGCAGGGGTTCGAATTTTCCGTGTTTCTTCATGAGGGCAATGAGCTTTTTCTGCTTCCCGTAGACCCATCGGTAGCCGAAGCGGAACACGAGGGTGGAAAGGCTCTTTCGCCCGTAGAAGCGCGCGTCATTGACGTTGTTGACGATGCAGTAGAGAATGAAGTCCATGAGGGCGGGCACGACGGGTTCGCACCCCTCGGAGAGGAGAAATTCTTCGAGATGGGAGTTCCCGAGCGGGGAATATTTCACATAGATCTCTCCGACGATGCCCACCTTGATCTTCTTCTCCGCCGTCGTGGGCACGGCCGCGAACACCTGCAAAATGCGCAGGGCGTTGGACTTCAACTTCTTATATCCCCTGCCGTCGAAGGCCTTGCGGAGCGTTCCCAAAAGTTCTTCGCGCACCTTCGCGCAGTCGCCCCCGTGCGCCTCGTAGGGCTTGGTTTGGTTGTAGCACGTCATGATGAGGTCGCCGTAGAAGATGGCGTAGCCGCACCGCGCGATGAGGCCGAGATCCATCGAGAGCCCGCTGTCCTTTTCGAGGCCCGAAAAGTTCAAGGAGAGGACGGGCACCTGCGGAAATTCCGCTTTGAGCGCCTTGCGGATGAGGGGAAGGTAGTTGCTCGCCCTGCACCCGCCCCCCGTCTGCGTGATGAGGACGGCCGTCTTGTCGACGTCGTATTTGCCGCTTTTGAGCGCGTCGAGATACTGCCCGATGACGCAGAGCGCGGGGAAGCACGTATCGTTGTGCACGTGTTTGAGGCCCTCGTCGATGACCTGCCTCCCCTCGTTGTGCAACACTTCGACGCGGTACCCCTCCTTCGACAGGATATAGGTGAGAAGGTCGAAGTGCCACGGGAGCATATCGGGGACGAGAATGGTGTAGTCCGCCTTCATCGCGTCGGTGAATACTGGATAATCGTCGCGGAAACTGACACACGGCTTTGCATTGCGCTCTTTGCGGCTCATCTCTCTTCCCTCCTCGACTGTTCCTCGATGGCGGCGAGCATGGAGCGCAGCCTGATCTTCACCACGCCCAAGTTGTTGATCTCGTCGATCTTGATCTGCGTGTAGAGCTTGCCGCGGCTCTCGAGAATGGAACGCACCTCGTCCGTCGTGATGGCGTCGATGCCGCAGCCGAAGGAGACGAGCTGGACGAGGTTTGCCCGCTTATGCCGCGTGCAGAACTCGGCCGCGCGGTAGAGGCGGGCGTGATAGGTCCATTGGTTGAGAACGTTCACTTCGACGAAGTTCCCGTCCTCGAACACGGCGTCCTCCGAGACGACGGCAAAGCCCAAAGAGCAGAGAAGTTTGTTGATGCCGTGGTTGATCTCGGGGTCGGCGTGGTAGGGCCTGCCCGCGAGGACGACGACCTGTTTGTCCAAGCGTTCCGCCTCGGCCATGATGCGCTTTCCTTCGGTCACGACCGCGACATGGTATGCCGATAATTTGTCTAATCCCGCCCGATAGGCCCGCTTGACGAGGCCGTGGGAGAGGCCGAACCGCGAGAGCGCGGCGTGGAGCGTCTTGACCGTGGCCTGTTCGCTGTTGGGGTCGAGATAGGGCGCGATGAAGTTCTCCCCGCAGAGGCGTTCATTGTTGGCCTTCAACAGTTCGGGATAGTATGCGACGACGGGGCAGTTATAGTGGTTGACGCTGTCGTGCTCGTCCATGTTGTAGCTCTCGCAGGGGTAGAAGATGAAATCGACGCCCGCATCGAGGAGGGATTCGATGTGCCCGTGCATGAGTTTGGCGGGATAGCAAGCCGTATCGCTCGCCACCGTATGTTGGCCGCGGAAGTAGAGCTCGCGCGAGCTCCTATCGGAGAGGACGACTTCGAACCCGCACGCCTCGAAAAACCCCACCCACAGGGGAAGCTGTTCGAACATGACGAGCTGCATGGGAAGCCCCACCCTTGCGCGCGGCCGCTCCTTGGGCGTAGGCAGGGAGAGCAGGTAATTGTATTTGAAGGCGTACAGATCGAGCGGGTGCACGGGCGGCTTCAACCCTGCGCCGCGCTCGCACTTGTTGCCCGAGATGAACCGGCGGCCGTCCGAGAACATCAAAATGTTGATGCTACACCGCGAAGTACAGCCCTTGCAAGTCGTCGTGCGGCTGTCGTAGGAGAAGTTCTCGAGCTCGGAGCTTGTAACCATGTCCGAGATCAGGACGTCATTTTGCGTATTTTCCTTCGCATAGAGGGCTGCGCCGAACGCGCCCATGAGGCCCGCGATCGCGGGGCGGACGACCTCTTTGCCCGTCTCGATCTCGAAGGAGCGGAGGACGGCGTCGTTCAAAAAAGTGCCACCCTGTACGACGATATGGCTGCCGAGCTCCTCGGGCGTCCGCGCACGGATGACCTTGTAGATCGCGTTCTTCACGATGGAAGAGGAAAGGCCCGCGGAGATATCCTCGACGCTCGCCCCCTCCTTCTGCGCCTGTTTGACGGAACTGTTCATGAATACGGTGCAACGCGAACCGAGCTCCACGGGGTGCTTCGCAAACAGCCCGAGGCGGGAAAATTCCTCGATCTCCATGCCCATCGCCTTCGCGAAGGTCTGAATGAAGGAACCGCAACCGGAGGAACAGGCCTCGTTGAGCATGATAGAGTCGATGGCGCGGTTCTTCACCTTGAAACACTTGATGTCCTGCCCGCCGATATCGATGATAAAATCGACGTCGGGGTTGAAATAGAGGGCCGCCTTGAAGTGCGCCATCGTCTCGACGATGCCGAAATCGAGTTTGAGGGCGGCCTTCATCATGTCCTCGCCGTAGCCCGTCACACAGGCCCCGCGGATGACGACGCGCTCCCCCATGAGCTTGTAAATGAGCTTCAAATGGGAGAGAACGATCTCGAGCGGCTGGCCGTTGTTGCTCTGGTAATGCGAATATAAAATTTTATTTTCGGGGGTGATGAGAATGAGTTTGGTCGTCGTCGAACCCGAATCGATGCCGAGGTAGGCATCGCCCTCGTAGGTGAGGATGTTCTCAAATTCGAGGTCGCTCCGCCTATGCCGCTCGACGAAGGCTTCGTACTCCTCCCGCGACGAAAAGAGCGGCCTGCCCACCGCGATATTGCCCGAATCGCCCACCGCGCGAATGCGCTCCATAATGGCCCCGAGGGGCTCTTCCTTCGCCCCGATCGCGGACATGGCTGCCCCGATCGCCATGAAGTAGGGCGCGGTCTCGGGGAAAACGGCATGCTCGTCGTCGAGCTTCAAAGTATCCTTGAAGGCCTTCCGAAGGCCCTGCAAAAAGTAGAGCGGACCGCCGAGAAAGAGCACTTTCCCCTTGATCCTGCGCCCCTGTGCGAGGCCCGAGACCGTCTGATCGACGACGGCACGGAAGATGGAAGCCGCAATATCCGCCTTCTTCGCCCCCTGGTTGAGCAGGGGCTGGATATCGGATTTGGCGAACACGCCGCAGCGCGAGGCAATGGGATAGATGCGCTCCGCCGTGAGCGACAGGGCATCCATGTCTGCGACCGACATGTTCAGAAGGGTCGCCATTTGGTCGATGAACGCCCCCGTCCCGCCCGCGCAACTGCCGTTCATGCGCTGTTCGGTGCCGCCCGTCACGAAGATGATCTTCGCATCCTCGCCGCCGAGTTCCACCGCCACATCGACGTCGGGGTAAAGTTTGCGTATCGCGGTAAAGGCCGCCTGCACTTCCTGCACAAAGTCGATGTGCGCCTTTTCGGCAAGACCGAGCCCCGCCGACCCCGTAATGGAGACGCGGTATTCTTCGCCGATGGGAATGATTTTTTCGAGTTCGGAAAGGACGCACTCCTTCACGCGAGAGAAGTGCCGCACGTAGCTCGAATATAAAATTTTTCCGTCCTCGCCGAGAACGCAGAGCTTGACCGTCGTGGAGCCGACGTCGATCCCGAGTAACTTTGCCATAAATTATCTCGTGTAAATGCTTTTGTTTATTATAACACAATGTAAAATTTATTTCAAGCGTTCTCGCTTCATCGTTGAAAAGAAGAATTTGGAAGAAAAACACTCCGCCCCCGGCTGGCTTCGCAGCAGAATATGGGGCGAAACCGATGGGTTTGCTCCCTCGCCGAAACAAAATCCCCGTCCAAGCCAAGCGGCTTGGGCGGGGATTTGGTACTCCCGACGGGAATCGAACCCATAACTAGCCCTTAGGAGTTGCAGAATTTGCTTAAAATAGCGTTCCCGAGGGCATTTTTCTTGCAAAACAGGCACTAAAATC
>CANQOT010000013.1 GCA_947625555.1 uncultured Clostridia bacterium | reverse complement strand
TATTTTTGAACTCGCCCCACCCCCCTACCCCCCTCCCACGGAGGGGGCGCGCTTAACCCATGGCGCCTCCCGGGGAGAAGCTGTCACGCAGTGACTGAGGTGGGTGCGATTTCCAATAGCGTCGACATTATTTTTGAACTCGCCCCACCCCCCTACCCCCCTCCCACGGAGGGGGCGCGCTTAACCCATGGCGCCTCCCGGGGAGGAGCTGTCACGTAGTGACTGAGGTGGGTGCGATTTCCAATAGCGTCGACATTATTTTTGAACTCGCCCCACCCCCCTACCCCCCTCTCACGGAGGGGGCATTCTTTGGCGACCCCATTTTCGAACTCGCCCCACCCCCCTACCCCCCTCCCACGGAGGGGGCACAAAAAACAACCTTCCCGAGGGAAGGTTGTTTTTGTTTCGGGCTTGAAGCCGCAGAGAGTTTTAGAATTCTTTGCCGGGAAGGATCGCGACCTCAGCAGGTGCTGCTACGGTAGCGGAAGCGGGCGTACCATAGAACTCTAACTTGTCAATACTGACATACTTATTGCTCGTCGAGTTCACTGTTACGTTAAAGACAATTTGGAAGAAGCAGTTCGTCCAATCGTCCTCGCCCGCCGTGATATCAACGGCGACACCCTTTTGATAGGTGATCTGCTTCGTAGAAAACGGCTGTGCCCCATCAACCGTGGGATCGGTTTTGTAAACTTTGATCGTAACACTATTGACCGTAATGCTTCCGCCGTCCGTCAACTGAAGTGTGATCTTGCTGACTTTCCCCGAAATTGCAGTTTTCCCGGTGAGTTTACGATCTGCAGTCAAAGGCGTATCAGCATTTGACGCTTTTCCGCCGAAACGCCAAGGTTTTTGTGCGCCATGTTGATCTACCTTTGCGTTTCCTTCCACGACCCAAGTGACATCCTTATACGCCACTTCGCAGCTGCTTGCATAGTTATTGTTCGTTCCCACGGGCTGCTCGGTGCTATTCAGGGAATAAAGAAGCTCAGCGACCGCCTCATCTTCACCGGCAGTCTCAACCGTTACGGTAGTATTGCCTGCGACTGTGAATTTGTACGTATTTTCGCTTTCGGCTGTCAACTCTTCGCCGTTCGCTTTCACAGCAACGATCTTTTTGCCCTGCTCTGCGGTAACGGTGAAGCTGACCTCTGTGCCGTTCGTCTTCTTGTCGCCGGTCTGGATTCCGGTCACGGTCGCCCCTGTGTGCTCGCCGAGCGTGATTGTGGACTCTCCGCGGGTGTTGGTGACACAATATACATATACGCTGTTATTGCTCGCAAACTCGATCGTGCCATTGTAATTTTTGATATAGCCATGGATGACGAGCACATCGTTCTGCGCGATTGCGGGCACACCCGCGTCCAAGCTGATTGTATAGACGATAATCTTTTTCGCTGCATCGCTCGCGTCGCGGAGTTCAAACTGCTTATAGTAGGTGCCGCTTGCTTCGGGCGTGGAAAGCGCGATACCCGTTGCATAGACGATCTGCTCGGTGACATCATTCGCACTTGCACACTCCTCTTCCGCGAGCGCAAGAGCCTCGGCAACGGAGAGAGGTTCATCCTTCGTACCGTACTTGTTGGGTTCGGGTTCCTCGCTTGCCGCCTTGATGGTGATGGTAACGGTCTTCGTGTTGTTCGTCACGGTCTCGGTGCCGCAGGTGGCGGTGACGGTGGCGGTGACGGTGGCGTCGGCCGTGGGAAGCGCGTCGACCTTGATCTTATTCCCTGTGATGGTGTAGGTTTGGTTGGTCGTCGACCAAGCGAAGGTGACGCCGGTTACCGTGGAAGCGGGAAGCTCCGTTTCGCCCGTCTTGGTGACGGTGAAAGTAGCGGCGAGCGCTTGAAGCGCGGCGTCGACTTTCTGCTGAGCCGTCCTTTCGTCGGTTGGAAGCTCATAAGCTACCGCATGGAGACGGATACTGCCATCAAATTTGAGCTCGGGGCCGCCTTGCCAATTCTGAAGTGCACCATAGACGGTGATCGTTGCGCCGACGACAAGGGAATCATCGTTGGGAAGGAATTGATCGTCCTTGTCGAGCCCGTAAAGTTGGACGCCGTCTTTGTTCTCGGCATCGGCGGAATCGGCGATATAAGCTCTTTCCCAATTATCGTGGGAACCGATGCTACCTTTGTCAATGACGATACCTTTGACATAGATACCGACGACATTGCCGTCGACCTTATAGAGATCACCGCTTTGAATATCTTTGAGAATTTCAAAGACATCGGCAACGGTATAAGGATCATCTTCCGTGCCGGAGCCTTCGAACTTGGAAGCGGGAGCAACGGTAATCGTGATTTCTTTGGAATCACTTTCGGTGCCGGCGGAAATCGCCGCAACCAGTGTGACTTGGGTCTCGGCTGTCGGAAGAGAAGTGATGTTGAGTTTATTATTGGAAATAGTAAGATACTCGGAAGTGCCCTTGACGGACCAAGTCAATGTGGCGCCGTTGAGGGTCGTGGGGAGGTCGTAAGTTCCCGTTGCGGAATAACGATCCCTGGAAAGGCTGAGCTGCTCTTTCGCCGCAGCGACTTTATCCGCATCGGTGGCGCCGCCCTCTTTGCCTTCGAGGTCGATGGAATAGATCCTGATCTGCCCCGTGGTGCATGCAAATTCAAAAACATCTACGGGAGTCTTGAGTACGATGGAGACAACATTTTTCTCCTCATCGACCGTGACGGTTGCATCGCCATACGCGTTGGTCAGAGCGCTGTTAAGACGATCCAAATAGGGGTTATCGTCGTAGTTCGGCGGGCAGTGGAAATCAATGCGGGTGATCCCGGGATATTCGATCTTAACGGTCGAACCCATGTAGCAACGGACGGGCTTGGAAAAGTTCGCAACATCCGTGCTGCTGTTCGCCTTGTCGTTGGTGAAGGTAATGCCGTTCTGCTGCCAAACCTGCTGCTGAGCATCTTGGGAGACGCGGGCATCCGTGGTCTCGAAAGAGAGCGAAGCTGTCGTCGCGTCCTCGGAAGATTTTGCGGGGATCTTGCGGAGGAAGTTCTCGCTCTTCGTCACCTTGCCGACGGTGATGGAAGCAGTCAGCGTATAGGGCACTTCGATCGTCGTGCGCGAGATGGTGACGTGGAACTTTTTATCCTCGTTCATCTCCTGGGCGATGGAGACATAGTTCTCGATCCCTTCAACGGTGGAAGTCGCCGTCCATGTGACAGTGTAGCGTTCGCCGTCCACGAGGACTTGACCGAGCAGATCGAAATCCGCGGACGTCTCTGTGAGCGCCGTGGAATAGACCTGCGTCAAAGTGTCGAGAGCCTCAGTTGCGATATCTTCGTCCGACTTGCCATTTTTCTTGCCGCATGCGGAGATACCGAGTGCAACCGTGACCGCCATAGCGCTTGTAGCGATTGCGATCAACCATTTTTTCTTCATAGCTTCTTCTCCTTTATATTTTATAAAAATTTTTTTGTTGAGATGGGATGTTGGGACTTCGTATTAGGGGATTCTCTCGGCACTTCGTGCCTCGGAATGACGCGGGGGACAGCGAGTGTCGCCCCACCCCCCTACCCCCCTCCCACGGAGGGGGCATGAGAGCTGTTCCCCCACGGAGGGGGCATGAGAGCTGTTTTCTTCCCCCACGGAGGGGGCAAGAGAGCCGTTCCCCCACGGAGGGGGCATGAGGACTTCGTATGAGGGGATTCTCTCGGCTCCTGCGGAGCCTCGGAATGACGCAGTTACTGGATCTCGATAAAGTCGAGACGATGGACTTTTATCTGGTATTCGCCCGAGGTCTGGAAATATTCGACGAGACCTTTGACATTGATCGTCTTACCTTTGAACCGATCGCCCGTGACGAGCTCGCCGTTCTCCATGAAGGGCTCGGTGCGCACTACGATCGTGTTGCCCTTTCCGTCACTGCAATAGAGGGAGATCGCGCCGTTGCTATCCGTCGTGGAAGAGGTGGTCGTGAACCTGTCTACCGTGAGGTTTTTGACGGTGACGGTCGTGTTCGAGACGGCGTCCCCGGTGTTGATCGTATAGGTCTGCGTGACGGGTTCGCCATTCTCGTCTGTACCCGTAACGAGTTGGACGTCGGTGGTGCCGTTCAAGATCTGGTCTGCCGTCATTTCGGCAAAGGAACCATTGTAGGTATGTTCTTCATCGAGAATGATGGAGTTGGTCTCATCTTCGGGCTCGAAAGGATCGTAATGTGCGTCGGAGATCTGATAGGTGCCCTGGAACTCGGTGATCTTGCCGACGACCTTCACATAGTTGCCCATCTTGACGACGTCCTCGAGCCAGCCCGGCTTGTAGCCGTAATAGAGAGAGATCCCATAGTGGAGACCCGTGGCGGCGTCCGCTTCCTTGCTCTCGATATAGACGGAGTTGCCGAACTCGGCGACGACGATGCCCTCGACGGCAACGGACTTGTTCACAAATTCCTTAATCCTGCAACGGAGTTCCTTCAAAGAGAGCGGTGTGATCTCGCCGTCGTAGAAGTTCTCGTCCTTGGTGCTCGGATCGGAATAGAGGTGAAGTTTTTCCGCTTTCGCCTGGTCGAGCGCTTTGAGGCCGATCTCGCCGTAACGGGTGTTACGGGTGGAAGAAGGCGCCGCAAAGCCGTTCTGCAAGAGCTCGATGTTGAGGTTGCGGTATTCGGTCGTTCCCCTCGGACGGTACCAGACCCAAAGCATGAGACGGTGGGACGAGGTCGAATCGAAGTTCCACTTGTCGTCGTCGGATTCCACGATGATGGAATCTGCGCTATCGAGCTTATCATGCGTGAAGTTCTTGGTGGTCTGACCCCACTTTTGGATCTCGCCCGTCGATTCGGGGGTATCCACTGCGAGATAACGCGCCTTGATGGTGCCGTCGGAGATATCGAACTCGTCCCCGTTGTAATTCACGGGTTTGAAGTGGGTGGTATCCCCGTCGATGTACAAATAGACGCGGACCTCCTGCTTCTTGGTCTCGGAGCTCATGTCGAGATGAAGCTGGCTAACATAATCGACATGGACGTGCTCCTCCGGCGGATCGGGCTCTTCATTCTTCGTGCCACAGCCCACCATGAGGGGCAGGGCGATGAGCGACGCACAAAGGAGCGACGTAAATACTTTGGTATATTTATTCATAAATTACTCCTTAACTCTTGCAAGCCGCGATCGCATCCGCAAATGCCTGTTCGATGGATTTCCCCGCAAAAACATCCTGCAACAGCTGCCCGGAAGCATCACGCGCCGCAGAGGAGCCGTTGAATGCGGGAGAAGTGAAGTATGCGTTTTCCTGATCCATACCGACTTGGACGCACTTAGCGGCGACGCCCGTCTTGCTGAAACCGCTCGCTTTCTTCAAGAACTGTTGATAAACGTCGCTCTTCTCCATCGTCGTGGAATTGAGGACGGGCATATAGCCGGAGCTGGAAGAAAATTCTGCCTGGAAAAGGACGTCCGTCGTCATATACTTCACGAAGAGCCAGCTCGCGATGACTTCCTGCGGATCGTCGCTCTTAAAGATGCAGAGGGACGGGCCCTGCGAGATGACCTTGGGTTTCGAGGGATCCACCTGCGGAATGGGCGCAATGCCGACTTCGAACGCGGTTTGGCCGTCGGTCGCGGTGGGGACCTGGTTGGTCGCACCTGCGGAGGAACCGATGCACATGTAGCACTCCTGCTTCGTGAAGAGACCGGATGTATAGCTACCGTAGATCGCCTGCGTGGTGAAGTACTTCTTATCGTACCACTCCTTCATCTTCCCGACGAACTCCTTGTTCTTCGCGTTGTTGAAGAGGTAGTGCTCACCCGTCGCGGAGGTATAGGGAGAGCCGTATTGCTCGCACATCGTGATGAACCAGTTGGATTCGGAGTCGTACCCGAATGCGACGTGCTGGGGATCCGTGTCGATCTCTTTGATCTTCGCGCAGACTTGTTCCATCTCTTCCCAAGTCGTGGGAACTTTGAGTTCTTCGTGCGCATCGAAGAAAGTCTTATTGTAATAGAGAACTTCCGTCGACTTGGAGAAGGGCAACGTGTACATCTTGCCGTCTGCATAGGCCGAACCCTCGTTGTAATACCCTTCGATGAAGGATTCCTTCTCCTCTTCGGTCATGCCGAAGGGGACTTCGCCCGTAGTCGCCGTGACGGTCTTATCTGCCAAAGCGCCGCCGGGGAGGAAATCGTCGAGCGGCTGCACGGCAAGCGCACGGTTGTAGAGCGCGACATGGTCGGGATAGCAGTACGCGATATTGGGCTGGTTGCCTGCAACGATCTGATCGTTGATCTTGTCGCGCAGATCGTCGTACCCCCCCTCTTCCCCCTTGGATGCGGTCACTTTGATGTTGGGGAAGAGCTCCTGGAATTTGTCGATGTGCTTTTGCGTGATCTCCTGCAAGTTATCGCCCTGCGTGTTGTAGAAGGTGATCTCCACATTCTTGGAAGTATTGAACCCTTCCTCGGGCCACTCAAAGTCGGGTTTGATCGAGCCGCCGCAGGCGGTAAGCCCCACTGCGACTGTGCACGCCATTGCCCCTGCCAGCATTACTGCGCCGATTTTCTTCTTCATTCTGTTCTCCTTTATATAAATTTTATTTGGTTTTTAAGTTGAAATGGGACTTACGTTTTACCCCTTGATACCGCTCCGCGAGACGCCGCGCATGATGTATTTGCGGAAGAACAGGAACACGATGAGCAGCGGGATCGTGACGAGCACGACGGCCGCCATCTGCGCGGGATAATTTGTGAGCCCTGTCAGCGTGTCCTTGAAGGCCGCCCCGCGCAAACCGACTGTGATCAACCTGTGGGGAAGATCGTTCGCGACAAGGTTGGGCCATACATAGGAGTTCCATGCGCCCATCATCTTCAAAATGGTGATGGAGATGAGGGTGGGCGAGGCGAGCGGGATCATCACCCGCCAGAGATATTTGAGGTCGCTCGTCCCGTCTACCTTGGCGGCGAGATAGAGCTCGTTGGGGATCTGCATGAAGTTCTGCCTGAGAAGGTAGATGTAGAACACGCTCACGAGGAAGGGCACGATGAGCACCGAATAGCTGCGAAGCCAACCGAGATCGCTCACGGTGATGTAGTTGGTGACTGTGAAGAGTTCCCCGGGGATCATCATCGTCGCGAGAAGCGCCGCGAAGAGGATATTCTTCCCCTTGAATTCCAACCTTGCGAACGCATAGGCCGAAAGAACCGTGATGACGAGGGAGAGAAGGGTGGATACGACGCCGACGATGACTGTGTTCAGGAACAGTCTGCCGAGATTGAGATTGCCCGTGAACGCCAAGGCATAATTGGACCACTGGAATTGCTGGGGCCAAAGGGTGGGTTCCGCCTGATTGTACTCATTGAGCGTCTTGACCGACGAGATGAGCATCCAGTAGAACGGGAACAGGACGATGACCGCCATGACGGTGAGGAACGCATAGAGCGCGGCCTTTACGAGGAACTTCTTCGTCTTGCGCCGCGAATCGGCGCTACGCCGGCATACGAGGACAACGCATGTGACGACCATGCCGAGGATCAAGACCGCGAGAACGGCCGCAACGATGATAGCGGGCTTGCCCACGGAGGCGCTTGCCAAAATTTGATTTGCCATATCTCCCCCCTCCTTAATAATGGACCTTCTTCTTGCTGACATAGAAATTGATCATCGTTACGGCAAAAATGATCGCAAACAAAATCAGCGCCGCTGCGCTTGCGCGTCCCTGTGTGGAAAGTTCCGTCTTTCCGTTGATGTTATCGTAAATAAACCCGACCATGGTGTCCAGACGGTGTGCGCCGCCGGTAGGGCCCATGGCATCGCCGAAGATACCCACGACGCTCGTGTACTCCTTGAACCCGCCGATAAAGCCCGTGATGACGACGTAGGCGATCATCGGGGAGAGAAGGGGCACGGTCACGCGCCAGAATACGCGGAAACGCGATGCTCCGTCCACTTTGGCGGCATCGTAATACTGCTTATCGACATTTTGGAGCCCGCCGAGGAGCACCAAAATTTTGAAGGGCAACGCGTTCCAGACGATGAACAAGATGAGGACTACCATGTTGGCGACCTTCGTCGAACCCATATCGACCCAGTTGATGGGTTTCCCGCCGAATGCCTTGATGATGGAGTTGATGATCCCCACCGACTGCGGATTGGAAAGATCGATGCCGACCATATGGAACATCGCCATGAATACCATACCGATCGCGATGGAGTTCGTCACATAGGGGAGGAAAAAGACTGTTTGGTACACCTTCTTCAAAGGCTTGATGGAGTTGAGCGCTACCGCAATGAGGAGAGCGAGCATCGTGGAGATGGGCACCGTGATCACGGTGAGGAGCATCGTATTCCCCAAGGCGTTCAAAAATCCGCTATAATGGACGGCGCTGGCAAAGTTCGCAAACCCGAATTGGTATTTGAATCCGCGCATTGCGTCGAGATTGTGATAGCCGATGACGTTGCCCTCGGCGTCGACACGATAGAGCATCGACATACGCACCGTGTTGATGATGGGCCAAACGGTAAAGACGGCCAAAATGGCGAGCGCGGGCAAAAGATAGAGCCACGCCTTCCATTGGTTCTTGGACTGCCACTTGCCGCCCTTCTTTTTCTTTTTGGGCTTCCCCTCTTCGGGCGTCTCGGCAAGGACGTCCTCCCCTTTGGCCAAAACCTCCGCCTCTGCGGGAGCGCCCTCTTCGGCCAAGATCTGTTCGGTCAAAGTTGTCTTTTCTTCATCCATGTTCAGACCTCGCTATCGGACGTGTTCTCCGAGCTCTCTGTCTCGGGCATGGGTGCCTCTTCCTTCGTTTCGACGGTTGCCGCTTCTTCGCGCGGGGTCTCGTCCCCGGGCTCGTCCGAAGGCGCTCCGGCGGCACCGCCCTCGTCGCTCTCTGCCGGAGTTTCCTCCGCGGTCCCCTTCTTTTTGAAGAGGCCCTTGACCTTGTTAAAGGAATTTTTGAAGAATCCCCCGACGACCTGCATCTTCGTCTTGGGCAGTTCCTTCTTTTCCTTGGGTTTGTCGTCCGCCTCGCGGGGAAGGGGACCCGTGTGGGTCACATAGTCCTGCCCCTCTTCCTTCATCTTTTGGAGCATGGCCTCGTGCGAGGCGATCTGCCCGCCGAAGTAGACGCGCTTTTCCGTCTCCTTATTAAAGATGAGCACCTTATGCGGTTTTAAGTTGAATTTAACGGTGTCGCCGTCGATCTTGCCCGCATCGTCGGAAGCTATAATGGCGCGAACGAGCGCATTCAGCGAATTTGCATTCGTGGAGACGACGGAGACGTCTCTGCCCATGACGTCCACGCCCGAGACGGAGCAGGTGAGCCTGCCCTCCCCCGTGAGGAGGAATCCCTCGGGACGGACGCCGACATATACTTCCTGATCCTCGACGTCCCCGACGTCCAAAACGTCCTCCTCGCCGATGAAGAGCTTGCCGCCCTCCACTCTGCCCGTGAAGAGGTTGATGGGAGGCGCGCCGAGGAATTTCGCCACGAAGAGGTTGGCGGGATCGTCGTACACCCACTGGGGTTTGCCCGTCTGCATGATGACGCCGAGCTTCATGACGACGATATAGTCGGAGATGGACATCGCCTCCTCCTGGTCGTGCGTGACGAAGATGGTCGTAATTCCCGTATCGCGCTGGATCCTTCTGATCTCCTCGCGCGTCTGCAAGCGGAGACGGGCGTCGAGATTGGAAAGAGGCTCATCCAGAAGAAGAACGCGGGGCATTTTGACGAGTGCACGGGCGATGGCGACGCGTTGCTGCTGACCGCCCGAAAGTTCGGCGGGTTTGCGCTGCATGTACTCGTCGATCTGGACGAGCTTCGCGACCTCGTTGGCACGCTTGAGCATTTCTTCCTTGGAGAGCCTCTGATTACCTTTCAGATTCTGCAAAGGGAATAGAATATTCTGTTGTACCGTCATATGCGGGTATAGCGCATAGTTTTGGAAAACAAGGCCGATGCCTCTGTTTTCCGGGGCAAGTTTGGTGACGTCGTCGTCGCCGAAGAAGATCTTACCTCGCGTCGGCGTCTGCAACCCGCTGATCATATACAGCGTGGTGCTCTTGCCGCATCCCGAGGGACCCAAAAGGCCGATGAGCTTGCCGTCGGGGATCTCGAGATTGAAGTCGTTGACGGCGATGACTTCGCCGTTTTTTTCCTTCTTGTTGCGGCTCGGGAAGATCTTGGTGAGGTTTTGCAATACGACTTTCATAGCTTCTTCCTTATCGTGTTTTTTGTGTCGTGCTATCGTTAGCTCTTCGAGTTTTCGACTGCCTCCGCATGGAGGAGCGACTTGGCCTCGTTGAGCTCGTCTTCCGAATAGTAGATCATCTGGAGCTTCAGATCCACCGCGACGGTGCCTGCGAGCAGGTCGTGGATGGGCGTTCTGTTCTTCGTCGCAAAGAACAGGATGATATTCAAAAGAAGCAGTGCGGCAAGGAGAATGATTGCAAGGATCCCGAGCCCCCCAAAGAAGAACATAAAGATGAGCAAGACGGGGAACATCGTTTCGAAGGCGAATTTACCGACCATCGTCCTCGCAAAGAGCGCCAAATTGGTGATTTTTACACAGTTGGGACGGACAAGCCCGATAGAAAAGACTTTCTTTCCCACCGTCTGTCCGTTTTTGAGGATCAAGGGGAGGATGAATTCGAGGACGAGATAGGCGAGCAGCAGCCCTATGGAGAGCATCATGAAGATGAGACTGTACACATACCTGTACTGCGCATCTACCAGCGCTGCGGGGATCGCCTTCTTGACGACGTTGCCATTTTCGTCCTTTACGCCGTTCGCAAGCTCGAGATAAGCCTTGTATGCCGCAACGAGTTTGGGATCGTCGCCCTCCTCTTCGGAGGGTTTATCATCCGTCATTGCCTCGATCACTTCGATGATCTCGGCGGCCTTTTCATCTTCTTTATTTGTAAGAGTATATCCGCCGTCCTCGTCTTCCGTATATTCAAAGCCATAGAAGGGAGCGATGTCGCCCATGTATTCCTTGCGATAATCCTCCCATGCGGTATAGTATTCGTTCGCAAGGGCTTCCTGATGGCTGAATCCGGCGATAAGGGAAATGAGGTACATGAAGCCTGTCGTAAGCACGGCGAGGAGGATCACGTCCAAGAGGAACGCCGAAGCTCTTCTCACAAAGCCGATTTTCCGCAGTTCAAACATTCCCCATTACCTCTTGTCCATTATAACAAACTTCACAGAATAAAGCAAGGATTCGGCAAAAAAAGTCTTTGTGAAATTTGTGAACATACATAATGTTATTTTGTAAAGGAATAGGCGGCGCGTACCTCTTCCCCTGAAGAGGCCGCGTATCTGACTGCTATGGACGAGAACACCTCGCCGAAGTTCGCCTGAATCTTCATCTCCGTGCATGCGACCTGCTCGCCCAAAAAGCCCGCACTATCCTTGACGTCGGCATAGAAGAAGTTGCCGCCGAGGTCGGCATTTTCGAAATACTCCGCGCGGAAGTCGAACGGGAGCGCGGCGACGGCGGCGGTAAGGCCGATATCGTCCCCTTCGGTGACGGTCACTTCGCCCCCCGCGATCTCGATCATGCCCGTCTTGGTTTCGATGGGGCCGACGGCGGAAGAGAGCGGGGCGAACCGCTCGACGCTATACGAGACCGTGACGGCGTCCTCGCCATAGACCATCGTGTAGACGCTCGTGAGCTTATCCTCGCCGAAGTCGTTTTCGACGGTGAGGACGATCCGGGAATAGGAGACCTTCAACATCTCGTTGAGGAACTCATAGCCGTCCTCGGTCGAATCGGGCGTGAGAGAACAGCCCGCGAGGCCGCAGCAAGCTACCGCGACAACGGCAAGACCCGCGAAAATTTTCTTTTTCATGCGTTTTTCTCCCCCTTCTTCTTGGGCGCGAAGAGGTCGTTCGCCTCTTGCGCCGCCTCGTTCATGGCTTCTACGTCGGCGTCATACGCCTCGACCGCGGCAGAGAGCGCCGCATAGTCGTCTGCGGCGGCCTCCTTTTCGTCATCGGAGAGGGCGTTATAGGCGTTGAGCGCCGCCAAAAGGGACTGCCGCCTTGCGGAGAGCGCGCCCTCCGTCTTGACCCCTTCGACGGCGGTATGGAAGGCGGCGAGCTTCTCCTCGTCGACGATGGCGCGCACATGGCCGCAGAGGTTGCAGGTCGGATCGGCATCGTCCGTATATTCGTGCGCTTCGCGTTCGTCAATGCCGCAATCGCAGGTGACGCGGTGGTAGGTGTCGTCTATATCTTCATATTGTTTGGTGTGGACATGTTCGCCGCCGAGCGTGCGCTCGTAGCCGCACTTGTTACAGGTCGTATCCGTACTGTCGCTATATACGTGGACTTCCCTATCGTTCAACTTATCGCAATCCTTGCAGGTGACGGTGTGATAGGTGTCGTCCAAGGGGGTGTATTGATATTCGTGCGTATGGACGGTGCGAACATATCCGCAAAGATCGCAGGTGGTATCCGTATCACTGCTGTAAACGTGGGGCTCGATCTCGCCGTAATCGCAACCCGTGCAGGTGGTGATGTGATCGTCTTTGTCGCCGACGTTCTCATATTCGAAATGGTGCACGTGCGGGGGCGGGGTCTCGCCCTGCGAGGGGCCGTATTCCACCGTGATGCTATTAAGGTAGGCGGCGCTCGAATCCTCGTAGGTGAGGGCAAAGTAAGTATCGCTTCCCGTCACTTCCCATGTGACGCCGTTCTCCGTAACCGTCTTCGTGCCGCGGTCGTTGCCGTTTGCGGGCTTTTTTGCGACCTCCCCGTAGGGCGTGGAGGATGTGAGGAGCTTCCAACTCTTTTCATCCTTATCCTCCTGCCCCTTGACGGTGACTTTGGTAATGGGGCCGAGCGCAGCGGTCGTGCTTGCAATATAATAACTGTCTTTGCTGCTGTTGAACTGCATGGCGTCCTTGTTGCCCGTGTAAATGTAGGCGATCCCCTTTACGCTTCCCGCCGACCAATCGTGGAAGGCGTAATTGCTCCCGCCCGTATCGACGCTGCTTCTGTCAATGATGAAGGAGCCCGCAGCGCTGCCGCCGCCCTCTGCCTTCTTGACTGTGACGCTCGCCGTCGCCTTGACGTTTTGGTCGAGCGTGCTCGTCGCCGTGACGGTCGCCTGTCCCTCTGCATACGCCGTCAGCTTTCCGTCCACGATCGTGACGACGTTTGTGGGATAGACCGACCACTTGACCTCCTTCGAGGCATTGGAGGGAGTCGGCGTTACAGTCAAATTTGCGGTGCCGCCCACGGACATGGTTACCGCGGAAGGCGTGATCGAGAGCGATGTGGGCTTGACGTCGGAGACGGGCGGATCGTATTTGCCGTCCCCCCAGATCGCCGACGCATATTCGGGATGATCGATAAAGGGATTGCGGTTGCCTTGGATCTTGAAGACCTCTTCGTTGCGCTTTTCTTCGATCGCATCGACGGGATCGAGCGCGTTCCATTCGAGAAGAAGTTCTCTTGCCGCCGCCTCGCTGCTTGCGGCCATGACGTTGGTGAAATTCAGCGTCCCGCTGCCCCTGCTGTCGAGCGTGCCGCCGACGTTTTTCCCCTTATTATAATGGGTATATACATACATGACGATGCGGGCCGCATCGCCCTTGACGTTGTCGAGGGGCTCGAACACGCCGCCGCCGACATAGCCGCCGAGCTTGGATTGCGCCCCGCCCGATTTCTTTGAATACGCCTCTTTCTTCCCCGACGTAACTTTGCCGTATTTATTGTTTCCGCGCGTGCTGTTCAGAGAGGATTCCGAAGGGCGGATATGGTGCATGTCGCTACCCGCGCCGCTCGTCCCCCAAAGCCCGTTGGACAGGCTCTGACACCAGACATGTTCGCGGTTCGCAGTCCCGACGCTGCCGCCGAAACTCGTGAGCGTCTCGTGCGTGTAAAACTCGAGATATCCCTTTCCGTCGAGACCGGGGTCGGTCGTCGTACCTTTCGTCTTGCATTCATCATACGAAGTATATTTCGTATGCGTACTTACGATAAGGTCGTGCACCTGCCCCAAGAGCGCTGTTCCGCCCGTGGCGGTGATGGAACTGTAATAGCTCCCCTCCGCCGCGTCCGTGTAGACGACTGCGGCCGTAGCCGTGCCCACCATGGCGACGCCGAAGATGAGCGCCGCCGCAAGGACAAATGATAGCGACTTCCTTCCGATGTTCATATCTGCCTCCTATGCCTGCTCCGCGCGATATTTGAGCCAGCATTTCCTGCACATTGCAACATATCTGTCGTTCCCGCCGAGGAGAACTTGCGAACCCTCGGTGACGATCTTCCCGTTTTCGTCGAGGCGGGCGTTGACCGTCGCCTTCGCCCCGCAGCTGCATACCGACTTGATCTCGCTGATAGATTCGGCGATCTCGAAGAGCCGCTTGGAGCCCGGGAAGAGGTGCGTCGTGAAATCGGTCGAGAGGCCGAAACACAGCACGGGGATATTCTTCTTCATCACGATGTCGGCGAGCTGATCCACCTGCTCGGGCGTGAGAAATTGGCACTCATCGACGATGACGACGTCCGAATCCGAATACTTATTCTCGTAGAGAGCGTAGAGGTCCTCGTCAGATCTGACGGCGATAGCGTCCTGTTTGAGCCCGATGCGGGATCTGACGACGGTCGCCCCGTCGCGCGTGTCGACGGCGGGCTTCAGAAGGAGCACCTTCATGTTGCGCTCTTCGTAGTTGAACTTGGTGATGAGCGCCTGTGCCGTCTTGGAGCACCCCATTGCGCCGAATTTGAAGTAGAGTTTCGCCATAGTAGTCAGTTCACGAATTTTGTTTTGGCGAGCAAAACAAAATTCCGTGAGGAAAATATCTTTTGCGCCTTAACTTTCGTGTCCTCTTATTCGTTTCATCATTCCGTGGCTCCGCAGGAGCCGATCTTATTCCACGATATCGTAAATAAGCGGGGTCTTTTCGGGCATGGTAGGGCCGAACGAGGTCGCGGCGAGCAAAATACGCTCCGCGGTCTCGAACTTCTTCTCGTCGTTCGAATAGAGCGTTGCGAGCGTTTCGCCCTTCTCCACATAGTCGCCCGTCTTTTTCTGCAAAATGACGCCCGCGGAATAGTCGATCGTATCCTCCGCCGTATTGCGTCCCGCGCCGAGGGCGAGGCTCGCAAGCCCGTATGCCTCGGTATCCACGCGGGTGATGTAGCCCGCTTTTTCGCTCTTCACGGCGTAGACATACTGCGCCTTGGCGAATTTATTCGTATCGTCGATGCAAGCGGAATCTCCCCCCTGCCGCGCGACCATTTCTTGGAGTTTTTTCAACGCGCTCCCGTCCGAAAGCGCCCGCTTGGCGAGCATTTTCGCCTCTTCGGGGGTACCCATGCCCGCGAGAGAGAGCATATGGGCGGCGAGGGTGAGGCACACTTCGGTGAGATCTTCGGGGCCCCTCCCTTTGAGCGTTTCGACGGCTTCGATGACTTCCAGAGAGTTGCCGATCGCGTAGCCGAGCGGCACGTCCATATCCGTGATGAGGGCGACCATCTTCTTCCCCGCGCGCTTTCCGATGTCCACCATGAGGCGGGCGAGGTCGCGGCTTCTTTCCACGCTCTTCATAAAGGACCCGCTTCCCGTCTTTACGTCGAGCACGATGCAATCGTCGTCGGCGGCGAGCTTCTTGCCCATGATGCTCGCGGCAATGAGGGGCATGCTGTCCACCGTGGCCGTCACGTCGCGCAGCGCGTAGAGCTTTTTATCCGCGGGCGCGAACTCGCGGGATTGCCCGATGATGGCGATGCCGATGTCGTTGACCTGTCTGATAAAATCCCCTTCGGCGAGCGTCGTTTTAAGGCCCGGGATAGCTTCGAGCTTATCCACGGTGCCGCCCGTGTGCCCGAGGCCGCGGCCGCTCATCTTGGCGACCTTCACCCCGAGGGAGGCGACGATGGGCCCCACGACGAGGCTGGTCTTATCCCCCACGCCGCCCGTGGAATGCTTGTCGGCGCGGATACCTTTGATGGCGGAAAAATCCAGCCGTTCGCCCGAATCGCGCACGGCGAAGGTGAGATCGGAAGTCTCCCGCACGTTCATGCCCCGAAAATAGATCGCCATGCAGAGCGCGGAGATCTGGTAGTCGGGAATGGAGCCGTCCGTCACGCCGCGAACGAAGAAGTCGATCTCCTCGGTCGTGAGCTCTCCCCCGTCTCTCTTCTTTTTGATGATGTCATAAAGCCTCATCAGGCCCAACCCCCTTCGGCGATGAACTCTTTGAGAAGGTCACGGGCATAGATGCCCTTGCCGAGACGCGCGATCTCTTTGATGTTATTCGAACGGTAGCTCGACGTATAACTATCCACGACGATATAATAGGTCTCTCCCGCAGATACGGCAGCGGGCTCGATCTTCTTATAGATGGTGTATTTATTGCTCGTTGCGGTGCGCTTGTTTAAGAATTTGACGAGGTCGGTCCCGCTGATACTGCCGAGGACGATCTCGTTATCGAAGGGCAGGACGGTCGCGATATCCGCATAGGAGACGTTGCCCGCATAGATATTGTAGGGATTGCGCGCGTTGAGGAAGCCCCCGCCGCACACGATCGTATAATTCTTGCCCCATGCCTCGACGCCCTTCTCAAAGTAAAGCTCGGCGACCTTGCTCAAAATGGCGGTACTGTTGCGCGTGGTGCGCGAGGAGCCGATGGGCGAATAGAGGTCGCGTTCGGGGAAATATTTGCCGTAGAGGGTATCGACGATGGGATCGTCTTGGAGGGAACTGTTCGCATAGGTCCCCGAGGCGATGTGGCGGGGCGTGACGGTAAATTCCCCCGTCGTGGTATTGAAGGAGATATCGGCGCAGCTTAAATCGCGGTTCTCGCTGCTGCCCTGCAAATGGTAGACGCCGTATTCGTCCTGTAAAGTATATTTCTTGTGGGTATGCCCCTCAAAGACAAGATCGACATAGCCGTTCGAGAGCGAACTGTCGTACCAGCCCATGTCGCTGTTTTTGACGGAAGTGATGCCCGAGGAGGCGTCCTCGCCGCCGTCGTGAATGGAATAGACGATGAGATCGCACCCCTCTTCCTCGCGCAGACGGGTCGCTTCCCCCTTCACGAGCGAGGTGAGGGTGCTCTCCGTCATAAAGGAGAGGCCGTCGCGGAACTCGCTCGAAATGGAAGAGAGGCAATCGCCGATGGCGCCGATGATGCCCACCTTCAATCCCCCTCTCTCTACAATGGTCGAACCCTGACAGTAGTCGGGCATCTTGCCGTTTTCGCGCACGTTGATGGCGAGGAAGGGGAACTCGGCGAGCTCGCTGTTGGGGGTCAAAACATCGGAGCCCCAATCAAATTCGTGGTTGCCGAGCGTCATCGAAGAAAAGCCGATATCGTTCATCCACTCGGTCATGAGCTGCCCCTTGTTGAGAAGGGATTCGGCCGTACCCTGCCACATATCGCCCGAGGAGATGAGGATCTCTTCGCGGGCGGGATCTTCGACCAGGTTTTTATAGTAGGTGGTAAATTCGTCGAGGCCTGGCTGGGTCCCCGTATCCATGAACTTGCCGTGCAGATCGTTGACGGCATAGATGGAGAGGTCGACATACTCGCCCTTATGGTAGGTCAGGGCGGGAGAATAGTCGCTGTCGGCAAAGTTTTCGTCGCCGCTTACCGCCTTGACGCGGATGGTGTCGCCCTCTTCGAGCTGCAAACTGCACTCCGATATGGCGACGGGCTCTTCGCTGCCGATGATGTACTCGTAGTACATGGCGTGCTCGACCGCGTCCCAAACGGCGACGCCGCCGTCTGCGATGCTCACTTCGGGCGTTGCGAGCTTGGGAAGCTCCCCGCCCCCGCCGCATCCGCCGAGGCAGAACGCAAGAAGGAGAGCGGCCGTAATAGATAACATTCTGATCCGAGAATTTTTCATCCGTTTTATAAGTTTTTCCCCGTGAAGGAGAGGGGCAGGAGCTGCCCGAGCGTGTAGACTTCAAACTTCGCGCTGTTGCCCAAGACGATCTTGAAGTCGGGCGGGCAAAATTCGGCGATCACCTGCCTGCAAATGCCGCAGGGGGCGCAAAATTTTGCCCAATCCCCCTCCTTGCCGCCGACGATCGCGAGCGCTTCGAACTCCCGCTCGCCCTCGCTGACTGCCTTGGAGACGGCCGTGCGTTCGGCGCAGATCCCCGCGGGGTAAGAGGCGTTCTCGACATTGCAACCCGCATAGATCTTGCCGCTCTTCGTGAGGAGCGCCGCTCCGACGCGGAAATGCGAATAGGGCACATAGGCCATCTCGCGCGCGCCTTCCGCCGCCTCCATCAAAAATTTCCAATCCTTCATTTGATGACTTGCTCCAAAAAGCTCTCGCCGGCCGTGCCCTCTTGATCCACGCCGAAGAAGTCGAGCACCGTCGCCGAAATATCCGCAAACGTGGGACGGGTGCCCAAATTCACGCCGCCCTGTATGCCCTTCCCATAGATGAGCATGGGCGTGTATTCGCGGGAATGGTCGGTCGAAGGCGTCGACGGATCGCAACCGTGGTCGGCCGTGATGAGCAAAATATCGTCCTCCCGCATGGCGGGAAGAAATTCGGAGAGGAATGCGTCGAACTCCGTCGCCGCGGCGGCATAGCCCGCGACGTCGTTGCGGTGGCCGTACTTCATATCGAAGTCGACGAGGTTGACGAAACAAAGCCCCTCGAAGTCCTCCTTTTGAAGGGCGAGCGTCACCTCCATGCCGTTCGCATTGGAGACGGTGCGGTGGCTCTCCGAGACGCCCTTGCCCGCAAAGATATCGTAGATCTTGCCGACGGATAATGTCGCATAGCCCGCCTTTTTGAGGAGGTCGAGCATGGTATCTTTGGGCGGCGTAAGGGAGAAATCGTGCCTGTTCGCCGTGCGGGTGAAGGGATATTCCCCCGTGAACGGACGGGCGATGACCCTGCCCACGCCGGTGGGCCCCGTCAACATCCCGCGCGCGATCTCGCAGTAGCGGTAGAGCTCTTCGGGGGGTACCATGTCCTCGTGCGCGGCGATCTGGAACACGCTGTCGGCCGAAGTGTAGACGATGAGCGCGCCCGTTTTCAGGTGCTCCTCCCCAAAGTCCTTGATGACTTCGGTGCCCGAATAGGGCTTGTTGCAGAGGACTTTGCGCCCCGTGCGGCGTTCAAATTCCTCGACGACCTCCGGGGGGAAGCCGTTCGGGAAGGTGGGAAGGGGCTCGGGCGAGATGATGCCCGCGATCTCCCAATGGCCGATCGTCGTATCCTTGCCCATCGACTTCTCGCGCATACGCGCATAGCTCGCCGCGGGCATGGGTACCCCGCCGCCCACGCCGTCGATGTTGAAGAGCCCCAAATTTTTCAAATTCGGGCAGTTGAAATTCGCGTGGCCGCGAATGGCGCCCAAGGTGTTCGAGCCCTCGTCGTGCCACAGATTTGCGTCGGGAAGTTCCCCCACGCCGAAACTATCGAGGACGATCAAAAAGCATCTCTTTGCCATAGTTATGCAAGCTCCAAAGCGATCTTCATCATGGCCGTGAAGGAGGTTTGCCGCTCCTCGGCCGTCGTGTTCTCTTCGGGATGAAGGAAACTGTCGCTCACCGTGCAGATGCAGAGGGCCTTCTTCCCTGCGCGCGCCGCGTTGCAATAGAGGGCCGCGCTCTCCATTTCGACGCCCAAGACCCCCATCTTCGCCCACTGCATGCCGCTGTTTGCGTCATCGTAGAACATATCCGAGGAGAAGATATTGCCCACCTTGTAGCGAAGGTGCGCCTTCTCGCATTCCTCCGCCGCACGGCGCAAGAGGCCGAAGTCGGCGATCGGGCAGAAGGTGCCGGGCAGGTTGTACTGCTTGGCATAGTTGCCGTTGGTGCAGGCGCCCTGCGCCAAGATGATATCGCGCACATGCAGATCCTTATCGAAGGAACCGCACGACCCGACGCGGATGATGTTTTCCACGCCGTAGAAGTTGAAAAGTTCGTAAGAATAGATCCCGATGGAGGGCTGGCCCATGCCCGAGGCCATGACGGATACCCGCTTGCCGCGGTATGTTCCCGTGTAGCCCTGCACCCCGCGCACGTTGTTGACGAGGACGCGGTCTTCGAGGAAGTTTTCGGCAATGAATTTTGCGCGGAGAGGATCGCCCGGCATGAGCACCGTCTCGGCAAAATCGCCGTACTTGGCCGTGATGTGCGGCGTGGGGACGTTTTTATGTTCGCTCATAAAAGATGTTCCTCCTTGACGATTTTCACGATGCGGGAAGTGCCCAAACGGTCGGCGCCGAGGGCGATAAAGTCCTCCGCGTCCTTCAACGTGGCAATGCCGCCCGCGGCCTTGATCTTGACGTTGGGGCCGACATGGCGTTTGAAGAGCGCCACGTCCTCGCGCGTTGCACCCCCCTTGGAAAATCCCGTGGAGGTCTTGATGAAGTCGGCCTTCGCCTCGGTGACGATCTGGCACATGATGACCTTCTCCTCGTCGCTCAAAAGGCAGGTCTCGATGATGACCTTCAAGATCCTGCCCATGCAGGCGGCCTTGACGGCGACGATCTCGTCGAGGATCTTCTCGAACCGCTTCGCCTTCACGTCGCCGAGATTGATGACCATGTCGATCTCGTCGGCGCCCGCCGTGACGGCGGCCATCGCCTCGTAGGCCTTCGTCTCCTTCGTGTTATAGCCGTTGGGGAAGCCGATCACCGTGCAGATGGGAAGCCTGCCCCCGGCGTAGTACTTTGCTTCGGATACAAAACAGGGCGGGATACAGACGGACGCCGTCCCGTACCTGATGCCGTCGTCGATGAGCGCGCGGATATCCTCCCACGTAGCCGTCGGCGAGAGCTGTGTGTGATCGCACCGGCTTAAAATTTCTTTAACGTCCATAGTTGCCCCCCTTTGTCGCTTATTCCATTATAATGCAAAACGCCGTCCTTGTCAAGACAATTCAAGAAAGTCATCTTCAACTCCGTGCATATGAAAATGGGAGGCCGAAGCCGTGCCGCTTTTCATAAAAAGCGCGATCGGGAAACGCCGCCCCGCGCAAAATTGCGCGGGGCGGCTTCTCCTCATTCGATGGGTGCAAGTTTGGCTGTGAAGTGGCGCAGAATGGGCGGCTCCTCCACGATGCGATACCCCTTGATCTCGGCCGCGCGCTCCTTGATGTTGATGAGCGCATCGGCGATGACGTCGAGGTGCGATTGCGTGTAGACGCGGCGGGGAATGGCGAGGCGGGTGAATTCGAAGTCGGCTTTGAGCTGTTTGCCCGTATCGGGGTCGTTGCCGAGCATGTAGGAACCGATATCGCACGCGCGGATGCCCGCTTCGCGATAGAGTTCGATCGCCAGAGCCTGCGCGGGGAACTCGTAATAAGGGATCTGGGGCAGAAGTTTTTTGGCGTCGACAAAGACGGCATGCCCGCCCACGGGGGTCTGATAGGCGATGCCCGCCATATCGAGCCGCGCGGCGAGGTACTCCATTTGCCCGATGCGGTAACGGAGATAATTCTCGTCGATGCCCTCTTCGAGGCCGCGGGCGAGCGCTTCGATATCGCGCCCGCTCATGCCGCCGTAGGTGATGAACCCTTCGAACGAGATACAGCGCTGTTTCACGAGCTCGAAGATGGCCTTATCGCGGCAACCGACGAGGCCACCCATGTTCACGATCGCGTCCTTCTTCGCGGACATGGTTATGACGTCGACGCCCTCGAACGTCGCCTTGACGATCTCGGAGATGGAGCTCGTTTTGAACTCCTCTTCGCGTTGTTTCACGAAATAGGCGTTCTCGGCATAGCGGGCGGCGTCGATCATGAACTTGATGCCGTAGCTGTGCGCAAGGTCGCGCGCGGCGCGGATATTGGCGACGGAGACGGGCTGCCCGCCCGCGGAATTGTTGGTGATCGTCATGATGATGACGCCGATGTTCTCCGCGCCGAGCTCCTTGATGAGCTGTTCGAGGCGGGGAATATCCATGTTCCCCTTGAAGGGATAATACTTTGTCGTGTCGAGCGCTTCGGGGACGGTGCAATCGATGGCGCGGGCGCCCGCAAGTTCGACATGGGCCCGCGTTGTATCGAAGTGCATGTTGGCAATGGCGTACTTCTTCCCCGCAAGGAGGACGGGCAGCACCACCTTTTCGGCCGCCCTGCCCTGGTGCACGAGCTGGAAATAGGGAAGGGAGAAGATCTTGTGCGCCGCCGCCTGAAATTTATAATAGCAGTCTGCGCCGGCGTACGATTCGTCGCCCACCATGACCCCCGCCCACTGCGCGGAGCTCATTGCCCCCGTGCCGCTGTCGGTGAGAAGGTCGATATAGACGTCCTGCGCGGCGAGGGAAAAGACGTTATAGCCTGCGGCTTTGATCTTTTCTTCCCGCTCCTCACGGGTGAGGATCTTGAGCGGCTCGACGCTCTTGATGCGGAAGGGTTCGGGGTAGTAGATGGGTTTCATGATTTTCCTCCTCAATGGTTTCCATGGATATTATAGGATAAATATGGGAAAATGTCAATAGGCGAAAAAAGCCCACCCCATTCGATGAAAAAGGGCCCGAGGAAGCCCCGGGCTCTTGTCGGTCGTTTGGGTCAAGCATTTAGGATATGCCGTTACTGATAGTCCTCGATATCCGTAAATCCCGTCCCGCCGACGAGACAATACTTTTTCATGTTGTCGTTATCATCTTTTTCCCACGAACCCGATGTGTCGTCGAGGTCCACCGTCAAAGAGTTCAGACGGATCTTGTGCATCCTCACTTGCCAATCGCCCTGCATACCGTTGAAGATCAAGACGACATTTTGATACGTCCCCGCTTTGACTTCTATCTTGATGGTGTACAGATTGGTCCCGGCGGACACGCAGCTCCAAGCAAACCCTTCCACGGTCTTGCCGGACGTCTTGGCGCCGATCGAAGCTCCGGGCCAACCCGAAAGGAGGTAATCTCCGCCATAAGTGTAGGCATATACCGACAGGTCCGCAAGACCCCATGTGGACCATTGTTTATGATTGTAGGTAATGGTGATGACGTCCTTTGCGACTTCCCACTGTGCGGTAAAGGTGAGGCCCCGCTCTTCCACCTCGATATCTGCAAGGTCGAGCGTATAGTGCGTTTCCTCGATGAGTTCGCCGTTCAACCGCCAACCCTCAAAGAGATAACCCGCTGCGGTGAGTTGTTTGAGCTCGATCGTGTTCTCTGCCATGGAGATCGTCGTCGCGTCGGGCCTGTCGCCGTACGCCGTCTCGAAGGTGACGGTGTAGGAAGTTGCCGACCACTTTGCGGTGAGCGTGATGACGCCCTCTTGCGCCCTATCGACGAGATCGATATATGCGCTCAAACGGAAGGACGCATCCGCGGGGATCGAGATCTCGCCGTTATCCCATGTTTCGACGTCGTAGCCCTTCACATCCGTCCTTACCTCGGTCGCCAAATTCTTCGCTTGGGTCTCGGCAGTCACATTGGTAAACTCAACCTGGGGCTGTCCATGCGTATCGTCCACAAATCTGACCGTGTATTCCTTCGCCTCCCATTTGGCGAAGAAGGTGACGTCCTCTTGGGCGAGCTGGTAGGAGGCTTCGAAGCCCTCGCCTCCGTTGTACTTATAGAGGGTGTCCTCGTCGGGTGCGATATACCAACCCATGAAGGCGTAGCCCTTGCGGGTGGGTTCCCCTTCGGGAAGGGTGAAATCGCTGTTCTCGGTGACGGCGACCGATGCCGGCACTGCGCCGAGTTCGCCGCCGCCCGCGTCGAAGAACACGTTGACCTCGCCCTGCTTGGTCCACTTCACGGTTATGACGACCTTATTTGTCGTCTCGTCCGCGATCATCTCTTCGCGCAACGGGACCTCGCCCGATTGAAGGTTCCCGCCGATGTAAAAGCCGCTGAACGTGTAGCCCTCGCGGGTGGGCGCTTCCTCGGGGAGGGAGATCGCCCCTTCAAGCTGAATTTGTTTCCCTGCGAGGTCTCCAAGCCCCTCGGCCCGTTCTTCGGGCGCGAGCGCGGGGTCATGATCGATCTCGATGGTATAGGTGCGGAGCGTCCAGACGGCGTAGACGGTGAACGTCGTGCCCCCTTCGAGGCTTTGGATGAGCTCTTCCGTGAGGGTGAATTGGGAAATTATCTCCGCTTCCTCGTTCGCGGCGGCATCCAACGTCCAACCCTTGAAGTCATACCCCTTTGCGGCGAGGACGTACTCTCCGAGGTCGCGGGTGCTTTGCGCCCCTTCGAGGGTGAGATCTGTGATCTTTTCGGGCTCGTCGCCGTGGCCCATTTCGTCGAAAGTCAGGGTATAACGGATGGCTTCCCATTCCGCCTTGAAGGTAACGTTGCCTTGCAGATCGTAGGCCGGATGTTCTCCCCCGTTCTTATAGACCGTATCGTCCGCTTCGGCCTTCCAGCCCGCGAAGGTATAACCCGTGCGGGTGGGTTCGCCCGCGGGAATGAGGTAGTTGCCCTCGTCGGCCGTTCCGCCCTCGGGAAGAATACCGCCGTCTCTGTCGTCCGCGGTAAATTCCACCGTAAACTGTCGGAGCCAAACGGCGGTGAGCACCTTCGTCTCATTTACGGTATATTGCGCCCCGGGCTCATGCGTCGTGACGCCATCGCTCCAACCTGCGAAACGGTACCCTTCGCGTGAGAAGCCCTCGCCCGTCGGCAAGGTGATCTTCGTGCCGCTATCCGCCGTTTGCGCCTGCGGGGGTGTACCGGTCGCCTCTTCGCCGATGCTGAAAGAGACGGTGCAGGAAACGATCTGCTCGGCGGAGAGCGTTCCCGTATGACTTGCCGTGCTCGTGATTTTGAAGGTTACGCGGAACGTGCCCGTCGTATTCTTCGGGAAGGAATAGTTGGCGTCGCCCATAACGCTCCAACTTGTGACGACAAAGACATCGCCCGAGATGGTCCCCGTAACCACCTTTGCCTCGGCATGGTCGCTCTTTACGCCGTTATTGACTTGATAATCGTTTGCGGTAATGGTCACTTTCACCGTGAGCGACCCGCTCGCAGTCAGAGCCCCGAGATAGATAGGCTTGCAGCCTGCATCCGCCCAACCCGTCATGCTGCCGACGAGGAAGTACCCGGATTTATCCTCACTGTGGTCGATCTCGTAGTGTTCGAGAAGCTCATAGGTGAAGTAGCCCGAACCGGTACTGTTGAACGCAAGGATGAATTTGTACTTGCCTTCGCCGCCGGCATTGATCTGCAAGTTGTTATCGCTCGTACCATTCCCCGAGATGACGGCTTTGCCGTTATACTTCTTCTCCGCTTCGGTCAAGTTGTTGATGCCGAAACGCTGATTGGCCCCGTTGCGCCAATCGCTGCTGCTCGATCCCTTTTCGATGACGGTAATGACGTCGCCCGCATACAGGTCGAGCGTGATCGTATAGACCGTGTGATATTTGAGCGTGGCGTCCTTTTGGAGAGACAGCGTCGCGCTCGAAGGAGTCCATGCGGGAAGGTTTTTCAAGGACGACTTGGGATTTACGCTCGTCGCGCCGACGATCACAAACGTCTTGGTCGCGCATGCGGTAGCCGACTTCTCCGTCCACTTCAAATAAAGATCGGTATCCTCGATGAGGGCTGTGTTGGTGTACTTGGTCTGATGCGCCGCTTCGAGATACCATTCCTTGCCTTCCCAGATGGGATAGACGCCCGCCTTCGCCGTATATCCCCTATCGGCGGGCTGATAGAGCGTGGGCGTTGCGCCGTTGTCGAGCGTTAAGGCCTGCCCTTCGAACTCGGTACCGTCCTCATCGAAAAAGCGGACCGTGATCTTCTCCTTCAACCAACGGGCATAGAGGGTGAGGCCCTCTTCGGTCAGGGCATCTTCGAAGCGATACTTCTCCCCGAAACTGCCATCCGTGTACCAACCGTCGAGGAAATATTCATCTCTTTCGTCGGGCATGTAGGCATTTTCTTCGACGAGCATCCCAGCCCAATATTGTTTCTCCGTCTCCGAGACTTCGTGCTGTTTGCTCCCGTCGACGTACCATGTGACCCCGACAAATTTCGCAAATTTTGCGGTGAGCTCGACATCGCCGTTGAGCTCGGTATCCTGCGTATATTGCCCGTCGTCGCCGTCGAACCAACCGACGAACTTTTCGGTCGCGGTATCCGTGACTTCCGCGGGGAAATCTTCGGCGGGGATCTTCGTGACGCTCTTTGCATAGTACTTGACGACTTCGGAATCGTCATACCTGAACGTCACCTTGGTGAGTTTTTCCCACTTCGCCGTGAAGGTGAGGGTGTCGGCCTCGGGAAGGTTATCTTGGGTGAGGGTGAAGGTGAACGTCTCGCCCTCGTCCTGCGACGGGAGCGCCTCTTCGCCGACATACCAGCCGCCGAACGTGTAGCCCTCGACATCTTCGAGCTTATCGAGCGTGACGGACTTTTCGCCCTCTTTGAGGGAGACCGCCGCGGGCGCTGCGGGAAGTAGGGCGCCCGCCTCGGCCGGGTCGTTCTCGAACTTGACGGTGTAGCGCTTTTCCTCCCAAACTGCGGCGAAGGTGAGCTCGGCGCCCTCTTCGGGAACGAGTTCCTGCGTCAAGGTGAACGGGCTGCCCGCCTCGTAGATCGTGCTGCCGTTCAGCTTCCAGCCCTTGAAGATGTACCCGTTCGCCGCGGGAGTGGGAAGGGCGTGTTCGCCGCTCTCGAGGGTCACCTCCTCGATGCTACCCGAAACGGTGCCGCGCGCATCGTCGGTGAAAACGAGGGTGTAGGAGACGAGCTCCCATTGGGCGGTAAAGGTCACCTTCCTGCCCTCTGCGGGGATCATTTCTTCGGTGAAAGTCGCCTGCCCTGCGGGGTAGCCCTTGCCGCCGAGCGTCCATTGCTTGAAGGAATAGCCTTTCGGAACTTTCGTGGGTGCGGGAAGGGTGAAGGACGCGCTCGTGAGGGACGCGCTCGCGGAGGCGGGCGGTTCGCCCACTTCGATGCCCTCCTTGGGGGCGGGCACGCTGAATTCGACGGTGTATTCGATCACCTGCCAATCGGCGGTGAGGGTGATGGTATTTTCCGCAACGGGGGCGGCCGCTTCGATGAGGGCGGCGGTGAGTTGGGTGTACTTGACGCCCTTGAACTTCCAGCCCGCAAATGCGTAGCCCTTGCGCGCGGCGGGGTCGGCGAAGGGATTTTCGTCGGCGGTGTCGAGCGAGACCGTCGCGGAGCTCTCCGTGAGCCCCTCGCCCGTGAATTTGACGGTGTAGTCGACAGCCGTCCAAACGGCGTTGTACGTTGCGTCCGTTTCGACGGCAAGGCTCTCCTGCGCCCTATGGATCTGCCCTTCGGGCTCGTCGGACTTGCGCCAACCCTCGAAGGTGTAGCCCGTGCGGGTCACAGTCGCCGCGGGGAAGGTGACGGACTGCCCCGCCTGTACGCTCTGCGAGGCGGGATCGTCCTCCTGCGTCCAATCGCCGTACTCGAAGGAAACGGTGACTTTTCCGTGCGCATTCCAACGCGCATAGAAGGTGATCTCGACGCCTTGCGCGGGTACCATGTCCGCGGTGAAGGTCACAGTTTCCGTCCGAATGGGCGTGCCGCTCGTGGAGCCGCGCGTCCAACCGCCGAAGTCATACCCGTCGAGGCCGTCGAGCTGCGGGAGCTCGATGATATTGTTCCCCTCTTCGAGCGTGACGCCCGTCCGATCGCTCTGCGGAGGGATTTCCGTCGCCGCATCTTCGGGCGCGTTGACATCGAAGTGAACGGTGTATTCGATCGCCGTCCACTGCGCCGTGAATCCGATCTCCTCGCCTTCGGGCAAAAGTTCCCTCGTGAGGGTGAGCTGTTGGGTCGCGATATCGTAAGTCTGCCCCTTGTACTGCCAACCCTTGAAGGTGTAGCCTTTGAGGGTGGCCGCGGTGAGGGCGATCGTATCGCCGAGTTCGGCCTTCGTCCCCTCGGGAAGAACGGCGCCCCCGAGCTCGCTCGTGAACTTCACGGTGTAGGAGATCTTCTCCCACTGTGCGGTAAAGGTGATCTCCGTCTGGCCGTTTGCGGGAAGTTTATCGGCCGTGAACTTGTAAGTCGTCACGCCGGGAGCGACGGTATCGCCGTTGCCCCGCATCCACTGTAAGAAGTGATAGCCCGCGCGCTCGGGCGAGGTGAGCGCGATCGTCTTTTCGTCGAGCGTGACCGTCGTTTGCTCGGGCATCTTTTCCGCACTCTCGCCCTCCGCTAGGGCGGGCGAATGCGCATAGGCGATCGTATAGGTGATGGCCTGCCACCTGGCGGTGAGGGTGATCTCTTCGCCCCCGAGGGAGGAGATGATCTTTTCGGTGAGGGTGAAGGTGTACTTGCCCTGCGCCGCGCTCAAAGGCTCTTCGCCGACATACCAGCCGCCGAAGGTGTAGCCCGCAAGGGTGAGCGCGTCGAGCGTGAAGGTCGTGTTCTCCTCAAAGGAAGTCGCGGTGGGCGCTCCGGGGAGTGCCGCGCCCGCTTTTTCGCTCTCATACTTCAAGGCGTATTCGATCGCCGTCCACTTCGCCGTGAAGGAGAGGGTGACGTTTTCTTCGCCGAATGTGATGGGATAGCTGCCCTGTAAGGGTTCGCCCGCGCCGTCTTTGAGCCAGCCGTCGAAGGTGTAGCCGATGCGCTCTTCGGGCGTGGGGAGGGTGATCGCTTCCACCTTCTCGTCGGCATACTTGACGATGGGATCGACCGCCCCTTCGCCGTAGCCGAGCGTGAAGCCGGCCGTCACGCTCTTTGCCGCATAGTCGCACGCGGAGCAAACGTGCGCCTCGAAAGTGTGCTCCTCTTCATCGACATGGGTATCGCAATTTTTGCATGCGTGCCAATGGTGAACGGCGTCGCCCGTCCATGTGCCGTCTGTCACGTGCCCATCGGGGCCCGCGGTGACGTCGAAGGAGATCGCATTTCCTTCCACGGTGATGGAATAATGAAGGGTGTACTGCTCCGTGCAGGAATGCTCGCCCGTGACCGTGTAACCGTCATCTTGAAGGTTGGGCAGGGTGACGGTGAGCTCCTTCTTGTCGCAGGGGAGCTGCGAAGCGCTCGTATTCGTGCAGGTACCCGTCGCGCTGCCCTCCCTCTCCGCGGTAGGCGTGCCCGTGATCTCCCACGTGTAGCTGTGCGTATGCTCGGAAAGTTTCGTAACGGTGAACTTCGTCGAAGAGGACGCGCTCTTCGAGATGCGGAACTGATACCAGCCCGTGGTTCCTACCGTATAGTTGCCGCCGTTTGCGGTGCCGTAAGAAAACCATTCGGCCGTGTAACCCACTTCCTCGCCATCGATCATCGTCGCGCTGACCTTGATGACCTTGACTTGGGTAGACGCCGTCAATTGGAAGGTCCCCACATAGTAGGTACCCGCCTCGTTGAGTTCGAGCGGGTAATCGGTGGGAGCCTGTTTCCAATCCGTTCCCGCCATGGAGCCCGTGAGGTACCAACCCTTGAATTGCGACGTCCCAACGTAGGCTTCGATCAAATCGATGGTGAAGCTGACCTTCGCGCCCGCCTTGGTGACGGTGAGCGTGATCTTATATCTGCCGTACGCCGTCGCGCCGATGTTGTCGCCCTCGCTCCTCTCGAAGTCGGACTTGCCGCTCCCGCCCGTCAAGGCATCTATGCCGAAGGCATGATCCCAATCGGGCGATGACTTATCGCCGAGCGCGACGACCTTGAAGTTATCGCCCTTAAAGATCCTGATGGATTCGAAGGTGTAGACGGTATTCTGTCCCGAAAGGGTCTTGGTGAGGCGGAAATCGTCCACAAGAACGGTGTATCCGCCCGACCTGCTCAGATCGCCCGCGCCGTTGCCCGTGATATAAAATTCATAGGCGCACTCGTCGGCGGAAACGGCCGTCCACTGCGCGGTGAACTTCGTATCCTGCGTCGCCTTGTAGTCGGCATTGGCGCCGTATGTCTTTTGGTCGGCTTCGCACAGCCAACCCGTGAAGTTATAGTCGGCTCTCGCGGGCGCGCCGGGAAGATTGGCGGTCTCGTTCGCATAGACCTCGATGGGCTTGACTTCGCCCGTTGCGGGCTCGTAGCCGAGGTCGAAGGTAAGGGTGTACTTCTCGTAGGCGCCGCAGATCGCGCAATGGCCGTCCGTGAAGGTATGCTCCTCGCGCGCGGTGTCGGCCTCGCCGCAGACGGCGCAGATCTTCCAGTGCTCCCCGTCGTCGTGGTCCCACTTCGTCCCGTCGAAGGTGTGCGCCTTCGTGGGCGTCGTTACGGAGAACGTGATGTCGCCGTTTTCGCTTTCGAAGGTATATTCCTGCGTGCCGGGAGCCTCGCAGGTCGCGCTGTCGGCACCCTTTTGATAGCGTTCGTCGCCGAGGACGGGAAGGGTCACCGTCTGCGTGGCGCCCTCGCTCTTGTCGCAATCGGGAGAGGTGCAGGTGCGCGTCGCGAGGCCCGTCTTTTCGGCGGTGGGCTCGGTGACCGTCCACGCGCCGTATTGATGTACATGAGAGGCATCGTTCACCGTCCACCTGCCGTAGAGATCGGTGTTCTCGTCGATGGCCTTGGTGAAGTCGAACTTGGTCCCGCCCTCCCTTTCGCTGTACCAATCATCGAAGGTGAAGCCCTCTTTGTAGAGTTCGCTCGCCGCGGGCATCTCCGACGCGTCGATCGCGGTGCCCTTGACGTGCTCCTTGTTTTGGCGGATGACGTCTTCCCCGTCGTACCAAGTGACGGTGACATATTCCGTCGGCGTCAGGCGCGTTAAACCGCATGCCGAAATGCCGACACCGATGGCGCAAGCCATCATGAAGGAAAGCAACAGGCCGAACCATTTCTTGAATTTCATAGGAGACCTCCTCAATTCCCCGATATGATCCGCGCACGTGTGCAAGACTGCCTACACCCACGCGCCGCAGCATGGGCGAAAGCGTTTTTTGAAGATACCAAAACGAACAAAGGCTGCCCTTTGTCCGTCCTCTGCCCATAAGCGTGCGTTCTCGCCCCTTACTGCATTTACAGTTTATCACAAAAAATGTTCGCCGTCAACACTTTCCGAATTATTTTTTTGATATTTTTGATTAAAAAATATTAAAAAATCACAAATTTATAAAATATTGAAGAATTTTGCCCCTTTGAGATGGCACAAAAAAAGCCCCTCCGTGAGGGGCCTTGGTGGGAGTTTTTCTCAATGGTTCTCGGGGGAAAGGAGGGCCTCTATGGCGCCACGTATTGCCGTCTCTTGCAGGGAGCCCTGCCGCTTATAGCGGACAAAGCCGTCTGCATCGACGAGGACGGTGAAGGGATAGGAGGACTTCCCGCCGAGGAGGGCGTAGGTCTCGCTCGAATAGAGCCCCGCGCCGTTATCCTGCGCAAACAAAATGGAGGACTGCGCCCAGGTATAGTCCCTTCCGCCGAGGGAGTTTTCGTTCAGCCAAGCCTGCACGCCCTCCATCGTCTTTGGATCGGTGTAGATGTAGGCGCTGTGGATGGCGACGACGTCCATTTGATCCGCGTACTCCTTCGCGAGGTCGTCGATGAGGGGCATCTCCCCCTTGCAGGGGCCGCAATCGGTGTACCAGAAGTTGATGAGGACGAGCTTCCCGCGGTGGGCGGAGAGGCGGAAAACGCCACCCTCCCCATAGGTGGGAAGGGCAAAATCATAGCAGAGATCGCCCACGCCGTTGCCGTAGACGGGCATGCCTTCGGGGGAAGCGGTGAGCTCGAAGTGCGTCTCCATGACGCCCTCGACGGTCGCGACATAGACCGCTTCGCCCGCCGCGTCACGGTAGAAAACTTTGAGGGAAAGATCGTCGCTCGCGGAGATAAGGCGGTAGGTCGTATCCTCGCGCACGGAGAAGTTGAAAAGCAGCGTCGCCGCGCCCTCCCCTTCCGCGGGGATCGAGATCTCGTAGCGGCCCTCGACGGAGGCCAGTTCGAAGGGGTCCTCCTGCGTTCCGCTGCCCGAGACGGGCGAGACGAGCTCTTCCGCCCCCTCTCCGTCCGAAGAGATGGAGAATGAGAGGACGCCCGCATGGCCGCTCTTCGTCGTGACGGTGAAGGAATAGGGCGCGCCCGCCTTGGCAACGTCGTCCTTCCTGATGAAGTTATAGTAGATGAGCGCGCCCGCGAGGAGAAGGAGCGCCGCCGCCCACGCAGCGATCCGCATCCAAGATCCCGCGGGGCGCTTCTTGCGCCGATCTTTCGCCGCCTTTTCCCCTGCGGGTGCAAAAGATTCGGCAGGCTCTTGCGCGGTCGCTTGGCCGCATGCGAGGGGGGCATGCCCGAGATCGGCCCCTTCGGGAGCGCCTTCGGGTGCCTTTTGGAGGAAGGCGGAGAGCGGACGCTCTTCCACGGCGGGCACGGGCTCGACGGCGTTCTTGTGGACAAAGAGTTTGGAGCCCTTCCAGCTGATGGCGTGGGCGGGGCACACCGCGATACATTCGCCGCAGTTGATACACTCATGGTCGCCGACATGCGCGATATCCATCTTGCAGTGCGCAACGCAGAGGCCGCAGTCCGTGCACTTGTTCCGATCGAGCTTTACCCCGAGCAGGGCAAAGCGGTTGAAGAGGCCGTAAAGCGCACCCAGGGGGCACAAAAAACGGCAGAAGAAGCGGTAGATGAACATGCACGCGACGACCACGGCGACGAGGAGGGCGAACTTCCACGTGAACAGGGCGCCGAGCATGCCGAAGAGATCGGCGTTTTTGGGATTGGCGAGCAAGCCGATCGCGCCGCCGAGCGTTCCCGCGGGGCAGATGTATTTGCAGAATGCGGGCACCGCGGTGTTGCCCAGCCCGAACATGACGGGGATCATCACGACGAGGAGGGCGAGCAGCACATATTTGAGGTACGAAAAGAGGCGGGTGAACTTGTTTTTCTTCACCTTGGGGGTCTTGATCTTATAGAGAAGGTCCTGCCCGAGGCCCACGGGGCACAGGAAGCCGCAGATGGTGCGCCCGAGCAGCATGCCGTAGAGCATGAGGATGCCGAGGACGTAGAAGGGCGCGCGCGTGCCCGACGCCGCGAGGGCGTTTTGCAGGGCGCCCAGCGGGCATGCCCCCACCGCACCGGGGCAGGAATAGCAGTTGAGCCCGGGCGAGCAGAGATATTTGGTGTTCCCCGCATAGATGGAGCCCGTCACAAATCCCTTGATGTTGGCGTTGACGAGGAGGGCGGCATAGACCTGGATAAGGCGGCGCTTCGTGGGCCTGTGCAGCTTCCACCATGCGCGGAGACGGGCGACGCCCCTCTCCTTCGGCTTCTCCCCCTTGCCGCGTACGATGCGCGCGCATAAAATCATACATACGACAAGGCATATGCACGTTACGGATATAAGCACTGCGGCAATGATGAGATCGCTCGTCTGCATCGTACTTCCTCCTCTTAGATTTCGGCATGAGGGGCCGATCGCCCTTTTTTCATCAACCGAGGCCGATGCACTCGGTACAGATCATGATCGCCTTCCCCAAAACGTCGTCCGCGCTCCCGTTCGCAATGCCGAGCGCAATGAAAACGACGGCGAGGGAAAGGATGGCAAGGCGCACGGTGAGGACTGTCCAACGGTTCTCGAAAAATTCGTCCGCGCGGCTCTTCCATGCCACCCATGTCGGGGGAGGAAGGGTCGGGTTTCCCCTCCCGAGCACGAGGAGCTTCTTCGCCTGCGCAAGCGTCTTGGGGGCGTTGAAGTGGTCGAGGACTGTCGCGCCGACCGCTAAAATCAAGGTCACGCCGATCCACGGCAAGACGTTTTTGAGCATCGCGAGGATGTCGCCGTTGATGCCGCCGACCGCCTCGGCCGCCGTGAAATGCGCCGCGTCGAACACATAGACGCATGTCATAATAGCGGCGAGAATGCCGAACAGGGTGACGAAAACGAGGGAACCGATGCGGATCAATCGGCGTGTGCGGTAGCCCTTCTGCGCAGCGAGATATTCCTCCCCCTCCCCCGCGGGAATGCGGCGGGAAATGCGTGCGAGGGCCTTTTTCGCATCGGGGCGGACGCGTACGGGCGCGGGCGGGCAGAGCATGGCAATAACGCCCCCGCCCACTGCGGCGGCGAGCCATGCGCATACGGGGATAAGGAGGGCTTGAAGCCTCTCCCCCACGCCCTCGCGGGTGTAGATCTCCCCGCCCGAAGCGGCGCCAGAGTACATCTTGGCCGCTTCGACGATGAAGAGCACGCCGACGAGCGCCGTGAGCGCCCCGAAAAATATTCCGTATGCCGTTCGCACTTTTCTCGCGTGATCGTGCATTTCCATCCCCCGATTTGTTTCATTATACAATGAAAGGGCGCAATCTGTCAAGTGCAATGAAAAAACAGTAAAAGGCCGCCCTTTTCGGGCGGCCTTTCGGTCATATCAAATGTCAGTCGTTCTTTTTGCCCCAGAAGCCCGGGCGGGAGCCCTTCTTGCACTTGATGAAGCCGCCTTCGATCAACTGTTCGGTGGTCTGAACGGGGATCTCTTGGACTGCGGGTGCATGGGCCGCCTTGACGATGCCCATCTTCTCCATGAGCTGGGCGATGAGTTCCTTCGCGTACTTCAAGGAACGAGGATTGCGGAGACGGAGTTTGGTGGGAACTTCGGCATACTTGGCGATATCCGAAACGTTCTGCGCATGATACTTCGTCGCGACTTCCTCGGGATCGAGTGCGAGATAGAGCACGAGGGTCTTGCCCTTGATCTGCAATTTCGCGCACTTGCCCCTACCCTTGTTGTAGGAATCGGCCGTCCAGCTGATGCGGGACTTCACGCCCTTGTAGGAGAGAAGTTCTGCTTTGAGTTCGTGGTAGTAGCCTCTCACGCTCTCATCCGCCTGGGCGATGCGGGCGGTAAAGCTCCGATCGTACATCGTAGCCTCGGCCGCTGCCAGCTCTGTTTGTTGTGCTTTCATGTTTTCCTCCTTGGATTCTACTGCGATGATCGCAGGTATTACCGGTTCTTCTGCGGGAGCCTCTTCCGCGGGCTCCTCGACGGGTTCCTCAACGGGAGCCTCTTCCGCGGGCTCCTCGACGGGTTCCTCAACGGGAGCCTCTTCCGCGGGCTCCTCGACAGGTTCCTCAACGGGAGCTTCCTCCACGGGCTCCTCGACGGGTTCCTCAACGGGAGCTTCTTCTACGAGCTCTTCCGCGGGCTCTTCCGTGGTCTCTTCCACGGTCTCCACTGCGGGCTCTTCCGTGGTTTCCTCAACAAGTTCTCCGTCGGACTGCGCCTCTGCCTGCTTCTTCTTGAGAAGGATGACGAGGAGCACGATCGTCGCGATGAGGAGCACGATGATGAGGGCGATGAGGAGCCACATCCACCACAGCGATGCGGCCGCTTCATCTACGAGTTCGGCAATGGCGTAGACGGAGAAGCTCGTCGCACGGAATTCGTAGTAACCGTCCACCGCTTCGGCCTCGATGAGTTCGGCGCCGTTCCCGGTGAAGTGGACGATGACGAGCGTCCTCCCCTCGCCCGAGAAGGTATCGGGAATGCGGATGCGGATGCGCATCTCGCCCGGTTCGGAGACGATCGTATCCCCGCGCTTGAACGTGATATCGTACGCTGCGCCGAGGGCGCCTTCCTTCCCGTCGTAGTCGCCCGTCAAAATGGCATCAAGTAGCTTCTCGTACTGTTGATAGTCCTCCGCCTCAACGGCTTCGATCTCGACCGTGCCGTCGAAAAGGTCGTTATCGTCATAGACATAGACCTCGTCGTAGTACTGCTCGATCAGAGGATCGTAAGGGGGCTCTTCGGACTCTTTGTAGATCTCCCACGAGAGGGTGAGGGTGTTCTTTCCGTCCTTGAACGAATGGTTCTTATCGGTGGTGAGCGTCGCCGTTGCCTCATACTGGCCGACCTCGGTCGCCGTGTTGCCCGTATAGGTCACATCGACATAGTCGGGAAGCTCTTTGAGCGAGACGGTGTGCGCCTTCCCGTCATATTTGATGGGAGTTCCGGGATAATCCCATTCAAACGTACTCACATCGATCTCCATGGGCGTGATGGTGAACTGCGCCGAAACGGGCTGGTGGGTAAGTTGATAGCCGTCCGCCAAGGCCTCCGCCGTGAGCTGCACGGAGACGGTGTATTCGCCGGCGTCGATGGCCTCGTCGACGGAGGCGCCGTCCTTCGTCCAGACATACCGGATGCGCGCCGCGTTCGCTGCGGAGACGCCCTTCAAGGTGACTGCGCCGATGTGGTTCTGCCCGTCATAGACGACGCTGTCGTTGCCGTCCCACGTTGCGCCCGTAAGGTCGACCGTTTTGTCGACGACGGGCGCGGTGATCTCGAAGGTGAATTCCTTGGGACCGTTTTTAATCGTGTATTCCGCATCGCGAGGCGCGACGGTGACCTTATAGACGCCGACTGCCTTCACCTCTTCGACGGGGGTGCCGTCCTTCGTCCAGACATACTTGATGAGAGCCAAGGTGTCTGCGCCGACGCCCTTCAAGGTGACGTCGTTGATGTGATCCTTTCCGTCATAGACGACGGGAGATTTGCCGTCCCATGTTGCGCCTTCAAGGTCGATCGTTTTGTCGACGACGGGCTCGGTAATCTCGAAGGTAAATGCTCCGGGGCCGTTTTCGATCGTGTACTCTCCATCGAGAGGCGCGACGGTGATTGTGTATTCACCGACCTCCTTCGCCTCGGTCACCTCTTCGCCGTCCTTCGTCCAGACGTACTTGATGAGAGCCAAGGTATCCGCGTCGACGCCCTTCAAGGCGACGTCGTTGATGTGATCGTTTTCGTCATAGACGACGGAAGCGGGGTTGCCTTCCCACGTTGCGCCCGTAAGATCGATGACCTTCGGTTCGCGGAAGAGCTTGACGGTGATATCGTTTGCGGGCATGGTCTCGACGGCGGTAGGCACTTCCTGCGTATCCTCCGCGTCCACCCAATAGGCGCCCTCTTCCGTTACGTCGCCGAACTGCGCGATCTCGGCGCCGACGGGAAGGAGCATTTCCTTCACAGTATCTTCGTTTTGATAGGTGATCTTGTAGAGGCCGTCCGTCTGCACGTTCACTGCGAGCGCGGCGGTCAGGTCGGTATCGAGGTAATTCGCGAGCGTATCCGCGATGTCGCCGAGATCGATGCCGAGCGATTCGAGGACGGAGATGCCCTTCTTCATGACGTCGCCCAGCTTGAAGCTGTCGCTGTACGAGAAGAGGCCGCTCTCCTTATAGAGCTCGACCGCGGAGAGCTCCTTGATGCGCGCGGGGATCTCGCCGAAGAGCGTCTCCGCCTTGCGCATACATTTCTCGTAGAATGCCTTATCGTTTTTGAGCTTGTTAAGGATCTTATTGGCGACGCTGATCATCGCATCGTCGCCCTTGAAGAGTTCGGCGAGATGATCGTCGTTGATGAATTTAAGGAGTTCGTCGAATACGTTCTTCGCCTCTTGGAACGTGTACTCTCCCAACTTCTTCGTGCCGAGAAGGGAGAGCAGCGTATCCTTTGTCCCTTGGGAAATGGTCTCGGAATTGATGAAGCGGAGAAGGAAATCGGCGCATGCGCGGGGCACGGTGACGGCCGCCGTATGCACGCCCTCTTCCGTCGTCACGGCGATGTGCCTGTCGGCGAAGCGGAGAAGGGTGCGAAGCTCGCTATCCTCGCCCTCGAAGCCGAACGTCGCGTCGAATTTGAAGTTGCCGAGATCGGTCTCGACACTCACTTGATATTGGAGAAGGTGGGAAAGGTCGTCCGTCTCCGCGATCTCCCCCAAGCGGGGAAGGGCTTTGAGGAGCGCCTTGACGCCCTCCGTGCGAACTTTTCCGTCGTCGAAGATGACATTGCCGTTCACGGTGATGCGAACGAGGCGGTCGATGATTTCGCCGAAGCCGGGAGTAGTCACGCCGTTTTCTTGAACGTCGGTCACAAGCTCTTCCGTCTTTTCGACGAGATCGGCCTTATATTGTTCCTGCTTGGCAAGATCGTCCTTAAAGACTTCCTCAACGATATCCTCGAAAATCTCGTCGACCTTGCTTTGGAAGCCCTCGTATGTGCCGCCCGCGTTCACATAGCTGTCCACCGCATATTGGAGGAGCATATCGTAGTTTCCGTCGAGGAAGTTCCCGAGTTCCTCCTCGGAGGAAAGGTGTTCTTTGATGTACTTTTCGACATCTTCCTGCGTGAGCCCGCCGAGGTCGGGGATCGCGGCGACGGTGGCGATCCCGGAAGCCGAAGCGGGAGCGCCCGACTTCAAGATCCCCTTGACGAAGAGATCGGTGACGACCTCCTTCATCGCCGTACCGAGTTCCCTGAAATTCGTCGAGGTGGAATAGTCGAGAATGTCGGCATCGATGAGAAGCTCGACAGAGGGCGCATTCTCATCGTAGGTAAGGGTATAAAAATCTCCTTTGTGCGTCGTAACGCCTTGCGCCTCCCCCTCTTCGGCACGCGCCGTCAGGAGTGCGGCTCCGCCGCAGAGCATAAGCAAGGCGGAGAGAAGCAGTACGATCGCAAGCGATAATCTTTTCCCAAGTTGTTTCATGATACTCTCCCTTACTGGATTCATTCGGAGCGCCCGCGAAAATTTCGCACCACGCCCCAAAAAGTTTTTCGTAGTTTATATATTAAAGTGTTTATGCGCGATTGTCAATAGGAATTGGCGAAATTTTTTACCTTTTTTCGCAAAATTCGACGGATATCCCCTTATTTTTCGTCCTCGGGCGGCTTTTCTTGCGTCCCGTCGTCCACGGAAGGTCGGTTCGCGTCCGCCGAAGCCCGCTTTGCGCGCCTGCGGTGCAAGATAACGGCAATGGCGATCGCAATGGCTAAAACGACGAGGACGGGCCCCCCGATCTCTGCCGTGAGGAGCATGATATAGAGTTTGCTCGGCCCGTGCTTGGGGGGGTCGGGCAACTTTTCAGAGGCAAAGACGGCTGTAAAAACGTCGTCGCCCGTGCAGACGTCCACCGCATGGTCCCACCGCTCGAAGGTGTAGGAGTAGACCCCGTCGGAGGGCTTGGAGGGCGAGGCGGGCGCGACGATCGTATCGCCGTAGCGGTAGGTGGAAACGCGCAAGACCTTTCCATCCGAAAGGAAGGTGATGTTGTAGACATGGTATGCCCCGATGATGCCGACGATGACGTCACCCTCGGGCATGGTAAAGGCGTTTTCCGTCACGGGGATCTCCGTGCCGTCCGCGCCGACGACATAGACGGAGCCGAGATATCTCCCGGGGACGAAGTCGCCGACCGTCACTTTGACGGTATCGCCCGGCCGCGCGAGGCCGCCCTTCGCGTTCGTTTCGACGTGCGCAATGGAAGTGGGGACGACGCCGACCGCGTACATCGTGCCCAGCCCGAGCACGTCGCCCGCCCGCATGGAAAAGACAATGCTCTCCCCCTCGGTGCGGAACGCGATCTGCTCCCCCTCCCCGTCGACGAGGTAGACATGCGCATGTTCTAAAAGAATGCGCGCCCGCACCGTGAAGGTGCAATCGAGCGAAAGGGAGACGCCGCCGCGGCGAAGATCGACGGCAAACCGATAAAACAGCCGACTGCCCGCGCCCGACGTCGAGAGCGAAACGAGGATGTCCTCGGCGCCGCTCTCCGCAACGCGCACGACGTCGTCTACGCCCAAACGGACGGTCTCGAAGGAGGCGCAAAGTTCCACCTCCGCGTTCTCCTCCGCCGCACGCGCAAAGAGCGCGCCGACATGGACAAGCATGGCGTCCGCGGGGCGGATATCCGCCGAAAAGACGCCGTTTTCGTAGGTCACTTCAAGGTCCCCGCCGTTCCAATCGGCGAGCGACGAAGCCTCGAAACGGGCGGTGTAATGGGCCCCGCTTTCGGACATGGGTGGCAGCGATTGCCCCGCGGGGTAAAATTCATCCCCCGCCTGCCAGCCGACAAAGCGGTAAAATTCCACCCCTTTGCCCTGCTTTTGGGGAACGCCGTCAAAGACGGGCAACTGCCCGTATTCGCAAAGAGCGCTCACCTCCTTCCCGTCGATCTCCCACACGACGGGGAAGCGCAGGGGCGTCTCTTCGAAGCGCGGATAGAGGGTGAGCTTCTCCCCCGCACGCACCTTCGAAAGGTCGACAGGGGTGCGGATCCCGTCCGTTTCCGTCACCCATTCCGCAAATACGCAATTGTGCCCCGCGCGCTCCTTGTAGGGCGAGAGCGCGCTCAAATCGGGCGTTTCGCCCACCTTCGCCTCGATCTCGTAGAAATTGTCCCCGTCCTCGGTCGGGTAGAAGCGCAGGGTCGCAAACGGGACGTTCGGGAGATATTTTTTGCAGGTCGCATAGAGCACGAAGGAATAGTCGTCCGTCTTGGCCTCGCGGAATGCGAGTTCCCCCCCGTCGTAGGCCTCCGCGAGGGCGCGCTCGGCGGCGGTGGGTATGAAGGGTATCGGTTCGTCGGGCACTTCGACCGCGACGGGAGCGTGCGGCTCGGGCTTTTCGGCGGGCGCCTCGCCCGCAGGCGCTGCGGCAGTCGGTTCGACGGGATCGCGCGGGCGGACGGGCATCGTCCCCGGGGGAGAGACTTCGTCGGGCCGCACGGGCAGGTCGGGCATTGCGGGCAGTCCCCCTGCGAGGGGTTCGGCATTCCCGTTGTCCGCGGGGATCTCCGCCCCCCGTATGAGCTCCTGCGGGGTAAAGCCGTCGATGCGGTAATTCTCGTCGAAATCGTACTTCTTCCCGCCGCGCAAATAGATCTTATCGTAGTTGGCGACGGGCCCGTCGGTGAGGAGATTGCAGATGACACAGAGCTGGGCAAGGAGAAGGCGGAACTGCGGAACGCGGTCCTTGGTCTCGATGGCCATGCGGACGGTGTTCTGGCGATAGAGCCAATCGAGGGCGCGCAAGAGCTCGCTGAACGCGTCGCGCGCGGCCGCACTGTACGCGATATAGAAGGCGTATTTCTCCTCGACGGAGGCAGACTTCAAGGCGTGGTAGCGGGGAAGAATGTCCTCGCGCAAAAGATGGGTCACCCTGTCCGCAAGTTCGATGGGCTCGCGGTAGTTGCGGTTGAGGTTGACGAGCGCGTCCTTTTGGTCGAGCACGAGGGAGACAGAATTGCCCATGACCGCGCTGTAAAGGGTGCGCGGCGAACCACCCTCCGTGAGATAGGCCGCCTCTTCGATGAAATCCATGTAGGCGATCTGCTCGAACACCGTCCGTTTTTCGGGGGAATCGAGCCCCTCGATATAGGCGTTATAATCGACCTCGTACTGCGCGAGGGCGGCGAGATAGTCCCGGTACGCTTGCAAGTCGCGATAGTAAGCCGCGAGGTCTTTTTCGTATGCTTCATACGCCGCCTTGGCTGCAAGATAGTCGTCGTATTGCTGCAAATAGGCGCGGTAGGCGCTGTCTTTTCGGCTCCACTCCGCATAGGCGGAAAGATAGGCGCGGTACTCCCTTTCGGCATTCTCATATGCGGCATAGGCCGAAAGATATTCCTCATATGCCGCCTGCGCCGCCCTGTAATTTGCGAGGGCCTCGGTGAAGTTCGTGCCCTCCTCCCCGTCCTCGGCGATCTTGCGGGAGAGATCTGCGCCCGCACGGTAGGCCGCATTGGCGATCTCCGTGATGTCCTCGGCGGCGACGGTGACGGTCGTCTCGTACGAAACCGAAAGGCTATCCTCGGACATGCCCCCCGCGTTTAACGTCGCAGTGTAGTTTTCGCCCTGCCGCGCAAAGGGCGTACCGCCGACGGTGGAAGGCGTAAAAACGACCGTGCGGCCGCTCTCCCCGATATAGGAATAGGGCCTCGCCTGCACGGTATAGCTGCCGCCCTCTTCGGTAAGCTCCACATAGGATGCGGGGATAGACCGGATGCAGTCGAGCGCAAAAAACCCGCTCTCAGCCAGCCATTTTTTCTCGGTCGGGCCGACCGCAGAGCCGTATGCCTGTTCGAGAAGGTCGGAGGCGGAAACGCTCTGCCCCGCGATGCCGCGAATGGAATGATCGTAGGAGAGCGAGACCTGCGCATTTGCCCGCTTCCCGCCAAGGGATGCGGGGAGCGCCGCGCCGAAGAGCGCGCCCGCAAGCAGAGCGGCGATCGTTATCTGCGATTTCTTCACGGCATACCTCCCGATGTACTTTCCTACCCATTATAACATATCGTATGAAAAAATCAAGAGAAAACCCGTTTTTTGCGGACGGGGACAGGGCGCAGATCACTTCCGTTTTTTTCGCGCGGCACACAGCGCGACGTAAACGCCGATGAGAACCGCAGTAGCGCCGATGAGGACGAGGTAACAGGCAAACAGCGGAACGTCGCTGCCGAAGAAGTCGAGGGTGCAGTCGAAGCCATGCCTCAAACCTTCCACCGCCGCCGCGGGCGCGCCGTCTTTTGCGAGGGCGTCGATCGCGCCGCCCATGAGGTGTTCATGCAGAAGTCCCGTACCGTAAGAACCGGGGAGGAACATCAAGATCTTTCTCAACCACGGGGTAAGATTTCCGAAGGGAATGTATGCCCCGCATAAGAAGCCGTATGCCGACGAAACGGTCGCCTGTACCGCCGTAACGCCCCCTTGCGAGCGGACAAAGCGGCACACGAGCGAGGAGAGCGCCGTTCCGAAGAGGGTCAAAAGAAGCGTATCTGCAATCGAGGAGATGACGTCAAGCGCCGTAAGATGCCAGCCCGCGATCCCGATATAGACAAAGCCCGCCCCGAGCGCGACGAGGCAGATGAGCGTCGTCACCGCGAAGGTAGAGATAAAATAGGAGAGGGCGAGGATATGGCGGGAGACGGGCGAGACATTGAGATCGTCAATTCGCGCCGTCACCTTATCCTGCACCATGACGAGATTGGCGGTAAAGGCGATGGTCACCGCGCACACGGCAAGCAGGGAGGAGATGAGCCACCCGCTCGCGATGCTCTCGACCGCCCCGCCCGAGATGACAATGCCCGCTTCCCCCGCGATGCTTCGGATAGAGTCGCGGTAAACGTTCCCCAAAAAGGCGATGAAGAGGAAGAGCAGAATGAGGGGCGCGAGAAGGGACGGGAAGAAAACGCCCTTGTCGCGGAAGTAAATTTTGGCGTTTCGCGCAATGAGAGCGCGAAGCGTTTTGAGCTTTTTCATGCGTTTTCCCCTCCGATACGTTTTCCCGTGACGGCCAAAAATACGTCGTCCATCTTTCCCTTGGTGAGTTCGAAGTCGCAAAAGAGCTCGGGGTGTGCTGTGATGAGTTCGCGCGCCGCGGCGGAACTCTTCACTTCGATGCGGAATTTTTCTCCCACTTTTTCGTAGGGCATGGCGAGCTTTCTAACATCCTCTTCGCGGACATGGTATAGGGTAATGAAGTCACCCGTGTATTTTTCCTTGAGGCGAAGCGGGGTGTCGTCGGCAAGAATTTTTCCACCGTCGATGATGACGATGCGGTCGGCATCCGCCGCTTCTTCCATGTAGTGCGTCGTCAAAAATACGGTGACGTTTTGCTCACTTCTAAGCCTGCTCACCGCCTCCCAGATGCCCTTTCTCGTCTGCGGATCCAGCCCCGTCGTGGGCTCGTCGAGGATGAGGATGCGCGGGCGATGCACGAGGGCGCGCGCGATATCCCCCCTTCTGCGCTGTCCGCCGGAGAGCTTGGAGACCCGCCGCTTCAAAATGGGCGCAAGGTCCAAAAGGGCGGAGATCTTTTGAAGCCGCTCCTCATACTCCTTCCCAAAGATGCCGTAGAGGGCGGCGCGGTATCTGAGATTGTCCAAGAGGGTGAGTGAACCGTCGAGCATGCTCTCCTGAAAGACGACGCCGAGAGTGCGTTTGACCTCTCCCCGCTCCTTGCCGATCGGCTCCCCGCCGATGAGAACGCGCCCGTCCGTGGGCGGCTCCTTTCCGCAGAGAACGGAGATCGTCGTGCTCTTGCCCGCCCCGTTCACGCCGAGAAAGGCGAAAAATTCCGCCTCCTCGACGCAGAAGCTGATGTCGTCCACCGCCTTCACGTCGCCGAAATACTTTTTGAGATGTGAAATTTCGATTACATTCATATGCACTCCTTACAGCATCGCAAACCCGTACCCCACAAGGGGAGAGAGAAAGATGATAAGATAGATCAGCGTAATATGGGGTTGATATTCTATGTAAAACTGCCGAAAAGTGAGCCGCCACGGGTGAGGGATCAAAACCCAGCCGACGAGGTCGAACACAATGCAGATGCCCGCCCATATAGCGCCCGTAATAAGCGCCTCGGCCGCAGTCGGCGTGGCGAGCCCCCGCATGTAGAGCCAGCCGAAAAGCGGAAACAGCACAATATTATATAGGGGATGCCACGGTTTCGTCGCCTCATATCCCTCGCCCATCGAATGCTCGTCCATCGGCTTCATGTGCAATACCTTGATGTTGAACACACAGTGCGCCACGCCAACGCATGTTACGGCAATATAGCACACCCAAAACCACAGCATACTCATACCGAAGTTTTGCATAGCTTCTCCCCCCTATTTCTCCCAAAAGCGCGGCCTCTCTGGAAAATAGTAAGAATACAGGGCGTAGAACTCACGGTCGAACGCCGCGGAGATCTCTTCGTCCGAACTCTCACCGCCGCAGTTGACGCTCGCGGCGATCCCGTAGGAAAAGACCGCCATGTCGCGGTGGAACGCCTCCGCCCGCTCCCTGTCCATGCGGTAAAGCGCACACATTTCCCCTACGATCTCCTCGAAGAACGGGTCGACATCCGGTCTATGCTCGGAGAGAAAGAGGAAACGGAAGAGCCCCTTTTCCTCGCGGGCGAACTTCACAAAGCCCATGCCGAACGCCTCGTAGCGGCTCTTTCCCGCCGCGGAAAGATACTCGTCGATAAAGACATGGTACCGCCGTTTTGCCTCGTCGAGCAGTACGGCCTCTAAATTCCCCATCCCTCCGAAGAGGGAATAGATGGGCTGGGTGGAACAGCCGAGCTCCTCTGCGACCGCCCGTGCGCCGAGCGCCTGCGTACCGCCCCTGCGCATGACTTCCGCCGCTGCCCGAAGCACGTCTTCCCTTGTGATTTTTTGTTTAGGCATACTTCCTCCAAAAAAATAACAACCGTTATATAACAGTTGTTATTTTATCATAGCATGAACACATTGTCAATCGGTTTTTGAAAATTTTTCCCACCCCTACCCCTCTCCCATGGAGGGGGTAGAGGTTGGTCTTGTCCCTCATTCCGAGGGCGTAGCCCGAGTGAATCTTAATAAGGAGATTCCTCGACTGCGCTCGGAATGACGTAATTAGAAGCAAGGCCCCCACCTGTCACGGCTTTGCCGTGCCACCCGCCCCCGTAAACAGGGGCAGGTCACCCCACCCCCTTGATCCCCCTCCCATGGAGGGGGCGCGAATAACAAAATAACCGAGGGAACCTCGGTTTTTTTGTACTTTACTTTGTTCTCATAACTCCCCCACCCCTTGCGGGGGTCGGTGCGGAGAACGGGTCCCCGCACCGACGAAGGGAATTTATGGAGGGTAAGCTGGGTATAA